>NZ_AP024109.1:5950000-6690860 GCF_016591715.1 Mesorhizobium sp. J8
TTTCGGCGCGCTGGTTGTCGGGCACGTTCCTTACCGGCGTTACATCGAGTGTTTTGATGGGCGTGGCCCTGTTTGCCGCCCTTGATGGCCGCCAGCAACTGGCGACCCCGCCCGAAATCGCCGAGCTCATCAGCCTTGCCGGCGGCGGCGATGATTCGGGCGAGCAGGCAAAGACCACAAGACTGGTAGCGCCCCGCCAGATCGCCCGGGCAAAGGACCGGCGTCGCATGGAAGTGTCGATGGTCACCAAGGTCGGCGACCGTGACGTTATCCACACCATGCCTTTCGTGCAGATCAAGATGGCCTTGGCCGCCGGCCACACCACCAACCGCCCCTACCCGCCATTCGACCCGATGCAGGTGTTCGGCGACGACGGCGACGACAATGCGCAACCGGCAACGGCCGCCGCGGCCGCCGGGCAGATTTACGGTGCCAAGGTCGAAAGCGAGATGAGCCTGAAGACGGTCGATTTTCCGATCGAGACGGCTTCCTTCGACGAAAAGAGCGACCTTTCCGCCGACGAGGTGGAAAAGGTGGTGCGCGACGCCAGCAACGGCCTGAGCGACGGCGCCGTCCAGGTGGCAGCGCTGCATTATGTCGATCCGCAGCGATTCGGCGACGCCTTCGCCGAATCGATGGCCGGCTCCTATGACGTGAAGATCACGCAGGAGAATGTTTCGGTGGCGCCGCGGGCCACGCCGGACGATCAGGCGCCGGCCTTCGCCGAGGAAATCATTCCCTTCACCAAGGATACCGATATCGCCGAAGCCTTTGCCGATTCGGGCTACACCGGCGATGACGCGACCGGCATGGCGGAGGCGATCGGCAAGCTGTTGAACGCCCCGGCGCTGAAGGCCGGAACGGTGCTGCGCGTCGGTCTTGAAGTGCGCGGCGACATCGCCAAGGTCGTGCGCACCAGCGTCTATGACAAGACGACCCACATCGTCACCATCGCGCTTGACGACCGCGGCCAGTATGTGCCGGCGCAGGAGCCGGAGGCCAATCCCGAACTCCTGACGGCGTTCGATGATTCGCAGCCCGTCGTGGTGCGCGGCAATCTTCCCAATATCTATGACGGCATCTATCGCGCCGCCTATTCCTACGGCATGTCGAAAGCGATGACGCAGAAGCTGATCAAGCTTCTGGCCTCCGACGTCGATTTCCAGTCGCGCATTTCGCCGGCCGACCGCCTCGAGGTCCTGTTCTCGCAGCCCGACGGCGACGACCAGACCTCCGACAATTCCGACCTGCTCTATGTATCGGCAACCTTCGGCGGCCAGACGAAGAATTTCTACCGCTTCCAGATGCAGGACGGAAGCACCGACTATTTCGACGAAAACGGTTCGAGCGCCCAGCAGTTCCTGCTGCGCAATCCGCTGCCCGCCGGCAAGTTCCGCTCCGGCTTCGGCGCGCGGCGGCATCCGATTCTGGGCTATGTGCGCATGCATACCGGTGTCGACTGGGCGGCGCCCATCGGCACGCCGATCATCGCCGCGGGCAACGGCGTCGTCGAGAAGGTCGGCTGGGCCGGCGGCTACGGCAAGCAGATCATCATCCGCCACGCCAATGGCTACGAGACCTCCTACAATCACCAGAGCGCTTTCGCCAAGGGCATCGAACCCGGGATGCGCGTGCGCCAGGGCCAGGTGATCGGCTATCTCGGCCAGACCGGTCTCGCCACCGGTCCGCATCTTCACTACGAGCTGATCGTCAACGGCACCAAGGTCGACCCGATGCGCGTGCGTCTGCCGGTGGGCAAGGTGCTGAAGGGCGACGATCTCGTCGCTTTCAAGCGCGAGCGCGAGCGCATCGACGATCTTCTGAAGCAGGAAGACGGCAACGCGCTGAAGGTTGCCAGCGCCAAGACGGATTCGCAGCTTCCCAATTAGTCGCGTAAATTAGCCGCGAAAATTGTTGAACTATTCGCCTGAATGGTCGCCTTGCCGCGGCCAGGGTGACGCCTGCCCGGGCACGGTGAGCCAGGCGACGATCGACGACAACACGCAAAGCAATGTCGTGACAGCGGCGACCGCGGCAAAAGCCGAATCGCTTGCCGTAATCCGCAATGCATCGAGATTGGCCGCCAGGCCGGCTGCGGGCGGCTCGCCGAAACCGGGAATACCGACAGGGTTGCCGGTCAGTCGTGCATAGACGAAAGCCGCCAGCGAGCCCATCGCCGCCACCGCGATCAACCCGCCGACGCGCGAGACGGCATTGTTGATGCCTGACGCAGCCCCCGTGTCTTTGTCTTCGACCGAGGTCATGACCGCCGTCGACAGCGGCGACACCACAAGCGCCATGCCAAGCCCCATCAAGGCCATCAGCGGAAAGGCCCCGGTCCAGAAACGATGGATGCCGGCATGAGAGAGCAAGGCGAGCCCGGCAAAGGCGATGGCGACGATGAAGCTGCCGGCGGCGATCGGCAGACGCGGGCCGATCTTGTCGGACCACTGGCCGACCGGCCCTGACAGCAACGCGATCGATGCCGACAACGGCAGGAAGATGAATCCGACCTCGGCCGAGCTCAACCCCCAGCCCGCGATCAGGACCATCGGCAGGTAGAAAAGGTTCGCCGACAGCGCGAAATAGAGGAAGAAGGTCGCCAGATTGGCGCCGGCGAAGGCGCTGATGCGAAACAGGCCGAGATCGATCATCGGCTCGCGCTGCCAGCGCTCGTAGAGGATGAAGACGAAAAGCAGGACGACGCCGGCGATGATCGCCGGCCCGGCCATCATCCCGCCGCCCTCGGCGTTCATCGCCGTCAATCCATAGGCCAACGATCCGAACGCCAGCGTCGCCAGCGCCGCGCCCCCGAGATCGAGGCTGCGCTTTTCAGTCGGCTGGTCGGCCGGCACCTTGGCCAGAAGCAGATAGATCGAGATCAGTCCAAGCGGCAGGTTGATGGCGAAGATCGCGCGCCAGACACCATTGCCGAAGGTCGTCAAGACGAAGCCGCCCAGAACGGGACCGAGCGCGGTGGTCAGCGCCGACGCGGCGGCCCAGATGCCGATCGCCCGGCCGCGCTCCTTCTTCGGATAGGCCTTGGCGATGATGGCGAGGCTGCCCGGCACCATGATCGCCGCGCCGATGCCCTGGATGGCGCGGAAGGCAATCAATATGGCCGGGTTGGGTGCCACCGCGCAGGCTAGTGAAGCCGCGATGAACAGCGCGATGCCGGTCACGAAGGCGCGCCGCAATCCAAACCGGTCGCCGGCGGCGCCGCCCGCCAGGATGAGCGCCGACAGCGTCAGCGCATAGGCGTTGGAAATCCACTGCGCTTCGGCCAGGCTGGCACCGAGATCCACACGCAATGCGGGCATCGCGATTGCCAGGATCGACCCGTCGATGAAGCCGAGCGCCGAGGCGAGGATCGCCGCCACCAGAACGAATTTCCGCCGCGTCTGAGGACAGAACGTGCCGTTCGCCCGCGCGGGCGAATGCGAATCGGCAATGGTTTCGTTCGCGGATGACATGAGATACCTGCTTAAACCCCTCATGTGGGCGCAACAACAAGCCAGGGCATCGCTGTTCTTGAAACCAGACGACAGAGCACGTTGCCGAAAAGTGTGAAGCGGTTTTCGGACGACATCATGCCCAGTCTCTTTGATTCAGCACCGGATGGCGAGGCGGGCTCAATCCTGATGCAAACCGCCGGTGGCGTGCTAGGTTCCACCATCATGCGTGAGAGGGGGAAGCCATGAAGCGGCCGCTCGAACCGTCGGCGGAAGGATCGTCGGCATAACCGACGGCGTCTTCGCCATAGCGCTGACCTTGATCGTGTTGGAGATCAGGGTGCCGTCGCATGAGGCGGTGCACTCGGAAGGCGAGCTGGTGCCGCGATCCTCGCGCTGGCGCCACGGTTCCTGACCTATGCGCTGAGTTTCCTGACGCTCACCATCTTCTGGTTTGGCCAGCAGGCGCAGCATGGCCTGATCGCAAGATCGGACCGCAGGCTGGCGACGCTCAACCTGTGTTTTCTTGCCTTCATCGCGCTGCTGCCGTTCTCGACCGACCTACTGGCCGATTTCCTGGAATTCAGGATCGCGGTGCTGGTCTACTGGCTGAACCTGCTGATGCTTGGCGCCACGCTGTTTGCGAGCTGGTGGTATGCCGACAGAAACGGCATGGTCGGCCGAGGATGTCGACGGCGGTACACGGCGCACCGTCTACAATCGCATCGTCAAGGCGCAGATTCTGTGGGCGGTCGGCGCGGCGCTTTGCCTGATCACGCCGCTGCTCAGCATCGTCTTCTGGTGCAGCTTATCTACGCTGCCGCGCCGCGCAGCTTACTGCTGCGTAAACTCATCGGTTGAAGTCCCGCCGACCTCAGCGATTGTTGCTCCGCCGACGAACTCCACCGTGACGCCCGGCGACACAAGCTTGGCGAGCTCTCGTGCATCCCAGTTGGTCAGGCGCACGCAGCCATGGCTCTCGGTCTTGCCGATCTTGGAGGGGTCGGGCGTGCCGTGGATGCCGTAGGTCGGCTTGTCGAGCGCGATCCAGACCGAGCCGACCGGACCGTTCGGTCCCGGCGGGACGGTGAGGATCTTGTCGTTCTGGCCCTGCTTGAAATTGATGTTCGGGTTGTAGGTGTAGTTCGGGTCGAGCGCGATGCGCGAAACGGCATGGATGCCGGTCGGCGACGGCGTGTCGGCCGAACCGATGGTCGCCGGATAGGCCGCGACCAGCTTGCCGCTGCCATCATACGCATAGACTTCCTTCTTGGTCTTGTCGGCGACGATACGCGTTACCGGCGTCGAGACCAGCTTGCCGAAATTGGCGACCTTGATCGTCGTGCCGGGGCGATTGAAGTCAACGCCCTTGTTGATCGACTTAAGATAGGTCTCGTCCATGTGGAAGCGCTCGGCCAGCGCCTCGGTAACCGAGGTGTAGCACATGCAGTTGAGCTTGGCCTTCTGGCTGTAGTCCTCGGGGATCGAGGCGACGTACGGGCCGGCCACGTCTTCCGGCGTGATCGTATAGTTGGCAAAGGGATCGCCGCCCGACTGGGCAAGCGCCGCCTGGATGCCGACAGCGTCGGTGGATTTCAGATTGGTGCCGTTTATTTCGTTGTAGGCGGCCAGCGCCTTGTCGACATTGGAGCCGAAGCGCCCGTCGATCACGCCCGGCGAAGCGCCGCCACGATCGAGCAGCACCTGCAGCGCGGCGACGTCCTGGCGCACCCCGAGCGACAGCGACGGATCGACCGTCGCCTTGCCGCCTGTATTGGGCGGCAGCGATGGCTGGGCGTCAGGGTTGGTCTGCAGCACCTCGCCCTGGCCCGGCTGCTCCGGATCGATCGACGCCTCATTCAGCGGCTGGCGCTTGATGGTGTTGGACTTCGGCGCCTCCGGATAGGTGGTGGCGTAGCCTTCGTCATTGTTGGGCGCGGGCGGATAGGCATCGACGGAATTGTCGCCGTTGGCATCGTATTCATCGACCGGCGGCGGGATGACGCGGCCGTTCTCCTCCAGTTGCCGGCGGCGGAAGCGGGCCATGTCCTCGGGATTGTCGAGATAATAGCGGTCGTCGTCCTCGGCCGGCGCGCGGCCGAGTTCCTGCATGCGCATCTGCCGGCGCAGCGCGCGGCGGTCGAGCCTGCTCCCAGGCGGCTGGATGGCGATCACCTTGCCGGTGTCGGCATCGACCAGCACGCGGTTGCCCCTGGCGTCGTAATAGATGTCGATATTGCCTTCCTGCGCCAGCACCAGCGCGCCACGCTGGGCGGGCCTCGTCGCCTGCACCGCACCATCCGCGCTCGGCGTGGCGAACGCACTGGAAGACACCAGCCCGGCCGCGAGTGCCGAAAGGGAGAAGATCAAGCGCAGCATGGGGGTCCAACTCTCCGGTCACGAGGCTCTTGGCGGGCGAATCTTCGCCAGCAAACCAGTCACCCAAATTAAGGTTCCAATATGAACCGGGCATGAAGATGGCGGTTTTCCGGCGTTTCACAATGATACCGAACGAATGTCAGCGCAGCCCCAGTTCCCCGCGCACCAGTTTCGTCAGCTTCAGCACCACCAAGCGATGGCTCTCGCGCAGATAATCCCTGAGTGCCGCATCATCCATGCTTTGGCTTGTCTGACGTTGGATCCATTTCATGCCTCGCGAGGCGAGATAAGGCGCCGGCCGGCAGCCTGGCTGATCTTTCAGCACGTCATAAGCCATCTCGGAACATTTGAAGGTGACGAACAGCCCGCCGCCCTCGTTTCGGCCGCCGATGGCGAACACCTTGCCGCCGACCTTCCAGACGTGGGCGCCACCCCACTGAACGACATGCGTCGTGGCGGGCAGCGACGCACAGAAGCCGTTGTAGTCGTCGAGCGTCATCGAGTCCTTCCAGCCATTCGAATCGGCAGCCGATTATGCGCGATCACCGGGAATAACAAAGCGCGCCGCCCCAGTCCGGTGCGACGCGCTTCGCGTTCATTGAACGTTCGATGGTGATCAGGCGGCGGCTTCCGTCGCCACCACGGTCGGCTTCGAGCGGAAGTTCAACCGGTCGGAGCCCGCGGTGACCTTGACCGTCGAACCGTCCAGGATCTCGCCGAGCAGGATCTTTTCCGCCAGCGGGTCCTGCAGCTCCTTCTGCATCACCCGCTTCAGCGGCCTGGCGCCATAGGCCGGATCATAGCCCTTCGAGGCCAGCCACTCGATCGCGTCATGATCCAGCGACAGCGTGATCTTGCGATCGGTAAGCAGGTTCTCCAGCCGCTTGAGCTGGATCTCGACGATGCGGTCCATGTCCTGACGGCGCAGCCGGTGGAACAGGATCACCTCGTCGACGCGGTTGAGGAACTCCGGCCGGAACGAGGCCTTCACCACGCTCATCACCTCGTCGCGCACGGCATCGACATCCTGGTCGTCGCTGAGATTGACCAGATATTCGGCGCCGAGATTCGACGTCATGATGATCAGCGTGTTGCGGAAGTCGACCGTGCGGCCCTGGCCATCGGTCAGCCGACCGTCGTCGAGCACCTGCAGGAGCACGTTGAACACATCCGGATGCGCCTTCTCGATCTCGTCGAACAGCACGACCTGATAGGGACGACGACGCACCGCTTCGGTCAGCGCGCCGCCTTCCTCGTAACCGACATAGCCGGGAGGCGCGCCGATCAGCCGGGCGACGGAGTGCTTCTCCATGAACTCCGACATGTCGATGCGCACCAGCGCGGTCTCGTCGTCGAACAGGAAGCTGGCCAGCGCCTTGGTGAGCTCGGTCTTGCCGACGCCGGTCGGACCGAGGAACATGAACGAGCCGATCGGCCGGTTCGGATCCTGCAGTCCGGCGCGGGCGCGCCGCACGGCCTTGGACACCGCCTGCACGGCTTCGCCCTGGCCAACGACCCGCTTGCCGATCTCGTCTTCCATGCGCAAGAGCTTCTCGCGCTGCCCTTCCAGCATCTTGTCGACCGGAATGCCGGTCCAGCGCGACACGACATGCGCGACATGGTCGGGCGTGACCACTTCTTCCACCATGCCGGTCTTGCCGTCCTGCGCTTCCGCTTCCTTGAGCTTTTTCTCCAGCTCCGGGATCTTGCCGTAGGCGAGCTCGCCGGCGCGCTGGAACTCGCCCTTGCGCTGTGCGATCGCCAGCTCGTTGCGCGACTCGTCGAGCTGCTTCTTCAGGTCGGCGGCAAGGCCGAGCTTCTGCTTTTCGGCCTGCCATTTCGTGGTCAGCTCGCTCGATTCCTCCTCGAGATCGGCAAGCTCCTTCTCCAGCCGGGCAAGCCGGTCCTTCGAGGCTTCGTCCTTCTCGACCTTCAGCGCCTCACGCTCGATCTTGAGCTGCATGATGCGGCGGTCGATCTCGTCCAGCGCCTCGGGCTTGGAATCGACCTGCATGCGCAGCCTGGAGGCCGCCTCATCGACCAGGTCGATCGCCTTGTCCGGCAGGAAGCGGTCGGCGATGTAGCGATTGGAAAGCGTCGCCGCCGACACCAGCGCGGAATCGGATATGCGCACCTTGTGGTGCTGCTCGTATTTCTCCTTCAGGCCGCGCAGGATCGAAACCGTGTCCTCCACCGTCGGCTCGTCGACGAAGACGGGCTGGAAACGGCGGGCAAGCGCGGGGTCTTTCTCGACATGCTTGCGGTATTCGTCGAGCGTGGTCGCGCCGACGCAGTGCAACTCGCCGCGCGCCAGCGCTGGCTTCAGCAGGTTCGACGCGTCCATCGCGCCGTCGGCCTTGCCGGCGCCGACCAGCGTGTGCATCTCGTCGATGAACAGGATGATGTTGCCGTTGGCCGAGGTGACCTCGTTGAGCACCGCCTTCAGCCGCTCCTCGAACTCGCCGCGATATTTGGCGCCGGCAATCAGCGCGCCCATGTCGAGCGCCATCAACTGCTTGTCCTTCAGCGATTCCGGCACGTCGCCATTGACGATGCGCAACGCCAGGCCTTCGGCGATCGCCGTTTTGCCGACGCCGGGCTCGCCGATCAGCACGGGATTGTTCTTGGTGCGCCGCGACAGCACCTGGATGGTGCGGCGGATCTCGTCGTCACGGCCGATGACCGGATCGAGCTTGCCGGCCCGGGCGTCGGCGGTAAGGTCGCGCGCGTATTTCTTCAGCGCGTCATAGCCTTGCTCGGCCCCGGCCGAGTCGGCGGTGCGGCCCTTGCGGATATCGTTGATGGCCTGGTTGAGCGCCTGCGCGGTGACGCCCGCCTTGGACAGGATGTCGGCGGTCTTGGCCGACTTCTCCATGACAAGCGCCTGCAGCAGCCGTTCGACGGTGACGAAGCTGTCGCCGGCCTTCTTGGCCAGGTCCTCGGCGGTGGAAAACACCTTGGCGAGAGGCTGGGCCAGATAGAGTTGGCCATTGCCACCTTCGACCTTGGGCATGGCTTCGAGCGCGGCCTCGACGCCGAGCTTGACGTCGCGGACGCTGCCGCCGGCGCGCTCGATCAGGGACGCGGCAAGGCCCTCATCATCGTCGACGAGGACCTTCAGCATATGTTCGGGGGTGAATTGCTGGTGATTGCGCGAGAGCGCCATGGTCTGCGCGGACTGGATGAAGCCGCGCACGCGCTCGGAATATTTCTCGATATTCATATGTGTCTCCTTCCATCACCGGCCCGCTTTGCGGCACCGGATCAGATTGCGGTGACGGACCCGCTCATAGAGCCGAGCCCTGTTCAGCCGAGATATGGTGTATGGGGCACGGTCCCTCAAGACGCCTTGATGTCGATCAAAGCAGAATATTCCAGCTGCGCACGAACGAAAACGGCGGAGATTGCTCTCCGCCGTCTGGGATGCCTGGATGGCGTCCGGATCAGTTGTTCGCGTCGGCCGCGACAGGCTCGCCAGGGGCTTCGCCGGCAACGGGCGCCGGGTCGTCGGCTACCGGCTCGATCGCCCGGTCCGCTTGCTCGGCCGGCCTGGCGCTGGCGTAGTCGCCATTGCTCGCCGCGCCGCGCGCTTCGCCGGAATTTTCAGCGCCGGCAGCTTCCGGGCTCAAGCTCTCCGGCTGGTCGCCCTGCTCGCCATTGCCGGCTTGCTCGGCATAATTGCCGCGCGGGCGCCGCGGGCGCCGTGGCCGGCGACTGCCGCCGGTGGAGGCTTCGTTGAGCTCCGCCTGGGCAGCGAGCGCGGCCGGCGAGAAACTGTCGAACTGCGGTGCCTGCTCGCCCTGGGAGCCGGCCTCGTCGGCCGCCTCGGGCTGCGCCTCGCTGCGGCGGTTCTGGTCGAACTGCTGGCTGCCCTGCTCGCCGCGCTGGCCGTTTTCGCCACGTTGACCGTTCTGGCCGTAGCCGCCATTGCGGCGGTCGCGATGCCGGTCGCGGCCGTTGTTGTCGCGCTGCCCCCCATCACGCTGACCACTGTCGCGGCGATTGTTGTTGTCGCGTCCGTTTTCCTGGTTGTAGGCGAGTTCCGCTGGCGTGCCTTCGATCACCGGCTGCGGCCCGGAGCCATTCGCCGGCGCCCCGGCGCCGTTGCCGGCATTGTCGAACTCGTCGCGATCCTCATCGAGATCGTCATCGAACTCTTCGCGGTTCTGCGGAACGTTCTGGATCGGCATCTGCGCCTGTGCGGCGGCAATGATGCGATTGTAGTGTTCGGCGTGCTGGAGATAGTTCTCCGCCATCACCCTGTCGCCGGAGCTTTGCGCGTCACGGGCGAGTGCGGCGTATTTTTCGGCGATCTGTTGAGCCGATCCGCGGATCTTCACGTCCGGGCCGTTGCTCTCATAAGTGCGGGTCAGGGGGTTCGGCCCCTTGCGGTTGTTGTTGTTGCCACCGCCGCCATTATTGTTGCGACCGCGCATGCGCCTGTTCTGCTGTTGTGGCCTCATTAGACTCTCTTCATAGTGAATTTTCGAAAAACTCTTCACGAACGGAGGCGCTCATGCAGCCAGCCGTTTCGTTTCTTCACCGGCGTTCGCCCGCATCAATTGCGTTGGCGCCACGTGCCATCCTGTTCCGGTTACATCACTTGCCGGATGATTCCCGCACGAAGCTTGGGCGTCGTTTGCGCAAGAAGGCAGCTATTTCCAAGGAAAACCGAATCGCTGGGAGCACTGCCTGCTTCGTCTCATCCGGTTGAGCCGGACCCTAACTGCATTCCCCTGTATTGCCAAGCGGTTTTTTCGCGCTGCATCAGGGCTTTCGCCGCTCGAACACCAGAACTCTGTCATTGCCGCCGAGGTCCCGGTAGGCTGCGGCCAGCCCATAGCCGGCTGCCGCAAACATCTCGGTGACCTCGTTTTTCTGCGTGTGGCCGATCTCGACCGCTATCTTGCCTTGCGCTTCCAGAAATCCTGCCGCCTCGGCGGCGATGACCCTATAGGGGTCCAAACCATCCGCGCCGCCGTCCAGGGCCCGGTGCGGGTCGAAATCGCGGACCTCGTCCTGCAGATTTCCGATCTCTCGACTCGGTATATAGGGAGGGTTCGAGGCAATTACATGGTATCGGCCCGAAACTTTTTCGAACCAATTGGAATTCAAGGCTTTGAAGCGCTTGCCGAGCCCCAGATTCCGGGCATTCGCGGTTGCGGTCGCCAATGCGTCGGGCGAAATGTCGACGCCCGTCGCGGTCGCCGCCGGAACGGCGCCAAGCAGGGCCAGCGCGATGGCGCCGGTGCCCGTGCCAAGATCGAGAATGCGGCATTCGCCAAGCCTTTCGGCCGTTGCCCGGGCGAAGGGCAGGACGGCGTCGACCAGCGTCTCGGTGTCCGGCCGGGGTTCCAGCGTCTCCCGCGAGAGCGATAGGCGCAAACCGTAGAATTCGCGGTAGCCGAGGATGCGGTGCACCGGCTCGCCTGCGACCCGACGCCTCAGGGCCAGTTCAACGGCTGAAAGCGCCGCCGGAGCCACCTCGTGCGCCGGCTCGGCGATCGCCTGGGTGCGGGTCGTGCCGGAGAAATGTTCCACGATCAGCCGGGAATCGAGCGCCGGATCGTCGATGCCGGCGGCGGCCAGACGCTGGCGCGCCGCCCTGAGCAGAGGCCCGAGCGCGGCGGGCAGTCGATCAGCCATCGAGGCTCATATCGGCTAGCAGCTTGGACTGATGGTCGGCAATCAGCGCGTCGATCACTTCGTCGAGTTCACCCATCATCACCCGGTCGAGCTTATAGAGCGTGAGGTTGATGCGGTGGTCGGTGACGCGCCCTTGCGGGAAATTATAGGTGCGGATGCGTTCCGACCGGTCGCCCGAGCCGACCTGCGATTTTCGCGAAGACGAGCGTTCTTCGTCGGCCCGGCTGCGCTCCAGGTCATAGAGCCGCGCGCGCAGGATCTGCATGGCGCGCGCCCGGTTCTGGTGCTGCGACTTCTCCGCCTGCACCACCATGATGCCGGTCGGCAAATGGGTGATGCGCACCGCCGAGTCGGTGGTGTTGACGTGCTGGCCGCCGGAGCCCGAGGCGCGCATCGTATCGATGCGGATATCCTCCGCCCGGATTTCGATATCGACCTCTTCTGCCTCGGGCAGCACGGCCACCGTCGCCGCCGAGGTGTGGATGCGCCCACCGGCTTCGGTCTCCGGCACGCGCTGGACGCGGTGCACGCCGGATTCGAACTTCAGATGCGCGAACACGCCCTTGCCCGATACCGAGGCGATGATTTCCTTGTAGCCGCCGACCTCGCCATCGCTGGCCGACACCACCTCGAAGCGCCAGCCGCGCGAGGCGGCATAGCGCTCATACATGCGAAACAGATCGCCGGCGAACAGCGCCGCTTCGTCGCCGCCGGTGCCTGCGCGGATTTCGAGAATGGCGTTCCTTTCGTCGGCCGCGTCCTTCGGCAGAAGCAGGATCTGGATGTCCTTCTGCAGCGCCTCGATGCGGGTCTCGACTTCCGGCAGGTCCGCCTCGGCCAGCGCCCGCATGTCGGCATCCGTCGCCTTGTCGGCCAGCATCGCCTCGAGGTCGGCCTGTTCCTGCTCGGCGGAGCGCAACGCCCGGATCTTGCCCACCATCTCCTGGATGTCGGCATATTCCGACGCCATCTTGACATATTGATCGGCGGCTGGCCCGGCCGCCATCTGCGCTTCGAGCATATCGAAACGCTTGACGACTTGATCCATACGGTCGCGGGGCAGGTTGATCATGATGGATGCTATAGCGGTATAGAGCGGTCGTCGGCAAAGGCCTGCAGCAGCGCCCGCATCGGCGTCCCTTGGGCCGGCGCCATCAGATTGTCCTTGAAGAAGTCTTTCAGCTCCTGCAGCGGCAGCTCGGTCAGCATCGCCTTGACCGGGCCGATCGAGGCGGGCGACATCGAGATCGAGCGGAAGCCCAGGCCGATAAGCGCCATCGCCGAGATCGGTTTGCCGGCAAGCTCGCCGCAGAGCGTCACCGGCGTGTTGTTGCGCACGCCGGCATCGGTGATCGTCTTCAGCACCCGCAGGAACGGCGCCGAAAGCGTGTCGAAGCGGTCGGCGAGCTGGGTGTTGCCGCGATCGACGGCCATGACGAACTGGAAGAGGTCGTTGGAGCCCACCGAGACGAAATCCACCGCCTTCATCAATTCGTCGAGCTGGAACAGGAGCGAGGGCACTTCCAGCATCGCGCCAAGCTTGAGGCTGGTGGGCAGATGATGGGCAAAGCGCGACAGATGACGGACCTCGCGGTCGATGATCTCGCGCGCCTGAGCGATCTCCGACAGCTCGGTCACCATCGGCAGCATCAGCTTCAGCTCGCGGCCGCCGCTGGCCTTCAACAGCGCCCGAATCTGCGTCCTGAGCAGGCCGGGACGATCGAGCGTCAGCCGGATCGCCCGCCAGCCGAGCGCCGGGTTTTCTTCCTGGACCGCGCCCTTGAAGTAAGGCAGGACCTTGTCTCCACCGATATCGATGGTACGGAAAGTGACGGGCTTGCCGCGCGCGGCGTCGAGCACGTCGCGGTAAAGCCGCTCCTGCGCCTCGGCGCGCGGGAAGGTCGAGGCGACCATGAACTGCAATTCGGTGCGGAAGAGCCCGATGCCGGCGGCGCCCGATTCGGTCAGCTGCGGCAGGTCGACGGCGAGACCCGCATTCATCAGGAGATCGACCGGAACGCCGTCCTTGGTCAGCGACGGCTTCTTGCGCAGCTCGCGATAGACTTCCTGCCGCCGCGCCCGGAAGCGGACTTTTTCGGCGTAGGCGGCTTCCAGGTCGGATTGCGGCCTGAGATGGATGGTGCCTTCCTCGCCGTCGACGATGATGGCGTCGCCGTTTTCCGCCATGGAAACGGCGCCCTTCATCTGCCCGGCGACGGGAATGCCCATGGCCCTTGCGACGATGACGACATGGCTGGTGGCGGCGCCGTCCTCCAGCACCAGGCCGCGCAGCTTGTCGCGCGGATAGTCGAGCAGCTCGGCCGCGCCCATCGACCGGGCGACGATGATGGCGTCCTTGGGCAGCGAGGCCGCGACATCCTCCGGGCCGCGCCCCATCAACTGGCGCAGGAGCCGGTTGGCGAGGTCGTCGAAATCGCTCATCCGCTCGCGCAGATAGGGGTCGGTCATGTGCAGCATGCGCGCGCGCATGTCGCTCTGCACCTTCTCGACCGCCGCTTCCGCCGTCAGACCGTTACGGATCGCCTCCTCCAGCCGCCGCACCCAACCGCTGTCATTGGCGAACATGCGATAGGCTTCCAACACCTCGCGGTGCTCGCCCTCGAAGGCGACCTCGCGCCGCTCCAGCATGTCGTCGATGGAGAGCCGGAGCGAGCCGAGCGAGGATTGCAGTCGGCGCACCTCCTCTTCGCTGTCCTCGTTGAACAGGTTGGTGACGACGATGCGCGGCTCGTGCAGCACGACATGGCCGAGCCCGACACCCTCGTTGAAGGAAAGCCCGGTGAAGCTTGCCGGTCGGCTGAGGTCGAGCTCCAGTCCGGGCCGGGTGAGGCGCGCGAGATCGCCGGTGGCGATCATCTCCGCGATCACCATCGCCGTGGTTTCCAGCGCCTCGACCTCGTCGTCGCGGTAGTGGCGCATGGTCTTGTTCTGCACCACGAGCACGCCCAGCGTGCGCCCCGCCCTCAGCACCGGCACGCCGAGGAAGGAATTGTAGATCTCTTCGCCCGTCTCCGGCAGGTAGGCGAAAGCCGGATGCTCCTGCGCGTTGGAGAGGTTCAGCGGCCGCGCGCTGGCGGCGATCGTGCCGACCAGGCCCTGTCCGAGCCTGAGCTGCGCCAGGTGGACGGCGTTCGGGTTCAAACCCTCGGTGGCGTAGAGCTCGAGCACCGAGTCCGCGCGCAGCACGTAAAGCGAGCAGACTTCGGCGACCATGTTGGAGGCGATGTCGCGCACGATGCGGTCGAGCCGCTCCTGCGGCTCCAGCGGCTCCTGCATGAGCTCGCGAAGCCGTTTGAGCAGAACGCGCGGGCCACTGGCCGTATCACGCATCGCGGCTTGTTCTCCAATGGGCATTCCGCCCGCCGCAGTTTCTCCCGCGGCCGGCGTTCACGCAACAACTGACTCAGTTCTTGCTATTGCTTATCCAGACCGTAGACGGAATGCAAAGTGCGAACCGCCAGTTCCGTATAGGGACCGTCGATCAGTATCGAGATTTTGATCTCGGACGTGGTGATGGCGCGGATGTTGATCGCCTTGTCGGCCAGCGCCTTGAAGGCGGTGGCGGCGACGCCGGCGTGGCTCCTCATGCCGATGCCGATGACCGAGACCTTCGACATGCCCGCTTCCGACTGGACGACGTCATAGCCGACTTCCGGCTTCAGCTTCTCCAGCACCGCAAGCGCCTTGTCGACGTCGCCGGACGGCACGGTGAAGGTCATGTCGGTGAACTTGCCGTCCTCGGAGATGTTCTGGACGATCATGTCGACATTGATGTTGGCCTCGGCCAACGGACCGAAGATGCCGGCGGCGACGCCTGGGCGGTCGCCGACGCGGCGCAGCGAAATCTGCGCTTCGTCCTTGGCGTAGGCAATTCCGGTGACGACCTGCTGTTCCACGATCTCTTCCTCGTCGCAAATAAGCGTTCCGGGCGGATTGAGCAAATCCCCCATTCCGGGCGCATCGGGATCGTCGAAGGACGACCGCACGAAGGTACGCACCCTGTGTACCATAGCAAGCTCGACCGAGCGCACCTGCAGCACCTTGGCGCCGAGCGAGGCCATTTCGAGCATTTCCTCGAAGGAAATCTTGGCGAGACGCCGGGCTTTCGGCTCGATGCGGGGATCGGTCGTGTAGACGCCGTCGACATCGGTGTAGATGTCGCAGCGGTCGGCCTTGACCGCAGCGGCGATCGCCACGGCGCTTGTGTCGGAGCCGCCGCGGCCGAGCGTCGAGATGCGGTTGTCCGGTCCGATGCCCTGGAAGCCGGCGATGACCGCCACCTGGCCCTCGCCGAAACGCTTGATCAGGAAAGCGCCGTCGATATCGAGGATGCGCGCCGCGCCATGCGCGTTGTCGGTCTTGATGGGGATCTGCCAGCCCTGCCAGGATCGTGCATGAACGCCCATATTCTGCAGCGTGATCGCCAGGAGACCGGCCGTGACCTGCTCGCCTGAAGCGACGACGGCGTCGTATTCGCGCGCATCGTGCATGGGCGAGGCTTCGCGCGTCCAGGCGACCAGCTCGTTGGTCTTGCCGGCCATGGCCGATACCACCACGGCGACATCGTGACCGGCATCGACCTCGCGTTTCACATGGCGCGCCACATTGCGGATGCGGGCGATGTCGGCGACCGAGGTTCCGCCGAATTTCATCACGATACGCGCCATGGAAGCGAAATGCCTTTGACTGAAGCCGGCTCAAGGCCGGAACGAGAGGAAACGCCAAGGTAGGCCTGGCGCCGGAATGCGCGGCCTCCTTAGCCAAAACAGCAAGGCTTCGCAAGCGAGCGCCGCCATAAGCGGCCCGGCACCGTCTCTCCTGACGGAATCCTGTCGCCGTCCATGCCATAAGACCGGCGACACGCCCCGTTGGAGATTCTGATGACCGAAACCCTGGAAATCGTCACCTTCCGCCTCAAGGCCGGCACCGAAGCCGGCTTTGTCGCCAACAACAAGATCATGACCGACTGGCTCGCCCGGCAGCCGGGCTTCCTCAGCCGGCATCTCGGCCGGCGCGAGGATGGAAACTGGGTAGACGTGGTGCGCTGGCAGAGCCTGGAGCAGGCCCAGGCGGCGGCCGGCCG
Organism: Mesorhizobium sp. J8; assembly: GCF_016591715.1. Lineage (NCBI taxonomy): Bacteria > Pseudomonadati > Pseudomonadota > Alphaproteobacteria > Hyphomicrobiales > Phyllobacteriaceae > Mesorhizobium > Mesorhizobium sp. J8. The sequence goes on from NZ_AP024109.1 coordinate 5,966,582, forward strand.
CATCATGGCCGAGATCGGCGACAGCGACGCGCTGCAGGCAATCGAGCCGGCCAGCGTCGCCATGAGCCATGCCGAGGTTGCGCTCTCTATGCCTTAACTCGACGCTCGACGCCCGGCGCGGCTCAATTCAGCACAATGGCTTTCCAAAGACCCGGATAGTTGACGACGAAGCCTGACGGCGAGACGTCCAGCACCTGGTCGTATCCGAATTTCGGCGCGGCATAGGCGTAGCGGCCATCGTCGAGGCGACTATAGGTCTGGTCCAGACGTTCAAGCCGCAACTCCGGAAAAGCCAGATAAGCCGCCGGGGCAGGCGTCGCGGCACCGACGGCGAGAGCGAAGCGGCGGATCGCCAGCAGGTTCGTCGCCGGCGTGAAGCCGAGGTCGACATCGACGAGACCCGCAGCCTCGGCCTGGCCCAGGCCGTTCAGCGCCCATCGGCCGTCGGCGAGCCGCTCGATCTCGTAACGCAGCTCCTGCGCGCCGACAAAGCCGTCGACTCGCGCCGAGCGCGTGCTCCACCCGGCATCGCAATCCACCGCATAGGCAAGGCTGCAGGGTTTGCCGTCATGGGCAAAGAGTGCATGACCCTTGAGACGCCACCCGCTCTCGGTCGCGCAAAGCAGGCAGGCATCGTGGCCTTCAAGGTCGAGACGGCGCCAGAGGATCGACGAATGGGATTGCATGATTGGGCCTCCTTCCTGGTCATCATGCCTGCCATTCGTCCGGCATGGCGATCGCGTTTCCGGGGCAGCCGGATCAAGCTGCCATGTGCTGACATCAGGCGGCGGCCGGCGGGGGATGTTTTCCGGTAACGCGTGTGGCAGCAGCCGAAAAACCCTGCCTTGACTTTTGGCGCCAAGGACCCGACTTCCTAACGTCCGAGGAGACCCGCTTATGCCAGAACCCCGCCGATCGACCATCGATGCCGGAGAAGTCGAGCGCTTCTCCGCCCTTGCCGCCGAGTGGTGGAACCCGAACGGCAAGTTCCGTCCGCTGCACAAGTTCAACCCGGTGCGGCTTGCCTATATTCGCGACCAGGTAGCAGCGCGTTTCGGCCGCGATCCGCGCGCGGCCCGGCCTTTCGAGGGCCTGCGCTTCCTGGATATCGGTTGCGGCGGCGGCTTGCTGTGCGAACCGATGGCCAGGCTTGGCGCCGATGTCGTCGGCGCCGACGCTTCCGCAACCAATATCGAGGTGGCCAAGCTGCACGCGGCGGAGGCCGGCGTCAGCGTCGACTATCGCGCCACAACGGCCGAGGCACTGGCCGACGCCGGCGAGACCTTCGACGTCATCCTCAACATGGAAGTGGTCGAGCATGTCGCCGATGTCGACCTGTTCGTCGCCAAATGCGGCCAGATGGTGCGCCCCGGCGGCATCATGTTCGTCGCCACCATCAACCGCACGCTGAAAGCGCTCGGCCTCGCCATTATCGGCGCCGAATATGTTCTGCGCTGGCTGCCGCGCGGCACGCATCAATTCGGCAAGCTGGTGCGGCCGGACGAACTGGAAAAGGCGCTGGGCGTCGCGGGCCTCACGGTGATCGACCGCACCGGCGTCATCTATCATCCGCTGGCCGACCGCTGGCAAAAGTCGAGGGACATGGACGTCAACTACATGGTGCTGGCCGAGAAAGCCTCGGTCTGATCTCGTCGGACCCTCAGGCTTCCAACGGCCGATAGCTGCCCCGCCAGTAGATCAGCGCCTGCCCGGAATCCTGCGTCCGCACCGCTTCGACCGAGCCGATGACGATCGAATGCGTGCCGCGGTCGATCATCTCGTCAAGGCTGCAGTCGAAGGCGGCAACCGCATCGGTAAGCAGCGATGCGCCGGTTTTCAGCGACATCCACTCGACACCCTCGTAGCGGTCTTTGCCCTTGACGCCGCCGAAACCGGAGAAGCGCTCGGCCACCCGCTGATGCTGGGGGCCGAGCGAATTGACGCCGAAATGCCGGTAGCGCTCGATGATCGGCCAGGTCGACGAGGAACGGTTGACGCAGGCGATCACCTTCGGCGGCTCCGCCGACAACGACACGACGGAAATCACGACGAGGCCGGGTACGGTCGTCGCCGACCCCGGCGGTGATGACGCTGACATTGCCGACGATGAGCCGCATCGCGGCGCGGAAATCTGCAACGTTGACCGGACCTTCTGTATTGGGCATTGCCGCCTCCTCTTTTCTTTTGGCGCAATTCCGGACGGAAAACCGCTCACACTTTGCCTGGAATTGCTCTAAGCCGCCGACTGCATCGCGGCCGGCGCGACGCGGATGCCCCTCTGTTCAAGAATAGGCAGGACAGTATCGCGGAAATAGGGGAATTCCTCGACATAATCGACGAAGGACAAGGTCGAGCCGCGGAAGCCGGCTTGGTGCAGGGCGGTAATGCCGTCGGCCACCTGCTCGGGCGTGCCGGTCAGCGGAAAACCGCCATGGCCCGCCGCCATGCGGTCGCGAATAGGCGCCAGAAGATCGTGCGGGAAGGATTGCGCATGGGCGAACTGCAGCCGCACGAGATTGTCGACGGCTGCCCAATCGGCATTGGCGCGTCCGAAATGCTCGAGATAGTCTTTTGCCTCCTTTTCCGTGGGGCGGCACACGACATGGGCGAAGGTCAGCACATCGACGTCCCGGCCCGCCGCTTTGCCCTGTTCCTTCAGCGCCGCGATCTCGTCCTTCGAGCGCGAGAGATCGATCGCAGGCGTGAACAGGAAATCGGCGTTGCGGACGGCAAATTTGCGGCCCTCTTCCGAGCCGGCCGCGTTGAGGATCGGCAGCGGCGATGATGGACGCGGATCGCCATGCACATTCTTCAACTTGAACCAGGCGCCGTCCCAGTCGAAGGCTTCCGTGCGGCTCCACAGGGCGCGCACGATGTCGAACCATTCCTGCGCGTAGCCGTAGCGCGTGGTGTGGTCGTCCGGCAGCGTCAGCCCAAGCGCCTCGTACTCCGGCTTGTTCCAGCCGGCGACGATGTTGAGGCCGATGCGACCGCGGCTGATCTGGTCGATGGTCGCCAGTTGCTTGGCCACGACCACCGGATGGTTGGCCGCCGTGTGGGTCGTGGCAAAGACGGTGAGGTTGCGGGTGAGCGCCAACAGGCCCGCCGCCCAGGTGATCGTCTCAAGCACATTGCCATGGAAGTTGGTTTCGCCGCCGTAACCGATCCAGCGGGCGATCGGCAGCATGAAATCGATGCCGGCTTCGTCGAGCAGCCGGGCGAGCTTGAGATTGTTGTCCCAAGAATTGTGCCAGCGTTCGGCGACCTTGGTGACGGTCATGCCGCCGGAACAGTTGGACGCGAAGGTGCCAAGAAAGAAAGGCTGCGTGCCGGGCGCGGACTTGTCGAGCATGCTCATGATAATGTTCTCCTCATATTTTGATTATAATTTATAATAGAAAGTCTATCATAAATTCATGTGGACGCAATCACCCCGGTCGGCGCATGCTTGACCGGAGGGACAGGCGATGAACGATCGGCGCAAATCTTTGGAAACACAGGAAGAACTGCTCGACCGCGGTTGGCATCTGGCGCGCACGCCGCTGGAGATCGACGTCACCGAGGTCGAATACGCGCTGATGCGCTCATATGAGGCGTTCGGCCACTGGCAGGCGGAGTGCCTCGCCACGGTGATCGAATTTTCCGCCAGCGGGCCGGAAAACGCGCTGCTCCACATCATCAGGATGAACGACCGGCCGAAAAGCGTCCGCGATCTTGCCCAGATGACCAATCGCGACGACATTCCCAACATCCAGTACAGCCTGCGCAAGCTGCTGAAGGGCGGGTTGATCACGCGCACCGGCAGCGGCCGGGCCGGCGTGACCTATGAGGTGACGGCGCTCGGCTATCGGGTGACGGAACGTTACGCCGACATCCGTTCCGTCCTGCTCATCGAAGCGGTGAAGCGCATTCCCGAAATGGCCGACAAGCTTGAGGACGTGGCGCGCACGCTGGAGCTGATGACGGGCATCTACGAGCAGGCGGCGCGCGCCGCGGCCACCCATCGCCGCCGGCATCCGCAGCCGGAACCCGCCGACGGCAAGGAGGATTAGCTCCGCGACGAAGCAGGCTCGATCCGAACCGCCGCCGGCGCGCCGGCTTGGTTTTGCGCCTTGGTCGTGATGAAGACGCCCAAGGTGATGATGGCGGCGCCGGCCCAAGTCAGCAACTGGTAGTGCTCGCCGAGGAAGATGGTCCCGGCGAACAGGCCGACGGCCGCCGCGACATAGCCGATCTGGCTGAGATAGACCGGGCCGCCGACCGCCTGCAGGCGGAAGAAGAAGGCGAACATCGCCGAGGCCGACGCCACCTGGCCGAACACCACCAGCGATACGTCGCCGAGCGGGACGAAGGCGTGCCCGCCCAGAAGCGCCAGAATGCCTATGACCAGGAGCGTGGCCGAGGCCAGATGGCTGCCGACGGCCAGTTCGATGGGCCCGGTGCCTTCCGGCCACTCGACGGTGCGGTAGATGTTGCCGGCAGCAAGGCTGACCGGGATGAGCAGGCCGATCGCCACCCAGAAATAATCCGCCGGCTGGCCGGCCTCGCCGCGGGTGAGCGCGACCATCACCGCCCCGACGAAGCCGACTGCGATGCCGATGACGCCAAGCAGATTGGGGCGCCTGACGCCGAGCAGGATCGAGAACACCAGCGTGATGACCGGCGACAGCGTGAACATGATGCCGGTGTAGCCGGCGCCAAGATGCGGGATGGCCGAGAACATTAAAAGATTGGGGATCGCATAGGAAATCGCGGCGGTGACGAAGAAATAGCGCAGCTTGTGCGGCGTCAGCCGGATGCGTTCGCCGCGCAGCAGGAGCGCAAGCAACAGCACGCCGCCGGCGCCCAAAGAAATGACGAAGGCCCAGACCATCGCCGGCACTCCGGCCGCGGTCGCGAGCTTGCCGAACGGCAGCGTCATGCCGAGCAGGCCCCCAGTCACGACCAGAAGGCCAATCGCCGAATCCCAGAGAAATTTCATCGGACTGTCCTGTCGCTGCGTGACCGCTTGGCGGCCGGTTCATCTTACGGTAAGATAGCGTAAAGATTCTTTATGTCAAGATACTTTGCAGTGAGCGATATGGATCGAGCAAGCAGGGCCATGGAGCAATGGCGACGGGAGCGGCCGGATCTCGATGTGTCGCCGATGGGCGTCATCGGGCGCCTGAACGAGGCGTCGGCGCTGATCGCGCGCGACCGGCTCGCGCCGGTCTTCGCCCGCTTCGGGCTGCAGTCCGGTGAATTCGATGTCTTGGCAACGTTGCGCCGGTCGGGCTCGCCCTACGCGCTGACACCGACCGAGCTTTACGAGACAACGATGGTGACGTCCGGCGCCATGACCGCCCGCCTTGACCGGCTGGAAAAGGGCGGGCTGATCCAGCGCATGCCGCATCCCACCGATCGGCGCGGTGTGATTGTGCAACTCACCGCGAAAGGCCGCGAGCTCACCGACGAGGCCCTTGCCGCCCACGTCGCCAACGAGCATGAAATCCTCGCCGGCCTGTCGCGCGAGGACCAGGAAACGCTTGCAAAACTGCTGGAAAAACTGATCGAAAGCCTAAGCTAGCCGGTACTCAGTTCCGATCATCCGGAAAGCTCGGAATCGGCATGAATTCGATGCCGTCCTCGGCAAGGCTCCGCGCCTCTTCCGGTGTCGCTTCGCCATAGATGCCGCGCGGATCGGTCTCGCCGAAATGGATCTTGCGCGCTTCCTCGGCGAACTTGTCGCCGACATAGTCGGCATTCTCGCGCACCTTTTCGGCCAGCGCCTTGAGCTGCGCCAGCGCCTGCCTCTGCGCCTCGCCCATGGCGAGTGCGACCTTCTCCTGCTTGCGGGAGGTCGAGACGGCCGGCGCCATCAGCGCCTTCTCGACCTTGTGCGAGCCGCAGGTGGGGCAATCGACGAAGCCGCGCTTCTTCTGGGTGTCGAAATCGTCATTGCTGCGAAACCAGGCTTCGAATTCGTGCTCGTGCTCGCAGATCAGGGAAAAACGGATCAAGAGGCAGCCCCCCTGAAACGCGGCGCCTCGCTTGTCCCGGCATTGACGGTGAAATCCCGCGCATTCCTGAGATTGGGGATCTTGCGGCGCGCGGCCGGCGACTGGGCCGGATCGATCTCGGCGACGATCACGCCGGGTTCGTCATGGGCGGCCTCGGCGACGATGCGCCCCCACGGGTCGACGATCACCGAATGGCCATAGGTCTCGCGCCCATCCTCATGCAAGCCACCTTGCGCGGCGGCGATGACATAGGCGCCGTTCTCGATGGCGCGGGCGCGCAGCAGCACATGCCAATGCGCCTCGCCGGTCTGGCGTGTGAAAGCGGCGGGCACGGTCAGCACCTCGGCCCCGGCCATCGCCTCGGCGCGGAACAGCTGCGGGAAGCGCAGGTCGTAGCAGACGGCAAAGCCCAGCCTCGTTCCGTCGATGTCGGTCACGACCGCTTCCGTTCCCGGCTCGTAGGATGCGGATTCACGCCAGCTCTCGCCATTGTCGAGATCGACATCGAACATATGAATCTTGTCGTAGCCGGCGATCAGGCTGCCGTCGGGCGAAAACAGGAACGCGCGGTTGGCGAGCTTGCCGTCGGCGCGCAGGATCGCGGTCGAGCCGATATGCAGGTAGATGCCGAGCTCCTTGGCCAGCCTGCGCGCGGTTGCGACGATAATGTCCTTGTCCTCGGTGGTGAAGGCGGCTGCCCCCGCCTGCTTGTCGCGGATCAGCGCGCCGGTCATTTCCGGCGTCTGCACATAGGTGGCGCCCTGACGCGCGGCATCGCGGACCAGCCTTTCCATGTCGGCCGCATTGCGCTCCGGACTGGTCCCTGAACGCATCTGCACCGCCGCCCCCTTGAAAACGCCCATGATCAAGCCCTCCCTCCGTCTGCAAGCAGCGCGTCGAGCCGTCCTTGGGACTCCAGCTCATGGAGGTCATCGCAGCCGCCGACATGCTTATCGCCAATGAAAATCTGCGGAAAAGTGGTACGCCCGTGCGCCCGTGAAATCATCTCCTGACGCAATTCCGGCGAGAATGAAGCGTCATGCTCGGTATAGGCCACGCCCTTGCGCTCGAGCAACCGCTTGGCGGCTGTGCAATAACCGCACATCATCCGCGTATAGATCGTCACATCAACCATCGTTCAGCAACCCTGCCTATGCACACCGCCTAGCTGCTGCGCGAAGACGATCTGCACCAAAACAACAACTTAGGCACTATATAGTTGCAGACTCGTCGGCCCGAAAGTCCCCCGGCAGAACGCGTGCGAAGGTCAGCACGTCCACCGCCCCGGCGCCGCCCCTTTTCAGCGCCTTGGCGACCGCGCGCACCGTCGCGCCAGTGGTGTAGACATCGTCGACGACCAGGACCCGGCGCCCCGCTATCGCGATTTCGGCCTCCGGCGGCACACGGAAAGCAGCGCGCACATTCTCCTTGCGCTCGTGCCTTTCGAGTCCGACCTGCTGGCGCGTCAGCTTCACGCGCCTGACCGCGGATGGTGAAAAGGGCAGCCCGCCGAGCTTCGCAACGGCCCGTCCGAGCTCCGCCGACTGGTTGAACTGGCGCCGGAAGAAGCGCCGCCAATGCAACGGCACCGGCACGACCACGTCGGCCTCCGCGATCAGTTCCGCGCCGGCACGCATCATCCACTTCGCCATCCAGGGCGCGAGGTCGGTTCGATCCTGATATTTCAACCCTTGCACCATCTGCCGCGCGACACCCGAATAGATGACGGCGGCCCGCGCCTGCTCGAAGGGCGGCGGATCGGCGATCGCTTCCGCCGACAGAAACCCCTCGCCCATATCGTGGGTGAAGGGCGTGCCCATCACCGGGCACCAGGGTTTTTCCAGCAGCCTCAGCTTCGGCCAGCAGGCGCCGCACAAGACGCCAGGCTGCGACACATGGCGACGGCAGCCTGCGCAAACCGGCGGGAACAACAGGCGCGCCGGCCAGGCAAGTGCCTGCCGCGTCATATCCTGGACCGCTATGGTCTTGATCTTGTGCACCGGATCGGCCACCTGAAAAGAAACCCCGCGCCACCTTAACACCACTGCGGCATGCGCGGACAACAGGAAGCTTTTCATTGCAGCCCTTGATCGACACCGAGCTCTGGCTCGCGCGCAAGCGCAGGGCTCTCGCCCGCCCCGTCGGAGGCGCCGATTTCCTGGTGCGGCGCGCGGCGGAGGATCTTGCCGACCGGCTGGGCGCCGTTGAACGCCGCTTCGGCAAGGCGGCGGCCTTGTTCTGTCAGACCTCGGCGGCGGCACAGGTGCTTGCCGATAGCGGCAAAGCCGGTGAGATCCTGCGCGTCGAGATGGACGAAGCGTTTCTGGCTGGCAATCCCGGCCTGGTGGCGCCGCCGGAAACCGTGCCGTTCGAGGAGGGCAGCCTCGATCTTGTCGTTTCGCTGCTGTCGCTGCACGCGATGAACGACATTCCCGGCGTGCTCGCGCAAATCCGCCGGGCGCTGAGGCCGGACGGGCTGTTCCTCGGCGCCCTCGCCGGCGCCGGCACCTTGGCGGAATTGCGCGAGAGCATGCTTGCGGCGGAGACGGAGCTTTACGGCGGCGCGAGCCCGCGCATCCTTCCCTTCACCGACGTGCGCGACGCAGGCGCGCTGTTGCAGCGCGCCGGCCTGGCCTTGCCTGTCGCCGATGTCGAGACGGTGACGGTGCGCTACGACACGCTGTTCGATCTCGCCGCCGATCTGCGCGCCATGGGCGAGACCAGCCCGCTCATCGACCGCAGCCGCCGGCCTGCCGACAGGCGCCTGTTTGCCCGCGCCGCCGAAATCTATGCCGAGCGGTTCTCGGATCCGGATGGCCGTATCCGAGCAAGCTTCTCGATCGTTTGGATGTCCGGCTGGGCGCCGGACGCCTCTCAGCAGAAGCCGCTTAAGCCCGGATCAGCCAAGGTCTCGCTGAAGGCGATCCTGGAGACCCCGCCGAAGACCTGAGCCCGGCGTTCATCTTGTCTCTTTGTTTTGACGCAATTCCGGAAGGAAGGCTACGGCGAAGGCTCCGAGCCAAACGCTCACACTTTCCTGGAGTTGCTCGGGTGTGTTTCACCGTTTCACGGAAACGATGAAACACCCTATCTCCTTGTTTTTACGCAATTCCGGGCGGAAAACCGCCCACACTTTTGCTGGAATTGCTCTAGTGAGCGAAGGCGTTGGCGAGCTTGCTGTTGTTGTCGGTGAACAGCCACACGAGCCCGTCGGCCGCCTGTTTGACCCCGGCGATGATGGCAAGCGACAACACCACGACGATCAGGCCATATTCGATGGCCGTGGCACCCGTTTCGTCTTCAATGAATTTCTGCAGCAGGTTTTTCATAGTCATCGATCCTCATGCAGAAATTCTAATGTCCGACCCGTTAAGAAAGGTTAACGGCAAAAGCTTAACAGCGTATGAAACGCCGTCGTGCTGGAAAATCATTAACCAAGTCAGCACTCGCCGCTGCGGCTGCCGTCATTGCGGATGATGCAGATCGAACTGGGCAGCGGCTGCAGCACGCTGCGGCGCACCGTATAGGTATTGAGGCGATGGCCGATCGATCCGGTCGCCGTCATGTCGAGTCCGCCGGGGAAGCCGTCGCGGGCGCTTTGCGGCCGGGTCTGGCTGTCCAGGAACGGCGTCGCGATCAGCGCCAGCGCCACCGCGGCCGAGCCGAAGAGAAGCGTGATCCGCAGGATGCCCATGCCGGCGTCCACCGCACGGAAGCCTCGGTCGGGCCGGATCGAGTCCCAGTCTCTTTCAAGGCTCATGCCCTGTTTCCCAATCATCGACGATCTCGCCGCGCGAAACGGCTTCGTGCAATTTTTCACGTCGAGATAAATCTTCTATTAACGCTAGCTAAAGCAGTTCCGGGAAAGCGCGAAACAGCCGCTGTCTTCCAGCCGCTGTGGCGGGCCGCGAAATCACAAAAGATCGATGAGGAACTGGATCAGCGGTGCGTCGGCCGGCGGCATCGGATAGTCGCGCATCTGCCGCGGCCTGACCCATTTGAGCCCCTGCCCTTCCCTGGGCTGCGGGATGCCGCTGAAACGGCGGCAGACATAGAGCGGCATCAAGAGATGGAAATCGTCATAGGAGTGGCTGGCGAAGGTGAGCGGCGCTAGGCACGGAATTTGCATTTCGATGCCGAGTTCCTCGTGCAGTTCGCGGACCAGGCACTCCTCCGGCGTCTCACCGGGCTCGACCTTGCCGCCTGGAAATTCCCACAGCCCGGCAAGCTGCTTGCCCTCGGGGCGCTGCGCCAGGAGAACGCGCCGGTCGGCGTCGACCAGCGCGCAGGCAGCGACCAGGAGCAGGCGCTTTCCTGTTGGTTTGGTCTCGCTCATGCGCCAGGCGGCCGTCGATAGTGGTAGCGATAGACTTCCTCGAAACCGAGCGACCGGTAGAGCGAAAGCGCCGGTAGATTGCCGGCCTCGACCTGCAGCCAGGCCTCGCGCGCGCCGCGCAGCCGCGCCCATTTCAGCGCCGACAGGATGAGGTTGCGGCCGTGGCCCTGCTTGCGCGCCGATTTTTCGGTGGCGACCTCGAACAGGCCGGCAAGATCGCCGTCATGGACACAGATCAGCGTCGCCAGCGCCTCGGTGCCGTCTTCCAGCGCGAACAGCCCGGCCTCCGGCTGGATGGCGCCGATGACCTCGGACAGGCCTGGCCGCAGCGACGCATCCGAGCCGCTCGTCCTGAGCGACGCGCCGATGAAGCGGCTGATATCCTTGAGCGGTATCTGGTCCATGGCCGCGCCAAGTTCGAGGTCCTTCAGCGGCAGCCGCATGACCAGGGATTCGTCGAACCTGTTCCAGCCTGCTTTGTCGAGATGCTTGGACAGCACTTGCCCGGAAAGAGGCGACATGCGGAAGGTCAGCGGCCGGCCATAGGCGTCGAAGCGCCGCGCGGCGCGGCCGATGCGCTCCTCGATGGCGTGCGTGTCGCCCGGATCGAGCGGATTGACCGAGTTCAGGCGCTTGGCGGGGTGCCCGGCGGTGAGCCGCACCACCCAGGTCCCGTCATAATGGACGGCGGCCGCCGGCCAGGCGCGAAAGCCCGCCGCCTCGTAGCGGCGGACGACCGCCAGCACGCTTGCCGGATGCCCGGACACCGGCGCCATCAGCTCCGGTAATCGCCGTTGATGGCGACATATTCCTTGGTGAGGTCGCAGGTCCACACCGTCGCCTTGCCGCGACCGATGCCGATATCGGCACGGATGCGGATGTCGTCGCGCTTCATATAGGCCGAGGTCGCTTCCTCCGAATAGGCCGGATCGCGCTCGCCCTCATGCGCCAGGCGGTTGTCGCCGAACCAGATCGACAGCCGGTCGCGGTCGGCCGGCTCGCCGGCCTTGCCGACGGCCATGACGACGCGGCCCCAATTGGCGTCCTCGCCCGCGACCGCTGTCTTGACCAGCGGCGAGTTGGCGATCGAAAGCGCGATCCGCTTGGCCGAACGCGCCGATTTGGCGCCGGTGACGGTGACTTCGACCTGTTTGCGCGCGCCCTCGCCATCGCGCACCACCTGCAGCGCCAGCGACTTCAGCACCTTGCCGAGCGCCCGGCGGAACGCGCCGAGCCGCGCATCCTTGGGATCGGCGATCGCCGGCGCACCGCGCGCGGCCGCTTTGCCGGTCGCGAAGATGAGCAGCGTGTCGCTGGTCGAGGTATCGCTGTCGACGGTCACGGCATTGAAGGTCTTGGCAGTGCCGCGCGACAGCAGGTCCTGAAGCACGGGGGCGGCGATCGGCGCGTCGGTGGCGATGAAGGAAAGCATCGTCGCCATGTCGGGAGCGATCATGCCGGCGCCCTTGGCGATACCGTTGATGGTCACATCCACGTTGCCGAGCTTCACCGTCTGGGTTGCCACCTTCGGATAGGTGTCCGTGGTCATGATCGCCTTGGCCGCCTCGGTCCACAGATCCGGCTTGCCGTCCTTGACCAGGCCGGCGAGCAGATGGCTGAACTTGGTTGTGTCGAGCGGCTCGCCGATGACGCCGGTCGAGGCCAGGAACACCTCGCTTTCGGAGCAGCCGGCGGCCTTCGCCGCCGCCTCACCGGTGAGCGCGGTCGAAGCCTTGCCCTTCTTGCCGGTGAAGGCGTTGGCGTTACCGGAATTGACCACCAGCACGCGCGCCTTGCCGGCAGGCAGGTTCTGGCGGCAGAAGTCGACCGGCGCCGACGGGCATTTCGATCTTGTGAACACGCCGGCGACCGCCGTGCCCGGATCGAAGACCATGGCGAGCAGGTCGGTTCGGTTCTTGTATTTGATGCCGGCTTCGGCGGTCGCGATGCGCACACCCTCGATGACCGGCATCTTCGGATATTTCTTCGGTGCGAGCGGCGAAATCGTAGCGGACATCGGAACCCCGGAGCGGCAAGAACACAAAAGGAAGGCCGGTTTGCCCGATAGCGCGCGCCGGCGCAAGGGGCGTTCTGGCCGCGCTCCTCCCGGCCTGGCCGACGGCTTCGCAATTGGAAACGCGTCGTTTCGTTTCATCGCCGAAGCCAATATGATCGGCGGCAGATTCACCGGCTAAGGAAGACCTCGATGGGCGAAGCCGCCGCTCGCGGACGCAAATCGATCGGCGCGAAACGCAACCCCGAGAGCGCCGATGCCATTGTCAAAGCCGCCGAAGCGGTGTTGCGCGAGGCGGGCTATGCCGGCTTCTCGATCGAGGCCGTCGCGCGGCGGGCGCGGGCGGGCAAGCCGACCATCTACCGCTGGTGGCCGAGCAAGGCGGCTCTGCTGATTGAGGTCTACCAGCGGCAGAAGCGCGTCGAGACGCCCGACACCGGAAAAATCGAGGACGACCTGGCCGGTTTCCTCCAGAACCTGTTCGCGCATTGGCGCAACACCCCGTCGGGCAACATCTTCCGCTCGTTGATCGCGGAGGCGCAGTCGGACGAGACAGCCGCGGCCGCGCTTGCCGAATATTCGAAAGGGCGCCGCAGCCATACCGGCCAGATGATCGAGCGCGCCAAGGCGCGGGGCGAGGTGGCGGCCGATATCGACGCCGGGATCGTCGCTGACCTGATCGCTTCCTTCGCCTGGCGGCATCTGCTGACCGGGCGGCTCCACGAGGACGAGGCGGCGATCCGCGCCGCCGTCCGCTGCATCACGCGCGGGATTGCGACCGCCTGAGCCCGAAAGGCCTTGAGCCCCGAAAAGCAAAGGGCGCCTCGGAGGCGCCCTTTGCAGGATTGTCCCGTCGGTAGCGGATTACTTGCCGCCTTCCAGCGTGTCGACGTCCTTCTTGAGCTTCTCGTCCGGGATCTCGACCTTGGCGGCCGCACGCAGGTCCTTGACCATGGCGAAATACTTGTCGCGGATCACCGCCTGCTTGGCCTGATCCTTGACGTCGTCGAAGGCCGGGGGCTGCTTGGCGCGCTTGTCCTCGAGCTTGATGACATGCCAGCCGAACTGCGTCTGCACCGGCTCCTTGGTATATTTGCCGACGTCGAGCGCGAAGGCCGCCTTGTCGAATTCCGGCACCATCTGGCCCGGTCCGAACCAGCCGAGGTCGCCGCCATTGGTTTTGCCCGAGGGGTCGTTGGTGTGTTCGTTGGCGAGCTTCTGGAAATCGGCGCCGCCGTCGAGCTGCTTGATGATCGCCTCGGCCTCTTCCTTCGTCTTCACGAGGATGTGACGCGCATGCACTTCGTTGACCGGCGGCGTGTTGGCGATCTCCTGGTCGTAGCGGGCGCGCACTTCGGCGTCCGTCACCTTGTCGACCACTTCCTTCTCGACGACCTCGCCATGCAGGGCGCGCGCCTGCAGGAAAGCCATGCGGCGCTGGAAGTCGGCGTCCTTGTCGAGACCCGCATCGACTGCCTTCTTGGCCATGACGCGAATCTCGATCGCTGCCGAAAGGGCTGCCGCGCGGCGCTGATCGGACGGCAGTTGTGCGAACTGCTGCGACAGTTCGCCTTCGGCGAGCTGCAGATCGGCCTCGGTCAGCTTCTCGCCATTGATTGTGGCGACAACGGCATTGGGGTCGACCGGCTTCGCGGGAGCGGCGGCAGGCGCGGTGGCATCCGCGGGCTTGGTCTCCTGCGCCATCAGCGGCGACAGGCAAAGAGCCGAGAGCCCGAAGGCCAGACCGAAGCTGGCGAGCGAGGCGCGGCGGAACGAGAGGGACATCGAGATAAACTCCAATGGGGATTGCCAGTAAGGATCGCGTGAGCGAAAGGGTTCCAGATCAGTCGGATTGTGGCGGAATTTGGCGCTGCCCATAGGGCTAACGCGGCGTTGACATCGATTGAGCCCCCTCTTATCTGTCCATCGACTTGGCGTCCAGAACCGTTTTCCGGGCGCTTTTTGCGTTTGTCCGCATTCACGCGGATTTGATGGGCCCGCCAGGCGCCTGTCGCAAACGGCTAAAATTGCTATCGAAAGGACCATTGGATGGTCAGTCTCGGCGGTCTCGCCCGTAAGGTTTTCGGTTCTTCCAACGACCGCCGCGTCAAGTCGACCCGGCCCAGGGTCGAAGCCATCAACGCCATGGAAAACGAGATGCGGGCGCTTTCCGACGCCGAGCTCGCGGGGCGCACGCAAAAGTTCCGCCAGGATCTCGCCAACGGCGCTTCGCTTGACGATCTCTTGGTCCCGGCCTTCGCCACGGTGCGCGAGGCGGCACGCCGCGTGCTCGGCATGCGGCCTTTCGACGTCCAGCTGATCGGCGGTATGGTGCTGCACAATGGCGGCATCGCCGAGATGCGCACCGGCGAGGGTAAGACCCTGGTCGCCACCTTGCCGGTCTACCTCAACGCGCTCGCCGGCAAGGGCGTGCATGTCGTCACCGTCAACGACTACCTCGCCAAGCGCGACGCCGAGTGGATGGGCCGCGTCTATAAATTCCTCGGCCTGACCGTCGGCATCATCGTCCACGGCCTTTCCGACGACGAGCGCCGCGAAGCCTATGCCTGCGACGTCACCTACGCCACCAACAACGAGCTCGGCTTCGACTATCTGCGCGACAACATGAAGTATGAGCGCTCGCAGATGGTGCAGCGCGGACACTCCTACGCCATCGTCGACGAGGTCGATTCCATCCTGGTCGACGAGGCGCGCACGCCGCTGATCATTTCCGGTCCCCTCGAGGACCGTTCGGAAATGTACAACACCATCGACACCTTCATG
The DNA here is from genome assembly GCF_016591715.1 of Mesorhizobium sp. J8. Classification (NCBI taxonomy): domain Bacteria; kingdom Pseudomonadati; phylum Pseudomonadota; class Alphaproteobacteria; order Hyphomicrobiales; family Phyllobacteriaceae; genus Mesorhizobium; species Mesorhizobium sp. J8. The sequence continues at coordinate 5,981,715 of NZ_AP024109.1, forward strand.
CTGAAGCTCGGCCCGGCCGACTATGAGGTCGACGAGAAGCAGAAGACGACGATCTTCACCGAGGACGGCACCGAGAAGCTGGAAAACATGCTGCGCGACGCCGGCCTGCTGAAGGGCGAGTCGCTCTATGACGTCGAGAACGTCGCCATCGTCCACCACGTCAACAACGCGCTAAAGGCGCATCTTCTGTTCCAGAAGGACAGGGACTACATCGTGCGGAACGGCGAGATCGTCATCATCGACGAGTTCACCGGCCGCATGATGCCGGGCCGCCGCTATTCGGAAGGCCTTCACCAGGCGCTCGAGGCCAAGGAGCATGTGCAGATCCAGCCGGAGAACCAGACGCTGGCCTCCGTCACCTTCCAGAACTATTTCCGCCTCTACAAGAAGCTCGCCGGCATGACCGGCACGGCACTGACCGAGGCCGAGGAATTCGCCAACATCTACAATCTCGAAGTCACCGAGATCCCGACCAACCTTCCGGTCGCCCGCAAGGACGAGGACGACGAGGTCTACCGGACGGTCGACGAGAAATACAAGGCGATCGTCAAGGAGATCAAGGACGCCCGCGACCGCGGCCAGCCGATCCTGGTCGGCACCACCTCGATCGAGAAATCCGAGCTGCTGGCCGAGCGCCTGCGCAAGGAGGGCATCAAGGACTTCGAGGTGCTGAACGCCCGTCACCATGAACGGGAAGCGTCCATCGTCGCCCAGGCCGGCAAGCCGGGCGCCATCACCATCGCCACCAACATGGCCGGCCGCGGCACCGACATCAAGCTCGGCGGCAACGCCGAGATGCGCATCGCCGAGGAGCTTGGCGACATGCCGCCCGGACCCGAGCGCGAGGCTCGCGAAAAGGCCATCATCGACGACGTCGAGCGCCTGAAGGAAAAGGCGCTGGCCGCCGGCGGCCTCTACGTCCTGGCCACCGAACGCCACGAATCGCGCCGCATCGACAACCAGCTGCGTGGCCGTTCCGGCCGCCAGGGCGATCCCGGCCGCTCGAAATTCTTCCTGTCGCTGCAGGACGATCTGATGCGCATCTTCGGCTCCGAGCGCATGGACGGCATGCTGCAGAAGCTCGGCCTCAAGGAAGACGAAGCGATCATCCACCCCTGGATCAACAAGGCGCTGGAAAAAGCGCAGAAGAAAGTCGAGGCGCGCAACTTCGACATCCGCAAGAACCTCCTGAAATATGACGACGTTGCGAACGACCAGCGCAAGGTGGTGTTCGAGCAGCGCCTCGAGCTGATGGACGGCGAAGGCCTGTCCGAGACGATCGCCGAGATGCGCGAAGGCGTGATCGAGGAGATCGTCGCCAAGAACATCCCCGAAAACGCCTATGCCGAGCAGTGGAACGTCGCCGGCCTCAAGGAAGAGGTGGGTCAATACCTCAATCTCGACCTGCCGATCGAGGAATGGGTCAAGGAAGAGGGCATCGCCGAGGACGACATCCGCGAGCGCATCACGGCCGCGGCCGATGCGGCCGCCAAGGAGCGCGCCGACCGCTTCGGTCCCGACGTGATGAACTATGTCGAACGTTCGGTGGTGCTGCAGACGCTCGACCATCTGTGGCGCGAGCACATCGTCAATCTCGATCATCTGCGCTCGGTCGTCGGCTTCCGCGGCTACGCCCAGCGCGATCCGCTGCAGGAGTACAAGAGCGAAGCCTTCGAGCTGTTCCAGGGCATGCTCGGCAACCTGCGCCAGGCGGTCACCGCGCAGCTGATGCGCGTCGAGCTGGTGCGCCAGGCGGCCGATGCGCCGCCGCCCGAAACGCCCGAGATGTTCGGCAGCCATATCGACGGCTCCACCGGCGAGGACGATTTCCAAGGCGGCGAGACCGCGCTTCTGATGCGCCAGGACACCAACGCCGTGGTCGCGCCGGAAAACCGCGACCCGAAGAATCCCTCGACCTGGGGCAAGGTCGGCCGCAACGAGCTCTGCCCCTGCGGCTCCGGCAAGAAGTACAAGCACTGCCACGGCGCCTTCGCCTGACGCCCTCTTCCTTCTCCTCGTTGCGGGGAGAAGGTGGCCCGCAGGGCCGGATGAGGGGCAGCGCTGACGGCGGCAATTCCAGCAGAAGGCCAACCGGCCCTCACACCAGCCCCGATGCGCGGGCGGCGGCCGCCGCCTCGCCGCGCGAGACGACTTCCAGCTTCTCCAGCACCGCCGAGACATGGTGATCGACCGTCTTGGGCGAAATCGTCAGATGCGCGGCGATCTTCTTGTTGGAAAAACCCCGCCCGAGAAGTTCCAGCACTTCCATCTGGCGCTGCGTGAGACCCGCCTGGTTGGCGCGCGTCGCCGGTCGCGGTCCTCTCGCGATGTGATTGACGCCGCTTTCGCGCATGAGGCCGCGTGCGTGCTGCGCGACAGCCCTCGCGCCGAGGTCCTCGAAAATGGCCAGCGCCTCGCGCTGCGCCGCTTCGTCGCCGAGCAGCAGGGCCATGGCCTGTTCGAAAGGCGCGCCCATCTGTGCCCATAGCGCGGCGGCGGCGCGCCAGTCGCCGGTCAGCTGCAGGCGGTGCGGCTCCGCCATGCCGCCTGTGTCGCCGGGATCGGAGCCAGGCGACAACAGCTCCCGCCAGATCGCAAGCTCGCCGAACACGGCCGGCGTCGGCGCGAGGCTTTCCGCGATCGCGATCAGGCGCAGGGCTTCCTGCCTGTCGGCCTGGCCGAGCCATGCCAGTTCGGCCAGCACCCCGGCGAAGGCCACCATGCGTTGCAGCTCCATGCCCTTGTCCAGGAACCGCCGCATCTCTTCGACGATCGGCTCGGCCGACGGGTCGCCGCGGCGGATGCGCAACCTTGCCAGCGCCACCAGCGACGGATAGCGCACGAGCGGCGTCGTTGCGTCGTCGTCGACCACCTCATGCGCCAGTGTCGCGGCATCGTTCCAAAACCCGCGGCGAAGCAGAAGCTGCGCCTGCACGCCGCGCATGTAATCGCGCCACGTCGCGAGATCGTTCTCGACGCAATAGCCGATGCCGCGATCCAGGAACGACGCCGCCTCCTTGAAGTTGAGCCTGTTCATCTCGACGCAGGCGCAGTTCGTGAAGGCGCGCGCGGCATGTTCCTGGAAGTTGCCCGACAGCGCGATCCCGAGGCTGCGGGCGAGATCGCGCCGCCCTTTGGCGAAATCCAGCCATTGTCCGGCAGCGCCGACATTGTTCAGCGCATGACAGAGGATATCCGGGCGGTTGAGCCGCTCCGCCAGCTCGACCGCCCTGCCGCCGAGCGAAAGCGTGTCTTCGAGCCGCTCGGCGAGCATCGCCAGTTGCGAGAGGTTCGAATAGGCCATCGCCAGCTCGGCGCTGTCCGGCGCGGTCTCCAGAAGCTCCACGGCCTGCTCGCCGAAACGGTCCGCCGACTCGCGATCGCCGAGCAGATAGGCGAAGCGCGACAGGCACCTGAGGCTGTCGCCTTCCTTGAGCCGGTCGCCCAGCGCCTGGCGCAGCAGACGCGCCCGGCCCTGCGCCTCCATCGCCGCGTCGACGCGGCCGATCAGGTGGCACTCGAAGGCATGGCCTTCGTAAAGCTCCGCCCGCTTCTCCATCGGCAGGATATCCGCGTAGCGCAGGGCGACCTCGTAATAGCCCGCCGCATCGCGATGCGCGCCGACACGGGAAGCCTCGCGCGCGGCCACCGGCGCGAGCTCGCGCACCACATCCAGGTTTTGCGCTTCCACGGCATGATGCACCAGCCTTGCGGTGGCGACCTGCGGGTTTTCCCGCAAGGCTGCCAGGGCGCGCTCATTGTACTCGCGCCGTTTGCTGGGCGTCAGCGCCATCTCGATGGCCGTGCGGGCAATTTCGTGCCGGAAGGCATAGCCGTCGCCGAAATCCTCGAGCAGGCCGTGGGCGACGCATTCAGCAAGCTGGCCGGCGGCGGCGATCCCGCAAAGGCCGCTGAGCGCCCACGCATCGGCGCGGCGAGGGAACACCGAGACCGCGTCGAGCATCGAGCGGGCGCCCGGCGACAATTTTTCGGCGCGCGCCAGCACGGCGTCCCGCACGCTTGCCGGCAAGGCGCCGCTTCCTTCGGCGGCGAGCAGCTCGGTGACGAAGAAGGCGTTGCCGGCGCTCGCCCGGTAGATCGCGCCGCCATCGCGTTCGGCGGCCGCGGCCAGCGACAGCACCGCGCTTTCGCTGAGCAGCGGCACGTCGATGCGCACGACATTGCCTGCCGGTATCTCGCCGAGCGCCCGGCGCACCCGCATCTGTCCTTCGCTGCGGTCGGTGCGGGCCGTGATCAGAAGCAGGATGCGGGTGTTCGCGATGCGCCGGCCGAGGAACCGCACGAAATCGAGCGTGGCGTCATCGGCCCAGTGCAGATCCTCGATGACGAGCAGGCATGGGCCCTTGGCCTCGAAGACGTCGAGCGCCTCGGAAAACAACGGCAGCCGTTGCAGTTGGTGGCCGTCGATCGCTCGCGGCAGTTCCCACTGCCCGTTGCGCGCCAGATCGTAGAGCGGTCCTAGCGGATCCGGAATGGACAGGTCCTCACAGGCGCTGCGAAGCACGCTCAGGCCATCATCCAGCCGGCTCGCGAACGCCTCGACCAGCGCAGTCTTGCCGGCGCCGGCCTCGCCCGACACGACCACGACGCGGCCGCGGCCCACTGTTGCCTCCGCCAACAAGGCGTCCATCTGCTGCAGCTGCTGCTGCCGTTCCAGAAGCATCATCGCTCTCTCGCGAAATCGGAATTCCATCGTGGCGGGTCGCCACCGCGATAGCCTGGGAGACAGCCCTGAAATGTGACTTTCCACACACTAAGGTGCCATCTTCCACATAAAACGTTCCAAAGATAGGGAATCGTCCCGGCCAGTATGGGGAATGGCTCCGATGCGTGGGATTTGCGGACATGGTGGTATCCGCCTCGCTCGAAACGAGCGCAGGACAATTCCACGGAAAACCGCGTAGCGGGTGGGCTCGGCGAGACTTCGCCGTGGCCTTTCGTCCGGAATTGCGTGGAGACTTGCAATCCAATCACGAAAGGAAAGATGATCGTGCCACGTTATCTCGTTGAACGCACCTTCCCGGAAGGCCTGCACGTGCCGATGAACGATGCCGGCGCCACGGCGATGGGCGGCGTCATCGCCCGCAATGCCGAGAAGGGCGTCACCTGGGTGCAGTCCTTCGTCTCGCCCGACAAGGGCAAGAGCTTCTGCATCTACGACGCGCCTTCGCCGGAGGCGATCCGCAGCACGGCGCAGAAGAATTCGCTTCCCGTCGACAAGATCACGGAGGTGCGGGTCCTCGACCCCTACTTTTATCGCTGACTGGGCGGGCAGTGTCGGGCAGATCAGTCCCGTCGCTGGCGGACCTGATGCCGTGCCGGATAGCGAGAGTGTATCCGCCGCGGCGGACAAGGCCTCGCCCCGGCGCGGTTACATGCGACGGGCCCTGTCGGCGCTGCTTTCGCCGTTGCGAAACCGGCGCCGCCTTCTGCCGCCTCAGGACGATTACCTGAGACGCGACATCGGCCTCAGCGAGCGGGAAAACCCGCGCGAATACTGGGACTATTGGTGGCATCACCGCTGATCCTGCCCCGATCGGGATCCGCGACCATCCCTTTTACGACAGGCGCCGCTGGCGTGCGGAGTTGGCTTTGACTGGCCAACTCCCGCCGCTTGCGCGCCGCAACTGAATTGGAGAGACAAATGAGTATTCATGTCGTGACCAGATGCATCTTGGGCGCTTCTGCCTCGATCATCATGATGGTGGCAGGCGCCGCCACGGCGGAAACCGCCAATCCGCTTGCCGAAAAAGTGCGGGCGCTCGACAGCCGCTTCGAGGACGTCGCGGTGGCGAAAGCCGAGGGCTACGCGCCGATCCCCTGCGCCAGCGGCCTTACCGGCGGCGCCATGGGCATCCATTACGTCAACGCCGCCTATCTGAAGGACGACGCCGTCGACGTCGCCAAGCCGGAAGCGGTGATGTACGAGCCGATGGCCGACGGCACGCTGAAGCTGATCGCGGTCGAATACATCACTTCGAAAGGTCCCGCCTCGCTCGAAGGTCATCTTTTCAACTTCAACACGGCGCCCAACCGCTATGGCCTCGGCCCGTTCTACGAGTTGCATGTCTGGGCCTGGAAGCAGAACCCGACGGGCGCCTTCGCCGACATGAACCCGAACGTCTCCTGCGACGCGATGAAGGGGATGTAAGCGCCTCTTCCTTCTCCCCGTTTCACGGGGAGAAGGTGGCCCGAAGGGCCGGATGAGGGGCGGCGCTCGCGCTTGCGATTGGCCGCTCTTCGTATCTGATTGCTCTGTTCAGGAACCCTCCCGCAAAGAACCTCTTCGACATGCGGTTCGTCCCGAATTCCAAAGCCGGCGCTGCCTCTCATCCGCCTGCCGGCACGTTGTCCTCGTATAGTGACGGGCAGAAGGAAGCGCCCCACCCACGCTTTCTTAAGGTGTTTCGGATAGACCGGAACCTTGGAAAGAGGCGGAAAACGGAGAGTATTCGGGGTGCGCTTTTCCGCGGCAACGACTGCCGGGCGGTTCCTGCCGCAGCGCTGGGCGCTGCGCATGCGGCCGCTGCTTGGCCGCATCGATGCCGCGCTGTTCACCGCCGACGAGCGCGGCGAAGCCGGGCGCATGTCGCTGATCGCCTTTTCCATCCGCATCATCAGCGCCTTGATCGCCTTTGTCAGCCAGGTGCTGATGGCGCGCTGGATGGGGTCGTTCGAATACGGCATCTCGGTGCTGGTCTGGGTCACGATGGTGATCGTCGGCAACCTCGCCTGCCTCGGCTTCCACACCTCGGTCATCCGCTTCATTCCCGAATATCGCGAGCGCGGCATGCTGGCCGAGCTGCGCGGCATCGTGCAGGCGAGCCGCCTCTTCGTGCTCGTCGCCTCGACGCTGGTTGCGGGCCTCGGCGCGCTTGGCGTCTGGCTCGCCTCGAACTGGATCGAGAACTACTACGTCATCCCCTTCATCCTCGGCGTCATCTGCCTGCCGATGATTGCGCTTGGCGATCTCCTGCAAGGGCTGGCGCGCGCCAATTCCTGGGCGCTGCTGGCGCTGTCGCCGACCTATCTGGTGCGGCCGGTGCTGATCCTGGTGTTCATGGCGCTGATGCTCGGCCTGCACTACGTGCCCGACGCCAAGACCGCGATCTTCGCCTCGATCGCCGCCACCTATGTCACCACGCTCGGCCAATTGATGGCCGTCACCTCGCGCATGGACAAGAAGGTCCCGCCCGGACCGATGACGGTGCATTTCGGCCAGTGGATCCTCGTCTCGCTGCCGATCTTCCTGGTCGAGGGCTTCTTCTTCCTGCTCACCAACGCCGACGTGCTGATGGTGGGCGCCTATCTCGATCCCAATGACGTCGCCGTCTACTTCGCCACGGTCAAGACGCTGGCGCTGGTGCATTTCGTCTATTTCGCGGTCAAGGCGGGTGTCGCCCAGCGCTACGCCCAGTTCACCCATGGCGAACCGCACCGGCTTGCAGCCTTCGCCCGCGAGACCGTCTCCTGGACCTTCTGGCCCTCGCTTTTGATGGCGCTGCTGGTGCTGGCGCTGGGCGAGCCGATGCTGGTGCTGTTCGGTCCCGAATTCACCGCCGGCTATCCGCTGCTCTTCCTGCTGGTGCTGGGCGTCGTCGCGCGCGCCGCCGTCGGCCCCTGCGAAAGCCTGCTGACCATGAGCGGCAACCAGAACATCTGCGCCGCCGTCTACGCCATGACGCTTGCGCTCAACATCGGCCTGAACGTGATCCTGATCCCGCTCTTCGGCCTCTGGGGCGCGGCGATCGCCACCAGCCTCGCCATGGTCTTCGAGGCCAGCGCGCTCTCCTTCACCGTCTGGCGCAAGCTGGGCATCGTGATGGCGATCTTCGTGCCTGCAAAGAAGGAAATAGCCTGATGGCCGCCGTCCCGTTGCTCGAAGAGACCAGCGGCGGCCCCGCCGGCGCCATGGTCTCCAACCTCGCCGGCCTGGCGCGCGAGGCGGATCCCGCCCATATCGAGCTCTTCGCCAGCAACAGGCCGGAACGCAAGCTTGCCATCTACCCGGCCTCGGCCGGCTTCGACCTTGTCGAGGAGCTCGACTATCTCAGCGCCCGCACGATCGAGCCCAATGTCTTCTTCAACCCGCGCTTCCTGGCCCCGGCGATGCCGCGGCTGGAAGACCGCGAGGTGCGGCTGGCCGTCATCCGCGACGGCGACGAATACCGCAACCGGCTGCGTCTCCTGGTGCCGTTCTCGGTCGAGCGGCCGGCGATCCCGCTCGGCGTCCCGGTGATGCGCACATGGTCGAGCCCGTTCGGCCCGCTCGGCACGCCGCTAGTCGACCGCGACGATCCGGTCGGCGTCATCGAGGATTTCTTCTCGATGCTGTCGCGGCCGCATCTCAAGCTGCCAAAAGTCTTCGTGCTGCCCGACATGCGCCTCGACGGTCCTGTGGCGAGCCTGCTCACCTCCTTTGCCGACAGCCGCGGCCTGACCATGGTGACCACCGGCAAGGTCGAGCGCCCGGTGCTGGAAAGCGACGCCGATGGCGAGGACTATTTGAAAGGCTCGCTGCGCGCGCATCACTATCGCGAATTCCGCCGGCTGAAGCGGCGCCTCGCCGACCGGGGCAGGCTCGAGCACGTCGTCGCCCGCGGACCGGACGAGATCCGCCACGCCATCGAAAGCTTCCTGACGTTGGAAGCGGCCGGCTGGAAGGGCCGCGAGCGCACGGCGATGGCGATCGACCGCTACCGCGCCGCCTTCGCCCGCGAGGCCGTGCACCGGCTGGCCGAGCAGGACATGTGCCGCATCCACCTTTTGACGCTCGACGGCCGCGCCATCGCCTGCCTGGTCGTCTTCGTCGAGGCCGGCGTCGCCTACACCTGGAAGACGGCCTATGACGAGACGCTTTCCGCCTATTCGCCGGGCACGCTTTTGATGATCGAGGTGACCAAGCAGCATCTCGACGATCCCAACATCGTCATGACCGATTCCTGCGCGGTTCCGGACCATCCGGTGATGAGCCGGCTGTGGGCCGAGCGCAAGCCGATGGGCACGCTGGTGGTCGGGCTGACGCCGGATGCCGACAGGCTGGCCCGTCAGGCTGCCTCGCAACTGCACCTCTACCGCGAGACCCGCAACATGGCGCGCATCCTGCGCAACCGCATGCGGAGCCTCTTGAAAAGGCGCTAGATCAACGGCGGGGCACAAGCTATGGGTCCGGGCGGCGAATTCAGGGCCGGCCTTCACGAAACATCCACATGATCAGAAGTCTTTTGCGTCACACCCGTTTCCATGCGGCCCTGCTGCTGATTGCGCTCTCGTCTGTCCAAGTCTGGCCAGCCCGCGCCTTGGCCGATACGTGCCCCGAGGACTGCAGCGAACCGCCGCCGCCCGTCAACATCTACAAACACACCGCCGCCGGTCATCTCAGCCCGGTAACGACAGGCGCGCTGCCGCGCGTCTATGTGCCGAACCGCTCCTCGAACAGCGTCTCGGTGATCGACAGCGTGACGCTCAAGGAAGTCGACCGTTTCAACGTCGGCAGCAAGCCGCAGCATGTCGTGCCGTCCTGGGATTTGAAGACGCTCTGGGTCGCCAACAACGGCACCGGCAAAAACGGCAGCCTGACGCCGATCGACCCGATGACGGCCAAGCCCGGCAAGCAGATTGCGGTCGACGACCCCTATAATCTCTATTTCATGCCGGATGGCAGCGCGGCAATCGTCGTCGACGAGGCAATGAAGCAACTCGATTTCCGCGACCCCCACACAATGGCGTTGAAATCGAGCCTGCCGACGCCGACTTGCCCCGGCATCAACCATGCCGATTTCTCTGTCGACGGCTCTTACGCGATCTTCACCTGCGAATATGGCGACGGCGGCCTGGCCAAGATCGACCTGAAGAACCAGAAGGTGCTCGGCCACCTCGACCTCTCCAAGATGGGCATGCCGCAGGACATCCGCCTCTCGCCGGACGGCAAGGTCTTCTACGTGGCCGACATGATGAATGACGGCGTGTTCCTGGTCGACGGCGACAGTTTTCGCGAAATCGGCTTCATCCCGACCGGCATCGGCACGCACGGCTTCGTCGTCAGCCGCGATGGCAAGCGGCTCTATGTTTCGAACCGCGGCTCGCACAAGATGGAGCAGGGCAAGGCCAAGGGTCCAGGCAGCGTGACGGTGATCGACTTCGCCACCCGCGCCGTGGTCGCGCAATGGCCGATCCCCGGCGGCGGCAGCCCCGACATGGGCAATGTCAGCGCCGACGGCAGGCAGCTATGGCTCTCCGGCCGCTTCGACAGCGAGGTCTACATGATCGACACGACGAGCGGCGCGGTGACGAAGATCCGCGTCGGCGCCGAGCCGCATGGGCTGACGGTGTGGCCGCAGCCGGGGCGCTACTCGCAGGGGCATACGGGGAATATGCGGTAGGGCACTTTTGGGATGGCCCGCCATCCGAAGCTCGCAGAGCGAAGGGTGGTGCCCCTAGCCGGGATCGAACCAGCACTCCTTGCGGAACTCGATTTTGAGTCGAGCGCGTCTACCAATTCCGCCATAGGGGCTCAGGCCGGGCGGCCTGGATGGGCGCGGACTATACGGGCGGATGGGTGTTCGTCAACTGGCCTGTTGCGGATTTGCCCGCGCAAACGGCTGCATTGCCCGCCCTACGGCCATTGTGGCGACGCGGGACATTGTGCGGCGCGGAAAATCTTTCTAGACAGGCGAAGCGTTGAGCGCCTCGTATGCGAAGCCGGATGCGGCGCTTTGGGTCCTTGTCTTCCTGCCTGCCGTTGCCCAAAACCGCCAAGCGTCTCGGGTGACATTGATCAGAGCAATTCCTGGAGAAGCGCGCCGCGGTTTTCCGCCCGGAATTGTGTCGACTGCATTAGGAGAGCCGATGCTTCGCGGACTTTACGACTGGACCCTGTCGCTGGCGGCGCGCAAATCCGCCGAATGGTGGCTGGCCTTCATCGCCTTCGTCGAAAGCTCCGTGTTCTTCATACCGGCCGACGTGCTGTTCCTGCCCATGGCGTTGGCGGCGCCCAAACGCGCCTATCGCTACGCGCTGACCGCCACTGTTGCGTCCGTGCTGGGCGGCATAGCCGGCTGGCTGATCGGCTACTATGCCTACGACACGATAGCACGGCCGATCCTTGAGCATTTCGGCGGCCTTGAGACGTTCGAGAGGTGGCAGTCGTCAGGCGCCGGGCTGATGCTGGTGCTGCTCGTCACGTCCGGCGCCGCGCACTTGCCGCCGATCAAGGTGGTCACCATTCTGGCCGGGGCGCTTCACGTCAATCTTTTGGTCTTCATCGTTTCGGCTATCGTGGCGCGCGGCGCGCGTTTCCTGCTGCTTGCCTGGCTGCTGCGCCGCTATGGCGAGGAGATCAAGGAGTTCATCGAAAAGCGCTTGGGACTGATTGTCGGCGCCGGCGCCGCTGCCCTGATTTTGCTCTATATCCTCGTCAGATACGCCCACGCATAGCGACGCAACAACGGACCCGATCGATGACCGCGACCATGAATGCCGACACCGGACACCAGCGCACGCGCGCGGCGCTGTTTCTCGCCGTCGCCATGGGCGCGACCGTGGGCTCGGCGCTGGCCTTCCAATATATCGGCGGCTACATCCCCTGCCATCTCTGCCTCGAGCAGCGCACCCCCTACTATGTCGGCGCGCCGCTGATGGTGCTGGCGGCGATCGCCTCGATGCTGCGCGCGCCGGCCTGGATGACGCGCGGCCTGCTTGCCGCCGGCGGCTTGCTGATGCTCTACGGCCTCTATCTCGGCGTCTACCATTCCGGCGTCGAATGGGCCTGGTGGCCGGGCCCGGCCGACTGCACAGCCGGCGCCGGCCCGGTCGACACCGGCGGCAAGGGCGTGCTCGACGCGCTCGACAAATTCGTGCCGCCCTCCTGCGACAAGGCCGCACTGCGCATCCTCGGCCTTTCGCTCGCCGGCTGGAACGCCATCGCCAGCCTCGTGCTGGCCGCCGTCGCCTTCCGCAGCGCGCTCGCGCGGGATTGAGTCAGTTTCCGCCGAACGGCACGACGCAGAGTTCGTCCAGAAATTCGCCAGCCCGGATTGGCTGGCGCGGCTTTCGAGAACCGGAGCGGAGCGTACTTGAGTACGTGAGCACCGGAAGCGCAGAAAGCTGCGGCAGACGGCCGGGCTCGCGGATTTCTGCCGAACTCTATGGTTCGAGTTCGACATCCCAGTACAGATAATCCATCCAGCTTTCATGCAGATGGTTGGGCGGGAACAGGCGGCCGTTGTTGTGCAGGTCGTGCACCGTCGGCTGATAGGGTTTCTGCAGCGGCCACATCTTGGCTTGGGCCGGCATCATGCCGCCTTTCCTCAAATTGCAAGGTGAGCAGGCGGCGACCACATTCTCCCAAGTCGTCGCGCCGCCGCGATGGCGCGGGATGACATGGTCGAATGTCAGATCCTCGGGCGTCCCGCAATACTGGCACTGGAAGCGGTCGCGCAGGAACACGTTGAAGCGGGTGAAGGCGGGATGCCGCGACGGCTTCACATAGGCTTTCAGGCTGACCACGCTCGGCAGCTTCATCGAGAAGGTCGGCGAGGAGACGGCGTGCTCGTATTCGGCGACGATATTGACCCGGTCGAGGAACACAGCCTTGATGGCATCCTGCCACGACCAGAGCGACAAGGGGTAATAGCTGAGCGGGCGGTAGTCCGCATTCAGCACCAGCGCGGGAAGCCCATCCGGAGATACGGCAACCGTCACGTCCTTCGCCTCCTTCGTTCTAAACCGAACGGCGGGGATACTGTAAGCCCGACATGACAGGGATGTGAAGCGGATTGTCTCTCGCAGAAACTCTCAAAAACGCATGATTTTCATGCTTTTTTGGCCATTTCGACGGGAGGCGCCGCATCCCTGCCCTTCAGTTCGCGGTAATAGGCCCAAAAAAGCCGCGACGCGACCCCCCGCCAGGGGCTCCATGATTCGGCCAGCCGGATAAGCATTTTTTCCGGCGGACGCGGGTCGATGCCGAGTGCATGGCCGACCGCCGTCTGCAGCGCGACGTCGCGGGCGGGAAACACATCCGGGTGGCCGGCGGCAAACAGCAGATAGCATTCGGCCGTCCATGGACCGATGCCGGGCACGGCCGTCATTGCGGCGATCGCCTCGCCGGCATCCAGGGTGCACAGGTGATCGAGATCGAGCCCGCCGGCCACCGCTTCGGCCACGGCGAGCAGCCCGCGCTGCTTCGGCCGCGACAGCCCGGCCTCGCGAAACACGTCCTCGCCCGCGGCGAGGATTGCCTGCGGCGTCAGCGGATCGACCAGCCTGACCAGCCGGCCGAAAATGGCATCGGCGCTCGCGCGCGAAACCTGCTGCGAAACGATGATCGAGGCAAGGCTTTGAAACCCCGGCTCCGACAGCCGGAGCGGCACCTCGCCCGCCTTGCCGCGCACCGTCTCCAGCCGCGGATCGATCCGGCAGAGGGCGTCGAGCCCTGCCGCAATGTCGTCGAGCGAGGCGATGCGTTGCACGTTGCTTGTTCCCAGGGCGACAAATGATGGCTAACTATCAACCGGCGGAAGCACCTGACAACCTGAATGCCGCCTGAAAGATGACGCTCCTGACATTCCGCTTCGCGCCGAGCCCCAATGGCGAACTGCATCTCGGCCACGCCTATTCGGCCCTGCTCAACCAGCAGATGGCGGCGCAAGCGGGCGGACGCCTGCTGCTGCGCATCGAGGATATCGACGTCACCCGCTGCACACCCGAATTCGAGGCCGGCATTTTCCGTGATCTCGAATGGCTGGGGTTGCGCTGGGAAGAACCGGTGCGTCGTCAGTCGGAGCACTTTGCCGAGTACCAGGCTGCGCTCGACCGGCTGATAGCCGAGGAATTGGTCTATCCGGCCTTCATGAGCCGGGGCGAGATCCGCGCCTTCATCGCCGAGAGAGGCGGCCGCGACTGGCCGCGCGACCCGGACGGCGTGCCGCTCTACCCGCCGCTCGACAAGGCTCTGTCGGCCAGGGAGCGCAAGCGCCGGCTGGCCGAGGACATGCCCTTCGCCTGGCGGCTCGATGTCGAGGCGGCGACGGCGCGCCTCGCGGCCGGCCTGTCATGGGTGGAGTTCACCGACGAGACGATGTCCGCGACGCGCGCGGTCGAAGCGCAGCCGCAGGCCTGGGGCGACGTCATCGTCGCCCGCCGCGACATCCCGACCAGCTACCATCTCGCCGTCGTCCTCGACGACGCGCTGCAGCGCGTCAGCCATGTCGTGCGCGGCCAGGACCTCTACGCGGCGACCGGGGTGCAGCGTCTGCTGCAGCAACTGCTCGGCCTCTCGCCGCCGCGCTATTTCCACCACCGCCTGATCCTCGGCCCGGACGGCAGGAAGCTGTCCAAGAGCTTCAAGGACACGGGTCTTGCTGCGCTTCGCGAGGCAGGCATGTCGCCGCAGGACGTCACGCGGTTGCTTGGGCTGTGATTACAAACGCGCCATCCCGGCCTTGATCAGCGCCAGCACGCTGATGAAGGAAAAGGCGCCGCCCAGCCCCCAGGCTACCGCCAGCTTGAGATCGCTCAGGCTGATGCCATGCTTGTGGGCTATCACCACCGCGACGAAAAAGCCGAAGATGAACAGCAGCGTATTGCCGGTCGGGCCGAAGCCGCTCTCCTTCATGATGGCGTCCAGCGCGGTGCCGAAGAAGAAGCCGAAGCCGGCGATGATCGCGAAGCCGAACAACAGCCAGGTCGTGTCCAGATGCAAAAACATGCCTCACCATGGCGCGGCGACGCGCCATGCCCCTGTTGGCACGGTTTGTTGAATTCGACTTAGCTTATGGATCAACCGTTTCGTTTTGCTTGCGGGATTGATCGGCATTAGAGCAAATGCCGTCATCAACCGTTCACCCCGGTAGCTTTCCACCCATGCAGAGCATCAAGCGGTTCATTCCCGCATCCTTCGTCGTTCTGTGGGCGACGGGCTTCATCGGCGCGCGCTACGCCATGCCTTGGGCTGAACCCTTCACCTTCCTTGCCATCCGCTTCGTGATCGCGGCGATCCTGTTTGCCGGGCTGACCGTTCTCATCGGCTCACGCAAGGCGACGCGCGAGGAGGCGCTGCACGCGACGGCGGCCGGCGTCCTCATGCACGGCATCTATCTCGGCGCCGTCTTCTGGGCGATCCACCGGGGCATGCCGGCCGGGTTTTCGGCGCTGATCGTCGGCCTGCAGCCGCTGATCACCGCCGTGCTCGCCGGAAAATTCCTGGGCGAGGCGATCCTGCCGCGTCATTGGGCAGGCCTTGCCGTCGGCCTGCTCGGCGTCGTCATTGTGCTGTGGCCGAAGCTCGGAGCGGTCGGCGGCGGGGTGACCGCGGCTACATTGATCGCCTCGCTCGTCTCGGTGCTCGGCATGAGCGCCGGTACCATCTGGCAGAAGCGCTACGCCTCCGGCGGCGATCTGGTCTCGGCGACGATGTGGCAATATGTCGGCGGCTCCGCCGTGATGATCCTGGGCTCGCTCTTCTTCGAGACGCGCGCCGTCACGGTCAACGGCGAGCTGATCTTCGCCATGGCCTGGCTCGTCCTGGTGCTGTCGGTCGGTGCCATATTCCTGTTGATGGTGATGATCAGGGACGGCGAGATGTCGAAGGTCGCCTCGCTGTTCTACCTCGTGCCCGCCGTGACCGCCGTCATCGCCTGGGTGCTTTTCGACGAGCAGCTCAACCTGCTGCAGATCGCCGGCATGGCGATCGCCACGCTTGGCGTCGCCCTGGCGACGGCGGGGCAGGGAAAGAGGAACTGAAGAATTGAGGAATTGAGGAACTGAGGAAAAAGCACCGCAGGCAGATATCGCGCCTTTCTTCAATTCTTCAGTTCCTCAGTTCCTCCTTCCGGGCACCAACTCACCCGACCCTGGCGCGCGCTTCGAGATACCGGCTGATCGCGGCGTTGAGCTCGCCGCCCAGGATGAAGATCGCCGAGATAATGTAGAGGAAGACGACCGCGATCATGATCGAGGCGAGCCCGGCATAGGTCGTCACATACGACGAGAAATGGTCGAGATAGGTGGCGAAGATCGTCGACCCCACCAGCCAGGCAATCAGCGTGAAGACGATGCCGGGTATGATCGAGACGAAGCGGCGCTTGCCGGCCGGCAACCAGATATGCACCGAGAACAGCCCGATGACGATGACCGTCGAGGCGATCACGTAACGCCAGATGGTGATCGTGCCCATATAGGGCTTGATCCACTCCAGATGCGCTTCCGCCAGCCGCGCGAGCAGGGGCGCGAACACCAGAAGGACGCTGATGGCGAGAAAGCAGGCGGTGGCGATCAGGACGAAGATGATGCTCTGCACCCTGCGGTGGATGATGCCGCGCGTCTCGGTGACCCGGTAGGCGCGGTTGAGCGAGGTGCGCAACGCCTCGATGCCGTTGGAAGCGAAATAGGCCGCAAGCAGCACGCCATAGGTCAGAAGGTCGGTGCGCCTTACGGTGAGCACGTTCTGCACCTCATGCGCGATCGGCTTGGCGATCTGCTCCGGCCATGTGTCGAAGACCAGGTGCACGGCCGTGTCGGCGAAGGCGCGCGCGCCGAGAAAGCTCGCAAGTGTGGTGGCGAAGATCAGGAACGGAAACAGCGCCATCAGCGAGGTGATCGCCAGATGGCTCGCCATCGCCCAGCCGTCATCGGTGTTGAAATGGCCGACCGCATCGTAGAGCACGCGCTTGAGGGCGACGATATTCCGCAGCAAGGGCCCGCGCTCCGCTCGATTGTGTCAACGCCGCGAATATGGGAAGTGATTGCGGCAAATGGCAACCCCAGGTCCCACAACGCGCCCAGCCGCCGAAGAGTTGCGCACCGTCATCGTCACCGGAGCTTCCTCCGGCATCGGCGCCTATTGCGCGCGGGCGTTGAAGGCGGAGGGCTGGCGGGTGTTCGCCACGGCACGCAAGCCGGACGATATCGCCGCGCTCGAGGCCGACGGACTGGAGGCCTTCTATCTCGACTATCGGGAGCCCCAATCGATCGCGGCGCTCGTCGATGCGGTGCTGGAGCGCACCGGCGGCACGCTCGACGCGCTCTTCAACAACGGCGCCTATGCCCAGCCCGGCGCCGTCGAAGACCTGCCGGTCGCGGCGCTTCGCGAGCAGTTCGAGGCCAATTTCTTCGGCTGGCACGATCTGACCCGGCGCATCGTGCCGGTCATGCGCCGCCAGGGGCACGGCCGTCTCGTCCATTGCTCCTCGATCCTCGGGCTGGCGCCGGTCCGCTTCAGGGGCGCCTACTCGGCCTCCAAGCACGCCATCGAAGGCCTGATGCTGTGCATGCGCCAGGAGCTCGAAGGCAGCGGCGTCCACCTCTCGCTGATCGAGCCGGGACCGGTGACGTCGAAGATCGCCAGCAATGGCCTCGCCTGGTTCCTGAAAAACATCGACGTCGAGAATTCCGTCCACCGCGCCGATTATCAGGCGCAGCTCGCCCGGCTTCAGGCCGGCGGCAGCGTGTCGAAGCTGAAGCCAGGGCCGGAGATCGTGCACAGGGCGCTTCGCCACGCGCTTCTGTCACAGCGCCCGCGCCCGCACTATGTGGTAACGGTGCCGGCCAGGATCGGCGCGATGCTGAAACGCGTCCTGCCGGCGTCCCTGCTCTACCGCGTGCTCGCCAGGCGCGCCTGACCGATCTGAACCGGAGCCAGCCAGATGCTCATCGTCTTCAAGATTCTCGCCATCGTCGCGATGGCCGCCGTGGTGATCGTGCTGGTCCGTGGCCTGATCAACATGATGCGCGGCGGCTCGGGCATCACCTCGAACAAGCTGATGCAGGCGCGCATCATGCTGCAGGCCGTGGCCTTGGCGTTGCTGTTGCTGGTGGTCTATTTCACACGCAAATAGCGCGGGCTCAGCAATTCCAGGACACGGTTTTCCGTCCGGAATTGCGCCAAACCGCTTAAAGGGGGATCGCGTGGTCAAGCTCAACAAGATCTACACCCGCACCGGCGACGACGGCACGACGGGGCTCGGCACCGGCGAGCGGCGGCTGAAATCCGACCTGCGCGTCGATGCCTATGGCACCGTCGACGAGGCCAATGCCTGCATCGGCATGGCCCGCATACACACCGCCGCCGAGCATCCCGCAATTGACGCCATGCTGTCGCGCATCCAGAACGATCTGTTCGATCTGGGAGCCGACCTCGCCGTGCCCGACGACGGCAAGCCCCTGGACTACGAGCCGCTGCGCATCGTCGCCGCCCAGACCGACCGCGTCGAGCAGGACATCGACGCGCTCAACAAAAGCCTGCAGCCGCTGAAATCCTTCGTGCTGAACGGCGGCGCGCCGGCCGCCGCAGCGCTGCATCTTGCCCGCACGGTGGCGCGCCGCGCCGAACGCCTGATGGTGGCGCTGGCGCAGGATCCGGCCGAGCATGTCAACCGCGAGGCGCTCAAATACATCAACCGCGTCTCGGATTTCCTGTTCGTCGCCGCCCGTGCGGTCAATGACAATGGAAAGGCCGACGTGCTATGGGTTCCCGGCAAGAACCGCTGAATCCGAAGGCGGGAGGGTCCGATGTTCATCCCGCTCTACGACACCAACAGGCTGCGCCATATCCGGCTGCAATATGTCACCATCGGCCTGATCGTGGCGAATGCGCTTGTCTATCTGGTGACCACGCTTGGCGGTGAAAACTTCACCAATGCCGCGGTTCTCGGCCTGGGTTTCATCCCGTCGGTCGTTCACGACAAGGTCGAGCTGTCGCCCGAATTCGTCGTCATTCCCGAGAGCCTGAGCTACCTCACCTATTCGTTCCTGCACGCCGACATCTTCCATCTCGGCGGCAACATGCTGTTCCTCTGGGTGTTCGGCGACAATGTCGAGGATGCGCTCGGCCATATCCGCTACCTGATCTTCTATCTGGCTTGCGCGGCGGCGGGCGCGTTCGTCCAAGGCTTGGTGGGCTGGGATTCGCAGGTGCCGCTGATCGGCGCCTCAGGCGCCATCGCCGGCGTCGTCGCCGCCTATCTGATCCTCTATCCCCGGGTGAAAGTGTGGGTGCTGGCCTTTGCCCGCATTCCGCTGCGCATCCCGGCCTTCATCCCACTGATCCTGTGGATCCTGTTCCAGATCGTGATGTTCGCCGCGGGCGGCGAGGACCAGATCTCCTGGGCCTGCCATATCGGCGGCATCATCGCCGGATCGATCCTGGTGCTGGTGCTGCGCAGCCGCGGCGTGCCGCTGCTGGCCGGCGCCGACGGCGAGCCTGACCCGACGCCCAACATCCAGCAGCCGCCTGTCCCTGTCGAGCCGGCGGGTAGCGATCCGGCGCAGCCGGCCTCGCAATGGGGCCGTGGAGCAGCGATGCCCCGGGACTGAACCGATTTGGGTGCGTCGTGGGATATTGACGCGCCGGTTTGCCGCCACTACGGAAACGGCACCGCTGGGCGGATATTCCGCCCGTAATGTCGGCTTTCGACAACTCTGACAGGGCGCACGCTGCTATAGCGCCCCGACTATCTCAGGAGAGGTGACAGGAAAATGAAGATCCTTGTGCCCGTGAAGCGGGTTGTGGACGCCAACGTCAAGGTCCGGGTGAAAGCCGACGGACTGGGCGTCGAGCTTGCCAACGTCAAGATGGCGATGAACCCGTTCGACGAGATCGCGGTCGAGGAAGCGATCCGCATCAAGGAAGCCGGCAAAGCGGAAGAGATCATCGTGGTGTCGATCGGCCCGCAGCAGGCGCAGGAGACACTGCGCACCGCGCTCGCCATGGGCGCCGACCGCGCCATCCTGGTCAAGACCGACGAGCAGACCGAACCGCTCGGCGTCGCCAAGGTCCTGAAGGGCGTGGTCGAGGCCGAGAAGCCGGGCCTCGTCATCCTCGGCAAGCAGGCGATCGACGACGATTCGAACCAGACCGGCCAGATGCTGGCGGCGCTTCTGGGCTGGGCCCAAGGCACCTTCGCCTCCAAGGTGGAGCTGGCCGGCGACAAGGCCAAGGTGACGCGCGAAGTCGACGGCGGCCTGCAGACCGTGGAACTGAAGATGCCGGCGATCGTCACCGCCGACCTTCGCCTCAACCAGCCGCGTTATGCCTCGCTGCCCAACATCATGAAGGCGAAGAAGAAGCCGCTCGACGAGAAAAGCCCGGCCGACTACGGCGCCGACGTGAAGCCGCGCCTCAAAGTGATCAAGACCGAGGAGCCGGGTGGCCGCAAGGCGGGCGTCAAGGTCAAGAGCGTGGCCGAGCTGGTCGAGAAGCTGAAGAACGAAGCCGGCGTGCTCTAAGCGGTCAGGAAAGGACAAAGAAAATGGCAATTCTCCTCATCGCCGAACACGACAACGCAAGCCTTTCCGACCAGACCGCGAAGGCGCTGTCGGCGGCTCTCCAGATCGGCTCGGATGTCGACGTGCTGGTGGCCGGCAAGGGCGCCAAGGGCGCGGCCGACGCCGCCGCCAAGCTGAAAGGCGTCCGTAAGGTGCTGCTCGCCGAAGCCGACGAGCTCGCCGAGCGCCTCGCCGAGCCGACGGCGGCTCTCGTGGTCTCGCTTGCAGGCGGCTACGACACGATCATCGCGCCCGCGACCTCCGCCGGCAAGAACATCGCCCCGCGCGTCGCCGCCCTGCTCGACGTCGCGCAGGTGTCCGAGATCATAGAAGTGGTCTCGCCGGATACGTTCAAGCGGCCGATCTATGCCGGCAACGCCATCCAGACCGTGCAGTCGACCGACGCCAAGAAGGTCATCACCGTGCGCACCGCTTCTTTCTCGGCCGCGCCCGAGGGCGGTTCCGCTTCGGTCGAGACGGTCGGCGCAGCCGCCAATCCCGCCCTGTCGTCTTTCGTCGAGAACAAGCTTTCCGAGAACGACCGTCCGGAGCTGACCTCGGCCAAGATCATCATCTCGGGCGGCCGCGCGCTCGGCTCCTCGGAGAAGTTCCAGGAAGTCATCCTGCCGGTCGCCGACAAGCTCGGCGCCGCGGTCGGCGCAAGCCGAGCCGCAGTCGACGCCGGCTATGCGCCGAACGACTGGCAGGTCGGCCAGACCGGCAAGGTGGTCGCGCCCGACCTTTACATCGCCGTCGGCATCTCCGGCGCTATCCAGCATCTGGCCGGCATGAAGGACTCGAAGGTCATCGTCGCCATCAACAAGGACGAGGAAGCGCCCATTTTCCAGGTTGCCGACTACGGCCTGGTCGGCGATCTCTTCGTCATCCTGCCGGAGCTGCAAAAGGCGCTTTGACGCCGCCAGTTCTGGCATATTAAAATCCGAAGGGTGGGGTAGACGAAGTCGCCCCGCCCTTTTAGTTTGCGCTGCACAAAAAGCAGGCCGCCAAGGTCTGAGCCATTCCGGCGGTTTGCGCCGGAGTTGCTAGGAACAAACAAGCAGGAGCGTTCATGCTTCAACGAAGCGGAATTGCTCCGGACGGGATCGGGGTCATGAGCAAGATCGAGACGATCGGCATTGTCGGCGCGGGTCAGATGGGTGGCGGTATCGCCCACGTCTCAGCGCTGGCTGGCTACAAGGTCCTGATCCACGACATATCGGCCGACCGCATCGAGAAGGGCATCGCCACCATCAGCGGCAACATGGCCCGGCAGGTAGGCTCCGGCAAGCTCGAGGAAAAGGCGCGCAACGAAGCGATGGCGCGCATCTCCGCCGCCCCGGCCATGGCCGACCTTGCCGCTGCCGACCTCGTGATCGAAGCGGCGACCGAGGACGAGACGGTCAAGCGCAAGATCTACGCGCAGCTCTGCCCGCAGCTCAATCCGGAAGCGATTCTCGCCACCAACACCTCGTCGATCTCGATCACCCGGCTCGCCGCCCAGACCGACCGCCCCGAGCGCTTCATCGGCATCCACTTCATGAACCCGGTGCCGGTGATGAAGCTGGTCGAGCTGGTGCGCGGCATCGCCACGGAGGATCAGACCTTCGAGACGGCCAAGACCTATGTGAACCACCTCGACAAGACGATCACCGTCTCGGAGGATTTCCCGGCCTTCATCGTCAACCGCATCCTCTTGCCGATGATCAACGAGGCGATCTACACGCTCTATGAGGGCGTTGGCACGGTCGATGCCATCGATACCGCCATGCGGCTCGGGGCCAACCATCCGATGGGACCGTTGCAGCTCGCCGATTTCATCGGCCTCGACACCTGCCTGTCGATCATGCAGGTTCTGCATGAGGGCCTGTCGGATTCGAAATATCGCCCCTGCCCGCTGTTGGTGAAATATGTCGAGGCCGGCTGGCTCGGCCGCAAGACCAGCCGCGGCTTCTACGACTATCGCGGCGACCATCCGGTGCCGACGCGCTGATCGTTCCGATTTAAAGCGCGTCGCCTGAATCCGGTTCGGCGCGACGCGCTTTAGAGCATGTCTGCCGAAGTGGGAACGGTTTCGGGATAAAGACATGCGCAAAGTCAAAAACCTAAAGCGCATGGAGCGAATCTGAAAGATCGCGACGCGCTTTAGCTCGCCGCTGCGAGCGGCAAAGGCGTCATGCCGTCTTTCGAAACGTCGTCGTCGGGCGCGGCGGAAACGCAGCCGCGGCCGGCCGCCTTGGCGGCATAGCAGGCGGCGTCGGCCCGGGCGATGATCTCGTCGACCTCGCCGCAGCCGGCGCGGATCGGCGCGAGCCCGATGCTGGCGCCGATCGGATGCGGGCGCCCGTCCCAGCTGAAGTTGAGATTGCGGATGGCATCGATGATCGAGCGAGCCGCGATCGCTCCGCGCTCCCCGGCGCCCGATTTGAGAAGGACGGCGAACTCGTCGCCGCCGAGCCGCGCGACGATGTCTTCCGGGCCAAGCACATCGAGAAGGGCGGCGGCCACGCGCTTGAGCAGCGCATCACCCGCGGCATGGCCGCCGGTGTCGTTGACCGCCTTGAAGTGGTCGAGGTCGACGAACATGAACTGATGCTCGCCGCCATTGAGGCGGCACTGGTCGACGAGCTCCTCCATGGTGCGGATGAAGCTCGAACGGTTGGCGAGCCCGGTCAACGTGTCATGGGCGGCGGCATGGGCCAGCTGGCGCTGCAGAGCGCGCGCGTCGGTGAAATCCTGGAAGACGATGACCAGGCCGCAGAACTCCTCGCGGTCGTTCATGATCGGCGACACCACCTGGCGGATGCTGCAGCGCGTGTCGTCGCGCCGCACCAGGACCGCGCGCGTGTTCTGGTCGCAATGCGGCCGCTCGTTCGCCGAAGGACGCGAAAGCTCGATTCTGCGCCCGCTCTCCTCATCGACCGCCCAATAGACATGGCTGAGCAACTTTCCCAGCCCGTCGGCGACATCGACGCCGGTGAGCTTCTCCGCGGTCGGATTCATGAAGGTGATGCGGTTGGCGGCATCGGTGCAGATCACCGCGTCGCCGATCGACTGCAGCGTCACCCGGAGCCTCTCCTTCTCGTCGGCCAGCATCGCCGCGGAAACCTTGAGCCGTTCTTCGGCCTGCTTACGCTCCGTGATATCGGTCAGGCTGCCGATGGCCCGGATCAGCCGCCCTTCGCCGTCGCGTTCGATCGCCTTGCCGCGATCGAGGATCCAAACCCAGTGGCCGTCCCTGTGTCGCATGCGGAACTCGGCCTCGAAGAACGGCGTCTCGCCGGCAAGATGCGCGCGATCGGCCTCGGCGACAACTTCGCGATCGTCCGGGTGGATCATCGTCAGCCAGCGGCCGGGGTCGCCGTCCAGCTCCCCGTCGTCGTAACCGAGCATCTTCACCCAGGTTTCGGAGTAGGTCGTGCCGCCCTTGCGCATGTCGAGGCTCCACATGCCTTGCCCGGCGCTGGTCAGCGCGAAGTTCCAGCGCGTCTCCGCCTCGGCAATGCGCGCCTCGGCCTGCTTGCGCGCATCGATGTCCTCGATCTGCGACACCAGATAAAGTGGGCGGCCTGTCTCCTCTTCGCGGATGACCGAGCCGGCAAGCTGCGCCCACACCGGAGTACCGTCCTTGCGCAGATACCGCTTCTCGAAATGGAAGGAGTGGATCTTGCCTTCCTTCAGGCTCATCATCGTCTCGCGGCCGATCTGCAGATCGTCGGGATGGGTGATCTGGAAGAAAGTCAGCGCCTCGATCTCCGAGCGTGTGTAGCCGAGCATATCGGCGAAGGCGGGATTGGCCTGAACGATGCGCCCGTCGAGGCTGACAATGGCGACGCCGATCGCCGAATCTTCCATGGCGCGCCGAAAGCGCTGCTCGCTTTCGGCAATCTGCCGACCGTCATCGACGATCCTGCGAATGAACAATCCCGAGAAAAACAGCGTCACGGCCGTGATGGCCACGGATATCTGAAGGCAGACCTTCAGCGCCTCTTCACCGAGTTCCAGCGCCGGCAGCAGGACCGATGCGGCCAGGGCAGCCAGTCCCCCGGCCATGAAGGCGAGGACGGCACGCTTGCCGGCCCGCGGACCTTTCCAATTCAACCACGCCACGATGCGATCCCACCCAACACGCAACTGCACGTCGCCAAAACCCTGGCGGATCGATTTTAAGGAATGGTTGCGTGGGCGGCGGCGATCGCTCCGCTAACCGGCAAACAATTGCCGGCATGATTAAGGTACTGTTGCCAAAACTGTACCGAAGGATCGGTGGGGTGCCTACCAGCGCACGAACAGTCGCCCGCCAATGGCGCCGAGCAGCGTAAGGAAGGCGATGGCGATCGTATACCAGGTGGCGACGAAAAGCGGCGAATCGTCGAAGCAATGCGCGGCATAGAAGGTTGCCGCGAGCCCGCCCGCGAGCAGCCCGGCCACCGCGCCCGCAAGCACCGGCCGCGTCGGCGCGCCGTAGCGCAGCATGCCGAGGAAGACCGCCAGCGGACCGATGCCGATAAGCGGGATGAAGCTCATGCAGATCATCATGTTCGAGCCGACAAGCCGCTTGCCCCAATCGGCCTGAGGCACGACGAAGAGTTCCAGAACCACCGCCAGCACGACCAGAAGCGGCGCGGCGAGCATCCACGCCATCCTCCGACTGGTCGAAGCGCCCGGCACCGACAGCGCGCGGACCAGCGCGAAGGCGCTGGCCGCGAGCACCAGCGTGAACACGAATTTCGACATGAAGCGCATCGTGTGCATGGCGGGCATGATGTCGGGGCGTGGCCCGATGGTCGCAAAGAAGACCGCGGCCGCGATCGCCACCGCCACGCCGACCGCCAGCCACCAGGCCTTGCCCATCGGCATCGCCCTGTCGCGGGCATCGGCGTCGAGCGCTTTGATGAGATCCTCTGTCCTCATGTCACTATCGTCCAAACCTTTTGGCGATCGCGGCGAGGCCGCGATGCAGCGACACGCGCACCGCCGTCTCGCTGATGCCGAGCTTTACCGCCGTCTCGCCGATCGAATGGCCGTCGACCGAGATCGACGACACCACCGAGCGCTGCGCCGGCGGCAGCCCGTCGAGCGCCCGGTTGATGTCGCGCTCGCTCACCGTTTCCGCTTCCGGCTCGGCGAAGGTTTCGGCGATCTCGTCGATCTCGACCTCGATGCGCCGTCCGCGCCGGCGGAACGCGTCGATCAGCTTGAAGCGGGCGATCGCATAGACCCAGGGCAGCACCGGCGCGTCAGGCCGCCATGTGTGGCGTTTGACATGAATGGCCAGCAAGGTTTCCTGCACGACATCCTCGGGATCGACCCCGCCCTGAACGATCTTGCGCCGGACAAAGCCGCGAACGAGGACGGCAATCCGGTGCAGAAAGTCGGCATAAGCCCTTTCGTCGCCCGCGATCGCGGCCCTGAGCAGCCGGGAAAGCTCGGCCTCGTCCTTGCCGGTCACAAGAGTTTACCCCCGTAAGTTCGCGTCTCGGCCCTGGTTTGTTACGTGGCCGGCGAAATAATGTCCAAGCCAAACTGCCGGTAAAATCACGAAAGTTTGCGGCAGGGCGACCGATTGAAGCAGGACCACAATGTTGACTATGATAATCAGGTATTGATAGGTGCAGCCGTGCCTGAACCCTTGTCTCCAGTTTTGAGGACGATGCCCATGAAAATTGCCCTTTCCACGCTTGCCGGCGCCGCATTGGCGCTCGGCCTGATCGCCGGCCCGGCCATGGCCGAGGATCAAGGCATCATCGTCTACAATGCCCAGCATGAGAGCCTCGCCAAGGAATGGGCGAAAGGTTTCACCAAGGAAACCGGCATCAAGGTAACGTTGCGCAATGGCGGCGACAGCGACTTCTCCAACCAGATCGTCGCCGAAGGCGCGGCCTCGCCGGCCGACGTCTTCCTGACCGAGAACTCGCCGGCCATGGCGCTGGTCGAGGCGGCGGGCCTGTTTGCGCCGGTCGACCCCGAGACCCTCGCCCAGGTTCCGCAGGAATACCAGCCTTCGAGCGGAAAGTGGGTCGGCGTCGCCGCCCGCAGCACCGTCTTCGCCTATAACAAGGACAAGCTCAAGGAAGACCAGTTGCCGAAGTCGCTGCTCGATCTCGCCGATCCGAACTGGAAGGGCCGCTGGGCCGCCTCGCCGTCGGGCGCCGACTTCCAGGCTATCGTCAGCGCACTGCTGCAGATCAAGGGCGAGGCCGCCACCGCCGACTGGCTGAAGGCGATGAAGGATAACTTCACAGCCTACAAGGGCAACTCGACGGTGATGAAGGCGGTCAATGCGGGCGAGATCGATGGCGGCGTGATCTACCACTATTATTATTTCGGTGATCAGGCCAAGACCGGCGAGAACAGCAAGAATGTCGCCCTGCATTATTTCAAGAACCAGGACCCGGGCGCCTTCGTTTCAGTCTCCGGCGGCGGCGTGCTGGCCTCGAGCAAGCATCCCAAGGAGGCCCAGGCCTTCCTGAAGTGGGTGACCGGCAAGGGCGGTCAGGACGTGCTGAAGACCGGGACCTCTTATGAATATGCGGTCGGCAAGGATGCCCAGTCCAACCCGAAGCTGGTGCCGCTGGCCGATCTGCAGGCGCCGAAAGTCGATCCGGCGACGCTGAATTCCAAGAAGGTCATCGACCTGATGACGCAAGCCGGCTTGCTTTAGTTCGCGTTCGTCCTAAAAGGGCGAACGACCGTGCTCCCGCGGCAATTCGCCTTCCGCGGGAGCGTTTTTGTTTGGAGATCGCCTCGTCGATGACAGTCGACTGCGCTTCGTCCCGCCTGAGTGGCACATCGGACCGCTTCCGCCGGCCGGCAGAAGCGAGCCGGCGGCGCGCCTGATGCAGTCGGTGATCGACATGACCCCGGCAAGACTGCCGGTGGGCGGGATGAAGAAGCGCCGGTCCGCGTCGTGGATCACGCTCGCCGCGGCCTTCGTCTCACTCATCGCACTGCTGCCGCTCGGCTTCATCGTCTGGGTCGCGATCCAAACCGGCCGGGACACGGTGGTGGCGCTGATCTTCCGCCCACGCGTCGGCGAATTGCTGGTCAACACCACGCTCCTCGTCGCCGCCGCCGTGCCGATCGCCATCGTGCTGTCGGTGGCGCTGGCCTGGCTGACGGAGCGCAGCGACCTGCCGGGCAACCGCTGGTGGTCCTGGCTGTCGGTCGCGCCGCTGGCCATCCCCGCTTTCGTGCACTCCTACGCATGGATCAGCTTCGTTCCGGGCCTGCACGGGCTGTGGGCCGGCGTGCTGGTCTCCGTCATCGCCTATTTCCCGTTCCTCTATCTGCCGATCGCGGCCGCGCTGCGCCGGCTCGATCCGGCGCTGGAAGATGCCGCCGCGGCGCTTGGCCTTGGCCCGTGGCGGGTTTTCGCGCGCGTCGTGCTGCCGCAGCTGAGGCTCGCCATCTGCGGCGGCTCGCTGCTGGTCGGCCTGCATCTCTTGGCCGAATACGGCCTCTATGTCTTCATCCGTTTCGACACCTTCACCACCGCGATCGTCGACCAGTTCCAGTCGACCTTCAACGGTCCGGCCGCCAACATGCTGGCCGCCGTGCTGGTGGTCTGCTGTCTTTTCCTGCTCGCCCTCGAGGTGATGATCCGCGGCGAGGAACGCTATGCCCGCGTCGGTTCCGGCGCCGCGCGCAAGCAACAGCGTGCCCGCCTCGGTCGCGCCACCTTGCCCTGCCTGCTTTTGCCGGCCGGCGTCGCGCTGCTGTCGCTCGGCGTGCCCTTCGTCACGGTGGGCCGCTGGCTGATTGCCGGGGGCACCGAAGTCTGGCGATGGGACGAGATCGGCCTGGCCCTCGGCCAGACGCTGTTCCTCGCCATTGCCGGCGCGGTGCTCGCGACAATTGCCGCCATGCCGATGGCCTGGATCTCGATCCGCGCCCCGGGGCCGCTGCAGCGCTTGCTCGAGAGCTGCAATTACATCGTCGGCGCCCTTCCGGGCGTCGTCACCGCGCTGGCGCTGGTCACGATCACCGTGCGCGTCGCGCTGCCGCTCTACCAGACGCTCTTCACCATCCTGTTCGGCTACGCGCTGATGTTCCTGCCGCGCGCGCTGGTCAGCCTGCGCGCCTCGATCGCGCAGGCGCCGGTGGAGCTGGAGCGCGCCGCTTCCAGCCTCGGCCGGTCGCCGGTCAAGGCGCTGTGGTCGACCACGGTTCGCCTGTCGGCGCCGGGCGCGGCCGCCGGCATGGCCATGGTGGCCCTCGGCATCACCAACGAGCTCACCGCTACCCAGATGCTGGCGCCCAACGGCACCCGCACGC
This sequence comes from Mesorhizobium sp. J8, assembly GCF_016591715.1. Lineage (NCBI taxonomy): Bacteria > Pseudomonadati > Pseudomonadota > Alphaproteobacteria > Hyphomicrobiales > Phyllobacteriaceae > Mesorhizobium > Mesorhizobium sp. J8. The sequence goes on from NZ_AP024109.1 coordinate 6,010,275, forward strand.
TGGCGATGGCCTTCTGGTCCTATAGCGGCGAGATTGACTACGCCTCCGCCGCCCCTTACGCGCTGATCATGGTGGCGATGTCGCTGCCAATGACCTGGTGGCTCTACATCCAGTCGAAGCGGATGGCCGGACGATGAGCTTTCTCGAACTCAGCGGCGTCGCGAAGAGCTACGGCCCGGTGACGGCGCTTGCAGGTGTCGACCTGACTGTCGAAAGCGGCAGCCGCACCGCGATCGTCGGGCCGTCCGGCTGCGGCAAGACCACCTTGCTCAGGCTGATCGCCGGTTTCGAGGCGCCGGACCGCGGCCGTATCGCGCTCGACGGCAAGGTGCTGGCCAATGGCGGCGACGCCGTGCCGGCGCATCGCCGCGGCATCGGCGTGGTCGCCCAGGATGGCGCCCTCTTCCCGCATCTCAGCATCGCCGACAATATCGGTTTCGGCATCGCGCGGAATGCCGACAGACGAGCGGAGCATATCGTCGAGCTCGCCTACATCGTCGGATTGGACAAGGCGGTCCTGAAGCGCCGGCCACACGAATTGTCCGGCGGCCAGCAGCAGCGCGTCGCGCTTGCCCGCGCCATGGCGATGAAGCCGAGGCTGATGCTGCTCGACGAGCCGTTCTCGGCCCTCGATACCGGCTTGCGCGCTTCGATGCGCAAGGCAGTTGCCGAGCTTCTGGAAGAGGCGGGCATCACCACCATCCTGGTCACCCACGACCAGGCCGAGGCGCTGTCCTTCGCCAGCCAGGTGGCGGTGATGCGCGACGGCCTGTTTTCGCAGGTCGGCACGCCGCGCGAGCTCTATTTTAAGCCCCGGGACAGGATGGTCGCGGAGTTCCTGGGCGACGCCATCATCGTGCCCGCCAGGATCGCCGACGGCTTTGCCGAGTCGCGGCTCGGACGCATCGCCGTCGACACGAAGGAACGGCGCGATGTCGCGCGCATCATGCTGCGGCCCGAGCAAATCCTGCTCAAGCTCACCTCGCGCGAAGGCATGTCGGGCACGCCCGACATGCTGTTCGGCGAAGTGACGGACTGCGAATTCGCGGGCTCGGTCTGCACCGTCGCGGTGCGTCTGCTCAACAGCCCGGATCCGCCCGACGCGGCCGCGATCGGCAACACGCCGCTCATCCTGCGCAGGACGGGCATGGACGCGCCGGCGATCGGCGAGATCGTGCGCTTGACCGTCACCGGCAAGGCGCATGTCTTTGCCTGAATGCTAGCGTGCCATCAGCGAACTCGTTCGCCCGTCGCCGGCGACCATAGCGGCCATTGCTCCAGGAAATCGTGGCTGTGGATGACGACGCGCGCGCCGTCGATCAGGATGATCGAATAGGCCGGCGGCGCTTGCTCGACCATCTCGTCGCCGACAAGGTCGAGCATGAAGCGGGCATGAAGGCCGCGCTGAACCGAGAACGGAATGCCGGCGACGGTTCCGGCGATGTCACGGTGGACATGGCCGAAGAAGATGTAGCGGACATTGCCGTGGCGGGTCAGAACATCGATGAGCCGCTGCGGCTCTTCGAGGCCGAGCGGGTCGAGCAGCGTGAGTCCGAGCTCGACCGGCGGATGGTGCAGGAAGATATAGGCCGCCTTGCCCGCCGCCTCGGCGAGCCTGGCATCGAGCCAGCCGAGCCGGCTGTCGCACAACTCGCCGGTGACGCGGCCTTCCGCCAGGCTGTCGAGGAAAATGAGCCGCCCTTCCGGCGTGTCGAAAACCGACTGCGCGAAGCCGTTGTCGTCGGTTCCATTTTCCGGGAAGGCGGCGATGAGATTGGCGCGCCGGTCGTGGTTTCCGGGCAGCAGCCGGTAGGGCACGGTGAGCCGGCTCAGCGCGGCCTTCAGGTCGGCGTAGCTCTCGGCCTCGCCGTCATCGGTCAGGTCGCCCGTGAAGATGCAGAGCGTCGCATCGCTGTGACGTTGATTGATATGATCGATGCATCGATCGAGGCGCTCGTTCAAGTTTGCGCCATAGCGCATCTCGCGCCGACGACCGAGATGGACGTCGGAGACCTGGATTATCTTCATGCGTGAACCCTCAATCAGCTCTTTCGAAATCGCGGGGAGTTTCGCCTACAGCGCCGGTTCCGGCACCGAAGCCTTGAACACGTCAAGCCTGCCGCCTGTCTCCGAGGAGAAGAAGTGCAGGTCCGCTTCGGCGAACTGCAGCCCGACCGTGCTGCCCGGTTCGGGATGGACAATCTCGGACGTCACGACGGAGAACGGCGCGCCGTCGAGATCGACATAGATGACGCGGCCCGCGCCCAATTCCTCGATCAGGTCGACTGTTGCCGCGAGCGCTCCGGGCGTGCCCGGCGCCACCATGCGCACCGCCTCCGGCCGGATGCCGACCGCGACCTTCGAGCCCACGGCAAGACCCGTGCGCGACACGTTGAGCTTGCGGCTGTCGCCGAGCAGCGACAGCCCGTCGAGCGTGACGGTGCCTTCGAGCATGTTCATCGCCGGCGCGCCGACGAAGGTCGCCACGAAGCGGCTTGCCGGCCGGCTGTAGACTTCGGCCGGCGTGCCGACCTGCTCGACGCGGCCGCCATTCATCACCACCAGCCGGTCGGCCAGCGTCATCGCCTCGACCTGGTCATGCGTGACGAAGACCGAGGTGGCGCTGAGGCGCCGGTGCAGCTTGCGGATCTCCGAGCGCATCTGCACGCGCAGCTTGGCGTCGAGATTGGAGAGCGGCTCGTCGAAGAGGAACACCTTGGGTTCGCGGATCATGGCGCGGCCCATCGCGACACGCTGGCGCTGGCCGCCGGAGAGCGCCATCGGCTTGCGATCGAGCAGATGCTCCAGTTCAAGGACGCGGGCCACCGCCTGGATGCGCTCAGCGCGTTCGGCCGCGGGAACGCCGGCCACTTTCAGCGAATAGCCGATGTTCTGCGCCACGCTCATATGCGGGTAGAGCGCGTAGTTCTGGAACACCATGGCGCAGCCGCGCTCGCGCGGCTCGAGCTTGTTGACCACCTTGCCGTCGATCGCGATCGTGCCGTCGGAAATCTCTTCCAGTCCCGCGATCATCCTGAGCAGCGTTGACTTGCCGCAGCCGGACGGCCCCAGGATGACGACGAATTCGCCCGAGGCGAAATCGAGGTCGACGCCGTGCACGACCTGTGTCCTGGCATAGTTCTTCTTGACGCCGCGGATGGTGATGGAGGCCATTTTATCGTCTCCCTATTTTTCGGTGGCGATCAGACCGCGCACGAACCAGCGCTGCATCAGCACCACCACGATCAGCGGCGGCAGCATGACGATCAGCGTGCCAGCCATGGCGATATGCCATTCCGGCGCGCCGCCGACATTGGGGATGAGCTGCTTCAGCTCGGTCACCGCCATCGCGTGCGACTGGTCGGTGGTGATAAGCAACGGCCACAGATACTGGTTCCAGGCCCACAGGAACATGATGGTGCCGAGCGCCGCCATGTTGTTGCGCGACAACGGCAGAAGGATATCGACGAAGAAGCGCAGCGCGCCGGCGCCGTCCATCCGCGCCGCCTCGGTCAATTCGTCGGGCACGGTCAGGAAGAACTGCCGGTAAAGGAAGGTGCCGGTGGCGGTGGCGACCAGCGGCAGGATCAGGCCGCTATAGGAATTGAGCAGCCCCAGGCTGAGCTGGACCTGAACCCCCGATATCTTCTCAATCAGCCAGGAAAGCCCCGTCAGGTCCATGATCGTCTGATAGGGATCGAGAACGTTGGCGACCACCGCGTAGGTCGGCACGATGCGCACTTCGAGCGGCAGCATCAGCGTGACGAAGATCAGCCAGAAGATCAGCATGCGGCCGGGATAGCGGAAATAGACGATCGAGAAGGCCGTCAGCGCCGACACGATGACTTTGCCGGCGGCGACCCCGAACGCCATGACGAAGGAGTTGAAGAGCTTCGGGCCGAGATCGGCGGTCGTCCACGCCGTCTTGATGTTGACCCAGAAATCGCTGCCCGGCAGCAGCGACATCGGCACGTCGTTGACGTCCTTCAGATTGTGCGAGGCGGCGATCGCCACGATGACGAACGGCGCCACGCAGAATACGAAGCCGGCGAACAGGATGAGATGCGTGAAGAAATTGAGGATCGGGGTGCGTTCGACCATGACCGCCTCAGCGATAATGCACGCGCCGCTCGATGAAGCGGAACTGGACGATGGTGAGCGCGATGATCAAGAGCATCAGGATGATGCTCTGCGCGGCGGCGCCAGAGTAATCCAGGCCTTTGAAGCCGTCGGAATAGATCTTGTAGACCATCAGGTTGGTGGCATTGGCAGGCCCGCCCGCCGTCATGATGTCGACGATGCCGAAGGAGTCCTGGAAACTTTCGGTGATGTTGATGACCAGCAGGAAGAAGATCGTCGGCGTGATCAGCGGGAACTGGATGTCCCAGAAGCGCCGGATGACACCGGAGCCGTCCATCGCCGCAGCCTCGATCAGCGAGCGCGGGATCGCCTGGAAGGCGGCGAGAAAGAAGATGAAGTTATAGCCGACATATTTCCAGGAAAAGGCGATGATGATCGAGGCCATCGCGTCGGCGCCGTCGAGGCCTGGGTCCCAGAAGCCCGGCCAGACCTTGTTGACGACGGCCATGAAGCCGGCCTCCGGCGCCAGGATGAAACGAAACGCCAGCGCCAGAGCCGGCGCGGCGATGCCGTAAGGCCAGATCAGCACCACTCGATAGAGCCATGAGCCGGCAAGTTGCCGGTCGGTCAAGGCGGCGAGCACGAGCGCGATGACCATGGCAAGGCCGGTGCTGATTCCGGCGAAGATCATGCTGGCGGTGATGGAATTCCAGTAGTCGGCATTGGCGAGGATCGAGCGGAAATTGTCGAGCCCGACCCAGATATTGCCGCCGCCCCAGGGCTGCTGCAGCGTCAGCGACCAGTAAACCGCCTGGCCCGCCGGCCAGTAGAAGAAGGTGAAGATCAGGATGAGCTGCGGCACCGCGAACAGGATGCCGATCGTCCATCTGCCGAAAGTGACGCGTTTTTCCATCGATCCGCCGGTGCCGTTGAACCGTCAGCCCACCTTCACGGGTAAACCTAGATGTGAAATGGCCGCCCGTCGATTCCCGACGGGCGGCCGCTCCAACATCCGGGATCAGGGCAGGGTCTTACCCGGATAGGTCTGCTGGAAGCGCTCGAGTATGGCGTCGCCATTCTTGACCAGCGTGTCGAGGCCTTCCTGGACGCTGACCTTGTTGGCGAAGATCGCCTGCATCTGCGTGCCGAATTCGGCGCGGATCTGGGTGAAGTTGCCGAGCCGAACCCCGCGGGTGATCTCGGTCGGCTCCGAGGCGGTCAGGCTCTCGATCGCCACTTCACGGCCCTTGTAGGGCGCCTTGTCGTAGAAGCCGTTGGACTTCATGAAATCGAAGCCCGACTTCGTCACGGGGATGTAGCCGGTGTTGGTCGACCAGAACAAAGCGGTCTTGGGATCGTGGATGAAATTGAGGAAGGCGGCCGCGCCCTTGTATTCGGCGTCCGACTTGCCGGACAGAACCCACAGCGAGGCGCCGCCGACCAGCGAGTTCTTGCGCTCGGTGCCGGCATAGACCGGCAGCTCGGCGACGTCCCAGTTCATGCCTTCCTTCTGGGTGCGGCCGACCGTGCCGTGGTCGCCGACCGAGGTCAGGATGACCTGGCAGGTGCCGGTGGCGAAAGCCTGCACCATGTCCTGGCCGAGGTCCTTCGACTTGATCTTGATCAGGCCGGCGTCATACCACTTTTTCAAGTCGGTGACGTACTGGACGAACTTGGTCTTGTTGACTTCCAGACGGGCGTCGAGACCGTCATAGCCGTTGTTCTTGGTGGCGATCGGCTGATTGTGCAGCGCCGAGAACTGCTCCATCAGTTGCCAGCTCTCATTGGCCGAGATGTTGATCGCCATCGGGCAATCATAGCCGGCGTCCTTCAGCGCCTTGAGGTCGGCGCCGACATCTTCCCAGGTCTTCGGCGCCTCGCTCTTGCCGATCTTGGCGAAGGCGTCCTTGTTCCAGTACATCAGCGCCGTCGAGGAGTTGAACGGGAAAGACAGCATCTCGCCCTTCGAGGTCGCGTAATAGCGGGCGATGCCGGGGAAATAGTCGCTGTAGTCGATCTTGTAGCCGTTCTCCTCCATCAGCTTGTCGGCGGGCTTGTAGGCGCCCGACAGCATCATGGTGGCGGTGCCGACGTCATAGACCTGGACGACGGTGGGCTGCTTGCCGGCGCGGAAGGCGGCGATCGTGTTCTGCAGCGTGGCGTCGTAATTGCCCTGGCTGGTGCAGACGACCTCGTAGTCCTTCTGGGAATCGTTGAAGTTCTTGCACAGCGTGTCGACGACGCGGGCAAGATCGCCCGAAAGTCCGAACCAGAAATCGAATTTGACCGGCTCGGCGAAAGCAGGAACCGCAAGCGCGGTGCTGAGCGCGCCGGCGGCAAGGGCAGCGAAGCCCCGCTTGATGATCGTCATGGTTTTTCCCTCTTGAGTGGCAGTGTGACAAGGGTTTTGCGCAAGTCCTTGCCCGCTCTCATAGAGAAGGTATGTGACAGTTCTGTTGTGGCCCCTTGACCGGCAAGCGGCCCCTGTGGACAGCCGGTCTCTCCTCCTCCTGGCAGCGGTCGCGCCGGCATGAAAACGTCACATCGGCGCTCTAGAGAGCTAGAGCACGCCCACGCGGCGAAAAGACTCTTTGATTAACCGACTAACTGAATGAGAAGAGACATGCTGGTTCCGCAGCTCACGCACGTGCCTGTCGACGTCCGCAACGCCATGCGGGACGGACAGCGCGACAGCGCCACTCATTTGCGCCACGCGGCCGCCGTTCCAGCCCTCGGCGAGATCGAGATCGGCGGCAAGGCTTCGCAAGCAAGCGCCGGCGAGAGCCTGACCGTCATGGCCTGGAACGTCGAGCGGCTGCGTCACCTCGATGCCATCGCCGCAACGATCGCCGGCCAGGCGCCGCATGTCGTGCTGCTGTCCGAGGTCGACAAGGGCATGGCGCGCTCCGGCAACGGCCATCTTTTGAGCCGGCTTGCCGATCGTCTCGGCCATTCCTACGCCTATGGCGTCGAGTTCCTCGAACTCGGTACCGGCAACGAGGCCGAGCAGGCGGCAAATGGCGGCGCCGAGAACATCGAGGGCTTCCACGGCAACGCCATAACCAGCGCCGTCCCGCTGCTGCGACCCTTCCTCGTTCGCCTGGACGCCGCCGGCGCCTGGTTCCTGCCGGAGCACGGCCAGCCCCGGATTGGCGGCCGCATGGCGCTCGGCGGCCAGGTGATGGTCGGCGACCGCCGGGTCACCGTCGTTTCGGTGCACCTCGAGAACCGCACCAATCCCGCCGGCCGCGCCGACCAGACGCGCCACCTGCTCGACGCCATCGACAGATATGACGCGGAAGCGCCGGTGCTGATCGGCGGCGATTTCAACACGCTGACCGCGACCTATGAAGAGCGTCACGCCGATCCGGCCGCATGGCAGGCCCGCATTGCCGCCGAACCGGACCGGCTGATGTGCCCCGACCGCCACGAGCCCCTCTTCGGCATCATGGCCGAGCGCGGCTACGATTGGCGCGACGCCAATGCGTTCGACAGACCCACCCAGCGGCGCGCGGCAGGCGACGCCACACCTGCCGGCCACATCGACTGGTTCTTCACCCGGGGTCTCGTGGCAAGCGCGCCGGCGACGCTGCCGGCGGTGCTGCCGGACGGCAGCCCGAGCGCCGACCACGAGGCGCTGGTGGTCACGGTGCGGTTGAAGTGACTGCCTTTGGACCGACACGATCGGTCGGATCGGCCAATCGATCCGGCGCATAATCTTCCGCAGGCGACACAACCTGGAAAGCACGCAGAGGTTGCGGGCGGCATAATCGATTCTTCAGCCGTCCGGTCCTAATCAATCCCATTGCCTTGATTGATGCGGGTAGATCAGGTGAAGCAAGATGCTGACCGTCTATAATTGTATCGTGAACGAGCACGATCTGAGACTGGTCGCACTGGCCGCGCTCATTTGCGGAATATCCTGTTTCTCCGCGGTGAACCTGCTTCGTCATGTCGAGCAGTCGACCAGTCGAAACCGTCATGCCTGGCTGCTGATTGCCGCCGCCTCGACCGGATTCGGCATCTGGGCGACGCATTTCATCGCCATGATCGCTTTCACGCCGGGAATACCCAACGCCTACAACGCCGAACTTTCGGTCGCTTCGCTGGCGGTTTCCGTTCTGCTGACGGCCGCCGGCATGTGGATCGCGACCGTGCGCGGCGGCATCGACCACTACCTCGTGGGCGGCGCCGTGCTCGGCATCGGCATCGCGGCGATGCACTATACCGGCATGGCGGCTTTCGAGGTCGAAGGCCGGATCGTCTGGAACCAGCTGCTGGTCGCCGCCTCGCTGGTCTCGGGCATAATGCTCGCCGCGCTCTCGCTGCTTGTGGTGCTTCGCCGCCCGTCGACCCTGGGAACGATCCTTGGCACCGTCCTGCTGACGCTGGCGATCTGCACGCTGCATTTCATCGCCATGGCCGCCGTCTCGATCTACCCGGATTCCTCGATCGGGATCTCGAAATTCACGATCGCGCCGATGTCGCAGGCCTTTGCCGCCGCGGCGGCAAGCCTGGTCATCCTGGTGCTGTCGGCCACGGCGCTGTGGATCGATCTGCGGTTTCGCCGTCACAGGGTCGAGGCGGAACGCATGCATGGCCTCGCCAATGCCGCCGTCGAAGGCCTTATCGTCTGCGACGGCAACCGCATCGTCAGCGCCAATGACAGCATCGCGGCGCTGAGCGGCATCGCCGCCGGCACGCTGAACACGATGACGCTCAGCGACCTGTTCGGCGAACGGATCGCGTCGGCCGTCACCGCCGGCAGCGGACAGGCGCAGGAAGCCGACCTTCGCAGCCGAGACGACAGCCGGATACCGGTGGAGTTGATCGCCAGGAGCATCGATTATTGCGGCAGGCCGCATCTGGTCGTGGCCGTCCGGGACATTCGCGAGCGCCGGAAGGCCGAGCAGGAGATCATGCGGCTCGCGCATTACGACCCGCTCACAGGGCTGGCCAACCGCCGCAGCTTCACCGCCCGGCTGGAAGCCGAGATCGCCGCGTCGGCGGAAGGCGGCAACGGCAAGCGGGGCCAGCTGGCGCTCATGCTGCTCGACCTAGACAGGTTCAAGGAAGTGAACGACCTCTTCGGCCACGCCGCCGGCGACGCCGTGCTGCAGAAGGTGGCCCACTGCGCCTCCAGCGCGCTGCGCCATGGCCAGATGTTGGCCCGGCTCGGCGGCGACGAATTCGCCATCATCGCCCCCAACCTTCCCGATCCGCAAGCGGCCGGCCGCATTGCCGAAGCGGTGCTATCGGCGCTGCGCCAGGAAAACCGGCTGTCGCCGGGCGGCATGGTGTCGGCCAGCATCGGCATCGCGCTTTACCCGCTCGACGCCGACGAGCAGGCGGCGCTGGTCAGCCATGCCGACACCGCGCTCTATCGCGCCAAGGCCGAAGGCAAGGACACCTTCCGCTATTTCGAGGCCTCGATGGGCGCTGAGGCGCGCGACCGGCGCAGCCTGGAGCAGGACCTGCGCCAGGCCGTGGCGCGCGGCGAGTTCCGGCTCGTCTATCAGCCGCAGAAGGAAATCAGCAGCGGCAGGATGATCGGCTTCGAAGCCCTGCTGCGTTGGCGGCATCCCGAACGCGGAGAGGTTCCGCCTTCGGTGTTCATCCCGGTGGCCGAGGACAGCGGTTCGATCGCTCAGATCGGCGAGTGGGTGCTGGCGGCGGCCTGCAAGGAAGCCGCGACCTGGAAGAACCCGCTGACGGTCGCCGTCAATGTCTCGGCGGTGCAGCTCCACAATCCCGATTTCAGCCGCAAGGTGCATGAGGTGCTGCTGCGCACCGGCCTGGCGGCGGGCAGGCTCGAACTCGAGATCACCGAGACGGCGCTGGTGAAGGACATGCCGCGCGCGCTGGCCACCTTGCGCCAGATCAAGGCGCTCGGCGTGCGCGTGGCGATGGACGATTTCGGCACCGGCTATTCCTCGCTGTCCAACCTGCGCGCCTTCCCGTTCGACAAGATCAAGATCGACGGCTCCTTCATCAAATCGGTCGACCGCAACAGTCAGGTCGCGACCATCGTGCGCGCCGTGCTCGGCCTGGGGCGCGGCCTCGGCCTGCCGGTCCTGGCCGAAGGCGTCGAGACGCTGGACGAGCTGCGCTTCCTCAACGCCGAGGATTGCGACATCGGCCAGGGATATTTTCTGGGCAGGCCCGGCCCGATCGAGGCGTTCGGCGAGCTGACAGGCGTTTCGGCGGCCGATGACGGCGTGACGAAGACGGCGCCGCCGGCACTAAGATCGAGAATATGCGGAGCGGCAGCATCCTGATGCTGCAGCCGGCCGCGGCCGCGCGTTCAGTCTGAAGCAATTCCAGGAAAAGTGCGTAGCGGTTTTTCGTCCGGAATTGCGTCAATGCAAAAGACTACACGATCACGGCGTTAGCGCTGCTTCCACCAGCCGCTTGGCGTCGGGGCTCGACCATTCGGCTGGGCCGTTCATATGTGCGATCAGGCAGCCTTCGCCATCGATCAACATGGTCACCGGGAGCCCGAGCGCCAGGCCGCGCGTCTTCGCCTCGTTGAACAGGGCGATCGTCGGGTCCCGGTAGAAGCCGAGCGTTTCGACGCCGATCTCCTTGAGGAACTTCTTCGGCTTGGTATCGTCGCCGGTGTCGACATTGACCGCGATCACCTCGAAGTCCTTGCCGCCCTTCTCCTTCTGCAGGGCGTCGAGCGCCGGCATCTCGGCGCGGCATGGAGCGCACCATGTCGCCCAGAGATTGAGCAGCACCGTCTTGCCGGCATGGTCGGCAATCGTCATCGGCTTGCCGTCGGGGCCGTTGAAGGCAAGGCTCTTCAGCGACTGCGGCGGATCGGCGGGCTGCAGGGCCGCGACCTGGCCGACAGCTTTCGCAGCGATGGTCTTGGCGCGCGCGGCCTTGACCCCGCAGGCCGCATCGCCCCCCCCGGCGTCCTTGTCGGAGGCCGCTGCGACCTTCTCGGGAGCGTTGTTGCCAGAACCGCTCTCGCTGACATATACCGCGACCGCGCCGGCCAGCACGCCCGCCACCAATGCGGCAAGGATGAGGCGCGTAGCCGGAAAAAAGAACCTATTGCCGTCTGCCATTTCAAAACTGCTCCGGAGCACGGGTTATAGCGATGAGCGACAAGAAGGCCAGCAACCAGATGTGGGGCGGACGTTTTGCCTCGGGTCCGGCCGCGATCATGGAAGCGATCAACGCGTCGATCGGCTTCGACCGCAAGCTCTATGCGCAGGACATAAGCGGATCGATCGCCCATAGCGAGATGTTGGCTGAAACGGGCATTATTTCGGCCGCCGATCAAGAAAAAATCGCTCACGGGCTGAACACGATCCTGAAAGAGATCGAGGCCGGCACGTTCGAATTCTCGACCAGGCTGGAAGACATCCACATGAATGTGGAAGCCCGCCTAGCCGACTTGATCGGCCCGGCGGCCGGCCGCCTGCACACCGCGCGCTCGCGCAACGACCAGGTGGCGGTCGACCTCAGGCTCTGGGTCAAGCAGGAGTGCCAGCGCGTCGCCGAAGCGCTGAAGGACCTGATCGGCGCCTTCCTCGAACGCGCCGAGGAGCACGCGGCGACCGTCATGCCCGGCTTCACCCATATGCAGGCCGCGCAGCCGGTGACCTTCGGCCACCATTGCATGGCCTATGTCGAGATGTTCGGCCGCGACCTGTCGCGCGTCCGCGACGCCATCGAGCGCATGGATGAAAGCCCGCTGGGCGCGGCGGCCCTTGCCGGCACCAGCTTTTCCATCGACCGCCACATGACCGCGAGGGCTCTCGGTTTTCGCGAACCGACGCGCAATTCGCTGGACAGCGTCTCGGACCGCGATTTCGCGCTCGAATTCCTCAGCCTCGCCGCGATCTGCGCGACGCATTTGTCCAGGCTGGCCGAGGAGATCATCATCTGGTCGACGCCGCAATTCGGCTTCATCCGGCTCTCGGATTCCTTCTCCACCGGCTCCTCGATCATGCCGCAGAAGAAGAACCCGGACGCCGCCGAGCTGGTGCGCGGCAAGACCGGCCGCATCAACGGCCATCTTGTCGGCCTGCTGACCGTGATGAAGGGCATGCCGCTCACCTATGGCAAGGACATGCAGGAAGACAAGGAAGCGGTCTTCGACGCCGCCGAGACGCTCGACCTGATGCTGGCGGCGACCGCTGGCATGGTGCGCGACATGACCGTCAACGCCGCCGCCATGAAGAAGGCCGCCGGCGCCGGTCACGCCACGGCGACCGACCTTGCCGACTGGCTGGTGCGCAATCTGGGCCTGCCCTTCCGCGAGGCGCACCACGTCACCGGCCGCGCCGTGGCGCTTGCGGAGGAGAAGAAGGTCTCCCTTGAAAAGCTCTCGCTGGACGATCTGCGCTCGATCCATCCCGGCATCTCCGACGGCGTCTTCTCGGTGCTCGCCGTGCAGAACTCCGTGAAGAGCCGCACCAGCTTCGGCGGCACCGCGCCGTCGGAAGTGCGAAAGCAGATCCGCTACTGGAAGAAGCGGCTCGCCAAGGCTTAATGCATGTCGCCCAGAAGTGTGCAGCGGTTCTGGGACAACGACAGGCATCAAAACAAATGCATGTCGCCCAGAAGTGTGCAGCGGTTCTGGGGCAACGGCATGCATGAAAGCAAATGTCGGGATGCAAAGCGCTGAGAACTCGGCTAAAAGCGCAGCACAACAATCAGTTTCGAACGGATGGATCGATGACCCGTAGCAGGATTTTGGTGACGCTGGCGCTGCTGGCGGCGGTTGTCACCGTCACGGCCTGCGGCAGGAAGACCGGCCTCGACACGCCCTACGAGGCAGCGGTGCAGGCGCGCAAGGATGCGGAAAAAGCCAAGCAGCCGGTGCCGCCCGAGCCGGAAAAACCGGTCAAGGACAGGAAGTTCATCCTCGATCCATTGCTCTGATCTTTTCCGGAAACAGTACCCGTGAACCATTTCGATTACCGCGACGGCGTGCTTCATGCCGAGGACGTCGCGATCCCCGACATCGCGGCCGCGGTCGGCACGCCCTTCTATTGCTATTCGACGGCGACGCTGACCCGGCATTTCCGCGTCTTCAGGGAGGCCTTTGCCGGCCTCGACGCGCTCGTCTGCTACGCCATGAAGGCGAATTCCAACCAGGCCGTGCTGAGGACGCTGGCCCGCCAGGGCGCCGGCGCCGACGTGGTGTCGGAAGGCGAGTTGCGCCGCGCCTTGGCTGCCGGCATCCCGGCCGGCAAGATCCTGTTTTCCGGCGTCGGCAAGACCGCGCGCGAAATGGACTTTGCCCTTAGCGCCGGCATTCTCTGCTTCAACGTCGAATCCGAGCCTGAGTTGGAGCTTTTGTCGGCGCGAGCGACGGCGCTCGGCAAGGTGGCGCCGGTCTCGCTGCGCATCAATCCGGATGTCGATGCGAGAACCCACAAGAAGATCTCGACCGGCAAGGCCGAGAACAAGTTCGGCATCCCCTGGCAGCGCGCGCGGCAGGTCTATGCCCGCGCCGCGCAACTGCCGGGCATCAAGGTGACCGGCATCGACACCCATATCGGCAGCCAGATCACCGAATTGCAGCCCTTCGACGACGCCTTCGCATTGCTCGTCGAACTGGTCGGGGCGCTGCGCGCCGACGGACATGCGATCGAACATGTCGATCTCGGCGGCGGCCTCGGCATTCCCTACCGTGTCGACAACAGCCCGCCGCCTTTGCCTGACGCCTATGCCGAGATCGTCAGGAAGCACGTCACCAGGCTTGGCCTCAAGGTGATGTTCGAGCCTGGACGGCTGATCGTCGGCAATGCCGGCATCCTGGTGTCCGAGGTGATCTATGTGAAGGAAGGCGACGCCAGGAACTTCCTTGTCGTCGACGCCGCCATGAATGACCTGATCCGGCCGACGCTCTATGACGCCTTCCACGACATCAGGCCGGTGGTGCAGCCACCCGCCTCCACGCCGCGCATGAAGGTCGACGTCGTCGGCCCGGTCTGCGAGACCGGCGACTTCATCGGCCTGGACCGCGACCTGCCGAAGCTGAAGGCAGGCGACCTGATCGCCGTTTCGACAGCCGGCGCCTATGGCGCGGTGCAGGCCGGTACCTACAACACCAGGCTTCTGGTGCCGGAGGTGCTGGTCGACGGCGACCGCTTCCATGTCGTACGGCCGCGCCAGACCTATGAGGACCTGATCGGCCTGGATTCGGTCCCCGACTGGCTGAAGTAACCCAGGCGGCGCGCCTTAAGGAGCTAGCCATGCTGGAAAAAAACACGATCACGCGCGAGCGCATCGCTGCTGTCGAGCCGCGCATCCGTCCCTATGTGCGCCATACGCCGGTCATGCGCGTCGACATGGCAGATTTCGGCCGGCCTGCTTTTGCGGTCGACCTGAAGCTCGAATGCCTGCAGCATTCCGGCTCGTTCAAGGCGCGCGGCGCCTTCACCAACCTGCTCGAGCGCCAGGTCCCCGAAGCCGGCGTGGTCGCCGCGTCGGGCGGCAATCATGGTGCGGCTGTCGCTTACGCCGCCATGAAGCTCGGGCACAGGGCGACCATCTTCGTGCCCGAGGTCAGCCCGCCGGCGAAGCTCGAGCGCATTCGCGGCTATGGCGCCGAGCTGGTGGTCGGCGGCGCGCGCTATGCCGAGGCGCTCGCCGCGAGCGAGGATTTCGCGGCCAGGACCGGCGCCTTGCAGGTGCACGCCTTCAACCAGGAGGAAACACTGCTCGGCCAGGGCACGCTCGGCTTGGAGATCGAAGCCGATTTGCCCGAGATCGACACGCTGCTGGTCGCCGTCGGCGGCGGCGGGCTGATCGGCGGCATCGCCGCCTGGTTCGCTGGCCGCATCCGCATCGTCGCCATCGAGCCCGAGGGCGCTCCGACGCTTTACCGCGCCTTGGAGGCCGGAGAGCCGGTCGACGCGCCTGCCGAAGGCATCGCCGCCGATTCGCTGGCGCCGAAGCGCGTCGGCGAGATGATGTTTCCGATCGCCGAGGCCTTCGTCGAGCGCTCGATACTGGTCAGCGACGACGACATCGTGGCGGCGCAGAAGGCGCTGTGGGACCGCGTGCGAATCATCGCCGAGCCGGGTGGCGCCGCGGCCTTCGCCGCCATGCTTTCCGGGCGTTACGTGCCCTCGGAGGGCGAGCGCGTGGCGGTCCTGGTCTGCGGTTCGAACACCAATCCGGCCAATTTCTGATCATAACCCGGCCAAACCGCTTCACGTTTTTGGAACCCGCCTCGCCTTTGCCGTGTTTGTTGGTATCCTTCTGTTGATGACGTCCGGGCTATCCCGCCTGGACAGGAAGGGCCGATGACCGAACGACCCATTTCCAGCGGCGAACGCGGCCTGGCCGGGCGCCTGGCGCTCAGCCGGTCGGCGACGCGGGCCTCGATAGTCTTCGAGCGCGCCTGGCCGCTCGTGCTGCCGCTGTTGATCGTCATCAGCCTGTTCCTCAGCTTTTCATGGTTCGGCCTGTTCCCACGCCTGCCGGACGCGGCGCGCATCGGTCTGCTGATCCTGTTCGCGCTGGCGGGTATCGCGGCGCTCTATCCGCTTCGCTTCTTCCGCATGCCCTCGGCCGCCGAGATCGACCGCCGCATCGAGGCGGCGAACGAATTGCTGCACAGCCCGGTCCAGGTGCAGACCGACCGGCCGAGCGGCGCCGAGAGCATCTTCTCGCAGGCGTTGTGGCGCGAGCATCAGAAGCGCATGGCCGAGCGGCTCTCGAGCTTAGGTGCCGACCGGCCGCGCACCGGCGTGCCGGACTATGATCGCTGGGGCCTGCGCGCCGTGGCGGGGCTGCTGTTCGTCACCGCTTTGGCCTTTTCCTTCGGCCCATTCGGCGGTAGGGTCGGCGACGCTTTTGTCGCCCGCGCCGCGCACGATGCCGTGCCGCCGCGCATCGACGCCTGGGTGACGCCGCCCGCCTATACCGGCAAGGCGCCGCTGTTCCTGACCGCCGATGCCAACCAGGCCGTCCAGACCTTTTCCGTTCCGCAGGGCAGCGACGTTTCGCTCCGCGTCACCGGCGGCTCGGGCGAGGAAACGCTGAGCTACTCCGATCAAGGCGGCAATGACCGCGCCATCGAGCCCGCCGCACCCAAAGCGCCAGCTGCCGCCAGCCAGACGGCGCCAAATGTCCGCCAGTTCTCCGGCAAGCTGAACACCAACGGCACGCTGACGCTGAAATCCGGCGATAGCGATCTCGGCCACTGGGCTTTCGCGGTCATCCCAGACAAGCCGCCAACGATCCGCTTCGTCGGCGAGCCGAAGCGCGCCGTCAACGGCGCCATGGAGCTCAACTATCAGGTCGACGACGATTACGGCGCGGCCTCCGCCAAGGCCGTTTTCGAACTGTCGGACCCGCCGGCCGCCAATGCGCATCCGCTTTACGGCGCACCCGAGATGCCGCTGACCCTGCCGCGGCGCGGCGGCAAGGCGAGCGCGGCGAAGACGACCAAGGACCTGACCGAGCATGTCTGGGCCGGCGGCAACATCAAGCTGACGCTGAGCGTCACCGACGATGCCGGCCACACAGCGACCAGCGAAACCAAGACGCTTGTCATGCCCGAGCGGCCATTCGCCAATCCGCTGGCCCGCGCGGTGATCGAACAGCGCCGGTTGCTGGCGCTCGACACCAATGCCAAGCCGCGCGTCCTCGACCTGATGGACGCGATCACTCTGCGGCCCGAGGACACGTTCGACAACATGTCGAACTATCTCGCCATCATGAGCGCGCGGAGCCGGCTGAAGCTCTCCGAGAGCGACGACCAGTTGCGCAACGTCGTCTCCTATCTGTGGGAAATCGCGCTCGGCATTGAGGAAGGCAATCTGTCGGCCGCCGAGCGGCGGCTGCGCCAGGCGCAGCAGGCGTTGCAGGACGCCATCAAGAACGGCGCCAGCGATCAGGAGATCGAGAAGGCGATGAAGGAACTGCGCGAGGCGATGAATCAGTTCCTGCAGGAATTCGCCCAGCGCGCGCAGCAGAACCCGAACGCGCCGCAGATGCAGCAGAACGGACGCGAGTTGCGCCAGAGCGATATCGACCGCATGATGGATCAGATCGAGAATCTGGCCAAATCGGGCGACCGCGACAAGGCGCAGCAGCTTCTCTCCGAGCTACAGGACATGATGAACAACCTGCAGGCCGGCCGCCAGCAGCCGGGCGGCGAGCAGGACAGCGAGCTGCGCCAGCAGATGGACAAGCTTGGCGACATCATGCGCCGCCAGCAGGAGATGATGAACGACACCTTCCGCCTCGATCAGATGCAGCGTGGCTCGCGCGACAATGGCGAACAACAATTCGGCGAGGACGGCGAGCAGCAGCAAGGCCAGGACGAGCAACGGCCGGGTCCCGGCCAGGATCGCGATCCGCTGGGACGGCCGAAAATGTCGCCGAAGGATTTGGCCGATGCGCTGAAACAGCTGCAGGAAGGCCAGGGCCAGCTGCAGAGCGAACTCAACCAGCTGAAGAAGGGGCTGGAGGGCATGGGCATGGAGCCCAATGAAGGCTTCGGCGAGGCCGGCAAGTCGATGGGCGACGCCGAGCGGTCGCTCGGCCAGGGCGATGGCGACCAGGCCGTCGGCCACCAGGGCCGTGCGCTGGAAGCGCTTCGCCGCGGCGCCAAGGACATGATGAAGCAGATGCAGGCCATGCAGGGCGACCAGGGCGGCAGCGAACAGGGCGGCCGCGAGCAGAATGCCGACCGCGATCCACTCGGACGGCCGCGCGCCACCAACGGACCGGATGACGGCACATCGGTCAAGGTTCCCGACGAGATCGACGTGCAGCGCGCCCGCCAGATCCTCGATGCGATCCGCAAGCGGCTAGGCAACGCGCTGAGCCCCGATATCGAGCGCAGCTACCTCGAACGGCTGCTGGAGCTGAAATAGACCGCCCGCATCAATCTCGGATCGCATCACACCGTGCCGAAGCTTGGAAGCGTCACCCCGATCCTGCGCATGTTCGACATCGCCAAGGCGCGCGAATTCTATCTCGATTTCCTCGGCTTCGAGATCCGCTTCGAACATCGCTTCGACGACAATGCGCCGCTCTACATGGGTATCACTCGCGACAGCTGCGAATTGCATCTAAGCGAGCATCACGGCGACGGCTCGCCAGGCGCCAACATTCGCGTCGAGGTGGCCGACATCGCGGCGCTGCATCGTGAACTGACGGCGAAGAAATATCGCTACGCCCGACCGGGATTGGAAGAGACGCCTTGGCGGACACGGGAGGTCACAGTCGGCGACCCGTTCGGCAACCAGCTGACTTTCTACGAAGACATGCCGGACCGATAGGACGGGCAACCGCACCGATGTGGAACCGTTCTGCGTTCGTGAAACGGCGAAAATACTCTGGCTTTGCTACAGCCCAATCGTCGCGCCTGCCTGCCGGGTCAGCATGAACGCCTCGCGGATCGCGTTCTCCATGCCGTCGATTGCCTCGCCGGTCGCCAGCGGATTGCGGTGCAGGACGACATTGGAGGAATCGATGTCGCCGAAGCCGTCGGCCGCCGTCAGCTCGCGGCAATCGGCCGGGATGTTGCTGCGCGAGATCGGCGCGATCGCCAGGCCGGACGTGACCGCGAGCGTCAGGCCGCCATTGGTGTCGCTGGTGTAGGCGACGCGATAGTCGAGGCCGCGCTGCTGCAGCGACTTGATGGCGAAGTCGCGGCACCAGCCGTTGCGGCTGTAGAGCGCGATCGGCACCGGCCGTTCCTCATGCATGTGGTGCAGCGTCGAGGTCACCCAGACCGTCGGATCGTGCATCAGCACCTCGCCGCCGGAAGAGCCCTCCCATTCAAACACCACCGCGAGGTCGAGCTCGCCGGCCGCAAGCGCCCGCACCTGCGAATCCGAATGCGCGTAGCGCACCGTGACCTCGACGCGCGGATGCCGCTTGGCGAACTCGCCCAGCGCCCGCGACAGGATCGAGCGGCCATATTCGGCCGGGATGCCGATGCGCACCAGGCCGCCGAGCGGCGGCGCCACCAGCGAGGCCGCCGTCTCGTCGAGCAGCGAGACGATCCGGCGCGCGTTGACGATGAGCTCGCCGCCACGGCGCGTCAGCGCCACGCCGCGCGAGCCGCGTTCGAAAAGATCGTCGCCGACCATCTCTTCCAGCTTCTTCATCTGCATGGACACAGCCGATTGCGTGCGCCCGGCCTTCTCCGCCGCGCGCGTGAAATTGCCGGTCTCGGCCACCGCCACGAAGGTGCGCAGGAGGTCGCTGTCGAGGACTGGTCTCATCAAAGTCGCCATAAGAAAATCTGATTGCTGGCATCATTCCAATTCGTTTGCAAGATGTCAAACACCGCAGGATAGTCGCGACACCCATTGGATATGCGACCGCGAAATCGGCCGCGGACCAATCGAAGAGTCCTCACTCGTGCCCGCTGCCTGAAAAAGGTGGCGGGTTCTTTTTCGCTGGATCGATCATGCAAAACCGGATGGTGCTTGGCATTCTGAGCCTTTGCCTCGGCGTGCTGGTCTTTTCGCTGCAGGATCCGCTGGTGAAGGCGGTGTCGGGCGGCTATCCGGTGACCGAGGTGATGGCGATTCGCGCCATCGTCGCCTTGCCGATCCTGATCGTCATCGTCCAGGCCGATGTCGGCCTGAGAGCGGTGCTGTCGAAACGCTTCGGCATGCTGACGCTGCGCGCCTTCATCCAGTTCTCGTCCTACACGGTCTATTATCTGGCGATCGCCGCGCTGCCGCTGGCCGACGCGGTGGCGCTTTATTTCATGGCGCCGCTGTTCATCATGGCGGTGGCCGGACCCTATCTCGGCGAGCGGGTCTCGTGGAAGACGCTGGCGACGGTGCTGATCGGCCTTGTCGGCGTGCTCGTGATGGTGCGGCCCGGCGCCGGCGTGTTCGACTGGGCAGCGATTTTGTCGCTGGGCTCGGCCTTTCTCTACGGTTTTTCGCAACTGATGGCGCGCCGCATCGGCGACACCGAATCGTCGACCGTGATGGCCTTCTACCAGAACGGCGCCTATCTCAGCGGCGCCGTCGCCGTCGCGGCCGTCTTCCACCTTGCCGGCATCACCCATGCGGCGCATCCGAGCGTCGAATTCCTGGTGCGGCCATGGGTGTGGCCGACAATGCCGGATTTCCTGAAGATGGCTGCCTGCGGCCTCGTCGCGTCCGCCGGCATGATCCTGCTGTCGCAGGCCTATCGCATGGCGCCGGCCAACCGCGTCGCGACGTTCGAATACACCGGCATCCTGTGGTCGCCACTTTGGGGTTTCCTGTTCTTCGCCGAGGTGCCGCGGGAAACCACCGTGCTGGGCGCGGCGCTGATCATCGGCGCCGGCCTGCTTGCGCTCGGCGGCGGGCCCCGGCGAAGTGCCGCGCCGGCGGCCCCTGTCACGGCTGATGCGGTCTCAAGCGAAGCAGCTTAATGCCTTGCCGACGCGGGCACGGATCTCAGCCAGCGTGAAGGGCTTCTGCACGACGTCGAGGATGATGCCGTTGAGTTCCTCGGCCCGCTCGCGCTGGTCGGCATAGCCGGTCATCAGCATGATCCGCATCGCCGGGAATTCTCGCGCGGCCGCCGTCGCCATCTCGATGCCGTCCATCTCCGGCATGCGGATGTCGGACACCACCAGATCGTAGCCGCCGCGGGCCTGCCGGATCGCATCCAGCCCCTGCCCGCCGTCGGTGGCGACGGTGACATTATGGCCGTCGCGCTCCAGCGCGCGGGCAGCGAGGGTACGGACGGACTCATCGTCCTCGACGATCAGAAGCTTTGCCATACCGAGATAGATGCCGCCGAAACGTTGACGTTTTCTGAAAATTCTAACGATCGGCAGCTTTTCGGAAGGAACTCCGGCGTCCTCTCAGGCGTCGCCCTTCACCACTCCGACGAACGGCAGCTCGCGGAACGCATGCGCGACGTCCATGCCGTAGCCGACGACGAAATAGTCCGGGCAGTCGAAGCCGACATAGTCGGCGTTGAGCGCGGTCTGGCGGCGCATCCGCTTGTCGAGCAGCACCGCGATGGCGCAGCTCTTGGCGCCGCGCGACAGCATCAGGTCGCGGGTGTAGGAAAGCGTCTTGCCGGATTCCAGTATGTCGTCGATCAACAGCACGTCGCGGCCGGCGACCTCATTGTCGATGTCGCGTAGCACCCTCACTTTGCCGCTCGTGGTGCCCGCGCCGTAGCTGGAGATGAAGATGAACTCGACTTCCGGCGACAGGCCGACATCATGCATGGCGCGGATGAGATCGGCGGCGAAGACGAACGAGCCCTTGAGGATCGAGATCACCAGGAGGTCGTGGTAGTCGCGCCCGGCGATTTCCTTGGCGAGCTCGAGATTGCGGCGCGCGATCGCCGACGCCGAAAACAGGACCTCGATGTCCTTGCCACGCACAACTGGCATATTTTGTCCTTCAAAAATCAGCTGCAACGCCGGAAGGTAAGGTGTGCGGAGATTCAGGTCAGGCCGAGTCGAAAACGATGGCTTCCGAGAACCGGAGCGGAGCGTACTTGAAGTACCTGAGCACCGGAAGCGCAGGAAGCCGTGGTTCGCAGGTCGGCCTCACCTGAATATCCGCACACCTAGCCGGCGAAGACTACGGAGACGGTCCTGATGCCGTCTTTAGGCACATCGAGGCGGCTGGAAAAGCCGAATCTTTCGCCGGGCGCCAGCGAGCGGTTGGATGTCCCCAGCCTGTAGCGGGTGATGTTGGCGTTGTTGTCGGTGACGCGGATTTCGAGCGGCGGCAGCGTTTCCGACCTCATCCCGTCATTGGCGGCCTCGCCGTCGACGAATAGGACCGGCTTCAATCCCGACGCATCGATGCGCGACGTCACGCCGGAAATGGTGAGCGCGCTCGTCGGCGCGGCGGTGGTCCAGAAGGGGCTCTGCCGGACCAGCGCATGACCTCCCGAAACCCAGAAGGAGGCGAGCGCTATGCCGACGCCGGCGATCCAGAACATCGGACCGCCCCGCGAGGGCCGCGACGGCGCGGGTTCCGGTTTGCGCAGCATGCCCATGCCTTCGATGGCCGGCCTCGGCGGGATCTGCGGCGGGGGTGCCGCCGGCGCCGCGGCAAAACGCGGCAGCACAACGTAGTCGGCGTCGAGGATATCGGCGGCATCGAGCATGACGCGCTCCGGCGCGGCATTTGTTGCCGGGCCGGTCATGATTTCGCCGGAAACAGGGCGCGCGGTTCTGTCGTCAGCCATTGCGGCACCAGTGCAGTCTTCGTTTCTTTTGCGTAAACGGAATTGGTTAACGCTTCCCCACCGGAATGGCTTTGATGCACGCTGAACGTCGAAAAATTAACCGCCGGTTAACCATGCCGGCCGATGGTCTGTTAACGTAGATTGTGGCGCGTCGCCGCCGAAAGTTTCAGGTCGCCGAACGTGATCCGCTTCGAAAATGTCGGCCTCCGCTATGGCATGGGTCCGGAGATCCTCCGCGATATTTCCCTGCACATTCCGGAGCGCTCCTTCCAGTTCCTGAGCGGCCCTTCGGGCGCCGGCAAGACCACCTTGCTGCGTCTTTTGTTCATGTCGCTGAAGCCGACGCGCGGGCTGATCACCATCTTCGGCAAGGACCGATCGCGCATCTCGCGCAGCGAATTGCCGCTGCTGCGCCGCCGCATCGGCGTGGTGTTCCAGGATTTCCGCCTGCTCGACCATATGACCACCTACGAGAATGTCGCGCTGCCCTTGAGGGTGCGCGGGCGCGAGGAGGCGAGCTACCGCACCGACGTCACCGAGCTTCTGAAATGGGTCGGCCTCGGTGACCGCATGCATGTGCTGCCTCCGGTGCTGTCCGGCGGCGAGAAGCAGCGCGCCGCGATCGCGCGCGCCCTCATCGAGCAGCCGGAGATCCTTCTGGCCGACGAGCCGACCGGCAATGTCGATCCGCCGCTGGCGCGCCGGCTGCTCAGGCTGTTCATCGAACTCAACCGACTGGGCACCGCCGTGGTCATCGCCACCCACGACCTCGGCTTGATGGAACAGGTCGATGCGCGCCGCATGATCCTGGCTGGCGGAAGGCTGGACGTCTATGACTGACTTTCCGGCCGATCATCTCCAGGACGAAACCGCCGAGGCGCCGGTGACAGTCCGGCGCGTCCAGCGCAAGATGGCGCCGATCGTGCCGGCGCAGAACATCGCCGGCCGGGCGCTGGTGCTGGTCATCGCCATCATGACCTTCCTGTCCTGCCTCACCTTCGGCGCGGTGACGCTGGTGCGCGATACGGCATCGGTCTGGGAGAACCAGATTTCGCGCGAGGCCACGATCCAGATCAAGCCGGCCGACGGTCTCGACATGGAAGCGGCCCTTGCCCAGGCCTCGCAAATCGCCAGCGAATTCCCCGGCGTGAAGGGCACCAAGATCATCGACCGCGACGCCACCGCGCGCCTTCTCGAGCCATGGCTTGGCAGCGGTCTCAACATCGACGAATTGCCGGTGCCGCGCCTCATCATCGTCACCATCGACGAGGCCAGCCCCCCGGACTTCGCCGCCATGCGCGCCGCCATCACGCCCAAGATCCCGACTGCCGCGCTCGACGACCACCGCACCTGGGTCGACCGCCTGGTCGCCATGGCGCACACCACGGTGACCATCGGCATCGCCGTTTTGGTGCTGATGCTCTCGGCGACCGTTCTGACTGTGGTGTTCGCCACGCGCGGCGCCATGGCCGGCAACGGCCATATCATCGAGGTGCTGCACTTCGTCGGCGCCGAGGCGCGCTTCATCGCACGCGAGTTCCGCTGGCATTTCCTGGTCACCGGCATGAAGGGCGCGGCCGCCGGCGGTGCGCTCGCGATCGTGGTCTTCATCGTGTTTTCCTGGTGGTCGTCCCGAAACATGGCCACGCCCCAGGCCGACCAGGCGACCGCCTTGTTCGGCAATTTCGCCATCGGTTCGGCAGGCTATTTCGGCGTCGGCCTGATGGTGCTGGTCATCGGCGCGTTGACCGCAGCGACCTCACACGCCACCGTCGTCGCCTATCTCAGCGACATCGATGTTCGCCAGCCGGATGCGGGCTGATCCATGAGCTCGATCCAGAAACCGGCGCAAGCGCTATATAAGACAACGATCACACACGAGACACCTGCCGTAACGCAATGTGCGCGCCTTACCCATCAAACGCCGCATTTCGGAGTTAACCATGGGATGCTTTCAGGATTAACCTGGGGATGATGGAAGCGCGGGATTCGATCGATACGGTTGGACGGATGCCGGCGATGCGCGTGCGCAGCGCTGCCCCCGCCTCGCTTGGTCGTCTGCGGCTCGCTTTGCGCGTCTGCGGTTTCGCGGTTCTCGCCGCGCTGGTGCTTTTTGCCGGCGGCTTCGGCTGGTTCGCCGACAAGGTCAGCCACATGACGACCCCGCTCAACCCGGCCAGAGCCGACGCCATCATCGTGCTCACCGGCGGACAGTCGCGGCTCGACGCGGCGATGGACCTGCTGGCCTCCGGCAAGGGCGAACGCTTGCTGATCAGCGGCGTCCATCCCTCGGCCACTAGGCGCCAGTTGCAGGCGGCGATGGGCGGCGACAAGCAGCTCTTCTCCTGCTGCGTCGATATCGACCGCGCCGCACTCGATACCATCGGCAATGCCGAGGAAAGCGCCAAATGGGTGGAGAACCACGCCTATGGCAGCATCATCATCGTCACCAACAACTACCACATGCCACGCAGCCTGCTCGAGATGGGCCGGCTGTTGCATGGCGCGCGCCTCGAACCCTATCCGGTGGTCAACACCAATCTCGGCAATGGCGGCTGGCTGACCAAGCCGGAGGCGCTGCGCGTGCTGCTCACCGAATACAGCAAATATGTGCTGTCGCTGGCGCGCGGCTTCCTGCCGCTGCGCGCGACGCCCGAGGGCGTCACGCTGGCGGAAGCATCGACCGTGGTGAAGAACTAAAGCCTGGCCGCACCATCGCGCAGGCGGGCATTCTCCTGCTCCAGGCCGGCGATGCGCCGGTCGCGCTCGGCAAGCGCCGCTGCGACATCCGCCGCCTCGAAACGTTGCGGAATGTGTTGCGGGCAATTGGCATCCCAGGCCGTGACGGTGAACAGGATCGCCTGCTCCGGCCGGGCTTTGTAGTCCGCCGGCATCAGCCTCGCCGTCAGCTCCGTGTCATTTTCGACGACCCGCGCCCTGCCCCAGATCTTGATGCGCTGCCTGAGCATGTAGTCGATCAGGAACAGGAAGGCCTGGTCGTTGTCTTCGAGATTGCCCTGGGTGATGAACTGCCGGTTCCCGGAAAAATCCGCGAAGCCGATCACGTGCTCGTCCAGCACCTTGAGGAAGCCGGCCGGCCCGCCGCGATGCTGGATGTAGGGCTGGCCCTCGGCATTTGCGGTCGCCAGGAACACGCTGGTCTGCGCCGCGATAAAGGCGGCGAGATCCGGCGTGATCGTTGCCCGCCAGCCGCCGCGCTGCTCGACGCGCGCATAGGAGTCTCGCGACCCCTTGCGGGACTGGATGGCCTTCACGGTTGGCGTGAAGGCGACGTCGCTGGTGGATTCACTCATATGGGCGCTCCTCGGATAGGATCGCACGTCAAATAGCCCCTTCCGAAAACCGGATGTAGAGCGCATATTCGCAATCCATCTTTCCAAATTTCGGAAGAATAGTGGATCGCCTCGACGCCATGTCCTTGTTTGTCGCCACGGTGGAGGCCGGCAGCCTTTCCGCCGCTGCCAGGCGCGCTGGTGTGCCGCTGGCCACCGTCAGCAGAAAGCTCTCCGACCTGGAGAAGCACTTGGGGACGCGCCTGCTCAACCGCTCGACGCGCCGCCTGGCGCTGAGCGATGCCGGCCGGTCTTATCTCGCCGCCTGCCGCCGCATCCTCGACGAGGTCAGCGAGGCCGAACGCATGGCGGCCGGCGAATACTCCAGCCCGACCGGCGAGCTGGTCATCACCGCGCCGGTCGTCTTCGGCCGCCTGCATGTGCTGCCGGTGATCACCGGCTTTCTCGCCGTCTATCCGCAAGTGGACGTCCGCCTGACCTTGTCCGACCGGATCACCCAGCTGGTCGAGGAGCATATCGATCTTGCCGTGCGCATCGGCGAGCTGCCGGATTCGACCATGGTCGCGACTCGCGTCGGCTCGATCCGCCGCATCGTCTGCGCAAGCCCGGCCTACCTCGCCTTGCACGGCACGCCGATGAAACCGCCGGAACTGGCGGGCCACAACTGCGTCACCTTCGAAGGCCTCGCCTCGCCTGCCACGTGGAACTTCGGCGCCAGCAAGACCGAGACCACAATCCCGGTCCGCTCGCGCCTGCAGGTCAACACAGCCGAGGCGGCGATCGATGCCGCGATCGCCGGCCTTGGCCTGACGAAAGTGCTGTCTTACCAGGCCGACGACGCCGTGCGCGCTGGCGCGCTGCGGGTGGTGCTGGAGCCGTTCGAGCCGCCGCCTTGGCCGGTGAGCCTCGTCCATGCCGGTCAGGGCCGGCTGCCGGTGAAGCTGCGGGCCTTCCTCGATTTCGCCGCGCCGCGCCTGAAGGAGCGGCTGGCCAGATCGCTTTAACGTTGCGTCCATGCGGCGGCGTTTCCTTTTTGCCGCCGCTTGGTGTAACCAACGCACACTTCCTCACGGGCCCCTTGCATGCTCATTATCCGCTCGCTGGCGTTCAACTTCGTTTTCTATCTCAGCCTGATCGTCCAGATGATCTTCTGGACGCCTTTCTATTTCCTGTCGCCGCGCCACCGCGCCTGGTTCGTGCCGAAATTCTGGTCGCGCACCTCAATGTGGCTCTATGACAAGATCGCCGCGACCAAGAGCGAGATCACCGGCGTCGAGAACCTGCCGCAAGGGTCCTTCATCCTGGCGCCGAAGCACCAGTCCTTCTGGGACGCGATCGCCTTCTTCCCCTATCTCGACGACGCGCTCTACATCCTGAAGCGCGAGCTGACCTGGATCCCCTTCTTCGGCTGGTACATCATGAAGATGCGCATGATACCGGTCGACCGCGGCAGCCGCTCGAAAGCGCTGAAGGCGGTCGTTGTCGCGACCAGGCAGGAGATGAACCGTAATCCGCGCCAGCTCATCATCTATCCCGAAGGCACGCGCCGCCCGCCGGGCGCCGAGCCCTCCTACAAATACGGCATCGTCGAGATCTATTCGCAACTGGGCGTGCCGGTGGTCCCGGTCGCCCATGTCGCCGGCCTCTATTGGCCGCGCCGGAAGTTCCTGCGCTATCCCGGCACCATCAAGGCCCGCTTCCTGCCGCCAATCCCGCCAGGGCTCGGCAAGGAGGAATTCATGCGGCG
This sequence comes from Mesorhizobium sp. J8, assembly GCF_016591715.1. Taxonomy (NCBI): domain Bacteria; kingdom Pseudomonadati; phylum Pseudomonadota; class Alphaproteobacteria; order Hyphomicrobiales; family Phyllobacteriaceae; genus Mesorhizobium; species Mesorhizobium sp. J8. The sequence continues at coordinate 6,037,578 of NZ_AP024109.1, forward strand.
GCTGATCGGCGAGACCGAAGCTGCTTGCGACGAGTTGCTGGTCGAGGCCGCGCGGGCGCCGAACCCGCCGCCCATGCCGCCGACCGCGGTCAAGCGGCTGGCGGAGCTCGGCGTAACTGCCAAGAGCTGATCGATTATCGCGGCATTGCCAGCAGGGTCGTCAGCACCAGCATCGCTGCAAACGCCAGATTGATGATTCGCGACGCCAGCGGATGGCGCAGGAAGCGCGCGAAGGCCGTTCCCGCGAGCAGCCAGACCACATGGATGGCGACGATCATCGCGGCAAGCACCAGCAGCCTGGTGGAGACGCCGAGCGGCTCGGCCTGCGACGCGGCGCCGGCAAAGACGGCGGCGATCGCCACATAGGCCTTCGGATTGGCGACGGCGAGCATGAAGCCGCCGGTGAATGTCGGACGTGCCGCTTGCCTTCCGCCTTCGGCCAGCGGCGGTGCCGTCGCAATCTTGAAAGCGAGATAAAGGATATAGGAGACCGATAGGATCGTCAGCGCCTTGGCCAGCCCGGGCATCGAAGCAAGCATACCGACGATGCCGGCCGCCACGACCACGAGCACGGCGATCGTTCCAAGCACAAGTCCTGACGCGTAACTCAGCGAGGAACGCAGTCCGAAAGCCGCGCCGACGGCGGTCACGCTGATAGTCGATGGCCCTGGGCTGCCCATGACGACGGTCGCAGCCACGATGAGCGCCAGCACTTGCTGCCAAGGCTGCGCTCCAGTCAGAACACTACCAGCCATGCCGAACCCTCCACCTGCCGTGATACGGCAGGACTTACGAAGGATCGACATGACCGTCTTGAACGATCGTGCGGGGCGCCCGCCTCAGGCGCTGGCCCGGTCCAGCGCCGCGATATCGTCGGCCGAAAGCTTGAGTGAAGCAGCGCGGATCAGGCTGTCCATCTGGGCCGGCGTGGTGGCGCTGGCGATCGGGGCGGTGATGCCCGGCCGCGCGATGATCCAGGCCAGCGCCACTTCCGCCTGCTTGGCTGAATGGCGCTCGGCCACGGCATCGAGCGCGGCAAGGATGCGCATGCCGCGCTCGTTGAGGTAGCCGGCGACGCCCTCGCCGCGCGCGCTTTGGCCGAGATCGGCCTTGCTGCGGTATTTGCCGCTCAGAAATCCCTTGGCCAGGCTGAAATAGGTGATAACGCCGATGTCCTCGGCTTTGCAGAGGTCGAGCAGCGGTCCGTCGAGCGACGAGCGATCGTACAAATTGTACTCAGGCTGCAGCACCTCGTAACGCGGCAGGCTGCGCAGGCTGGCGACGTCGAGCGCCGCGCGCAACTGCCCGGCATCGAGATTGGAGCAGCCGGGGTAGCGGATCTTGCCCTTTTCGAGCAGCCGCTGATAGGCGCCGAGCGTTTCCTCGTAAGGCGTGGTCGGATCAGGCCAATGCGACAGATAGAGGTCGATGACATCGACCTGCAGCCGCTTCAGCGAAGCGTCCACCGCCTTTTCGATGTAGGCGGCGGAGAGGTCCTTCTTGCCTTGCCCCATGTCGGAGCCGACCTTGGTGATGACGATCACCTGATCGCGGTTGCCGCGGCTCTTCATCCAGTTGCCGATGATGGTTTCCGATTCGCCGCCCTTGTTGCCGGGGACCCAGCGCGAATAGGAATCGGCCGTATCGATGGCGTTCAGGCCCGCGCCGACGAACCGGTCGAGCAGGTCGAAAGAGGTTTTCTCGTCGGCGGTCCAGCCGAAGACGTTGCCGCCCAGGACCAGCGGCGCGATGGAAAGGTCGGTGCGACCGAGACGACGTTTCTGCAAGATTGATCTCCGTTGTGCCGGAACGGGCCTGATGCCCAGGGATGGGATGCCGCTAAGCTAGGTCGTGGCCTGCCGAGGTCAAAGGCATGGTTTTGCTTTTTGATCGGACCAGGGCAATTCAGGTGCGTCGCGGGTTGTATCCGGAATTGCTTGAAGCCGCTCACGAAGGCGCGATCTGTCGGCCCACCTCTTCCAGCCAATGATCGCGGATGCCGAGCGCCTTGAGGTGCTCCAGCGTGCTCAGCACATAATCCTCGTTGTTGCCGGACCGGCCGACGGCGCCGCGAACGAGTTCCGCTGCGTGATCGGCATCGAGCGCGCCGGCATATTGCTCATGCTGCCGGTCGACGATGTAGGCGACCGCCTCGACCGAACTGCCGTCATTCAGTCGGATGTCCAGCATGCGTTCGAGATAGACGCTGGTCACCAGCTCACGCTCGCGCAGGTACGAAAGCACCTCGTCGCGCAGATTGCCCGGGACACGATAAGCGAGGCCGATGCACGAGCCGCCCCGGTCGAGACCGAGCACGAGGCCCGGCCGCGCCCGGGTGCCGCGATGCACGAAGGAATAGACGCAAAGCGACCGGCGATAGCCGTAGAGCCGGGCACGGCGCGTCTCGACATGGGCAAATCCGGGCCGCCAGATCAGCGACCCATAGCCAAAAACCCAAAAATCGCCCATATCGCCAAGCCTGATCGCATTCGAGTGAACGATACCGCACCGCCAAGGTGCCTCTTCTGTCCCCCGCTTGTTTGCGTATTGGTAAACGCCCGCTCGCCGGGTTAACGAGAGCCGCAGCATGACGTCAAGTGAAGAGCGATCGCCCAAACCCCGCCGCTGGCTGTTCTGGCTCGCCTCGTTCATCGTCGTGCTATTCGCCATCTACAGCGGCGGCTGGTTCTATCTCGCCGGCAGGCTCAAGACCGAAGCCGACCAGGCGGTGGCGCGGCTGGGCAGCAAGGGAATCGCCGCCGGATGCGCCAATCTCACCGTCAGCGGCTATCCGATGAGCTTCACGGTCTCCTGCGACAACATCGCCTATGAGGATGACGCCCGGAAGGTCGCGGCCTCCACCGGAAGCTTCAACGCCGTCGCCGGGATCACCGGCCCCTTGTCCCCGGTCGCCGATCTGCGCGGGCCGCTGAGGACGATGGCGCCCGGCATGCCGCCGCTATGGATCGACTGGGACCAGTTGCAGGCCAATATCAAGGTATGGTGGCCGCTGCCGCGGAGCGTCTCGCTGCGGGCCGACGGCCTTAACGGTCAGACCGATCCGCAGGACGACACGGATCCGATGCAATTGTTCAGCGCCGGCAAGGCGGCCGGCCAGTTGCAGCCGGTCGGCCAGGACATCAATTATGTCGGCAGCTTCGGCGATCTGGAGATCAACGCGGATGCTATCGACGGTCGCGTGCTGCCTGCGCTGGACGGCAGCGGTGACGTAACGCTGAAGAACGGCGTGGCGCTGATTGCCGCGCCCCCGAAAAGCCTACGCGGCCAGTCGATCGAGATTGCCAGGCTCGACCTGTCGTCGGGCACGGCGCGCGTCACCGTGTCCGGTCCGGTTTCGGTCGATGCGGAAGGGCTAATCGATGGGGACCTGACGATCAAGCTCAAGGATCCGAAAGCGGTGGCTTCTATCCTTGCCGGCGCCGTCCCCGAGCATAAAAGCGAAATCGAGCAGGGATTTGCCGCCCTGGCGATGCTCGGAAAGGAACCGTCGATGCCGCTGAAGATCGTCAAAGGCAAGGCCTCGCTCGGCTTCATTCCGCTCGGCAAGATCAAGCCTCTCGAGTAACGCGGCGATGGCGAAGCCGGTCAGACTGCTCAGCGTCGGCGCCTTCACCCTCGACACCATCCTTCGCGTCGAGACGCTGCCGGCGCATCAGGGCAAATTCATCGCCGGCGACGGCGTTCAGATCGCCTCCGGCATGGCGACGAGCGCCGCCTGCGCCGCGCATCGCCTCGGCGCCGAGGTCTCGCTTTGGGCAAGCGCGGGTGACGATCCGGTCGGCGACCAACTGATCGCCGACATCGAGGCCGAAGGCGTCGACTGCAGCCTTATCCGCCGCGTCCCTGGCGCGCGATCGGCGCTGGCCGCCATCGTTGTGGATGCGCATGGCGAGCGCATCATCGTCCCCTTCTACGACAAAAAGGCGCAAGCCGATCCCGAGGCGCTGCCGCTTGCCGACCTCTCCGGCTTCGACGCCGTGCTGGTGGATGTCCGCTGGCCGGGCGCCGCGGCGCTTGCTTTGAGCGCAGCCAGATCGATCGGCCGCCCGGCGATCCTGGACGCCGACACTGCACCCGTCGAAGTCCTGGAACGGCTCTTGCCGTTGGCTTCGCATATCGTTGCCTCGGAGCCCGCGGCGCGCATCGTCTGCGGCCACGCGCTGGACCCCGAAAGCGCCTGCGCCGACCTTGCATCGCGCACCGACGCCTTCGTCGCGGTGACCGGCGGCGCGGCCGGCACCTGGTGGCATGACCGAACGACTGGGCGCGTGCGCCATATCGAGGCGCCGAAGGTCAAGGCGGTCGATACGCTCGCCGCCGGCGACGTCTTCCACGGCGCTTTTGCCGTCGGCCTCGCCGAGGCCATGCCGATGGAGGAAGCCCTGCGCTTTGCCAGCGCCGCCGCCGCGCTCAAATGCCTGCGCTTCGGCGGCCGTCTGGGCGCGCCGGACAGGACCGAGACGCTGGCCATGATGGCGGCGCATTGGCCGCCAGTCCGAGAAGGCAAGGGGAGTTGAGATTCAGGTCAGGCCGAGTCGAATATCAGTTGCCTTTGGCCGGATGCTCGACGGCCTGCCGGCCGAAATCCGGCACATCGATATCCTGGCCGGCCTCGATGATCGAGCGGCGGATGGCGCGGGTGCGGGTGAAGAGGTCGAAGAGCTTCTCGCCGTCGCCCCAGCGGATCGCCCGCTGCAGCGAGGCCAGATCCTCCGAGAACCGCGCCAGCATCTCCAGGATCGCATCCTTGTTGTGCAGGCACACATCCCGCCACATGGTCGGATCGGAGGCGGCAAGGCGGGTGAAGTCGCGAAAACCGGAGGCGGAGTATTTGATGACCTCGCTCTTGGTCACCGCTTCCAGGTCGTCCGCCGTGCCGACGATGTTGTAGGCGATGATATGCGGCAGATGCGAAACGATCGCGAGCGTCATGTCGTGATGCTGCGGGTCCATCGTGTCGATGTTGGAGCCGCAACGCCGCCAGAATTCCGAAAGCTTTTCGAGCGCGGCGGGATCGGTGCCCGGCAGCGGCGTGAAGATGCACCAGCGGTTCTCGAAGAGATCGGCGAAGCCGGCATCGGGTCCGGACTTTTCCGTGCCGGCCAGCGGATGTCCGGGGATGAAATGCACGCCCTCCGGCACATGCGGCTGCATTTGCGCGATCACCGAGGCCTTGGTCGAGCCGACATCGGTGAGGATGGCGCCCTTCTTCAGCGCCGGCGCGATCTCGGCCGCGACCTCGCCGGACGAGCCGACCGGCACCGAGACGATGACGAGATCGGCGTCGCGCACCGCTTCTTTTGCATCCGTCGAGTAGGAATCGCCGAGACCGAGCTCCTCGGCGCGCTTCAGCGTCGAGGCGCTGCGCGTCGCGATGGCGATGTGCCTGGCAAGCCCTTCGCGGCAGATGACGCGGGCGAGCGACGAGCCGATCAGGCCGATGCCGACCAGCGCTATTTTCTCGAACATCGGTGATGCCATGGGTGTTCTAGCTTTTCAGGAAGGTCTTGAGCGCATCGACGACGCCGCGATTGGCTTCCTCGGTGCCGACGCTCATGCGCAGCGCGTTGGGGAAGCCGTAGCCGGTGACGCGGCGCAGGATGTAACCGCGGGCGCTCAGATAATCGTCCGCGGCCGCCGCCGAATGCTTCTGGTCGTCGGGAAAATGGATCAGCACGAAATTGCCGACGCTGGGCGTGACGCGCAGGCCGAGTCCGGTCAGCTCGGCGCTGAGCCAGGCCAGCCATTTCTCGTTATGCGCCACGCTGCGCTCGATATGGGCGCGGTCGCGGATCGCGGCGATGCCGGCCTCGATCGCGGTGGCGTTGACGTTGAACGGGCCGCGGATGCGGTTGATCGCATCGACGATATGCGCCGGCCCGTACATCCAGCCGATGCGGGCGCCGCCGAGGCCGAGCTTGGAGAAGGTGCGGGTCATCACCACGTTCTCGGAGCTGCCGGCGAGCTCGATGCCGGCTTCGTAGTCGTTGCGCCGTACATATTCGGCATAGGCGGCGTCGAGCACCAGGAGCACGTTCTTCGGCAATGCCGCGTGCAGCCGGCGCACTTCCTGGAACGGCACATAGGTGCCGGTCGGATTGTTGGGATTGGCGAGGAACACGATCCTCGTCTTGGGCGTCACCGCGGCAAGGATCGCGTCGACATCGGCGCGCTCGTCGGTTTCCTTCACCGCGACCGGCTTGGCGCCGGCCGCCTGGATGTAGATCTTGTAGACCATGAAGGCGTGTTCGGTGAACACGGCCTCGTCGCCCGGCGCGAGATAGGTCTGCGCCAGGAGCCCCAGGATCTCGTCGGAGCCGTTGGAGCAAATGATGTTCGCCGGATTGAGCCCATGCACATCGGCGATCGCCTCGCGCAACCGCCGTGCCGTGCCGTCGGGATAGACGTCGAGCTTCGCCGCAACCTCGCGCGCGGCCTCGATCGCCTTCGGCGAGGGTCCCAGCGGATTTTCGTTCGACGACAGCTTGTAGACCTTCGTCACGCCGGCCGGGGCAGTGCTTTTTCCCGGTACATAGGCCTCGATGTCCATGATGCCCGCGCGGGGCGTCGGACGGGGCTGATCCTGCTTCATGTCACAAATCCGTCGAGAAGGCCTTCAAGGCCGCAGCGGAAATACAGGCCACGGGCTGGAATGTCGAGTGCCGCCGCTTGGCGTAAGCGGGCCGCCCGCCAGCAGGCTACCCGTTGACGAAGCGCGGCGCTGGTCCTAGAAGGACTGCCAGACTTCCGTGGTGATTTGGCCGGTCGGCTTGCAGCCACGTTAAACAACTTGCTAAAGGGCCGTTTGCAACCTGTAACCGGCTTTGCGACGGCAAGCCGGTTTTTTGTTGTCCGCTCCCGGCCGGACACCGCATCGGGACAAGACCGATGCGGCACAGGATTGAGGACGGACATGGCCGCTCAGCGCGCTGCAAGAACCAAGGACGAGGTCGACCATCCGTCGAGCCCGGTGCTGCAGTTTGGCCCCGACAAGCCGCTGAAGCTCGACGCGGGCACGCTGCTTTCTCCTTTCCAGATCGCTTACCAGACCTACGGCAGCTTGAACGACGCGCGCTCCAACGCCATCCTCGTCTGCCACGCGCTGACCGGCGACCAGCACGTCGCCAACACCAATCCGGTGACCGGCAAGCCGGGCTGGTGGGAGGTGCTGATCGGTCCCGGCAAGATCATCGACACCAACCGCTTCTTCGTGATCTGCTCCAATGTCGTGGGCGGTTGCCTCGGCTCGACCGGCCCGGCCTCGACCAACCCGGCGACCGGCAAGCCCTATGGGCTCGACCTGCCGATCATCACCATCCGCGACATGGTGCGCGCGCAGGCGATGCTCATCGATCATTTCGGCATCGAAAAGCTGTTTTGCGTGCTTGGCGGCTCGATGGGCGGCATGCAGGTGCTGGAATGGGCAGCAAGCTATCCGGAGCGGGTCTTCTCGGCGCTACCGATCGCCACCGGCGCCCGCCATTCCTCGCAGAACATCGCCTTCCATGAGGTCGGCCGGCAGGCCGTCATGGCCGATCCGGACTGGCATGGCGGCAAATATCTCGATTTCGGCAAGCGGCCGGAAAAGGGGCTGGCCGTCGCGCGCATGGCCGCCCACATCACCTATCTTTCGGAAGCCGCGCTTCACCGCAAGTTCGGCCGTAATTTGCAGGACCGCGAGGCGCTCACCTTCGGCTTCGACGCCGATTTCCAGATCGAGAGCTATCTGCGCCACCAGGGCATGACTTTCGTCGACCGCTTTGACGCCAATTCCTACCTCTATCTGACCCGCGCGATGGATTACTTCGATCTTGCCGCCGATCACGGCGGGCGCCTCGCTGACGCCTTCGCCGGCACCAGGACGCGCTTTTGCCTGGTCTCCTTCACCAGCGACTGGCTGTTCCCGACCGAGGAGAGCCGCTCGATCGTGCATGCCTTGAACGCGGCGGGCGCTTCCGTCTCCTTCGTCGAGATCGAGACCGATCGCGGCCATGACGCCTTCCTGCTCGACGAACCGGAACTGTTCGCGGCCATCAACGGCTTCATCGCCTCGGCGGCTCGCGCCAGGGGGCTCAGCCTATGAGCGTCAATCGCGCCCAGCGTGTCGACCTCGAAGTCGTCACCGACCTCATTCCGGCCAATTCGCGCGTCCTCGATGTCGGCTCCGGCGACGGCGTGCTCCTGGAACTGTTGCAGGAGACCAAACAGGTCGACGGCCGCGGGCTGGAACTGTCGCAGCGCGGCGTCAACGAATGCGTGGCGCGCGGGCTATCGGTCATCCAGGGCGACGCCGACACGGATCTGAAATTCTACGCCGACAAGGGCTTCGACTTCGTCGTGCTCTCGCAGACGCTGCAGGCGACGCGTAACCCGAAGATCGTGCTCGACGAGCTGCTTCGGATCGGCAACCGCGCCATCGTCTCCTTCCCCAATTTCGGTCACTGGCGCGTGCGCTTTTCGCTGCTGATCAAAGGCAGGATGCCGGTCACCAAGGATCTGCCCTATTCCTGGTACGACACGCCCAACATCCACTTCTGCACCATCCGCGACTTCGTCAATTTGTGCGAGGAGCTTGGCGCGACCGTCGAAAAGGCGACCGCGCTCGACGCCAACGGCCAGAAGATCGGCCTGTCGATGCCATGGTGGTTCTGGAACTTCTTCGGCCAGCAGGCGGTGTTCTTGCTGAAGCGCTGACGCTCGATGCGCCCTCATCCAAGCACATCCGTAGCCTTGTGCGGATGCTCGACGCCGTCGACAAAGATCACGTCCGACTGCGAATTCTCGGTGCGTAGCGAAAGGATCGCCTGATAGGCCGGCGAATTGTACCAGTCCCGTACATGCTGCCTGTCCGGGAACTCGATGACGATCAGGTGCCCTGGCCAGTTGTTCTCGACAAGCTCGACATCGCCGCCATGGACAAGGAAACGTCCGCCGAACGGCGCCAGCGTGGCGTCTATCTTCTCAAGATATTCGATCATCCAGGGACCCGGCGTGACTTGGCGCATATGGGCAACGGCGTAGGCGGTCATGGTGCTGCTCCTTGATGGGTCGAAGCCGATCACCCGGCCTCGTCGGGATCACCATGCGGGAACCAGCTAGTCCGGTCGATTACCTCGGGCGTCATAGGGACAAAGCCGTCGCTGGGACCTGCTGGCGGACCATCCAATCAAGGCTGAGGCCGATTGTGTTGCCATCAAACCGCAATGTTGCGGAAAAGCCACCAGTTTTTGGGCATTTCCAGGCCGGCCTGGCGTGACACAAAGGTGGCTTTTTTGTAGCGTCGGCCGCAAATCACAGGTGGGACAAGAACATAGCCATCAAACCCATCCGACACACGGAAGAAACGACCGGTAGTGGCAGCCCGATGTCGAGCGAAGACATTCCGCTGATTACGGTGATCACGCCGACCCACAATCGGCGCAGCCAGGTCGTGCGCGCGGTGGAAAGCGTTCTGGCGCAGACACTTACCCGCTTCGAGCATATTGTCGTCGACGACGGTTCGACCGACGGAACGGCCGCCGCGCTCGCCGAAATCCGCGACCCGAGGCTGATCTATGTCGGCGCCAAATGGCGCGGCGCCAACGCCGCGCGCAATGCGGGCATAGAGCGCGCGCGGGCACCGGTCGTGACGTTCCTCGATTCGGACGATGTCTATCTGCCCGACCGGCTGGAGCGGACGCTGGCGCGCTTCGACGCGAACCCTTCGCTCGAGGTCCTCATCAGCTCCTTCGTGTCGCTGAAGGGCAGCCGCAGCACCAAATGCATTAACCGCGAGGCCTTCCTCGACAAGGGCACGCTGCAGCGCGCCCTGGTCTCGCAGACCATCTTCATCGCCGGCTCGGCGATCACCGCCAGGCACGAATCGCTGCTCGCGATCGGCGGCTATGACAGCGACATCACGCGCATGCAGGATCGCGAGCTTCTGCTGCGCTTTGCCCGCCGCGGCGGCGCCCAGTTGTCCGAGGACATCGACTGGAAGAAGTACAATTCGGAGAACTCGATCTCCGGCCGGCGCGACGGCTATGTTGCGGCCTATGCCAACCTGATCGACAAGCACCCCTATATCGCCGACCGCTACCCCGACGTCCCGCCCTACATGATCGCCCGCCAGATCATCGCCGACACGTTGCAGGGGCGGCTGCAGCAGGCCTTTTCCGGCTACCTCGCCAATCGCTCGTCCAAGGCGCTCGGCTATTCGCTGCCGCAGCTCCTGCGCGGCTATGTCGTCGGCCGCCGCTGGCGCCGCGATTGTTATGACGAGTTCCGCGCCAAATACGGCGCCCGGGCGGTCTGAGCGGCTTCTAAACTTCGGTGGTTTCCTTCTTGCGGCGCGGCGCCGCGGGCGGCGGCTCGATCGCCCCTGCCCTGACGCGCGCGGGTTTCAGCGCCGGCGAGCCGGAATCCTTGACGATATTCAGCGAGCGCGGAAAAAACTGGTTGTTGTGCTGACCGCGCCCGATATTGACGATCGCGGTTTCGGGCAGACGCTTCTGCAGCATGGCCAGCACCCGCCGTAGCGTCGGGCCGTCGAACGCGTCGAGCGCTTCGTCGATGATCACCCATTTCGGCTTGCGCAAGGCGAGCCTGGCGAAAGCCAGCGCCCGTTGCTCGTCATCGCCGAGCTCGCGTTCCCACCGCCCGGGATGGTCAATGATGGTCGCCAGCCGATCGAGGCCGACCTCGCCAAGCACCGCCGCGATCTCGGCATCGCTGGCCGGGGCCTTGCCGTTCGGATGGTCGAGGACCTCGCGCAACGTGCCGGCCGGGAAATACGGCACGCGGGGCACGAAGATGGGAGTCTCGCCTGCAGGCAGGCCGATCCGGCCGCTCCCCCACGGCCACAGGCCGGCAATGGCGCGGAAGAACAATGTCTTGCCGGCGCCCGGCTCGCCGGTGATCATGACGCGCTCTCCGGGGCGGATTTCGACATCCGTCTGGGCAAGCTTGGTGCAGCCTTCCGGCGAAGCCACTTCGAGCTTTTCGAAGGTCAGGCTGCCATTGGCGTTTTCGACGAACTGGATGCGCTTTTCCGTGTCGTGCAGCGCATCGGTCTCGGTGAGCGCGATCCGGAAATCGGCCACGCGCATCAGCGTCGCGCGCCAGTCGGCGATGCTGCCGATGTTGTTGATGAACCAGCGCAGCGACGAATGGACCTGGTTGAACGCGCCTACCGCCATCATCAATCCGCCGAACGAGATGTCGCCCGAGAAATACACCGGCGAAGCCACCAGGATGGGCGCCACGACCGTTATCCAGCCATAGGTGTCGGTCACCCAGGCCAGGTTGATCTGCGCGGTGAAGATGCGCCGCATGGCGCCCAGCACCGTGCCGAGGTCGAGCTCCAGCCGGCGCCGGGCGTCGGGCTCGCCATGGTAAAGCGCGATCGCATCGACATTCTCGTTGACCCGCACCATGGAGGAGCGCAGTTCCGCTTCGCGGGTATAGCGCTCGCTGTTGAGGCCGATCAGCGGACGTCCGACCAGCCAGCTCAGCCAGGAGGCGATGCCGGCATAGAAGAAGGCCGCCCAGACCATGTAGCCCGGTATCGCCAATGAATAGTCGCCGATGTGGAAGACGAAGCCGGAAGAAAGCTCCCACAGCACGCCTATGAAGGAGACGAGCAGGATGAAGGACTGCAGCAGTCCGACGCCGAGATCCGTCGACAGATCCGACAAATGGGCCGCATCCTGCTGCATGCGCTGGTCGGGATTGACGCCGATGGCGCCGGCATTGGCAAGCCGGAAGGCCCGCGCCGGACGCATCCATTGATCGATCAGGTCGAGCGTCAGGGCCTCGCGCAACCGCAACCGGATCATCTGGTTGAGCCAGGTCTGGCCGATATTGAGCACCAGAAGTCCGCCGGCGATCATCGCAAAGACCAGAAGCTGGTGTAGGAAATCCGCCATGTCGCGCCGGGCCAGCGCATCGTAGAAAGGCTGGTTCCAGCGGTTGAGCAGGACCTGTCCGATCGAGGTGGCGACGATGACCGCGACGATGCCGATGGAGACCCACGCAAGTTGCCTGCGCACTGGCGAGGTTTTCAGCCCCAGCTTGATCGTCGCCATCTGGTCGGCGAGGCTGCTTGCCTCGACCGAGACGGCGGGTTTTTGCGGGCCCGGCTTTTTATCGGTCTGGTCGTCCATGAAGGATATTCCTGGTTTCCGCCGCGGTCATCATTACCGCGCCGAGCGAAGCATGGTTGGATCGGGCACGTCTCAGATAGGGTGATGATCGCTGCGCGATGCAAGGCGCGGCGGCGATCACGAACGCGTCACTTGGCCAGGCGCGCCGTCGCTCGCGTGCCGGCCAAGCCGCGTTGCCCCCTGTGGCGAGAAGACCGGAACGAAGACACGGCGAGAGGCGCGCTGCGCGACTGGCACGCCCTGATAGAGCCGTTTCTGTGCTTCGACGACGATCACGCCGGAAAAGATCGGCCAGAACCGCCGGCCAGCCTTCTCCAGCACATTGTGGAACCGCATCATGAAACGCCGCGGCGACGGCGGGAAGAACAGCGCATCGCTCCACGTCGCCGGCGTGAAGTTCGCCTCGCGCAGCAATTCGGTCAGTTGGCCGCGCGAGAACGGCCGGCCGTTGCCGAAGGGCGTGTGCTCGAAGCGCGCCCACACGCCGCGCCGGTTGGGCACGACGATGACCACCCTGCCCGCCGGCGACAGCACGCGCCAGATCTCGTTCAGCGTCTCGCGCGGATTTTCGGCATGTTCGAGCGAATGCACCAGGAGCACGCGGTCGATGCAGGAATCGACCAGCGGCAGTTCCTCGTCAAACACCAGTGCCGTCGCCGCCGGCCCGGTCGCCGGCCACACCACCGCGCCCTGCGTCGCCGGCATAAAGGCGAAGACACGCTCGGCATCGGTGCCGAAGCGCTCCAGCCATGGCAGCGTGTAGCCGAGGCCGACCAACCGCTCGTTGGGCACCGTTGCCCATATGGACGACAGCGCCATGGTGATCGAATGCTCGGCCAGTTGGCCGAGCGTGGACGAGTAGAAGGAGCGCAGATCGACGATATCCGAATGCATGCGCGGGACGGTAGCCGTGAAGCCAGCCAAGTTCAACAAAGGCGGCCGGCTCAACGAACGCGCCAGTCTCGACAAACCTGGATGACATCGGCACGCGTCCGCCCTATGTCTGCGACGACAAAGGGAGACATGCGATGCCGGTCGAAATCGAGCAGTTCATGTGCCGCACCGACAATTTCGGCGTGCTGGTCCACGATCCGAAGAGCGGTGAGACGGCGATCGTCGACGCGCCGGAAGAGGCGCCGATCCTGGCGGCGATCAAGCGCACAGGCTGGACGCCGACATTGATCCTCACCACGCATCATCATGCCGACCATGTCGAAGCCAATCTGGCGCTGAAGGAGCGCTTCAAACTGCGCATCGTCGGCCCGGAGGCCGAGAAGGCGAAGATTCCCGGCATCGACGATACGGTGAAACAGGGCTCGGTCGTGCGCCTTGGCGAGGAAAGGATCGAGGTCATCGAGACGCCCGGCCATACCGCCGGCCATGTCTCCTATTATTTGCCGGCCTCCAAGGTGGCCTTCACCGCCGACACGCTGTTTGCGCTGGGTTGCGGCCGGCTGTTCGAATGCAAACCGCCGGTCATGTATGAGTCGCTGAAGAAGCTGGCGGCGCTGCCGGCGCAAACCACCATCTATTGCGGCCACGAATACACCTTGGCCAATGCCCGTTTCGCCGTGACGGTCGATCCGAGCAATCCGGCGCTGAAGCAGCGCGCGGCAAGGATCGAGGCGCTGCGCGCGGACAACAAGCCGACGCTGCCGACCACCATCGGCGAGGAATTGTCGACCAACCCGTTCCTGCGCTGGCACGACCCGGCGATCCGCAAGCATCTCGGCATGGAGAAAGCCTCGGATGCCGAAGTTTTCGCCGAAATCCGCAAGCGCAAGGATAATTTCTGATGCCTGCCCCCAAAACCGCGCAGCGATTTTTGGGATAACGACATCGATCAAGACAAAGAATGCGAATGACCGCCAGCGCCGCCGAGATCATCGCAATGCTGGGCTTGAAGCCGCATCCCGAGGGCGGCTGGTATGCCGAGACGTTTCGGGACGCCGCGGGCGGCCCGCGCGGCCATTCGACGGCGATCTATTTCCTGCTCGAGCAGGGCCAGCTTTCGGCCTGGCACCGGGTCAAGGACGCCACCGAGGTCTGGCATTTCTACGCGGGCGCGCCGCTGGCGCTGTCGATGCACGGGGAAGGCGCGGGCGCCGTCATCGAGCAGGTGCTTGGCACGGCTCTTGCCGCGGGCGAGCGGCCGCAGATCGTGGTGCCGGCCGGCTGGTGGCAATCGGCGCGCAGCTTAGGCGAATGGACCCTGGTCGGCTGCACCGTGGCGCCGGGCTTCGATTTTGCCGCCTTCGAACTGGCCGAGCCGGGCTGGCAGCCGGTCTAGGCGAGTAGAAATCCCAGCGTGATGGCCAACTGGGCCGCGTAATAAAGGACCCAGACCGCGTAACGCATCCACACGCGGCGCGGTGAAATCGCCGCGAGCAGGAAGCGCTCGGCCGCCAGCAGCCCGTCCGAGGCGATGAACAGCACCGCGCCGGCAATGACCCAAGCCTTGTCCGTGGTGAGCGCCGAAATACCCATGGCGAGGATCGCCGCGACATAGACGGCGACCGGGATGCGCAGCTGCGGACCGACGCGGCGCCACAGCGCGGCAAGCATGGCAATGCTGAATGCGGCCATGGCCAGGGCGGTCGCGCCCCGCCAGGATTGGGCGCTCAACAGTTGGAGCCCGCCGCCCGCCTGCGCGAACAGCGCGACATAGGCGATGTGGCCGGCGAGAAAGCTCGTCAGCCCGCCAAGAAAAGCCTTTTCGCCGTCGCGCGACAGGAAGGCGTCGCCGGCGGCGCTCAATCCCAGCGCTGCGACGAGCAGCAGCGGACCGCCCTGCATGGCGGCAAGCACGGCCAGCAAAGCCACGGCAAGCGTCTTTGCCGCCGTGCGCGTCCATTTCGGCGGCATGTCGAGCGCAAAGAGGTAGATCACGGTCGCGACGAACGAGAACAAAAGCGTCGCGTTGGCGTTGGCCTCGATGCCGCCAGGGAACGGCATCATGCGTTGACCTCTTTTGCGGCCGGCTTGCGCATCAGCAGCGACTTCGCCGCGAGCGCGGCGCCGCCGGTGATAAGCACGCAGGCCGCCAAAATGCGCAGCGACGGCTCGGCGACGCCGGCGGCGATCAGCACCAGCGTCGACAACAGCGGCGCCGCATAGCTCGCGGCGCCCAGCACCTGGATGTTGCCGCGCTTGACGCCGATGTCCCAGGCGTAGAAGGCCGCGCCGACCGGCATCAGGCCAAGTCCGATGACGGCAAGCCACTGTCCAGGGCCGTCCGGCAGCACCGTCTTCTCAAGCAGAAGATGGCAGATCAGCGACAACACTGACGTCGCCGCGCAGAACCAGGTGACGATCGAGGTCGGCACCGACGGGAAACGCCGTGACAGAAGCGAATAGGAAGACCACAGCAGCGCGCACACGGCGGCCATCGCATAGCCGAAGGCATAGCGCGCATCGAAAGCCAGACCACCGCCCTTGGTGACGATCATGACGGTGCCGGCGAGGCCGAGCAGCACGCCGACGACATGGTTCCAGGCGAGCCGCTCTCCCGGCATCAGAGCCGAGCCGAGCACGATCAGCAGCGGCCACAGATAGGCGATCAGGCTCGCCTCGACCGCCGGCGCATTGCGCAGCGCCGTGAAGTAGAAGAAGTGGTAGCCGAACAGGCCGGCTATGCCGATCACCCAGACCTGGCCAGGGATCTTCTGGCTTTTGTCGGCGGCCGGCATCACCAGACGCGCCGCCAGCCCGACGCAGGTGCCGATGGCGAAGGTAATGGCCGACAGCAGGAACGGCGGCACCTGCCCCGAGGCGTCGGTGAGCAGCGCCAGCAACGCCCACATGGCGACCGCCGAAAACCCGATCAGTGTTGCGCGCCCCATAGCTCCCCCCGCCGGCGCGCGGCGGCGCCTGATCTAATTTACCGCTTCGAATCTTCCGGCGCTGATGGTCAGCGGACCGATCTGGGTCCCGACCGTGGCGCGGATCGGCGCATATACGCCGGATTGGCCGACCGGCGCAAACGTCACCAGCATGCGGCTCTTGTTCTTGAGGAAGTTCAGCGCCTTGCGGCCCTTGCGGTAGCCCGCCACCGGCTCGAAGCCCATCTTGCAGGTCACCGTGTCACCCTTGTAGCCGGGTACCGAAATCGACCCCTTGGAGGCATAGGTCAAGGTCAGATCGGCGCGCATTTCGCCGTCATAGAACTTGACCGTGCGTCCGCAGACCTTGTCCAGGCTGTCGGCATGGATGACGGTAGCGGCCATCGGATCGAGCACCGATTTCAGGTCTCCGCTGCCGATCGGCACCCAGCTCTTCGGATCGCGCTTGCCCGGAGCGGGAACGACTTGCGTGGAGGTGACCGCCCCGTTGCTGAAGCGTATGTCGACCATCGAGGCCTTCTTGCCGGACGTATAGTCGGCCCTGAACACCTGCGGGATCATCCGCTTGTCGGAAATGGTGCCTTTCGATGAAATCGTGCCTTTCGTGTCGTCGAACAGCCTGCCGAGCCCGGCGGCGGAGACCGTGCCGTTGATGGCATAGGTATCGCCCTCGTAGCGGCTGGAAAAGGTCGCCCTGGCGATCGAAAGGCCGAGATAGGACACCGTGTATTCGCCCTTGAAGGATTGCGGGGCGGTGGCGGCGAAGCTTGCTGCCGGCGCGGCAAGGGCAAGCAGGGCGGCGAATGCGTGAGACGGACGGAACATGGCAGCTGGCAAATCCCTGGCGGTTCGGCCGGAACACAGCGGCTCCAGCCTGGCATTTCCCTTCGCGAAGGGCTTATAGTTTAAAATCCGACCTTTATATGGAGCGCGACTGGCGGCCGGCGACGTGCCGGAGCTTGACGCAATGGCGAAATGCCACTATGGAACGCCAACTTTTCCAAAGGCCGCCTGACCGAGACCGCGCGCCGCCTGGCGCGGGCAGAATGGTTTGGCAGGTTTAGAAACTGAAGGTTAGACAAATGTCCCGCACCTGCGAACTCACTGCCAAGGCAGTCCAGACCGGCAACAATGTGAGCCACGCCAACAACAAGACCAAGCGTCGCTTCCTGCCGAACCTGGTCAATGTGACGCTGATTTCCGAAGCGCTGAACCAGAACGTTCGCCTGCGCATCTCGGCCAACGCGCTGCGTTCGGTCGAGCACCGCGGCGGCCTCGACGCCTTCCTGGTCAAGGCCGACGTCAAGGAACTGTCGCAGCGTGCTCGCCTGCTGAAGAAGCAGATCGCCAAGAAGCTTGCCGAGCAGTCGGCCGCTTAAAGCAGCTATCAGGCGGGGGACGACCGCCTCGAGCACCGGCCAAGCCGGTGCTCGGCTTATGAGCGAGCGTCGGCATGACGCTCCGCTGGTTCCATTACCCAGGATAAAAAAATGAGCTTCCTGACGCGATATCTGCCCTTCGTGGCCGCCATGGCGCTCGTCGTCGTGGCCTCCAACATCCTCGTGCAGTTCCCGATGCAGGGCGAGATCGGCGGCCTGTCGCTCGCCGACCTGCTCACCTGGGGCGCCTTCACCTATCCCTTCTCCTTCCTGGTCACCGACCTCGCCAACCGCCGCTACGGCCCGGCCGTGGCGCGCAAGGTGGTGTTCGTCGGCTTCATGACCGCGGTGACCTGCTCGATCCTGATCCCGCCCTTCCTGTTCCGTCATGGCCTGATCGAGTTCGAGACCGCCGCCGACAGGCTGGTGCGCATTGCTGCCGCTTCGGGTGCTGCCTTCCTGACCGCGCAGCTGCTCGACGTCACCGTGTTCAACCGTCTGCGCCGGCAGAGCTGGTGGCGCGCGCCGATCGTCGGCACGCTGGTCGGCTCGGTGTTCGACACCGTCGTCTTCTTCGGCGTTGCCTTCTCCGCCGCCTTCGCCTTTGCCGGCCCCAATGACAGCTTCGCGCTGCAGACGGCGCCGCTGATGGGAGTGCTGCCGGTCGAGACGATGCGCTGGGTGTCCTGGGCGCTTGGCGACCTTTCGGTGAAGCTCATCATCGCCGTGGTGGCGCTGATCCCCTATCGGCTGCTCGCAGCGCGCTGGAGCCAGCCGGCGGTCGCGGCCGGAGCATGATTCCAGGAAGCGGGAACCGGTTTTCGGAAAAGATCATGCTCCAGGCAAAACGAGAGAGCATGATTCCAAGTGTAATCAGCTCATGATTCCCTGGGTCCAGCTTGATTCTGCCCGCACGCCCGATGGCGGCCAGGAGTTGCGCCTGAAGCAACGCGGCACCGAATTCTCGATCATGCTCGGCGCCAACGAATTGATGAACAGCCGCCTCAGCGGCTCCGAGGAGGCTCTCGCCAAGCTTTCCTGCGAGCGGATCGCCGGGCGCAAGGGGCCGAGGCTCCTCATCGGCGGGCTCGGTATGGGCTTCACCTTGCGCGCCGCTCTCGCAGCGCTCGATCCCGACGCCGCCGTCACCGTCGCCGAACTCATCCCCGCGGTCATCGTCTGGGCGCACGGCCCGATGGCGAAAATCTTCGACGGCTGCCTCGACGACCCCCGCGTCACCATTCGCGAGGCAGATGTCGGCCAGCTGATTAGGGCGCAGAAGGCCGCCTGGGACGCCATCCTGCTCGACGTCGACAATGGCCCCGAAGGCATCGTCTACAAGGGCAATGACGCGCTCTATGGCGCGCCCGGCCTGGCGGCGGCGCGCGCCGCCTTGACGCCCGGCGGCGTTCTGGCGGTCTGGTCGCAAGGGCCGGACAGCGGCTTCACCCGTCGGCTGAAGCAGGCCGGTTTCGCGGTCGAGGAGATCAATACGCGGGCCAACGGCAAGCGCGGCGCCCGCCACGTCATCTGGATTGCGACCAACCGCCCCTGACGCATTCGGCCACGGTCGCGGCGGCTTTACGCTTTGTTACGCCCGATGATGCAGGATCGCGAAAATCTCCAGAGCGGTTCGTCGTTTCACGGAAACGGCCAACCACTTTTCCTGGAATTGCTCTAAGGCATTGCGGCCAGCATGACCGTGCAAGGCACCGGTTGGAAAAACGATCTCCCGCTTGCGTTGTGCGCCACCCTGGTGGTGCTGGCGATCAACGCGGTGTCCGGCTTCCCCACTCTTGCCAACTATGGAGCGGACAATGACAGCATGCTGCGGCTGGTCGAGGTCCGCGACCTGCTCGCCGGCCAGGGCTGGTTCGATCTCCATCAATACAGGATGGGCACGGCGGGCGGCTTCGTCATGCACTGGTCCCGGCTGGTGGATGCGCCGCTCGCATTTCTTATCATGGCCTTCGATGCGCTGGGTGCCGGCACCGCCGCCGCCGAACGCGCCGCGCAAATCATCTGGCCGACCCTGCTCTACGGGCTGACCATATTCGTGCTCATGCGCGCCTCGCAGCGCTTCGCCGGTACGAATGTCGCGATGCCGGCGGTCATCCTGTCGACGGCAGCGCTGTTCTTCCTGGTGGTCTACAGCCCCGGCGTGATCGATCATCACAATGTCCAGTTGCTGCTGACGGCGGCCAGCCTCTGGCTCTTGATGGAAGCGCCGGCATGGCGGCCAGCCGCCCTGCTCTCAGGCATTTGCGCCGGCCTGACGCTGGCTGTCGGCATGGAGACCGCTCCCTATGTGGCGGTGCTCGGCATCTGCGCCGCTGCCCTATTCATCCTCGACGACAGAGAACGCTTCACGGCGCGGGGCTTCGGCCTCGGATTTGCCGGCATCGCCTCGCTGGTCTTCGTCGCGACCATCCGGCCGGCCGACTGGGGCGTCGCCCAATGCGACGCCTTCTCGTCCTTCCAGTTTGCCGTGGCGGCGCTGTCCGGCTTCGGTCTCGCGATCGCGGCTGCATCGGCCGCGTCGACAGCCCGGGCGCGGCTGGTTTCCATGCTGGCGCTTGCGGCGGTGATCGCGGCCGCCGTGATTGTGTTCTTCCCGCAGTGCCTGGCCTCGCCCTATGCGGGCATGGACGAGCGCATCCGCACCTATTGGCTGGACGACGTGGTCGAAGCGCAGCCCTTCTGGAGCGTCGCCATCCACCAGCCGAAGCTGATGGCGGCACGTTATGTGACGCCCTGCATCGCGATCCTGCTGATCGGCCTTCAACTCAGGATCCGGCGCCTGCGCCGCGAGGAAATTTTAGCCGCCATCCTGCTCCTCGTCGCCTTCGGCGTCAGCCTCTGGCAGGTGCGCGGCTCGACCTTCTCCGTCGCCTTCGCCGTATTGCCGCTCTCGGCCTGGATAGCGAAAATCCGCCTGCGGGCTAACACCGCGCCCTCATGGCGCCTCTCCACCGGCATCGTGATGGCGTGGCTGGTCTCTCTCAACGTGACCTGGGCCGGCGTCGCGGTGGCGGCGCAATCGATGGTCCAGAAGGCGCCGCAGCGGATCAATTCCGATCCCGACCACGCCGTGACCTGCGGCAAGCCGGGCGACTTCCGCGAGCTGGCGGCCAAGCCGGCGACGACGGTGCTTGCCTCGTCCAATCTCGGCTCGGGGATACTGATGTTCACCGGCCACCGGGCGCTGGCCGGCCCTTACCATCGCAATATCGGCGGCAATCTCGCCATGCTCGACGCGTTCATGGGCACGCCGGACGCCGCCCGCGCCGTCATCGAGCGCGAGCATGTAGGACTGGTCGCGATCTGCCGCGGCAACACGGAAGAGATATCGCTGGGCCTGGACGCGCCGAATGGCCTTGCCGCGGCATTGCTGCGGGGCGATCCGCCGACATGGCTCGAATTGGACCAGTCTACCGCGGGAAAGCCGATCGAGATCTACAAGGTCCGCTGAATATCGGCCCGCGGCGATATCAGCATCGTCAACCGCGCCCTCTGCAACGCGCACGGTTCGCACCGATGCAACATCATCGCGTGATTTGGAAAACCGCGATTGAAGTCGGTCGCCTGGATCATTGCAATCCAGCCTGTGCTTTGGTTAGCATTTCGCCCTGGCGGCGATATATGTAAGCAAGAAATTTGGATTCGGGGTTTTCAGCTTGGGGAGAAGACATCCATGTCGGCCATAGACGGCGCGGCGGCGCCAGCATCGACCACACAAACGCTGCAGCACGTTGTCTCCCACATGGTGGATGCCGTGAACCGCGCCGCCTTTGTGGAAAAGCCGTTCTGGCATCTTGAGATGACGGATGTCTTTCCGGCGGACCTCTATCAGCGCATGCGCGCCGCCATGCCCGAGGCGCGTGAGTATCGTGCGCTCAAGGGGCGCAACAATGTGAATATCAAGGCTGACGGAACCGCGACGCGGATCAAGATCGACCTCTACCCCGAATATATCCGCCATCTGCCCAACGAGAAGCGGGCCGTCTGGGCCCTGGTCGGCAAGGCATTGCATGCGCCGGAACTGAAGGATGCCTTCATGCGCCGCCTTGCCCCCGGCTTGGAGCGCCGATTCGGCTCGGATTTCATGAAGGTCGGCATGTATCCCGTGCCGATGCTGACCCGCGACGTGGCGGGCTACAAGATCGGCTTCCACACCGACACGAAATGGAAGGGCATCACGGTCCAGTTCTATTTGCCCGAGGACGACTCGATCAACCATATCGGCACCCGCTTCGCCGAGCGCATGCCGGACGGACGTTTCGAGAATTCGCACCGGATGTCGTTTTCGCCGAATACAGGCTACGCTTTCGCGGTCGGCACCGACACCTGGCATGCGGTCGACACCGTCGGACCGGAGGTCCGCACCCGCGACAGCATCCTTCACACCTATTTCGTCGACAACACCGCGACGCTCAAGATCCGCAACCGCAGCAAGCGCGCGGCCAATTTCGTGATGAACGAAGTCCGCCACATCGGCCGGTAGTCTCGGCGCTCGCCGGCCGGTCTTGCTCAGTCCTGGTGCAGGATGAATTCGAGGTAGAGGTTGCGCTGCAGGATCGAATGGTTGTCGTCGGATATCAGCGACACCATCAGCGCGCCGTCGTCGCGGGTCCAGACGTCCAGCCCTTCCATATTGTCGATCTGGTAGCCCATGTCGGCTTCCATCAGCACCGGTCCGTCGGCGACCGCTCCCTTCTCGACGCTTTCGCCATGGATACGTCTGAGCCGCATCTTCACCCCGCGGGCGATCGAGAAGCTGCGTTCCAGGAGCAGCAGATCACCGTCCGGCAGGAAGGCGCCGTCCGTGATGTCGAAATCGCCGCCGCGCCTGATGGTGAAGACGCCCTTATGCGGCCCCTCGATGACGGCGGCGTAGACATTGCCGGCCTTATCGAGGCTCCTCTCCGAAACCACGACCAAGCCGCCCTCGTGCTGTCCATAAGGGTTGGCGTGGGTGACGGTCTCGAAGCCGCGATTCTGGCGCAACTCCTGGGCCGGGACCAGGTAATCGAGCCGCCTCAGCGGCGCTTTCATATTATCGGGATCGATCCTGAATTGGGCGACGCGCTGGTCGCGCTCGAAGCCGACGGTGGCGATGCCGTCCTTGACCGCGAGCCCTTCCGCATCGACCTTCCATTTCCGGTCGATCGGCCGGCCCGAGGCATCGACCATCTGCTGCATGCGGAAATTCTTGACGCCCGACGGCCGCTTGCCGGCGTCGTGAGTGATCGTGCCGAAGAACCAGAAGCCGGTGTCGGCGACACCGATGAAGTCGCTGCCCGGCTTCAGGAAGCGAAACGCCGACAGTGCGCCGAAATCGCGCGCCGGCGAGGTCATCTCCAGCCCGCCGACGAATTCGAGCGGCCCGAACCGCGTCTCGTCATGGCCGACACGGAACTGGCTGATCGGCCGCGCCGAAACCTCGACCGTCTCGACGGGAGCTCCCGTGGCGGCTATGGCCGGCGAAGCGCAGGCCAGCATGCAGGCGAAAAGCGTCCGCCGTGCACGCCGCCCCGAAAAGGTCATCCGGCGCGCCGCAAGCCGCCGCGCCGGGTGTCGCGCGCGCTTTCCTCGCCGAACAGCGAGGCGAGTTGCTCGGTCATGGCGCCGGCCAGTTCCTCGGCATCGACGATGGTGACGGCGCGGCGATAATAGCGCGTGACGTCGTGGCCGATGCCGATGGCCAAAAGCTCGACCGGCGAGCGCGTTTCGATCAGATCGATGACCGCCCTAAGATGCCGCTCCAGATAATTGCCCGGATTGACCGAAAGCGTGGAGTCGTCGACCGGAGCACCGTCCGAGATCATCATCAGGATCTTGCGCTGCTCGGGCCGGCCGATCAGCCGGTTATGCGCCCAAAGCAGCGCCTCGCCGTCGATGTTTTCCTTGAGCAGGCCCTCGCGCATCATCAGCCCGAGATTGCGCCGCGCGCGCCGCCAGGGATGGTCGGCGGACTTGTAGATGATGTGGCGCAGGTCGTTGAGCCGGCCGGGATTCGGCGGCTTGCCGTCCTTCAGCCATTTCTCGCGCGCCTGCCCGCCTTTCCAGGCGCGGGTGGTGAAACCGAGGATCTCCACCGAGACGCCGCAGCGCTCCAGCGTGCGCGCCAGGATGTCGGCGCAAGTCGCGGCGACCGTGATCGGCCGCCCGCGCATCGAGCCCGAATTGTCGAGCACCAGCGATACCACCGTGTCGCGGAACTTGGTGTCGCGCTCCTGCTTGAAGGACAGCGGCTGCATCGGGTCGATGACCACGCGCACCAGGCGCGCCGGATCGAGATAGCCTTCCTCCAGGTCGAAATCCCAGGAGCGGTTCTGCTGCGCCATCAGCCGGCGCTGCAGCCGGTTGGCGAGCCGTCCGACGACGCCGGACAGGTTGGCCAACTGCCTGTCGAGGAAGGCGCGCAGCCGGTCGAGTTCCTCTTCCTCGCACAGGTCCTCGGCGCCGACCGTTTCGTCGAAGGCTGTGGTGAAGACCTTGTAGTCGATCTCTTTCGGCAGGTTGAGGAACGGATTGTCGTTGCGCTTGGCCTCGCCTGGCGTCTCGGCGTCGGAATCGTCCTCGTCGGAGAGGTCGTCCGAAGTGGCGTCCGTTGCTTCCGTCTCGGCCGACTCTTCCTCGTCGGCGGAGGCTTCGGCATCTTCCGACTGCGACTGCTCGGAGCCTGAATCCTCCTCGCCGCCTTCCTCGCTCTGTTCCTCGCCCTGCTGCTCGTTCTCTTCGTTTTCCTCGGAATCGTCGGTTTCCTGGTCGTCGCCGAGCTCCTCGGCCATTTCCATGGAAACCAGCATGTCGCGCACGACGCGGGCAAAGGCCTGCTGGTCCTCGAGCTTGGCCAACAGGCCGTCGAGGTCGGCGCTCGCCTTCTCCTCGATCCAGGGACGCCAGAGGTCGACCAGCCGCTCGCCGCTCTTCGGCACCGGGCGTCCGGTGAGCTTCTCGCGCACCATGAGCGCGACCGCCTCCTCGAGCGGCGCGTCCGCCTTGTCCCTGACGTCGACAAGGTTTGCCTTGGCGTATTTGTCCTCGAGCATCGAGCCGATATTGTCGGCCACGCCCTGCATGGCGCGGCTGCCGATCGCCTCGACGCGCGCCTGCTCGACAGCATCGAAGATGGACCGCGCGAGTTTGCCCTCCGGCGCCAGCTTGTTGTGGATGCGCTGATCGTGGCAGGCGCGCTTCAGCGCCATGGAATCGCCCAGGCCGCGGGTGATCGCGATATCGTTTCGGGACGCCTTCTTCGGCAATTCCGGCAAACGGGCACGGTTGCCGGCCAGCGCCGGCCGGTCCTTGGCGAATCCGACCTCGAGGTCCTTGTCGCCGGCAACAGCGCGCATGCACACCGTCACGGCGCGCTTGAAGCTGTCGGCTTCAGACCCGTTCTTCGACTTGTTGCGCGTGTTGTCGCCCGGACCCGCCATCGATCATTCCCTGCGCGTTGCATGCTGAAAGGCCGGAGGCCCTTCAGCGGCGCGCCTAGCCCAGCACCACGTTGGCGGCGCTCTCCGGCAAATCCTCGCCGAAGGCGCGCTGGTAGAACTCGGCCACCACCGAACGCTCCAGCTCGTCGCACTTGTTGAGGAAGGTCAGCCGGAACGCCATGCCGATATCGCCGAAGATCTCGGCGTTCTCGGCCCAGGTGATGACGGTGCGCGGGCTCATCACGGTCGACAGGTCGCCATTGATGAAGGCCGAGCGCGTCATGTCGGCGACGCGCACCATCTTGTTGACGATGTCCTTGCCCTTGTTGTCGCGATAATGCTTGGCCTTGGCCAGCACGATGTTCACTTCATTGTCGTGCGGCAGGTAATTGAGCGTGGTGACGATCGACCAGCGGTCCATCTGCGCCTGGTTGATCTGCTGCGTGCCGTGATAGAGGCCGGTGGTGTCGCCGAGGCCGACCGTGTTGGCGGTGGCGAACAGCCGGAACGCCGGGTGCGGGCGGATGACCCGGCTCTGGTCGAGCAGCGTGAGCCGGCCCGAGGATTCCAGCACGCGCTGGATGACGAACATCACGTCCGGACGGCCGGCATCGTATTCGTCGAAGCAGAGCGCGACATTGTGCTGATAGGCCCAGGGCAGGATGCCGTCGCGGAACTCGGTGACCTGCAGCCCCTCCTTGACGACGATGGCGTCCTTGCCGACGAGATCGATGCGGCTGACATGGCTGTCGAGGTTGACGCGCACGCAGGGCCAGTTGAGCCGCGCCGCCACCTGCTCGATATGCGTCGACTTGCCGGTGCCGTGATAGCCCGACACCATGACGCGGCGGTTGTAGGCAAAGCCGGCGAGGATCGCCAGCGTCGTCGCCTTGTCGAACAGATAATCCGGGTCGATGTCCGGCACGTGCTCGGTCGCCGCCGAATAGGCGGGAACGACCATCTTGGACTCGAAGCCGAATTTCTCCTTCACCGGCACCGTCGTGTCGGGCAGGTTGGCGATGTCGCGATCGACCTTGTTCATCACTATCAACGTCTCCACGGGCGAAACGCCGCGTTTCGCCGGCAATCGATTTTGTCCGGGGGCGGTCTTAGAGCCTTTTCCAACCTTATGAAAGTTGGAAAACGACACGGACCGTGGGGCCGCTCAGCACAATCCCGCCTGCTTGAGCACGCGATAGGCCTGCAGCACATCGCGGAACCGGTCTTCCGAACCTCTGTCGCCGCCATTCGCATCCGGATGGTGGCGCTTAACGAGTTCCTTATAACGCGCCTTGATGTCCTGACCAGTCGCCTTTGTGTCAAGGCCAAGCGTTTCCAGCGCCTTGGCCTCAAGCGGCTTTGCCTTGCGCTCGCGCGGCTCGCGCGAGCCGGCACCGAACAGATTGAACGGATCGCGCATCCGGTTGTAGTAGCCGGCGCGGCCCGAACGCTGCTGCGCGAAGTCGGGCGCCGAGCGCGTCCCGCCGCCATTGGCGCCCATGCGCCATGTCGGCCGGTGGCCGGTGAGCGCCTCTTTCTGGAAGCGTGCGATCTCGCTGTCCGACACGCCGGAGAAATAGTTGAAGCCCTTGTTGTATTCGCGCACATGCTCGAAGCAGAAGCGGAAATACTCGCCCTCCTTGAGGCGTCCGACCGGCGCGCGATGCGTGCCCGCCTCGTTGCAGCCATCCCACTGGCAGATCGGGGCGCGCGACTTCAGCTCCGCGTCCTTTTCCGGCCGGATTCGAATTTTCTCGAAATATTTGGGATACGCTTTCATTTCCCCCATTTATGGGCTGTTCGCATATGCGAAACAAGAATTGACATTTCGCCGATGATCGCCCTAACCGCTGAATCGCGGCTTAAAAGCGGTCGAAAACATAGATTTTGCGGCTGTGCCGAAAATGTGGTGAAGGGAAGCCCGAATGTCCATACAGGCGACCATGGAAGATAAGCTGAAGGCGGCGTTCTCGCCCGAACGGCTCGCCGTCATCAACGAAAGCCACCTTCACGCCGGCCATCACCACGTCGAGCACGGCCACGAGGCCCACTTCGACGGCACCGGCGAAACGCATTTCCGCGTCCGCGTCGTCTCGGCCGCCTTTGCCGGCATGAGCCGCGTCGAGCGCCACCGCGCCGTCAACGACCTGCTGGCCGACGAATTGAAAGCCGGCGTGCATGCGCTGGCGATAGAACCGGCCGCGCCCGGCGAGAAGACGCGCTGGTAGTCAACCGACGGTCGCCTTGAGGAACGCCAACGCGGCCGCGGTCAGGGCGTCGCCGTCCTGTCCGAAATCGCGATCGATCGACATATGCGTATAGGCGCTGCCGTCGAACAGCGTGACCTCGGTGCCTGTGGCGCGTAGGCGTTTCGCGAAAGCTTGCGACTCTTCGCCTCGCCCGGGCGCACGCGAATAGGCGATGAAGGTCGGCGGATGCTTCCTGCCGTCGACATAGCTCGCCGGCGACAGAGCGGCCCATTGCGCGGGGTCGGAGAAGACACGCGCATAAGCCCGAACCATGCCGCCATCCCTGGAAAGCGCGGCGAGATCATAGGCCCGAGTGTCGTCGAGAAGCAGGCCAGCGACGCCAGGCAGGCCTCCTCGCAAGCCGGTCAGCGCGACCAGGTGGCATCCGGCCGAATGGCCCATGCCGACGATCCGGTTCGGGTCTCCGCCATGCGGGGCGATGTTGGCGCGCACATAGGCATAGGCCTTTTCGACATCGCCGGCCTGGGTGGCGACATCGGCCTGCGGCAGCATGCGGTAATCGATCGAGACGAAGACGAATCCGTTGGCGAGCAGGAAGCCCGGTTTGGCGCCCACCTGGCTGCGTTTGCCGAAACGCCAGGCGCCGCCATGGACGAAGAACACCACCGGCAGGTTCTTCGCGCCGGCCGGCGCGTAGATGTCCAGCTTGGCCGGACCGTAATCGAAGGTTTGCGGTTCCGGGTGGCCCGGGCGCCCGGCGGCTGACGCACCCGCCGACGACAGCGCCGCCAGGGCTGCCACGATGAAGCTGCGTCGATTAATCATCGCCATCTCCGGCCAGGTTGCGCGGTGTCGGCACGGGTGCTCGCCGCGTGCTTCGTCTACGAACCAAAAATGACAACTTTCGGTGCGAAACCAAATCCGCTCCTTGACCGTCCGCTGGCAATCACCACGTATGTTTACAGGCGAGCATTTGCGGCCGAATCGGGGTGCCCCGAGGCCAGCGCCGGATTGCATTGCGCGTTCTCCCTTCACGTGAAGGGAACCACAATGCTTTCTGGCGGTTGATGAAGCGATGAGCCGATTGGCAGCCTATCGGCTCCGAGGCAAAGCATCATGCGCGAAAACCAATCCGACGTCTTCGATCTGTTTTCGGAGATTTATTCCAACGCGGCCCAGGAAGAGATCAGCCTCCAGCAATATCTGCTGGCCTGCCGTGAGGACAAATCCATGTACGCCTCGGCGCCCGAGCGTATGGTCGAGGCGATCGGCGAGCCGAATCTGATCGACACCAGCAAGGACGAGCGGCTCGGCCGCATCTTCTCCAACCGCACCATCAAGATCTATCCCTCCTTCTCCGACTTCTACGGAATGGAAGACACGATCGAGCGCATCGCCGGATATTTCCGCTATGCCTCGCAAGGTCTCGAGGAGCGCAAGCAGATCCTCTACCTTCTTGGCCCGGTCGGCGGCGGCAAGTCCTCGCTCGCCGAACGGCTGAAGAAGCTGATGGAGGAGCGGCCGATCTACACGCTCAAGGTCGGCAACCAGATCAGCCCGATATTCGAATCGCCGCTTGGCCTTTTCCATCCTGATCGCATGGGCGATCTGCTGGAGGATAAGTACGGCATAGCCCGCCGCCGCCTGAATGGGCTGATCTCGCCCTGGGCGGCCAAGCGCCTGGATGAGCTGAACGGCGACATCTCCAAATTCAGCGTCGTCAAGCTGATGCCGTCGCGGCTGCGCCAGATAGCGATCGCCAAGACCGAACCCGGCGACGAGAACAACCAGGACGTCTCGGCCCTGGTCGGCAAGGTCGACATCAGGCAATTGGAGAATTTCAGCCAGTCCGACCCGGACGCCTATTCCTACAGCGGCGGCCTCAACCGGACGACGCAAGGATTGCTCGAATTCGTCGAGATGTTCAAGGCGCCCATCAAGGTCCTGCATCCGTTGCTGACCGCAACCCAGGAAGGCAGCTACAACGGCACCGAGAATTTCGGCGCCTTTCCCTATCAGGGCATCGTCGTCGCCCATTCCAACGAGTCGGAATGGCAGCAGTTCAAGAACAACAAGAACAACGAGGCCTTCCTCGACCGCATCCTCGTGGTCAAGGTTCCCTATTGCCTTCGCATCACCGAAGAACGGCACATCTACGAGAAGCTGCTGCGCGAGAGCGAGTTGGCGAACAGCCCCTGCGCGCCCGAGGTACTGGACATCCTCAGCCGCTTCACCGTCTCGACCCGCCTTGCCGAGCATGAGAACTCGCCGCTCTACACAAAGATGCGCGCCTATGACGGCGAGAACCTCAAGGAGGTCGATCCGAAGGCGAAGTCGGTCCAGGAATATCGCGATGCGGCCGGCGTCGATGAAGGCATGACCGGGGTCAGCACCCGCTTCGCCTTCAAGATCCTGTCGCAGACCTTCAACTACGACACCAAGGAGGTGGCGGCCGACCCGGTGCACCTGATGTACATCCTCGAGGAGGCGATCAAGCGCGAGCAATTCCCGAAGGAGACGGAAGCCGCCTATCTCGAGTTCATCAAGTCGGAACTCGCGACGCGCTATGCCGAGTTCATCGGCCACGAGATCCAGAAGGCCTATCTGGAATCCTACAGCGAGTACGGTCAGAACCTCTTCGATCGCTACATCGCCTACGCCGATGCCTGGATCGAGGATCAGGACTACAAGGATCCCGACACCGGCCAGATCCTCAACCGCGAGGTGCTGGACAAGGAACTGTCGCAGGTCGAGAAGCCCGCCGGCATCGCCAACCCCAAGGACTTCCGCAACGAGGTGGTCAAATTCACGTTGCGCGCCCGGGCGCGCAACCATGGCCGCAATCCCTCCTGGACGAGCTATGAAAAGCTTCGCGAGGTCATCGAGAAGCGCATGTTCGGTCAGGTCGAGGATCTGTTGCCGGTGATCAGCTTTGGCTCCAAGCAGGACAGCGTCACGGAGAAGCGGCATAATGAATTCGTGCAGCGCATGATGGAGCGCGGCTACACCCAGCGGCAGGTGCGACGGCTGGTCGACTGGTACATGCGCGTGAACAAGGCGGGCTGAACAAAGCGGGGACGGTTCCCATGCCGATCTTCATCGACCGCCGCCTGAACCCGAAGGACAAGAGCCTGGGCAATCGCCAGCGCTTCCTCAGGCGCGCGCGCGAGGAGCTCAAGCGCAGCATCCGCGACCAGGTCCGCACCGGCGGTATCGCCGAGGTCGACCGCGAACATGCCGTGCCGATGCCTCGCAAAGGCACCAGCGAACCGACCTTCGGCGACGACAAGGCAAGCGGCCAGCGCCAGCACATCCTGCCCGGCAACAGGACATTCAGCCCCGGCGATCTTATCGCCAAGCCGGGCGGCGGCGGCGGCTTTGGATCCGCCCCGGGGACCATGGAATCAGAAGACGACTTCCGTTTCGTGCTGTCGCGCGAGGAAGTGCTCGATCTTTTCTTCGAGGACCTCGAACTGCCCGATCTGGTCAAGCTCAACCTCAAGCAGATACTGAGCTTTAAGCCGAGACGGGCGGGCTTCGCGGCAAGCGGGGCGCCGACCAACATCAATGTCGGACGCACGATGCGCAACAGCCATGGGCGGCGCATAGCACTGAGGCGCCCCAAACAGGAGGAGCTCGACGCGATCGCCAGGCAGATCGCCGAGCTGGAAGCGAAGCCGGCAAGTCCTGCGGTGCGCGAACGCATCGCCACCCTGCGCGAACAGCTCGAGCGGCTTGAGCGCCGGCGCAGGCGCATCGCCTATGTCGACCCGGTCGATATCCGCTTCAATCGCTTCGATCCCCAGCCCGTGCCCAACGCGAATGCGGTCATGTTCTGCCTGATGGACGTCTCGGGCTCGATGGGAGAGCGCGAGAAGGATCTGGCCAAACGCTTCTTCGTGCTGCTGCATCTTTTCCTGACGCGCCGCTACGAGCGCATCGAGGTCGTCTTCATCCGCCACACCCACGAAGCCAAGGAGGTGGACGAACATACATTCTTCTACCACACCGAAAGCGGCGGCACGGTCGTCTCCACCGCGCTCGAGGAAATGCACCGCATCATCGAGGAACGCTATCCGGTCGCCGAATGGAACATCTACGCCGCCCAGGCCTCCGACGGCGACAATTTCGCCACCGACTCCGAGCGCTGCATAGAACTGCTCGACCGCAAGCTCATGCGGCTTTGCCAGTATTTCGCCTATGTGGAGATCATCGACGAGCGGGAAAGCCATATCTTCGGCTCGACCGAGAACGGGACGTCGCTCTGGCGGGCTTACAACGCCGTCGACGGGAAATGGCCGAACTTCCAGATGAGGCGCATCGCCGCGCCGGCCGACATATACCCGGTCTTCCGGCAGCTCTTCGCCAGGCAGCCTGATCTGCGCAAGAGCGCTTGAGGGCTTTGGCAATGGTCGGTCAGGCGCGCAAATCCGAACTGCTGTTTTCCGGGTCGGACTGGGATTTCAAGAAACTGTCCCGGGTCTATGACGAGATCGAAGCGGTCGGCCGCGAAGAGCTTCGCCTCGACATCTACCCGGTGCAGATGGAGGTCATCTCTTCCGAGCAGATGCTCGACGCCTATTCCTCGGTCGGCATGCCGCTGATGTACCGGCACTGGTCGTTCGGCAAGCGTTTCCTCTATGACGAGCTTCTCTACCGCAAGGGCGCGCGCGGCCTGGCCTATGAAATCGTCATCAACTCCAACCCCTGCATCGTCTACCTGATGGAAGAAAACACCATGGCGCTGCAGGCCCTGGTGACCGCCCATGCCGCGCTTGGGCACAACCATTTCTTCAAGAACAATCATCTCTTCCGGCAGTGGACGGACGCCGGCGGCATTTTGAACTATCTGGATTTTGCCAAGAGCTATATCGCCCGATGCGAGGAAAGGCATGGCCTGGCCGCGGTCGAGGCGATTCTGGATTCGGCCCACGCGCTGATGGAGCAGGGCGTGTTCCGCTACCATCGGCCGCCGAAACTGTCATCGGAACAACAGCGCGAAGGGCTGCGCGAGCGCCTCGAATATGAGGAGCGCTCCTTCAACGATCTATGGCGGACGCTGCCGCCCTCGCAGGAGAAGAGCAAGTCGGAAGCAGGGGACGAAAACCTTGCCGAGCGGAAGAAATCGCTCAATCTGCCGGAGGAGAACCTGCTCTATTTCCTCGAGAAGAACAGCCTCGTCCTTGAGCCCTGGCAGCGCGAGATTGTCAGAATCGTGCGTGTCATCGCGCAATATTTCTACCCGCAGCGGCAAACCCAGGTGATGAACGAAGGCTGCGCCACCTTCGTCCATTACACGCTCATGAACACGCTGTTCGATCGCGGCCGCATCAGCGAAGGCGCCATGCTCGAGATCCTGCGCAACCACTCCAACGTGGTCTTTCAGCCGGCTTTTGACGACCCTCGCTTTTCCGGCATCAATCCCTATGCGCTCGGTCTCGACATGATGCAGGACATCCAGCGCATCTCGACCGCGCCGACCGCCGAGGACCGCGACTGGTTTCCCGACATCGCCGGCCGCGGCGACTGGCGCGACACCCTGCTCGACGCCTGGGCCAACCATCGCGACGAATCCTTCATCCGCCAGTATCTGAGCCCGACGCTGATCCGCAAATGGCGGTTCTTCGTGCTGGCCGACGGTGCCGACGAGCCGCATTATGAAGTCGCCTCCATCCACAACGAGCGTGGCTACGCCAAGATACGGTCGGCGCTGGCGCAAAGCTACGATATCGGCGCCAGCCGTCCCGACATCCAGGTGGTCGACGTCGACCTTCTCGGCGACCGGCACCTGCGGCTCCAGCACACGGTGAAGGACGGCGTGATGCTCGAGGCTGAAAGCCGCGACGCGACGCTGCGCCATATCCGCAACCTCTGGGGCTACGACGTCAGCCTGGCCGCGATCGACGGCGGAACCGGCGCAACGCTCAGCGAGCGCTGGACCAAGGAACTTTGAGCGGCATCGTTCGCACCGCAGGCCGCCTCAGCCCTCGCCCGCGGGCCTGATCCTCAACCTCGCAATACGGTTCTTGTCGCGCTTCATCACCACGAAGCGCTTGCCGTGGAAGGTGAACGCCTGCTTCTCCTCCGGGATCGACTGCGTCTCATGGATGACGAGACCGGCGATCGTCGTTGCCTCCTCGTCGGGCAGGTCCCAGTCGAGCGCGCGGTTCAGGTCGCGGATCGGCACCGTGCCGTCGACGACCACCGAGCCGTCGGCTTCCTTCTTCACGCCCTGCATGTCGACATCGTGCTCGTCGGCGATCTCGCCGACGATCTCCTCGATGATGTCTTCCAGCGTCACCAGTCCTTCCACCTCGCCATACTCGTCGACGACGATGGCGAAATGCGCCTTTCGCCGCAGGAAGGCGTTGAGTTGGTCCTGCAAGGTGGTGGTGTCCGGCACGAACCACGGCTTCGCCGCGATCTTCATGACATCGATCCGCGAAAAGTCGTTGCCGACCTCGTTGAGGGCCCTCAGCAGATCCTTCGCGTGCAGGACGCCGACGATGTTGTCGAGCGAGCCCTTCCACAGCGGCATTCGGGTGTGCGGACTCGTGAGGATCTCGCGCACCACCGCTTCGGGCGCATTGTCGGCATTGACCGAGCGCATATTGGTGCGGTGGACCATGACGTCCGACACTTCGAGCTCATCGAGGTCGAAGAGGCCCTCGAGCCGATTGCGCTCCTCACCGGCAGCCGCGCCCTCGCGGCGGGCATCGTCGTCCTCTTCATCCTCGCCGTTGCGCTCGGAGCCCTGCGGCGGTTCGATCGGCCGCAACGCATAGCCGCAAGCGGCAAGCAACCGGGCGTGGAACAGAAGCGCCAAAACCACGATGGCGGCAAGGACTGCGGCGACGATCCAGCCGGCGCCGTTCATCCGGGATGGCTCACCTTGAGGAAAGCCAGCACTTCCGAGGGCGGCACGTCCTTGGCGATGAACGACTGGCCGATGCCACGTGTCAGGATGAAGGTCAGCGCGCCGCGCGAGACCTTCTTGTCCTGGGTAATGAAGCCGAGCAACGCCTCGGCGTCCGGCAGCCCGCCCGGAATGTCGGCCATCCGCCACGGCAGGCCGACGGCCCTGAGATGCGCCTCGACGCGTTCCGCGTCGTCCGGGCTTGCCAGGTTGAGCCGCGCCGAAAAACGATGCGCCAGCGCCATGCCGATGGCGACGCCCTCGCCATGGACGAGGCGCGCGCCGTCATATTGGGTGGCGGCTTCCAGCGCGTGGCCGAATGTGTGGCCGAGATTGAGCAGCGCGCGGTCGCCGGTCTCGAACTCGTCGCGGGCGACGACGTCGGCCTTGGCGCGGCAGGCCTCGGCGATCGCCTCGACGCGCGCCGGACCGCCGGCGAACACGTCCCGCCAGTTCTGTTCCAGCCAGGCGAAGAAGCCCGGGCGGTCGATCAGTCCGTATTTGGCGAGCTCGGCATAGCCGGCGCGGAACTCGCGGATCGGCAGCGTATCGAGCACGCCCGTATCGGCAAGCACCAGCCTGGGCTGGTGGAAGACGCCGACAAGGTTCTTGCCGCGGGCGCTGTTGATGCCGGTCTTGCCGCCGACGGAGGAATCGACCTGCGCCAGCAGCGAGGTCGGAATCTGAACGAAATTCATGCCGCGCCGCACGATGCCGGACGCGAAGCCGGCAAGGTCGCCGATGACGCCGCCGCCGAGCGCGATCACCACGTCGCGGCGTTCGAGCTTTGCGGCGAGCACGCCGTCGACCACCTCCTCAAGATGGGCGAAGCTCTTGGTCTTTTCGCCGGCGGGCAGCGTGATGACGGCGGACTGGATGCCGCCTTTCTCCAACCCCGCCTTGAGCGTGTCGAGATGCCCGGCCGCGACGTTCTCGTCGGTGACGATGGCCGCGCGAGTGCCTGGAAGGCGGCGCGCGACCTCTTCGCCCGAGCGCGCCAGGAGCCCCGAGCCGATGAGGATGTCATAGGTGCGGTCGCCGAGCCCGACCTCGACCTTCACCGCCTCGCTCACGATTCCACCTCGTCGGTTGTGGCGCCTGTCGCAATCGCGGCGACCCCCAGATACCTGCAAAGCGCGCAGATCACTTCGCCGGCGATGATCTCCTTGCGGTCGTCGCGCGTCGGCACAGTGAGGTCGGCCGTGGCATAGACGGGATAGCGCTCGCCCATCAGCTTCTCCAGCACGCCGCGCGGATCGGGATTCTTGAGCAGCGGCCGGTTCTGCTTCTTGGAGACGCGCTCCATCAACAGGTCCAGATCGGCCTTTAGCCAGACCGATACGCCGTGCGCGGAAATCGCCTCGCGCGTCTGCGTGTTCATGAAGGCGCCGCCGCCGGTCGACAGCACCTGCGGTCCGTTCTCCAGCAGGCGCAGGATCACGCGCTGCTCCAGCGCCCGGAATTCCGGCTCGCCATAGCGCTCGAACAGCTCCGGCACCGTCATGCGCGAGACGCTTTCGATCTCCTGGTCGCTATCCATGAAGGGCAGCGAAAGCATCGTCGCCACCTTGCGGCCGATCGCCGTCTTGCCGGCCCCCATCAGCCCGACGAAGACGATCGAACGGCTGCCGAGCGCTTCGATCAGCGCGGCGCGGCCTTCGTCCGTCGGATTTGGTGGCAGAGCGTTCATCGGGGCCTCTTTGCGCCGTATCGACATCAAAAGCCAGTTTGCGTCAAGCGCGGCCGGACAGACGTGCTAAGCAGATTCCGCAAAGGTGGCCCACGGTGTTGCGAAGAGAACCTGCGAAAACAACAATCCCTAAGCAGCATTCGTGGGCTTGCCCGCGAATGCCTGCTTAGAAGCTTTTCCGGCAAAAACCTGCAGCGACCGGAATCCTTCGTCCTTGAATTGCCTGGATTGGCGTCCCATAAGGGCACAGGGCTTTGGAAACGCAGAACAAGAAGACGGGCGAAATTTGAATGCCGACTTTGTTTCGCTTCGTCGTGACGCTGGCGGTTCTTGCAGGCATTGCCTATGGCGCGATGTTCGCGCTGGCGATGTTCGTGGAGCCCAAAAAGGCGGAAATGAGCATCCGTATTCCGGCCGAAAAACTGAACCCCAAGAAAACCGACGAAGCGCTGATCCCGGCCCGATGAACAGCGCCGCCCGCATCGAAGCCTTCCTTGAAATGATGAGCGCCGAGCGAGGCGCGGCCGAAAACACGCTTTCCTCCTACCGCCGCGACCTGGAGGACGCTTCCGAAGCGATCAAAGGCGGGCTTGCCGGCGCGGGACCGGCCGACATCCGCGCCTATTTCGACGATATTGCCGCGCGGGGCTTCGCGCCGACCTCGCAGGCGCGCAAATTGTCGGCGATCCGGCAGTTCTTCAAATTCCTCTATGCCGAGGGCCTGCGCGGCGACGACCCGACCGGCACTCTGGACAGCCCACGCAAGGGCCGGCCGTTGCCGAAGACGATGAGCGAGGCCGAGACCGGCCGCCTGCTCGACCGCGCAGCGCAGGAGGCGGCCGAAGCCGGACCGGATGACGACCGGTTGGCGGCGTTGCGCCTGCACGCGCTCGTCGAGGTGCTCTATGCCACTGGCCTGCGCGTGTCGGAACTGGTCGGACTGCCGGTGACGGTGGCGCTGCGCGACGACCGTTTCTTCATGGTCCGCGGCAAGGGCGACAAGGAACGCATGGTGCCGCTGTCGGCCAAGGCGCGCGCCGCCATGCGGGCCTGGCTTGCCGCAAGGGCCGAGCGGCCGGCCTTTGCCGAGAGCCCGTTCCTGTTCCCGGCCTCTTCCGACAGCGGTCATCTCTCCCGGCAGGTTTTCGCCCGCGATCTCAAGGGCTTGGCCGCCCGGTCCGGGATAGAGGCGGCCAAGATCTCGCCGCATGTGCTTCGCCATGCTTTCGCCAGCCATCTTCTGCAGAACGGCGCCGATCTCAGAGCCGTTCAGCAACTCCTTGGCCATGCCGACATCTCGACCACGCAGATCTACACCCATGTGCTGGAGGAGCGGCTGGTGCGGCTGGTCAACGATCATCATCCGCTTGCCGACTAGGCCTCATATCGCTATGTGAGGGCGACGTTCCACCGCCCGGAGCCGGCATTTCAGCGGTTCCGCCAGCCATTTGCCTTCCGACGGATCGGTCCGCTCAAGCATGTACAACTACCTCGACTTTGAAAAGCCGGTGCAGGATCTGGAGCTCAAGATCCTTGAGCTGAAGAAGCTTGCCGAAAACGGCGAGGCGGTCGATGTCGCCGAAGAGATCAGCAGGCTGGAAAAGCGCTCGCGCGACGCGTTGCGCGACCTCTACAAGGCGCTCACGCCCTGGCAGAAGGTGCAGGTCGCGCGCCATCCCGACCGCCCGCATTGCGTCGACTACATCAAAGGCCTGTTCACCGATTTCACGCCTTTGGCCGGCGACCGCAATTTCGGCGACGACCAGGCGATCGTCGGCGGCTTCGCGCGTTTCCGCGGCGAGCCGGTGGCGGTGATCGGCCAGGAGAAGGGTTCCGACACGGCAAGCCGCATCAAGCACAATTTCGGCTCGGTGCGGCCGGAGGGCTACCGCAAGGCGGTGCGCCTGATGGAACTGGCCGACCGCTTCAAGATCCCGCTTTTGACCCTGGTCGACACCGCCGGGGCCTATCCCGGCGTCGGCGCCGAAGAGCGCGGCCAGGCCGAAGCGATCGCGCGTTCGACCTCGGCGTGCCTTTCGCTGAAAGTGCCGTCGATCTCGGTGGTCATCGGCGAAGGCGGCTCAGGGGGCGCCATCGCGATTGCCACCGCCAACCGCGTCTACATGCTGGAGCACGCCATCTATTCGGTGATCTCGCCCGAGGGCGCGGCCTCGATCCTGTGGCGCGACACGACCCGCTCCAAGGACGCGGCGACCAACATGAAGATAACCGCGCAGGATCTTCTCGAGATGAAGATCATCGACGCCATTATTCCCGAGCCGATCGGCGGCGCCCAGCGCGCGCCGGAAACGGTGATCGCCTCGACCGGCGACCTCATCGCCAGGACGATGAAGGATTTTGCCGGCGCCAACACCGATTTCCGCGAGCAGCGCCGCGAGAAATACCTGGCGATGGGCCGCAGTCTCTGACGCGCCAACCTTCAACTGTGGCCAAGATGAGCATTTTTGCCACAAAAATGCCGCCGGATTCGGCTCAATGGGATTTGCCGTGAGGGGTTTGCCAAGGCTTGCGGTAAGGAATTTTCAAGGTTAACGGGCTTACGGTCCGCTGGTGTTCAGCCTGCGGGCTCCGCCATGCCGAGAGCCGTTGGCCAGAGAGAAAAGACGTAGCCGTATCGATGTTTGCCAAGCTTGCCCGCACCGGAGCCCTGATTGCCGCCATCGGCGTCGCCGGCTGCAATGATTCGTCGATGAAGGATTTCGCGCCGGAGGCCAACAAGCCGCTGCCGGACAAGATCCTCGCTGACATGAAGGCCAAGGGCATGGTGCGCACCTCCTCGGTGATGGCGCGCATCTTCAAGGAAGAAGGCAAGCTCGAGATCTGGAAGGCCAAGACCAATGGCCGTTACGATCTCGTCGCCACCTACGACATCTGCAAATGGTCGGGAAAGCTCGGTCCCAAATACACCGAGGGCGACCGCCAGGCGCCGGAAGGCTTCTACACGGTGCGCCCTTCGCAGATGAACCCGCGCTCGCATTACCATTTGTCCTTCAACATCGGCTTTCCCAACGCCTATGACCGCGCCAATGGCCGAACCGGCCAGAACCTGATGGTGCACGGCGCCTGCTCGTCGTCCGGCTGCTATTCGATGACCGACGCGCAGATCGAGCAGATCTATGCCTTCGGCCGCGACGCCTTCGAGGGCGGCCAGACCGAGTTCCAGATCCAGGCTTTTCCGTTCCGCATGACCGCCGCCAACATGGCGCGCTACCGCAACGACCCGAACTACGAGTTCTGGAAGATGCTGAAGGTCGGCTACGATAATTTCGAGATCACCAAGGTGCCGCCGAAGGTCGATGTCTGCGAGAAGCGCTACGTGTTCAACCAGGTGGCGCCGGAAGGCACCACTTTCGACCCGACCGGCCCCTGCCCCGCGACGACGCAGCCGGATTCGCTGAAAACGGCCTATGCCGACTATGAGAAGCGTTATGACGCGGCCTTCAAGGCAGCCGTCAATTCCAGCACGCCGCCGCCAAAGCCGACCATTGCCGGCATCAAGGAAGCCAGCATCGTTTCCGACTGGTCGAAGCGCCGCGCCCGTGGCGAGCGCGTGCCGATCGAGCCGCCGTCGATGAATGCCGACGGTTCGGTGACGGAAACGACCCGCATGGGTCGCATCGATTCCCCGCTTGGCCGCAAGATGGCGGCGCTCGACGCGGAAAAGGAGGCCAAGCGCAAGGCCGAGGAGCAGCGTCTGGCCGCGATCGAGGCGGCCAAGGCCGCCAAGGAAGCGGCCAAGCAGCAGGCTTTGGCCGAGAAGGAAGCCGCCAAGCAGGCGGCGCAGCAGCCGGTCGTCACCGCCGGTGTCGAGACAGCGCCCGCGCAGGAAACCCAGCAGGCGGCCGAAGCCGATCAGGGCACGGTGTCGAAGCTGAAGAAGAAACTGCTCGGCATGTTCGGCGGCTGAGACTTCGCGCGTAACGACATGCGTGAACAAATGCCGAAGCCGCCCGCCACCTACGATCTCAAGGGGCTGAACTGCCCGTTGCCGGTGCTGAAGGCGCGCAAGCGGCTGGCGGCCATGCGGCCAGGCAGCCGGCTTTGGCTGGAAACCACCGATCCGCTCGCGGTCATCGATATCCCGGCCTTCTGCGCCGATGCTGGCCACCAATTGATCGAAACGGCCGCGGTCACCGGTGGCCACCGCTTTTTGGTCCAACGCGGCAACGCCGCCTGACGGGTGGATTACAATCCCGCTATCGCCAGCGGATTGGCTTCAAGCGCCGTACGGTCCGGCGTGTCGATCGACGGCTTGTTGGTGAAGGCGGCGAACAGCCGCTGGATATAATCCTGCGGCATGTCGAGCGTGATCAGCACCAGCCTGGTGCCGCGCTGGCCGTCGGGCCAGGCCGGCAGCCTTGCCGGCGGATGCAGGATCTTCTGCACGCCGTGAACGACCAGCGGCCG
Organism: Mesorhizobium sp. J8; assembly: GCF_016591715.1. Classification (NCBI taxonomy): domain Bacteria; kingdom Pseudomonadati; phylum Pseudomonadota; class Alphaproteobacteria; order Hyphomicrobiales; family Phyllobacteriaceae; genus Mesorhizobium; species Mesorhizobium sp. J8. The sequence continues at coordinate 6,077,649 of NZ_AP024109.1, forward strand.
CGACGGATCCTCGGCAAGCTCGATGACGCCCTTCATGCGCAGAAGTTTCTCGCCATGCGTCGAGCGCAGAAGATCGAGGAACATCTCTATCGCCGAGAACGGCACCGGGCCGTCATGGACGAGCGAGTGCGTGCGCACGCGCGCATCGTGGCGATGCTCATGATGATGATGGTGGTGATCATGGTCGCCGTCATGGTGGTCATGACCATGCTGATGATCATCACCATGCGCCGCCTCTTCGCCAAGCCAGCGCCGCACGTCGGCGGACTTGGTTTCAGGGTTATAGAGGCCGCAATTGAACAGCGCCGCGGCGCTGGCCTCGTCGACGTCGAGCACGACGGCGCCCGGATTGACCTGCTTCAGCCTCGCCCGCAACGCCTCGACCTCGGCCGCATCGGCAAGGTCGGTCTTGGTCAGCACGATGCGATCGGCCACCGCCGCCTGCTTCACCGCCTCGACATGGGCATCGAGCGTTGCCTCGCCATTGACGGCGTCGACCAGCGTGATGACCCCGTCGAGCCGAAAGGCCTGCACCAGCGCCGGATGCGCCATGATCGACTGCAGCACCGGCGCCGGATCGGCCAGGCCCGTCGTCTCGACGACGACACGCGCCAGTTTGGCGATACGGCCGGTCTGCAGCCGGTCGACGAGATCGGCGAGCGTGTCGACGAGATCGCCGCGCACCGTGCAGCACAAGCAGCCGTCGGAAAGCTGGATGATGCCGTCGGACGCCTGCTCGACCAAAAGATGGTCGATCGCCACCTCGCCGAACTCGTTGATGATAACCGCCGTGTCGGCAAGCGCCGGATCCTTGAGCAGCCTGTTGAGCAGCGTCGTCTTGCCGGCGCCGAGGAAGCCGGTGAGCACCGATACGGGAATGGGAAAACTGTTCATCAGCTTGGCTAGTTGGCAGCTTTGGCGGACTGGTCGCCCTGCGCCGCGGCGGCGGCCGTTCCGGTCGCCAGCGGCTCGGCGCCGGCCGGCGTCGGCCTGTCGGGCCGCCAGCTCGGCAGCGGCACATCGGCATAGTTCTGATCGGTCTGGTCGACGAATGCCTTGGGCGCCGGCCCCGTGGCGCCTCCTAGGCCGACGGCGACGAGCGTCGGGTGGTCGAGCTTCACCTGGTATGGCGACTTGGGCTTGTCCTTGGCCGCAACCTCGGGGGCCGCCTCGGACTGCTCCTCCTTCGGCTTCTTCTTGCAGATCTCGTCATGCATGTCATTGGGCGACAGTGTGTCGCCATAGGGCTTGAGCGCGGCTAGCGTGGTCGATCCCGCCGCTGGCATGTCGAAACCCTGGTCGAGCAGCTTCGCCGCCGCTTCGGCGCGGCTGATCGCCGATTTCTCGCCAAGCACCACGGCCACCAGCGTGCGCCCATTGCGCGTCGCCGAACCGATCATGTTGAATCCGGAAGAGCACACAAAGCCGGTCTTCATGCCGTCGGCGCCCGGATAGCGGCCGATCAGCAGATTGTAGTTCGGGAGCGCCTTCTTGCCGACGGCAAGGCCCTCGATCGAGAACCAGGGCGCATATTGCGGAAAATCATTGCGCAACGCCGTCACCAGCACGGCGAGGTCGCGGGCCGTCGTGTACTGCTCCGGCGAATAGAGCCCGTTTGGGTTGACGAAATGCGTGCCTGTCATGCCGAGCCGGGCCGCCTCGGCGTTCATGCGGTCGGCGAAAGCGGCTTGCGAGCCGCCGATATTCTCTCCGACGGCCATGGCAATGTCGTTTGCCGACTTGACCAGCATCATCTTCAGCGCATTGTCGAGCCGCATCACCGAGCCGGGCTTGAAGCCCATCTTGCTCGGCGGCTCGCCGGCCGAGTGCTTCGTCACCTTGATCGGCGAATCGAGCGCCACCTCGCCCGCCTGGATCGCGCGGAAGGCGACATAGGCGGTCATCAGCTTGCTGAGCGAGGCCGGGTACCAGCGCTTGAACGCATCCTGATGCTCCAGAATGGAGCCGCTCTTGAGGTCGAAAAGGACGATCGGATTGGCCCGCGCCACCCCGGCAAATACCGGAAGCGCCAGCGCGCCTGCCAGCAACAGGTTGAGGAAATGCCTTTGCCGCATGATCAAATCCGAAATCGCCTCTTGCCGTGATCGCCGCTGGGTCCGTAAGATTTCGTTACCCATCGCCAGCATAAATGCGGCTCGGCCCCTCGACCCGGACCGCATTGTTGCGGTGCTATTTACCCTATGTGACGCCAAAATGGCAAAGTTCAAGACAATCACAATTGCTGGGCATCGGCTCTGAACCGACTGCCGCCAATCAACCAAGAGATGGACCGATCATGCCGATTCTGAACCGCGCCGCGCAAATGCAGGAAGAAGTCGCCGGCTGGCGACGGCATCTGCACCAGACACCGGAACTGAATTTCGACGTGTTCCAGACCGCCGGTTTCGTCACCGAGAAGCTGAAGGCTTTCGGCTGCGACGAGGTGGTGACGGGGCTGGGCAAGACAGGCGTCGTCGGCATCATCCGCGGCCGCAAGGGCGATGGCCCGACCATCGGGCTGCGCGCCGATATGGACGCGCTGCCGATCGACGAGATCACCGGCAAGCCATGGGCCTCGACCGTGCCAGGCAAGATGCATGCCTGCGGCCATGACGGCCATACCGCGATGCTCTTGGGCGCGGCCAAATATCTTGCCGAGACGCGCAACTTCGCCGGCACCGTGGCGGTGATCTTCCAACCGGCCGAGGAAGGCGGCGGCGGCGGCAACGAGATGGTCAAGGACGGCATGATGGAACGCTTCGGCATCGAGAAAGTGTTCGGCATGCACAATATGCCGGGCCTGCCGGTCGGCCAGTTCGCCATCAAGCCCGGCCCGATCATGGCCGCGACGGCGGAATTCACCATCACCGTCAAGGGACGCGGCGGCCATGCCGCGATGCCGCACGGCACGATCGACCCGATCGTCATCGCCAGCCAGTTGGTCGGCGCGCTGCAGACCATCGCATCGCGCAGCACCGATCCGGTCGAGGCCGTGGTGGTGTCGGTGACGAAGTTCCATGCCGGCGACGCCTATAACGTCATTCCTGAAAGCGCCGAGATCGCCGGCACCGTGCGCACGCTGAAGAAGGAAGTGGCCAAGAAGTCGGAAGAGCGCATCCGCGCGCTCTGCGCCGGGCTCGCCGCTGCCTTCGGCGCCACCATCGAGGTCGATTACGACGCCAATTACCCCGTCACCTTCAACCATGCCGAAGAAACCGCGTTTGCGGGCGATGTCGCGGCCGACATCGCCGGCGACAGCCATGTCCACCGCGCCATCCAGCCGGTGATGGGCGGCGAGGATTTCTCCTATATGCTGGAAGCCCGCCCCGGCGCCTTCATCTTTATCGGCAATGGCGACTCGGCCGGCCTGCATCACCCGGCTTACGACTTCAACGACGAGGTCATCCCGCACGGCATGAGCTACTGGGTGAAGCTGGCCGAGACCGCGCTGGCCGCTTGAGCGCTGCGGGCGACGGCGGCGAGCACTCCGCCATCAGGCTTGGGCAGCTCGGCCCCACCGAGATGAGTTGCAGTCCAAGGGGAGGTCAGCATGCCCCTTGGCGAACCGGCCCGAAGCGTTTATGTGTCGGGCCGCGTGGTCCCGTAGCTCAGTAGGATAGAGCGGCAGATTCCTAATCTGTAGGTCACAGGTTCGATTCCTGTCGGGATCACCATATTTTTCAAAGGCTTGGCGAGCAGGTCGCCGCGCGCCGGGGTCAGAGCGACCCCGAAGTGAACGGCCCCGAAAGATGGTGCCTGCGCATGAGCGTGGAGAGACGGTTCGCCGCTTCGGCGAATGCTTCGCCTCCGGAAGCGATCAATGCCGCTCGTTCCTGCTCGGGCGCAGCCAGGATGCGTTCCCAAAATGCGGCTATGAGTGCGCTCGACCGGGCGAGGTCGGCGGCCACGGCCTGATCGGCGGCCAGCGCCGCCAAATCCCGAGATGTGATGCCGCCGATGCCGGGCGCGACCTTCGCTCCCATGTCGACGAAGCCCGGAGGCAGGGATCCTTTCAGATTGTGGACGCGATGCTCGGCAATGGCCGCGTAGATCTGGTCGACGGCTTGCTTGGCGCCGGCGACACGGGAGGGATGGTCGGTGTCGGCCGCGGCGTGAGGGAGCAGTTCCAGTCGCGGGCCATAGGCCTCGACCAGTCTGAGATAGGGCAGCATCGGTCCCGAAAGCGTGCCGCCGTCCTTGAACAGGTCCGCATCGATCGCCGCATGGGCAACGCGTCCTGACGCCAGCGCGCGCTCCAGCGCTGCAACATCGACCAATTCGCCGCGATCGTAGTTGATGAGCACGGCACCGCGATTGAGGAGGGAGAGGACTTCATCCCCGATCAGTCCGGCATTGGCGTGTCGTTGCCGGTCGGCATCGAAAGCCCCCAGTCCGAGATGGACCGAAAGCGCGTCGGCGCCGCGCGCCGCGTCTTCCATGGTTGCGGCATAGTCGAAGCCTTCCAGCTCGATCCATTTTTGGTGACGGGGCCGCGCATGGACGGCGACCCGCATGCCGAAGGCTTGGCCGAGCCTGGCGAATTCGCGACCGATATTGCCATAGCCGATCACGGCCAGTCTTTTGCCTTCGAGCTTCTCGGTCGGGTAATGGCGCAGGTCCTTTCCCGTGTCGAACTGCCCAGCGGCGACCAGGGCGTTGAGCCTGTCCACCGGAAGATCCGGCCTGACTTTCAGCAGCGCCTTCATGGCCATCTGCGCGGTGGCGCGACTGTTGATGCCGGGCGTGTTCATCAAGGGCGCTTCGCCGCCTTCGCCACTGCCGCCGCCCCAGGATGCCGAGCCCATATTGCCGGTGCCGGCGCCGATGCGCACGCCGCCGAGGCGGAACCTGGTCTCGGCCGGAATGAAGGTCGCGGCGGCGATGACGGCGTCGTAGCGGCCGTCGCCGGCCTCGGCCAGCAATTCGTCGCGCGTGCTCAATTGCGGCAAGTAGAAGAAATGCAGCTTGCCGGGGTCAAGCGCGCCGGCACCGGCGAGGCCTGTCTCGTGGAACACGCCACCCTTGGCTTCGATATGGGCCTTGACCTCGCTGTGGTCGGGATTGCCGTCCGCGCCGAAGCGCAGCCCGACAAAATCGCAGATCAGAATATTGGCTGATGTCATGAAGCGTCGTTTCCCTGCAGCTGTCTCCAGCTACTCCAATCCGTGATCCGATGGACCGCGCGAAACGGCATATCCGGGTCGCAAGCGAGAGATGTCCCAGGAAAACTAGAACCTGTCGGCCCTGAATGGCGACAGGTCGACCGTGGTCGGCAGTCCCGCCGCCAGCTCGGCGACGAGCTTACCGGTGACCGACCCAGCGATCAGCCCCTGATGCCCGTGGCCGAACGCATAGATGACGTTACGGGCGCGCCTTGCGCGATCGATGACGGGGATGCTGTCGGGCGTTCCCGGACGATGGCCCATCCACCGCTTCACTTCGCCCTCCCGGAATGTCCTGAACATGGGCCGAGCCTGCTTCAACAGCGTGTCGGCGCGGAACATGTTCGGCGGCGCCCGCAGGCCGGAGAACTCAACATTGCCTGCGATGCGCAAGCCCTCCTCCATCGGCGAGGCCACGAATTTGCGATCCGCGGAAATGGTCTGGATCCGCAGCCCCGTATCGGCACCCTTGACCATCACGTGATAGCCGCGCTCGGTCTCGAAAGGGATGCGATTACCGAGCTTGCGGGCGAGTTCCGCCGACCAGGCGCCCGTGGCAAGGACTGCTTGCTCGACCGCGCGGCGCTCCCCGCCTTCGAGAACGACCCCGGTCAGTTCCTGCCCGTTCAGCTCGAAATCCTTGACCCGTGCCTGGAGGAATCTGGCGCCCTGCCGCGCGGCGTTTTCCGCCAGTTTTCGCACCAACCGCCCGGGATTCGGGCACTGCCCCTGCTCCGGCAGGTAGACGGCGCTTTTGAAGATCGACGCCAGCGCAGGCTCCAGCTGCCGGATTTCGTCGGCGTCGAGGATATCGACGCGCACGCCATGCGCACGGCGCAATTCGAGGCCGTAGTTGCTTTTGCCCGGCCCATCCACGCTTTCATAGACGAAGAGCTGGCCGCGCTTTTGCAAAAGCTCCTCGCAACCCGCTTGCTTCATCAACGGCTCGTAGCATTCGAACGTGTAGCGGTGCAGCGCGCGCATCGCCGCCGAGATTTCCTCGACGCGGGACTTGCGGCTTGCCGCCAGGAAGCGCAGCAGCCACGGCAAGGCGTGCGGCAGGTAAGCCAGCCGCACGTAAAGCGGCCCCTCCGGGTCCATCAGCCATTTGGGGACGTTTTTCCAGACGCCCGGCATGGAGTTCGGAATGCAGGACCCAGGACAGATGCCGCCGGCGTTGCCGTAGGAGCACTGATCCTCGGAACCGGGCAGGGTAGGGTCGATCACCTCGACGTCGAAGCCCTGCTTAAGCAGATAGTTGGCGCTGCACACGCCGACGATGCCCGCGCCGATGACGGTCACCTTCCTGCCTGCACCATCGCGATCGCCCCGCATGCCGATAGCCCTTGCTATGCCGTTACGGCGTCAGGTCGCTGACGGAGCCGGTCCGGAACGCCGGCAGCGACCGCGACACGATCTGCTGCAGCATGCGGAAGTCCGACAGATAGGCCATGAAGCGATAGCCCATCTTGCGCATATCCACGCCATAGGCGACCGACCCGCAATGGATGCCTGGGATGACACCTGCTTCCTTGCACCTGGCGGCGATGTATTCGATCGCCTCGTAGACGGCGGGATAGCGCGGATCGAAGCCGGGCGCCTCTCCCATGGTGACGGCAAGGTCCGACGGGCCGACGAAGATCGCGTCGAGATTCGGCGTCTTGAGGATGTCCTCGAGATTCTTGACCGCCTGCTCGCTCTCGATCATCGCCATGGTGACGATGGTCTCGTTGGCGTGCTTGAAATAGTCCGGGCCTGCATAGAGCGAGGCGCGCAACGGGCCGACCGAACGGCCGCCCTTGGGGAAGTAACGACATGCCTTGACGAAGGCATCGGCCTCGTCGGCCGTGTTCACCATCGGACAGATCACGCCGTACGCTCCGGCGTCGAGCACTTTGCCGATGATTGCCGGGTCGTTCCACGGAACGCGCACGAATGGCGCTGTATCCGTCGTGGAAATGGCCTGGAGCATGGGAACCATGTCGGCGTAGTCGGTCGCGCCGTGCTGGAGATCGACGGTCAGTGCGTCCCAGCCCTGCTGCGCCATCAATTCCGCCGAGATGGTGGAAGGGATGCCCAGCCATCCCGTCACCACCTCGCCGCCGGCTGCCCAGATGTCCCTTACCTTGTTCCTGCGCATGGTCGTTCGTCCTTTCAAGCTGCGGAATTGAGGATGAGATCCGACGCCTTCTCGGCGATCGCGATCGTGGTGATGTTGGTGTTGGCGGCGATGATGGTCGGCATGATCGAGGCGTCGACCACGCGCAGTCCCTGCACGCCGCGCACGCGGCATTCGCCGTCGAGGACCGCGAGCGGATCGGCGTCGGCGCCCATCTTGCAGGTGCCCGAGACATGCCAGCCTGACCAGACCGACTGCTTGACCCAATCGGCGATCAGATCGTCGTTCCGCATCATCTGGTGCATCCGGTCAGTGGTGCCGAATTTGCGCTTGAGCAATGCCTCGCGGAAGAACGGCAGATAGTCGAAAGCATAGGCGGCACTGGCCGTCTTGATCCAGTTCGAGGCCTTGCGCACGCTGAGCGCCCGCGCCTCGTCGCTGTAGCCGGCCAGGAACCAGGTGTTGACATGAGCCTGGACGTCCGGGGTCGTCATGATGCGGTAAATGCGCTTGAAGCCATCCACCAGACGCATGAGGTCACGGCCATCGGAGGCCATGTTGAGATCGACGACCGGCTCGTCTGTCTGGTTCGGCGACCTCAGCGTCACCGTGCCGCGCGAATAGGACTTGTTCACGCAGACATTGAGCGCGCCCATCGCCTTGCCCAGCGGATGCCAGCCGGCGCGGTTGACCGGCATCAGCAGCATGTCGCCCGGATGGCAGCCATCCAGGTTGGACGAATAGCGCACGCCGAGGAAGATGTGCCTGCGCTGGCCAGGCCGCAGCCGGGCCGATTTCTTGAAATGGGCGCCGACCGCGATGTGCGGATGGTCGGTCAGGTTCTCGCCGACGCCGGGCAGGTCGGCCACGATCGGGATTCCGAGCCTCGCCAACTGTCCTGCCGGGCCGATGCCGGCGCGCATGAGGATCGCCGGCGAATGCAGCGCACCGGCGGCGACGATCACTTCGCGGGCGCGATAAGTCCTGGTCTCGCCGCCAATCGTGACGGTCGCGCCGACGATGCGCGTGCCTTCGCTTACCAGCCCCTCGACGAAGGCGTTGGCAAAGATATGCAGGTTCTTCCTGGCGCGCGCCTTGCTGTGGAGATAGCCGACCGCCGTCGAGACGCGACGATCGTTCTCGTTGGACAGCGGCAGGGGAAAGGAGCCGTCCTCGAAGCTCCCATTGTAGTCGGGCCGATAGGGATAGTCCTGTTCGGTTGCCTTCAGGACCGATTTCGTGAAGCCTGCCCATTCCGGCGGGAACACGCGGCGGATGGGGATGTTGCCGGCCTTGTTGTGCAGTTCGCCGCCGAAGTCGAGGTCGCGCTCGAGCTTCTTCAGGTAGGGAAGCATGCCTTCCCACCCCCAGCCTTTCAGGCCAAGGCTCTCCCATTCGTCATAGTCATGGGGAAGGCCCCGCACGGCGAACTGGCCGTTGATGCTGGAGCCGCCGCCCATGACCTTGGCCTGCTCGAGCTTGGCGGTCTTGGCCGGCTGCGTATTCAGCTTCGGGGAGCGGTTGTAGACCCTGAGTTCGGTCCAATGATATTTCGGATCGAAATAGGAGAGCCCGGGATAGCTGTCGGCGATGATGTCGGGAACACCATCCGGCGGCGTGTCCGGACCCGCCTCGAACAGCGCAACCTGTTTGGTCCCGTCTTCCGAAAGCCGGCTGGCGAGCACGGCCCCCGCGGAGCCGCCGCCGACGATAATGTAATCGAATTGCATGGTATGGCTCGTTTCAGGCGTAGTTGACCCAGACGGCTTTTTGCCTGGTGAATTCCTCGAACCCTGCCCGGCCCATGTCCTTGCCGAATCCGGACCCCTTGTAGCCGCCGGCGGTGTAGGTGAATTCGGGGCTGCGGCCGTGCTGGTTCACCCAGACCATGCCGGCCTCGATGCCGTCGGCCGCCTTCAGCGCCTTCTTCACATCGCAAGTATGGACGCTCGCGGAAAGCCCGTAGGTCGGATGGGCGGCAAGAGCTATGCCCTCTTCAAGTTCGGTGAAGGTGCCGACCGTCGCGACGGGTCCGAAGAATTCGTCGCGGAAGCCGACATTGTCATGGTCGACGTTCTCCAACAGCGTCGGAGCGTAGAAGTTGCCCTCGTTGCGCGATTCCATCGGTGCGCCGCCGGTGATCAATGAACCGCCCTCGCTGACGGTCCGCCGGACCATGCCGTCGATCCGGTCGAGCTGCCTGCGGCTGATTATAGGGGCGAAGGTCGTGGTCTCGTCCCAGGTCGGACCAGCCTTTATCTCCCTGGTCTTGCCGACGATACGCTCGATCAGTTCGTCGGCTATCTTCTTCTCGACCAGGATGCGCGAGCCCGCCGTGCAGACCTGGCCTGCATTGGCCATGAAGGCCGCCGATACGCGGCCTGCCACGACATCCAGATCGCCGGCATCGGCGAGCACCAGCTGAGGGCTCTTGCCGCCAAGCTCCAGCGTCACCGGCTTGATGCCTGACTGCGCCGCCAGCGACATGATCGCCGCGCCCGTGTTCGTCGATCCGGTGAAGGAAACCATCATCACATCGGGGTGGCGCACGATCGCGACTCCGGTCGTATGCCCGTAGCCGTTGATGACGTTAAGCAGGCCCGCCGGCAGCCCTGCCTTGGCGGCAAGCTCAGCAAGCGCAAGGAGACTATGCGGTGTAAGCTCGGAGGTCTTCATGACGACGGCGTTGCCCGCCGCGAGCGCCGGTGCGAATTTCCAGGCAGCGGTGATCATCGGGAAGTTCCACGGCACGATCGCGCCGATGATGCCGTAGGGCTCGCGCTTGACGTAGCTCAGCGTGTTGTCTTCGGTGGCTGTGACGATGCCTTCCAGCTTGTCGCAGAATTCCGCAAAATAGCGCACGACGCCGGCCGTGCGGATAGCGTCGCCGGTGACCGTGCCCGAAATCAGGCGGCTCGAACCCATGGCCTCGAGCCGGCCGAGATAGAGGTTGTTCTCCTCAATCAGCTGGGCAAAACGGAACAGGATTTTCGCGCGCTCCCGAGGAGCAATTTTTGCCCACCTGCTTGCCCGGAGCGCTTCCTTCGCGGCCTGGACCGCAAGGTCGACGGCGGCCACGCCGCCATCGTTGACGATGCCCATCAACTGCTGGTCGGACGGACGAAGCACCTCGATCTCGTCGCCGGGAAGATCGAGATATCGACCACCAACATGGTGGCCTTTGGGAATATCGACGATTTTCGGGTCAAAACTGAGCATATTCTTTCCTTTTCGGAGGCGTGTCGGCGCCCGTCGACGGCGAATTCTTCCTGCGCGGTAATGCCACGAAGCGCTCACGCTCCGTCGGCGTGCATGGCTTCCAGGAACGGGCGAAGCATGTCCGCCGATTCATGGAAGCGGCCGACGAAGCTCTTCAGCCGCTCGTGCGTCGGATGGAGCAATATCTTGTGCGGCGGGCCTTCTTCCGCGATCAGGCCCTGGTCGAGGAAGACGATGCGATCGGCGATCTCGAAGGCGAAGCCCAACTCATGCGTTACGATCACCATCGTCATTCCGCTCTTGGCCAATTCGACCATCGCCTTCATGACCTCGCCGACGAGCTCCGGATCGAGCGCCGATGTCGGCTCGTCGAAAAGCATGACCTTCGGCTGCATGGCCATGGCGCGGGCGATCGCCACGCGCTGCTGCTGGCCACCGGAAAGCTGGCGCGGAAGTTTGTCGGCGTGCTGCTCCAGCCCCATGGTCTTGAGCAGCCGCATGGCCTTCTCGCGCGCCGCGTCTGCGGGTTCCTTCTTGACCGTCACGGGACCTTCCATGACGTTCTGAAGCGCCGTCATGTGCGGGAACAGGTTGAACTGCTGGAAGACCATGCCGGTCTTGGCGCGAATCCGATTGATCTCCTGCTTGGCGATCTCGCGGCCGCCGCCGGCCTGACGGTCGAAGATCGTCTCGCCGTCGATGACGATATGACCGCTGGTAGGGCTGTTGAGCAGGTTAATGCAGCGCAGAAGCGAGGTCTTGCCCGATCCGCTTGCGCCAATCAGGACGACCACCTCGCCTTCGGCCACCTTCAGATCGACGCCGTGCAGGACCCTCCTGGCGGCGAAATCCAGGCAGATGCGTTCCAGTTCCAGGACTTGCCTGACGTTTGCGCCGTTGGGCAGCAGCGATGTTGGATTGCCGGTCATTTGGACATCACCCCGCTCTTTTCCAGCTTGCGCGCCAGGTAGGTCAGCGGCACCAAGATGATGAGGAAGATCGCGCCGACGGCCGTGTAGACCTCCATCGGCCGATAGGTGAAGGAGGAGATATAGCTGGCCTGATAGAGCAGGTCGGGCACCGTAATCATCGACAATAGCGTGGTGTTCTTCATCTGGATGATCGACTGGCCGGCGAGCGGCGGGATCATCCGGCGAAACGCCTGGGGAAGGATGATGCGACGCATACGCTGGCTGTAGGACATGCCGATGGCGGTCGCCGCGTCGGTCTGTCCCTGGTCGATCGACTGGACGCCGGCGCGCAGGATTTCCGCATAGAAGGAGCCGACATAGCAGCTGAGGCCGATGAAGCCGGCCCAGAACTTCGTCACGTTGATGCCGGCGAAGATCGGGAAGGCATAATAGACCCAGAGCAAGGTCACCAGCAGCGGGATGTTGCGGAAGAATTCGACATAGAGCTGGCCGAGCAGTACAAGCGGTCGGAAGGTGCTGAGCTGGATGAGGCCGACGATCAGCCCGATGGCAAGCCCCGCCAGGATGGTGATGACGGTGAAGTATAGCGTCATCAGCAGGCCGTCCCAGAGCAGCGGCCAGTTGTTGGTCAGTACGGTGAAATCAAACATGGTCCGTGCTCGTCTCGTCGGCGGAACTGAACGCGCCGAGGAAGGCTTGACCGCTCCGGAAAGCGGTCAAGCTGGTGCGGGGCAGCGATCAGAAGCTGAAACCCTTCGGCAGAATGGACAGGTCGATGCCGCGTGCCTCCCAGGCGCGCGCCAGCTTGCCCTGCGCCTGGCCGAGCGAGCGCTGCTGCTCGATCCAGTTGGTCAGGAAGTTGATGTAGCCGGCATTGCCGGGCTTGCGGGCGACCGCCAGCGTCGCGGGGTTGCGCAGGATCGGCTCAGGCAGGGAGACCTCGCCGATCTTCTTTTCCGAGACCTGCAGCGCGTCGAAGATCGACAGCAGGACGGCGTCGGTGCGGCCCGACTGCAGCTCCATCAGCGCCAGGCCGCGGTCCTCCACGGGCGTGATCTTGGCCTTGGGCAGAAGCGCCTCGGCGACGATCTGCATCGTCGATCCCTTCTGGACGACCACCGTCTTGGACGGGTCGTTGAGCTCGGCCCAGGTCTTCACCGGCTTGCCGACCGGCGTGAGCACGGCCCAGGCGTCAGTGAACAGCGGCTCCCACAGATAGTCGACCACGAGGCCGCGCTTCGGGTTCGGATTGACGCCGATGGCGATGTCAATCTTGTTCGACTGGAAGTCGGCGGCAAGATTGCCCCAGGTCGTCTCGACCGGCTGCAGCTTGACGCCGAGCTCGGTGGCGATCTCGGTGAGGAACTCTACGTAGAAGCCGCTCCACTGTCCCGTCGCCGGATCCTTGATGTAACCGGGTTCCTCGCCGACCATGACGGGCGCCTTGAGAACGCCCGAGGCGCGGATCTGGTCGAGCACGGCCGACGGATTGTCGTCCGCGACAGCTGCCACGGGCGCCGCCAGAAGGGAGAGCGCGACGGTCGCCGCCGCAAACAGCTTGCTGAAGTTGAACGATATCATAACGTTCCCCTTTTCTTGTGGTTGGGTTGTTAACGACTGAGGAATCCCTTCGAGAGCGGATCGTCCGCTTCGAAGAAGATCGTCTGCGCCGAGGTGATGAAGGCGCTGCCTTCGACCTCGACGATTGCGGCCTCTCGCTCCCCAATTGCCACCTTCTCGGAAAGGCGGGCCTCGAACGGGATGCCGAATATGTTGCGGGCGCGATAAACCTGGTCGGATCGCAGGATGCCCTTGTGCAGGAGATGGGCCATGCGCGCCGAAGTGCCGGTGCCGCAGGGCGACCGGTCGTACTTGTTGACCTCGAGCACCAGGAAATGCGTCGCGCTGTCGGGCGCGTCGGCCGCGTAGAAGAGCACGCTCGGCGCCGTCGCGCCGGCGAAAAGCGGCATGTCGGCGACCGCTTCCTTGATCGCCGCCTTGATGGTGGAGCCTTTGAGCATCAGCTGCGATGCATGGTCCGGAGCGAGTTCCAGCCCCAGCTGCGTGGCGTCGACCAGGGCATACCACATGCCGCCATAGACGATATCCGTCCGGATCCGGCCGATACCGGCGACGTCGACCTCCAGTCCTTCCAGGCCGACATAGCTTGGCACATTCTTCAGCCGCACCGATTGCAGCGCGCCGCCCTCGCCCCAGACCAGCCCGACGGTGACGACGCCCGCCGGCGTTTCGAGCGTGAAGCTGTCTCCCGTCGACCGTCCGATCTGCCCCGTGAAAGCGAGCGTCTTGGCAAAGCCGATCGTGCCGTGACCGCACATATCGAGATAGACATACGATGAGATGAAGAAGGCGCCGTAGTCCGCCACGTCGGACGGCACGGGAACCAGCCCGACCATCGCGGCGTGGCCACGCGGCTCATGCAGGAGCGCGGCGCGCAGATGATCGAAGCGATTGCGGAAATCTTCGCGGCGTTCCCACACGGTCCGGCCGTCGAGCCGGGGGATTCCGCTGAAGATCACGCGCGTCGGATGCCCGGCGGTGTGGCTGTCCACGACAGCGAAGGAAGAGTTCAACGCCAACATGATAATTACTGACCGAAATAGTCGCGCACCTTTTCGCGCATGCTCTGCCAAATCTCGCGGATGAGCTTCTCCGTCATCGCCTGGGCCGCGTCGCCGTCGCCGGCCGTGATCGCGTCGTAGATCCGAGCCGTGTCGTCCAGCGACAGCTTGACGATCTTCGGATCCTGCTCGTAGGCGTGGAAGCGGTAGCGCAGCGCCTGCTTCTCAAGGCCCTGCAGCAGACGGGTCAACGTGCGGTTCGCGGCCAGGTCGTAGACCAGGGCCGAGCCGCGGACGTCGACGGTGAAGAACTGCCGGGCGTCGTTGCGCGCCTGTGCTTCCTTGAGCTCGACCAAAAGGCCGCGGAACTCCTTCTTCCGTACCGCATCCGTGGATTCGGCAGCCTGACGAGCGACGAGGCCCTCAAGCGCAATCCGGCACGTATAGACTTCGTCAAAATCACGCTGCGACATGGGCGCGACCCAGATCCCGCGCCGCGCTTCGCGGATGACCAGTCCGTCTCGCTCCAGCAAGCGTAGCGCTTCACGCACGGGCGAACGGCTGACGCCGTAGCGTTCGGCGACGACTTCTTCGGTCAATCGCTCCTCGGATTTGAGGCGCCCGAAAATGATCTCCTCCTCCAGCATTTCGGCGAGGCTCTCGGGGATGGCGGCTGCCAGTTTCGGTAATCGTTGCAAAATCATGTCGACACCATATTGTATACAGAATACAAGTCAAGCGCCCTTTGCAGAAGTTGCCGTGGGCACCCGTCGAGGGGCGCATTCGGCGTCGCAAGATTCAGGACGGTCAGGATCCAAGAGGAAGAACGGACAATGTATTCGGAAAAGATTGAGCTGCTGATTGCAGGCGTGTGGCGGAAAGGTTCCGAGGGAAGATCGGAACCCTTGGTCAATCCGGCCAATGAGGAAGTCCTTGCCGAAGTCCCGCATGCCAGCGTTGCCGACCTGGACGAGGCGCTGGCGGCTGCCGCGCAGGGCTTCAAGGTCTGGAAGGCGATGACGGCGCAACAGCGTTGGCTGATCATGTCCAAGGCCGCCGATCTGATCGAACGACGCAAGGCCGATATTGCCCGGATCCTGACCATGGAGAACGGCAAGGCGCTGGCTGAAGCCACTGGCGAGGTCCAGTTCGCCGCGGACGCCACGAGATGGTACGCCGAGGAAGGCAAGCGCGCCTATGGCCGGATCGTGCCCGCCAGGCTGCCTGGCGTGCGCCAGATGGTGCTGAAGGAACCGGTCGGGCCGGTAGCCGCTTTCGCCGCCTGGAACTTTCCGGCCAGCAACACGATCCGCAAGATCGCCGGCGCTCTCGGCGCCGGATGCTCGATCATCCTGAAGCCGGCGGAAGAGACGCCCGGGACCGCCGTCGCGATGGCCCGCTGCTTCCAGGAAGCGGGGCTGCCGGCGGGCGTGCTGAACATCGTGTTCGGCGTTCCGTCGGAAGTGTCCAGCTACCTGCTGGCATCGCCCATCATCAAGAAAGTGTCGTTGACCGGCTCGACGGCGGTGGGAAAGCTTCTGCAGAAACAGGCGGCGGACACGCTCAAGCGCTGCACGATGGAGCTTGGCGGCCACGCGCCGGTGATCGTCCACAAGGACGCGGACATTGAGAAAGCACTGGACACATTGGTGGCGTTCAAGTTCCGCAACGCCGGGCAGGTCTGCACGTCGCCGACGCGTTTCTACATCCACGAATCCGTCTACGAACCCTTCCTGTCGGGATTCGTCGACCGCGCCAACCGCCTGAAGATCGGCGACGGCCTGGAAGACGGTGTCCAGATGGGACCGATGATCGCGCCGCGCCGCCTCGAGGCGATGGACGCCTTCGTCTCGGACGCGCAATCTCGCGGGGCAAAAGTCGTCACCGGCGGACAGCGTCGCGGCAACAAGGGATACTTCTATGCACCGACCCTGCTGCGGGACGTTCCTGATACCGCCCGCATCATGTCGGAAGAGCCGTTTGGACCGATCGCTCCCGCAACCACTTTCTCATCCTTCGACGAAGTGATCGAGCGCGCGAACGCATTGCCCTATGGACTGGCCTCATTCGTGTTCACCCGTGACATGGCGCTTGCGCAAAAGAGCGAGCTCGCGCTCGAAGCCGGCCTGGTCGGCGTCAACCATATGATGGTGTCCACGCCGGAAACGCCTTTCGGCGGCGTCAACGAATCCGGCTACGGATCGGAATCCGGAATCGAGGGCCTGGACGCCTATCTGCGGACCAAATTCGTCACAGAAACGTAAGCACCTTCAAGCGGGTTGCCTCGGCTATTCCGCCGCGATCCGCTGGCCGGCGGCGCGGCGGGAGAGCGCATGGCCCGCCTCGTCGACCGCCTGCGCGACGCGCTTGCGGATCGCTTCGGAGACCAGGACGCCGTCGGCGAAATCCTTGTCCGTCGCATAGACCCCGGTGGGCAAGGCAAGCGCCTCGAAAAAGCCGAACAGCGGCCGCAATTGATGCTCGACGATCAGCGCATGCCGCTCGCCGCCCCCCGTTGCGAGCAGCAGCACCGGCTTGCCCCTCAGCGAGGCCGGATCGAGCAGGTCGAAGAAATGTTTGAATAGGCCGGTGTAGCTGCCCTTGTACGTCGGCGATCCGACCACCAGCACATCGGCGTTGACGACCCTGTCGAGGATATCGCGGGCCTGCTGATCGAGATCGCGCGCCCATTTGGCGTTGCCGAGCGAAGGTCCGACGTCCTCGATGTCAAAGGTGCTCGCGGACAAAGCGTTGCGGGCCGCGATGTCCCTCACCACCTGCTCGACGAAACCGCGCGTCTTCGACGGCCGGGTGAAATTTCCGGAGAAACCGACAACGGTTGGATTGGCCATGTTCATTCCCTCGGTATGCCGGCGCCAGATCTTATGTCTATAATTTTTATAGACTCTAGCCCGCCTTAGAAGGAACGATCCGCCTTTCGAGGGCGTCTCCCCGAACAATTTTTCCATGGATCGGACCGATCGTGGTCGCCTGGATCGGAATGAGCGGCGCACTCGATTCATGGCTCGCCTATCTGCCAGGCATGGCAGGCGTTTAATCGGCCGCTGATGAAGAATTTGCGCGGCACGCCATTCCGCCTCGGCTTCAATCGGATGGCCGGCCGGATCAGCCCGGGATAATCTCGTAGCGAAGGATCTGGGCGTCGCCGAGGGTCGATCTGCGTCCGGGTGAGATAACGCCGGAGCCGAAGAGGAGAATATCCTCGCGGCGCACGAAGACGTCTTGGCCGGATCCCATCGACACAAATGTGCCCGATGAGCTTCGCTCGACAAGCCTCGCCTTGCCATTCGAAATGGTGAAGGTCGCGTGGTGCCTCGAAACCCAGGGCCGCTGGACGACGATATCGCATTCCGGCGATCGGCCGATCGTCACCAATTCGTTGTTTCGGCAGGATCGCAATTGATCTTCATAGCGGATGACCAGATTGATCCGCGGCGGCGGGGCCGAGCGCCTGTCGACAAAGGTGCCCCGGTTGACGACATGCGTGCTGGGGGCGCCATCGTCGCTCCGCAGCGTATAGACATCGAAGAGTTCTTGCTTTCCCTTGAAGGCCATTTTGTCGAGGAGCCGCAAGGTACCGCGGCTGTCCGCGGAAAGGGCTTCGAAGAAGCTCTGGCTGATCAGGACCTCCCCGGGATTGGCCGTGGCGGACAGCCTTGCGGTGACATTGACAACGTCGCCGAATACCGCGCCGCGCGCGCGAATGACCGCCCCGAAATGCAATCCGATCCGGACGATCAAGGGCTCTTTCGTCATTTGGCCGCCGATCTGGCAGACCGCCCTCAGCGCCGCCTCCGGTGTCTCGAACAGGCTGAGCACATCATCGCCCTTCGAGTAGATGAAGTCACCGCCATGCTTGGCGACGATCTCGCGTATCGCGTCGAGGCAATCCGAGACCTGCCGCAGCGCGGCATCGTCGCCGATGCGCTCATAGAGCGGCACGCTGCCCACGACATCGGCCAGAAGGACTGCGGCCAGAAGTCTTTCCTGATCCATCGACTCGTATCCGCCCCGAGAACGCGGCGTATATAACACACCGAAGTCGACCTTGACTTATCACTTGTGCGCCAAGGAGCCGGCGCAACCGAGGCGTGATTCTCGCGGACGGACAGGCATCAGGCTTCCCGCCAAATGGGTTAGCCAACCTCAAAACAGCGGCGATAAGGACGTTCGTTCCCTAACCCGGACTGCCGGCAGCCGGATTGGCGATGATCGCCGCCCGAAAGCGGACGACGAAATCGTCCAGCGCCGGGCGTTCGGCGTCCGAGATCGCCCAATAGGAGAAGGCGTCGTCGGTCCAGTGGACCAGAAAGAAGCCCCCCGCCGAGAGGTCGTCCGCCACCGGCACCGATTTGGCCTCGTTCTGCCGAGGCGCGGCCACCAGCGTGATCAGATGCTCGTGATGGCGGTAGACCAGCGCCGGCATCGGCTTGTCGCCGATCACCTCGACGCGTCCGCCGAGCAGCGCGTAGCCGTCCTTGGCCATGTCCGGCGCCGCCGGCGACACGCCGATGCGACCGTCAAGCCATGGCTTCACCGTGTGGCGGTCGGACGAGACGATATCGACCGGCGTCGCCGCGAGCAGGCTGCGGCGATGACCATTGGCGACGGCGACCGCAAAGCTCTCGGAGCCATTGTCCGCCGTGGCCAGCCACTGCGTCGCGCCGCTGGCGAGGAACGCCGTCAGCACGATCGAGGCCGCCATCTGGCGCCAGTCGAAAGAGTTGAACCAGCGTGACGCGCGCGGCCGCATCTCGACGACGTTGCTCTGCTGCCATTGTGGCAGCGGCTCAACCTTCGCGGTCGCGGGTTCGGCGGCGTCCTCGGCATCTTTCACCTCGGCAATCGCCGCGATCCGCGCCAGGAAATCGTCGCTCACGACGGGACGCTGCACGTTGGCGAGAGCGCCGCGCAGCGCCACCAGGCGCGCATGCTCGGCGGCCAGCTCCGGATCTGCGGCCATGCGGCGCTCGACCGCCAAAGCGGCCGCGGCATCGAGCTCGCCATCGACCAGGGCGTGGATCATCAGCTTCATATCCTGCGGGTCTTGCGGCAATCCATCCTCACGCGAGCGATCTTCATGCGGGCTCATGGTCGCGCCCTCCAAGTTCCGTCATCAAGAGGCCGCGGGCTCGCGCCAGCCGCGACATCACCGTGCCTTGCGGCACGCCGAGCATGGCGGCGATCTCGCGGTAGCTGAGACCGTTTATGTCGCGCAGCACCAGCGTCTCGCGGAAGGCCTGCGGCAGCCTTGCGATCGCCGCTTCCACCGCCGCCGAATTCGCCTTGGCGATCAGAACCGCCTCGGGGCTGTCGGCATCATTGTCGGTCGGCGGCGACACGTCGTCGAGATCGGCGAGGTCGCCGACGGCGACCACGCTGCGCGGACGGTTCTTCGCCATCCATGTATAGGAGGCGTTGCGCACGATGGTGAGCAGCCACGCGCGGGGGTTTCCCCCAGCGAAGCCGGCAATGCCCGCATGCGCCTTGAGGCAGGCCTCCTGCACGACATCCTCGGCATCGGCCGCGTTGCCGGTCAGCCAGCGGGCGAGCGACAGCGCATCGCCAAGATGCGGCAGCACCACCTCGGCAAAACGCGCGGCCAGCATCTTTTCGCTCAACACCGTTCCGCCGTCGGGCGCTCCCGCCATGGGTGTGCCGCCGCCCTCAGCGGGAGGCGACGATCTGTCCCTGCTCGTGCGGGTGAAGATCGCGACCGCAGGCGAGGGCGCCTGCTTCGAGGGAGGAGAAGGCATTGGTGTCACCGGAGTCAAGTGTCTCGGAAGCAAGGGGCGCCTTGGAAGGGGACGGCGCATCGCTGGCTGCAACGGGGTGCTTGCCGTCATGGTCGTGGATCTCGATGGTTGCGATCGGCACGGATCAGGGACGCCGGCGGGGCGGTATTGCCCAGAACAGGTGCGCCCAGCTCCAGCGCTCCAAGGGGCGACGGCGGCTTAGGCCGTCGCCCTCTTCCGCCCGTGCGTATTTGTCTTCATGCCGCTTCATGATGGTCTCCTGCTGTTGCGCGTAAACGGCGCATGCCCTGGAGACCGGCGGACCGGGCCGTTTATTCCCGGCCGGTCAGCCTTTTCCTTCACGCTGACGTGATCGAGGGGCGCGCGGGTCTACAGCGCCAGCAAGGCAAGCCCGGCCAGAGCCGACCCCGCCAGCGTCGGCAACATGCCGAGCTTCAGCCTGAACATGGCGACCATCGCCCCAACCGACAGCAGCGCGGCGCGCCAGTCGAGCGAGGACGGGAACGGCACCTCCACGCCCCAGCCGACGCTTGCGACCTTGCCGAAGACGACATGCAGCGCGAACCACAATGCAAGGTTCATGATGACGCCGACCACCGCCGCGGTGATGGCGCCGAGCGCCGCCGCCAGCGCCTTGTTCTGCCGCAATTGCTCGATGTAGGGCGCGCCCAGAAATATCCAGAAGAAGCAGGGGACGAAGGTGGCCCAGAGCGTCAGCGCCGACCCGAGCGATCCGGCGAGCAAAGGGCTGATCGCGCCTGCATGGCGATAGGCGGCGGCAAAGCCGACGAATTGCAGCACCAGGATCAGCGGCCCTGGCGTCGTTTCGGCGAGTCCCAGCCCGTCGACCATCTGTCCAGGCGAAAGCCAGCCGAACGAGGTGACCGCCGCCTGCGCCACATAGGCGAGCACCGCATAGGCGCCGCCGAAGGTGACGACGGCCATCAGGCTGAAGAAGCCACCGATCTGCGCCCACACGCTAGCTGGGCCCGCCAGCAAGGCGATCAGCGCCACCGGCCCTAGCCAAAGTGGAAGCCAGATGCCGATGGTCCGGACCGCATGCCATCGTGACGGCACGGTGTGGCCGAGCTCGCCGCGCTCGAACATCAGGTCGACCACGCCTTTGTGATCGGCGGCGGCGCCGCCCTTGCCATGCGCCGAGCCGGAAAACAGCGCCGGTGCAAAGCGATTGCCGGCCCAGCCGATAAGTCCGGCTGTGAGCACGATGAGCGGGAACGGCAGCTTCACGACATAGATGGCGAGGAAGGCCGCCACGGCGATCGCTACCATCGCGCGGTTCTTCAGCGCGCGCTTGCCGATGCGGATCACTGCCTCCACGACCACGGCGAGCACCGCCGCCTTGACGCCGAAGAACAGCGCCTCGACCACCGGCGCGTCGTTGTAGAGCATGTAGAAGCTGCTCAGACCAAGCATGACCAGCGCGCCGGGCAGCACGAACAGGATGCCCGCGACCAGCCCGCCCGCCGTTCGGTGCAGCAGCCAGCCGATATAGACGGCAAGCTGCTGCGCCTCGGGCCCGGGCAGGAGCATGCAGTAGTTGAGCGCGTGCAGGAAACGCTCCTCGCCGATCCAGCGGCGCTCCTCGACCAGCTCCTTGTGCATCAGCGCGATCTGCCCGGCCGGCCCGCCGAACGACAGCAGGCCGATCCTGGCCCAGAGCCGCGTCGCCTCGCGGAAGCTCGGCATCGCCGGGGCGTCGGACGGCCGTGCGGCCCGGCCTTTGGCAAGGATCGTCATGGGGTCTTGCCTCCGACCGGCCAGTTATGCGTCTCGTCGGTCGCGTCGCGGCACCAGCGGAAGAAGGCGTCGTAGAAGAGCATACCGGCTTCGAGCTGTTCGAGGTCGTCGCGGAACATGCGCGACAGGCCGAGCGAGGCGGCGAGGAACCCGGCCGCTTGCGGCACGAGGTCGAGCCGCGCCGTGTCCGCGCCGCGCACGATCAGCGCCAGGCGATCGAGCGCCTCGACGCGCAGGCCGAATTCCTCGATCATGGTGTCGAAAGTGCAGCGGTCCCCGCGATGGCTCCAGAACACGCTTTCGATGTCGAAGGGTACCGCTGCAAAGCGGTCCGCCACCAGAGGCACCTCGGCCGGATCGACGAACAGGAACACCGCCTCGGGATCGACGAAGCGGCGGATCAGCCAGGGACAGGCGATGCGGTCGACCTTGGGCCGCGAACGGGTGACCCATACAGTGCGCCCCTTTTCATCGCGCGGCGGGATCGCGCCGGCCCTGACCAATGGCGCCTTGGCGGCGCCCCAGACCTCGAAGCCGCCTTCCAGCGACTCAGCCGGAATGCCTTCGTGGCGCAGCCATGCGGCAACGCCTTGCGAGAGTTTCTCCCCCCGCTGGCAGATAACGACGGCCTTTGACCCCGCGAATTCGGCCGCCCAGGTCGAGACGGTCCTGAAATCGCGCCGGCAGGACGCCGGCAGCAGCCGCGGATCGGCTTCATAGTCCTCGTCGATGCGCACGTCGATCAGAACCGGCGCATCCGGCAGGCCGACGAGACGGGTGAGTTGCGGAACGGTGATTTGGGTTGTTGACGGCATGGCGTCCACCTCCTGAACAAAGAGAGCCTGGACGCGATCGTTGGGCTGACGCCTCACGGGGTCGTCGCGGAGAACCCCTTCCAATAATGCTGGAACGCTCCCCGCCGATTGTCAAGGAAGAGCTTCCACGCTCGTCCCGTCAAAGCGATGCCGTGATGCCGCCGTCGACATAGAGGACGTGGCCGTTGACAAAGCTAGATGCATCCGATGCCAGGAAGACCGCGGCCCCGATCAGTTCCCCGACTTCCGCCCAGCGGCCGGCAGGCGTGCGTTTTTCCAGCCAGGCGGTGAAGTCGGCGTCGGCGACCAGGGCGGCGTTGAGTTCGGTGTTGAAATAGCCTGGGCCGATCGCATTGACCTGCAGGCCATATCGCGCCCAGTCGGTCGCCATGCCCTTGGTCAGCATCTTCACGGCACCCTTGGTCGCCGTATAGGGAGCGATGCTCGTGCGCGCCAGCTCGCTCTGCACGGAAGCGATGTTGATGATTTTGCCGTGTCCGCGCGGGATCATGCGGCGTGCCACGGCCTGACCGACATGGAACACGCTGTCGATGTTGGTCGCCTTGAGCCTTTCCCAGGCATCCAGCGGAAATTGCTCGAGCGGCGCGCGAAATTGCGTGCCGGCATTGTTGAAGAGGATCTCGATCGGACCGATTTCGCTCTCGATGGCATCGACCGCTGCCGCCACGACGGCCGCGTCGGTCACGTCGAAGGCGCGAGCGTGAACCTTATGGCCTTCGGCGGCGAGCCTTGCCCGCGCCTCCTCCAGCACGCTTTCGTTGCGCGCGTTGAGCACCAGCTCCGCGCCTGCTTCGGCCAGGCCGCGGGCGATCGCGAAGCCTATCCCCTTCGAGGATCCGGTTACCAGGGCAAGCCGGCCGGAAAGGTCGAAGCGCTTGATGGCAGTTTCCCTCATCGTCACCTGCGTCACCCCGGAAAAATCGTGAAGCCGCCGTCGACGCGGATCACCTGGCCATTGATGAAACGGGCGCGCGATCCGGCGAGGAAGGCGACAGCCTCGGCAACCTCTTCCGGCTCGGCATAGCGGTTGAGCGAACGCTTCGACGAATCCATCCTGGCCGGATCGACGACGCGCGTCGCCTGGAACCGGGCGGTTTTCGTAGCCCCCGGGCTGACCGCATTGACCCGCACGCCCTCGTCGATCAGCTCCTTGGCAAGGCAACGTGTATAGTGGACGACAGCGGCCTTGAGCGTCGAATAGACGACCTCCGGCGAGCAGCCGATGTGAGCGGCCGCCGAGGCGATATTGATCACCGAACCCGACCCGCGCTTCACCATCGGCGGCACGAAGGCCTGGCAAACCAGCATGGTGCCGACCAGGTTGTTTTCGGTGAGAACCTTTATGTCCTCGTAATCGATGTCGAGGGCATTGTTGGGGCTGGGCTTGGTTCCCTTGGCGCCGATATCCCCGCCTGCGCAGTTGACGAGCACATGCACATCGCCGAGTTCCGCCTCGATGTTGCGCTTCATCTCGGCTACGGCGGCACGGTCGCCGATATTGCCGGTCACCGCGGTCACCCGAGTGCCGTGTCGTCCCAGGTGCCTTGCCGATTCACCGAGGTCTGCGAACTCGCCATACTTCGCCGGTTGGGTCCAGTCCAGGTCG
Source organism: Mesorhizobium sp. J8 (assembly GCF_016591715.1). Classification (NCBI taxonomy): domain Bacteria; kingdom Pseudomonadati; phylum Pseudomonadota; class Alphaproteobacteria; order Hyphomicrobiales; family Phyllobacteriaceae; genus Mesorhizobium; species Mesorhizobium sp. J8. The sequence goes on from NZ_AP024109.1 coordinate 6,101,640, forward strand.
TGGATTGCTACGTCCGCCCCGAGTTCCGCCAGCCGGTCGGCCATGACGTGGCCGAGGCCGCGTCCGGAACCGGTGACAAAGGCGGTGAGGCCGCTGAGTTCGCGAGTTGTCATGAAGGGTTCTCCAAGGTCATGAGGCCGAGCTCCTTCATGTTGGCGGCGCTGCGCCGGATCATGTCGAGCTCGTAGGAAACCAGGGCGCCGTCGTCGCCGCTCTCCCAGGGAGTGCGGAAATCGGCGTCGTCGGGCAGGCAATTCTCTTGCGCGGCCGCAAGGCAGGCAGCGAATTCGCGAGCGGTTTTCGGCGGATAGCCGTTCCACCAGTCGTCGAGAAGAAAGCGAACATGGCGCGCCTCGAGCGCCCCCGGCTCGAGCACCGCGGTGAGCTCGTCGTGGACGTCGCCAAGCAGGGCCGCGAGGGCACGGAAGGGCACGGCGCCGTCGCCGATGGCGCAGCGCACGAGCCGGTATCCTTCGCTCGTGAACTGGACGCGATAGTCCTTCAGATGGACATGCCGCACATAAGACGCGACGCGACGGGCGAAGTCGAGCGGCGCTTCGGCGACGGGAAACGTATTGCCGGTGTCGAACGTGATGCCGACCCCTCGCCCGCCGGTCTCGCAGAACGCCACCAGCTCGGCGCTGCCGAAATCCTGATGGTTCTCGATCGCGAGCACGCGGCCCTCAGCTTCGGCCCGCGGCCCCCATTGCCGAAGCGCCGACCTGATCGAGGCGTTGAGCTCGTCCCATTTCTCGCCCCAGGCATTGCGGTCACCGCACAGAACCGGTGTCAGGCCGAGCCGGATGGTCTTCGCGCCGAGCAAGCGGGCGGAACGGAACGCGCTCTCCAGCGGCCCCATCATGTTGAGCCCGGCGCTGACGACGGGCGTCATCCCAAGCCCATCGAGCCGTTCCTTCAGCGCGGCCAGTCCGGAATCGGACATTTCCGCCAGCCACGGATCATAGATCTCCAGCGTGCGTGCGCCGAGCTCTTCGGCGAGCGCAATGAAGCCTTCGAGCCCCGCGCCCTTGGGGTTGGCGCGCGGCGTACCACGGCCCTGCAGCCCAAGATGATAGGTAAGTCCATAGGGGTTCAAACCAACGCGCAGCATCAGGCCAGCCGGTCGGACGAGGGGAGACGGAGAAGCTGCATCAGCGCAGGCCCGCATCGACGGTGATGGATTGCTTGGTGATCATGCGGCTGTCGTCGGCGGCGAGAAAAAGCGCCGTGCGGGCGATCTCGTCGGCCAGCAGAACCCGCCTGATCAACTGGCGCCCGACCATCTGATCGACGGACTCCTGCGTTGTGTACCAGAGACGGCGCTGCCGTTCGGTGATCACGGCGCCTGGCTCGATGGCGTTGACGCGGATGTTGTCGGGACCGAAGGCGCGGGCCAATGACCGCGTCATGCCGATGATCGCGGCCTTGGCCGTGGCATAGGCGGTCATCTGGTCGGCGCCGAAGCGCCAGGAGGTCGAGGAAAGATTGATGATGGAGCCAAAACCCAGCGACTTCATCTGCGGATGGACGGCCTGGGCGGCGAAGAACTGGTGCTTCAGATTGACGTTCTGGGCATGATCCCAGTAGTCCGGCGTCACGTCGGCGACTGCGTGGCGGTCATCATTGGCGGCGTTGTTCACCAGGACAGCAACCGGCCCGGCCTTTTCCCGCACATGCTCGATCGCCGCGCGCAGGGCCGCGATGTCGGTCACATCGCATGGCACGAACAGGGGCGCGTGGCGCGTGGCGCCCGCAAGCTCCGCCTTGAGCTCCCGGCCGACCGCTTCCTGAATGTCGAGAAATGCCACGCGCGCCGCGTTGGCCGAGAAGGCGCGAACCATTTCGGCGCCGATGCCGGAGGCTCCTCCGGTGATCAGCACGACACGGTCTGCGAGGCTTGGATAGGTAGCGAATGTCAAAGGTTGAGCTTTCTAGGGCTGAGCTTTCAAAGAAGGGATTGGGTCGTCGGGTCGAAGAGGCAAGCCCGCGCCATGTCGATGCCGAGGGTCATTGTCTCGCCCATGCGTGGCGCACTGTCCGGGTCGAAACGGCCGGTGACTTCGAGATCGCCTAAGCGCAGCACCGCCAAGGTCTCCGCACCCGTGGGCTCGACCAGCTCGACCGGGGCCTTCACCGCCGCAATGGCGTGCTTGCGGTGGGTCAGGTCGTCCGACAAGCGGTAGATATGTTCCGGCCGCACGCCGAGCACGACCTTCCTTGGCGCGCCGGCCGGCACCGGCTGGGCAAGTTCCAACGCCGCCGTGCCGCCATCCACGGTCCGAACCGTGACGCAGGGCCGGCCCGCCCCGTCGCCAAGCTCGGCAGGAATGAAATTCATCGCCGGAGAGCCCATGAAACCCGCGACGAACATGTTGGCGGGGCGGCTGTAGATCATCTGGGCCGCGTCGAACTGCTGCACCGACCCCTGATGCATGACGGCGATGCGCGAAGCGAGCGTCATCGCCTCCACCTGGTCGTGGGTGACATAGACCGTGGTCTTGCCGACACGGTTGTGCAGCTTCTTGATCTCGGTGCGCATGTCGACGCGCAGCTTGGCATCGAGGTTGGAAAGCGGCTCGTCGAACAGGAAGAGCTTCGGGTCCCGCACCAGCGCCCGGCCCATGGCGACCCGCTGGCGCTGGCCGCCGGAGAGTTGCCCGGGCTTGCGGCCAAGCAGCGCCTCGATCTGCAGCAGCGCCGCGACGCGCTTGACGGCTTCGGCCTGATCGGCCTTCGGCACGCCTCGGCTCTCCATGCCGAAGGTGATGTTCTGGCGCACGGTCATGGTCGGGTAGAGCGCATAGGACTGGAACACCATTGCGATGTCGCGATCCTTTGGCGGCACGGAATTGACGAGCCGGTTGCCGATGCGGATTTCGCCCGACGTCACGCTTTCAAGTCCGGCAATCATGGCAAGCAGGGTGGACTTGCCGCAACCGGAAGGTCCGACGAGAGCGATGAACTCTCCCGGCTGCGCTTCGAGGTTGATGCCTTTCAAGACGTCCACGGCGCCGTAGCTCTTGTGAAGATTGCGGATGGTCAGGGCTGATAGGGATTGGCTCGTCATTTGATGGCGCCCTGTGTCAGACCGCGAACGAAGTATTTGCCGCCAAAGAGATAGATCAGGAGCGGCGGCAGCGCGCCGATCAGCACGGCGGCGCTCATCACGTCGTAGCTGCGGGCGGTCGTGCCGCTCGCCGTCAGCGCGACGAGCGCGGCTGTGATCGGCTGCGCCTGGCCGGACGTGAAGACCACGCCGAACAGATACTCGTTCCATATGCCTGTGAACTGCCAGATGACGGTCACGATCAGGATGGGCGGCGACAGCGGCATCATGATCTTCCAGAAGATCCGCCAGAAGCCGGCGCCGTCAATGCGCGCCGCTTTGATCAGGTCGTCGGGGATGCCGACATAGTAGTTGCGGCAGAACAGGGTGGTGAAGGAAATTCCCTGGACGACATGCACCAGGATCAGCCCGTAGGTCGAGTTGGTCAGGCCGAGCTTTCCAAGAACGAATGCCCAGGGCATCAGCGCGATCTGCCCCGGCATGAAGACGCCGAGCAGCATCAGGGTGAACAGGACTTCCGAGCCCCTGAAGCGCCATTTGGACAGCACGTAGCCGTTCACGGCGCCGAGCAGCGTGGAAATGATCGTCGCCGGAATGGTCATCCACAGCGAGTTCAGGAAATTCCGTTGCATTCCCTGGCATGTGCCCGCGATGCAATAGGTGCTCCAGGCCTGCGTCCATGCCTCCAGCCGGAAGGTCTTCGGGAGCGAGATGAGGCCGTCGCGCGCGATCTCCGCCTGCTCGCGGAAGGAATTGAAGACGACCACGAGCAGCGGGATCAGATAGATTGCGGCGAAGACCGTGAGCAGGCCATAGATCGCGAACCGGCTCCAGAAGTGCCTGCGGCTCGCTGAAGCCGCTTCCAGGTCGATGGCGGCGGCCAGTTCAGCCATTTCCCGCCTCCGCCCGTCGGCGCCACACCACCCACAGCGAATAGGGCACCAGCACCACCGCAAGCGCGGCCAGCATCATGACCGCTGCGGCCGCGCCCTCGCCGATCTCACCACGCTGGAACATCAGATCGTAGACGTAGATGGCTGGGAACGTGGTCGAGATGCCCGGCCCGCCGCGGGTCAGGGCGGCAACGAGGTCGAACGTCTTGATGGCGAACTGGATCTGGATGACGGCCACCGCAAGGAAGATCGGCGCGATGGTCGGCAGAATGACTTTCCTGTAGGTGCGCACGACCGATGCGCCGTCGATCTGCGCCGCCTTCACCAGATCCGGGTCGACCGAGCGCAGGCCAGCCAGGAAAAGCGCCATGGCGAAACCGGAAGACTGCCAGACGCCGGTGATGATCACCGCATAGATTGCGTGGTTGCGATCGCTGGTGAGCGCGAAGCTGAAGTCGCTCCAGCCCAGCCCGCGCACCAGCGCCTGGATGCCGTCGGCCGGATTGTAGAGCCAGCTCCAGACGGTGCCGGTGACGATGAAGGAAACCGCCAGCGGATAGAGGAAGATCGTCCGCCACACCGCCTCGCCGCGCACGCGCTGGTCGATCAGGATGGCCAGCAGCAGCCCGACCGCCATCGAGCCCACGATATAGAAGCCGCTGAACAGGAAAAGGTTGGTGTAGGCGATGTTCCAGCGCCGGTTGGACCAGAGCGATACGTAGTTGTCGAGGCCCGCAAAGCCGTAGCTCGGCAAAAGTGTCGAGTCCGACAGCGACAGATAGAGCGTCCAGCCCGTGAACACGAAGACATAGACGAAGCTCGCCGCGAGCGAAGGGGCGAGCACGAGGATCGGCACGATCGATCCCAGACGATCCCGCCACGAGCGGGCGGGCACGGCTATCGGAACGGATAGGTCGTGGATGGACATTGGGCTTCCTGCCGGCCGTTCGCCGGCGCGATGGCGCGCCGGCGCTCTCCGCACGTCATTCCTGCGCTTCGGCGGCGTCGGCCATGGCATTGGCCGCATCCTTGGCGGACATGTCCGGCGTCGCGACGAATTCTGTGATCGTGTCCATCATGGCGCCGCGGACCTTTTGCGGGACGGTCATGTTGTGGGCCATTGAGCGGACCAGCGTACCCGCTTCGATCGAGGCCTGCAGGTCCTTCTGGGACTTCTGCTGGCAGGGATTGAAACCCTTCGACAGATCGACGTCGAGGCGCGCCGGGATCGAGCCCTTGGCCTGGTTGAAGACGGTCTGGAACTCCGGCGACAAGATGGTGCTGGCGAGCAGCTTTTGGCCCTCCACGTAGTCGGGATCCTTCTGCTGGAAGAACACGACGGAATCGGAGTTCAGGATGAAGCCGGGCTTGCCCCAGTCGGTCGGCGCCTGGGCGCAGACATAGTCCGTTCCCTCCTTGAATCCGGCGGCGGTAAGCAGGCCGATCGTCCAGTCGCCCATGATGTGGAACGCCGCCTCGCCGCGGCCGACCAGGGCCGACATCGAATCCCAGTCGCGGCCGTTCATGCCGGGGTCCATGTATTTGGACGTCATGATGCGGAGTTGCTCGAAGGCCTTGACCATTCCGTCGCTGCGCATGGCGTCCACGTTGCCTTCGACGAAGGCCTTGCGATAGAGGTCGAGGTCCTGGCCGTAGACGACGACTTCAAAGACCGTGGAATCGGTCCAGTCGGCGGTCGAGTGCGAGATGCATATCTTGCCGGTAGCCACGATCTTGTCGCAGGCCGCGTTGAATTCCGCCCAGGTCTTGGGAATTTCGGTCACGCCGGCTGCCTGCATGACCTTCGGCGATGCCCATATCCAGTTGATGCGGTGGATGTTCATCGGCGCCGCCACCCACTTGCCGCTCGGCTTCATCACCGGCAGCAATTCCGGCGCCACCACCTTCTCCCAATTCTCCGCCTTCGCGAGATCGTCCAGATCGGCTGTCATGCCGGTCTTGTTCCATTCGGCGATCTCCGGACCCTTGAGCTGAACCGCCGGAGGAGCATTGCCTGCGATCACGTCGGCGCGCAGCTTTGCAAGCGTGTTGGCGGTATGGCCGGCGATCGAGGTCTGCTGCCATTTTCCGCCCTTCGCCTCGAACATCTCGCCAAGCTTGGCGATGGCCTGCGCATCCGATCCGGTCGCCCATTGGTGGAGCAGATTGGTCTTCGGCTCGGCGAGTGCTGCGTTGGCAAGAAAGGCAAATGCCGCCGTGGCGACAAGGGTCGCCCTCAGATATCTCATCGTCTCACTCCCATTTGATTTCGGCACGGTTCATCACGACCGTTTCGTCGAGACCGCTCACGCATCGCAGAAGGCCTCTAGTTTTTTCTAGAATGATCAAATACGATCGACAGTCAAGGAGTTTTAAGACGAAAATGACAAAAAGCCTCCTCAGATCGCTGCTGGACGGTCAACCTCCGGGCACGCCTGAAAGTCTGATTGTCCGCTGTCTCAGCCAGCGCGGCGCCATTTCCGCCGCGCAAATCGCCCGACTCACCGGCTTAGCCCGCTCGACCGTCTCCACGGCTTTGACTGGTCTGAAGAAGTCAGGAATCGTGGCGGAACTGGCGGCGGCTGACGAAACAGCCAAAAGCGTCGGCCGGCCGCCGGCGACGCTGACGCTCAATCCTGAAGCCGGCACGTGCGTTGGCGTTCATCTTAGTCTCGACGAAATCCGGGTCGCTGTAGCCGACGTCTCGCATTCATTCATCTCCGAAAAAATTATCCCACTCGGTCTGGATTATCCTCCAGACCGGGCGGCCAAGCTCACCAAGGCGGCGATCGCGCAATGCTACGAGGAGAACAGCTTGTCTGCGTCCGGCCTCCTGGGTGTCGGGGTTTCTGTGTCGGGACCGGTCAGCCCCGAAGGCTTCGTCCAGCGGGCCAGCATCGTTCCCACTTGGGCCGGCGTCAACATCCGACATGTGTTTGGGCCGGTGCTGGAGCAGCCGATCTTCGCAGCCAATGAAAGCAACTGCGCCGCCATTGCCGAGATGATGTGGGGCGCCGCTGTCGGTTACGAGGACTTTGTCCTGTTCAAGATCGACCTCGGGGTCGGCGGCGCGATCGTCCAGCACGGACGCGTCGTCACCGGAATTGCCGGCGGGGCAGGCGAATTCGGTCACATGAGCATCGATCCGGCAGGCGATCTTTGCCGCTGCGGCAATCGAGGCTGCCTGGAACTCTACGCCAGCTTCAACCGGCCGTTGGAGCAGATCGCGCGCGTGATGGGCCGGCGCGTCACGATGGACGACGTGATCGGCATGGCCGAACAGGGCGATGTCGGAGCATTGCGGATGATCGAGGATACGGCGGACATGGCGGGCCGAGGCCTGGGCATGATCGGATCCGTTCTGAATCCGCCCCTCATCATCATCGGAGGACGCATGGCGCTCGCTGGCGACATCCTGCTTGCGCCACTCATTGCAGCCTATGAGCGGCACACCCTAATCAAGGCGCGGGATGTCGCCCCCGACAGGCGCACGCGAATAATCGTCGGCAAGCACACCGAAAACGATTCGCTGCTTGGAGCCGTCGGCCTCGTCCTGAGCCATTACGGGCGACTTCAATAGCCATGAGGACCGGAGGCGCCCCTACTGCGCCGTCCAGCCGCCATCCATCGGCAGGGTCGTGCCGGTCATCTGCTTGGCGGCATCCGAGCACAGGAAGAGCGTCAGCGCGGCAAGCTCCTCGACGGTGACGAACTCCTTGGTCGGCTGCGCTGCGAGCAGCACGTCGTGCTTGACCTGTTCCTCGGTCATGCCGCGCGCCTTCATCGTGTCGGGGATCTGCTTTTCGACCAGCGGCGTCCAGACATAGCCGGGCGCGATCGCGTTCACGGTGATGCCGTCCTGCGCCACTTCCAGCGCCACCGTCTTGGTCAGGCCGGCAATGCCGTGCTTGGCCGAGACATAGGCCGATTTGAACGGCGAGGCGACCAGCGCATGGGCGGAAGCCGTGTTGATGATGCGGCCCCATTTACGGCTCTTCATGCCGGGCACCGCCGCCTTGATCGCATAGAATGCGGCGAGAAGGTTGATGCGGATGATGGCTTCCCATTTGTCGTCGGGAAATTCCTCGATCGGCGCGACATGCTGGATGCCGGCATTGTTGACCAGGATGTCGAGGCTGCCGAACGCTTCCTCGGCCTCGTGGATCATGGCGGTGACCGCGGCGCCGTCCATCATGTTGGCGCCCGAATAGCGGCACTTGACGCCGAAATCCTTTTCGATGCCGGCCCGCTCCTGCTCGATCGCCGCGGCATCGCCCAGGCCGTTGATGGTGACGTTGGCGCCCTCGGCGGCGAAGGCCCGGGCGATTGCAAGGCCGATGCCGCTGGTTGAGCCGGTGACGAGCGCATTCTTCGAGGACAGGGAAGCCATGGGAGATCTCACGACAGGAGGAGGACAGGGGGAAGAGTATGAAGGCAGACAATCCGGAAGGCACACGATTTGTGCGCCGCAGCATCACAATGCCACACCCATATGTCGGCGCTGTTACAGCTTCACGACGGCATTTGCCGGCTTTGCGGAAGCGCCGTCTTGGCGTTGACACGGCACTGTCATGCTGCCGTGCAACATATTTGCCAGCGCATTCGCGCGGGGTCATTTCAAATCTGTTTGGGGCACCAGCCATGGAAATCGCCGATGTCGTGAAGCGCGCCTATGCGATGCCGCTCACCAACCCGTCCTTCCCGCCCGGCCCTTATCGTTTCTTCGACCGCGAATACATCATCATCACCTACCGCACGACGCGCGAGGCGCTCGAAGCCGTCGTGCCGGCGCCGCTCGAGATCGACGAGCCGCTGGTCAAATACGAATTCATCCGCATGCCGGATTCGACCGGCTTCGGCGATTACACCGAGACCGGCCAGGTCATCCCGGTGCGCTACAAAGGCCAGCACGGCGGCTATGTGCACTCGATGTATCTCGACGACGACGCGCCGATCGCCGGCGGCCGCGAGCTCTGGGGTTTCCCGAAGAAGCTCGCCAGCCCCAAGATCGTGCATGAGGGCGAGGTGGTGGTGGGCACGCTGCACTATGGCAGCGTTCTGTGCGCCACCGGCACCATGGGCTACAAGCATCGCGAGGCCGATCACGACCAGGTGCTGGCCTCGCTCGCCGCGCCCAATTTCCTGATCAAGATCATCCCGCATGTCGACGGCAGCCCGCGCATCTGCGAGCTGGTCCGCTACTATCTCACCGACGTCACGCTGAAGGAGGCCTGGACGGCGCCGGCCGCGCTCGACCTGCGCCCGCATGTCATGGCCGATGTCGCCAAGCTGCCTGTGCTCGACATCGTCTCGGCTGTTCACTTCACCGCCGACCTGACGCTCGGCCTCGGGGAGGTCGTGCATGATTATCTCGCCGACCACGGCCGATCGGCCGCCGGCGCGAAGGAACTGGAGAAAGCCGGTGCTTGAGCGTAACCGCAGCAAGACGACCGCCGCCGCTACCATTGCGGAAATCACGGCGCAGTACGATCGCGTCGCCCTGGTCTTTCAGGGCGGAGGCGCGCTCGGCGCCTATCAGGCGGGAGTCTATCAGGCGCTTGCCGACGCCGGCTGCGAGCCGACCTGGCTCTCGGGCGTCTCGATCGGCGCCATCAACGCTTCGATCATCGCCGGCAACGAGCCGAGCCGCCGCCTGCAGCGGCTGGAGCAGTTCTGGCAGACCGTCTCGGGCCGCAAGATCTGGGCCTATACGCCCGAAGGCGACATCTATCGCGATATCCGCAACCAGACCTCGTCCTTCATGACCATGACCATGGGCCAGCCCGGCTTCTTCAAGCCGCGCAGCCCCAACCCCTGGTTCCAGCTGGCGGGAGCCGAAGGCGCCACCAGCTTCTACGACACCGCCGAGCTCAAGGACACGCTGGAAAGCCTGATCGACTTCGACGTGCTGAACGACGGCAAAAAGCGCTTGAGCGTCGGCGCGGTCAATGTCCGGACCGGCAACTTCGTCTATTTCGACACCGACAAGGTGCGCATCGGGCCGGAGCACATCATGGCGAGCGGCGCTCTGCCGCCGGCCTTCCCCTCGATCCGCATCGAGGGCGAGTATTACTGGGACGGCGGCATCGTTTCCAACACGCCGCTGCAATATCTGCTCGACCAGGAGGAGGACCGCTCCTCACTGGTGTTCCAGGTCGACCTGTTCAGCGCCCGCGGCGTGCTGCCGCGCGGCATGGCCGACGTCCTGTCGCGCCACAAGGACATCATGTATTCCAGCCGCACGCGCCAGAACACCGACAACTTCCAGCGCATCCATGCGCTGAAGATGAAGCTGCTGGATGCGCTGAGGCGCGTGCCGCCGGAGCAGCTCAAGGATGGCGAGAAGGAATTGATGGCCGACTACTCCGACGCCGGCGTCGTCAACATCGTCCACCTGATCTACCAGCACAAAGGCTATGAAGGCCACGCCAAGGACTACGAGTTCTCCGGCACTTCCATGCGCGAGCACTGGGAGATGGGCCTGGAAGACACTGAGCGCACGCTGCGCCACAAGAAATGGCTGATGCTGCCGGACAACGCCGAAGGCGTCACCATCCACGATCTGCACCGCGAAGACCCGACCTGATATCTGCCTTCCGCAACGAGCGGAGTAGTCTCGGGAAAGCCACAGCGGTCGCTCGCCAGGGAGCCCGCAAACTGTGAAGCTCTGCTTCACGGGCCATCAACATTGTCGCGAATAGCCGCTCGCGGCGAGCGGACTTACATCTGAGCGTCAGCAAAATGCGCTGGGCCCGATGGAGTACCGTCAATGACCGCCGAAGCTGTTTCCCCTGCCGTCGTTCCACTGCGCGACGCCTGGCGAGGCCTGCTGTGGTTCGTGCCGCTCACAGGGCTGTGGCTACTCTTGATCTATCGTTGGCCGGCGATCCCGGACAGCGGCGTTCCGACCACGTTTCACCAGCTCGCCGCTCACGGTCTCATCGCTCTCGGATTGTGGCTCGGCCTCGAGCAGACGGGCCTGACGGCGGGCCAACGTCGCGCGACTTGGCTGGCGATCATGATCCCGGATACGCTATGGTTCGCCGTCGCTTGGAGCGCCGCGATCAATGGCGTCTTCCACCCGGACGCCACATCCTTACCGGCGTTGCCGTCGGCCATCGTCCTGCCGGTGATCATCGGCGCACCGCTGTTGCTGCTTTCCAGGCGGATCGGGCAGGTGCTCGATGCGATGCCGGCGAGCTGGCTCGTCGCGCTTCAGCTCTACCGGGTATTCGGCAGTTGGGCGCTCGCGGCGTGGCTGCACGGCGCGCTGCCCGCCGTGTTCGCAGTGCCCGCGGGTATCGGCGACGTGCTGACAGGGCTGTTCGCGTTGCCGGCGGCGATCGCTGCGGCGACCGGCACAGCCGGCGGCCGGAGGGCAGCAACCCTCTGGAACATCCTTGGCCTTGCCGATTTCGCTGTCGCGATCACCATGGGCATAATCACTTCGCCCGGCCCGTGGCAATTGATCGTTCCGGATGTGCTGAGCATCGGCGCCGGGAATTATCCGGGTGTGCTGACCCCTGCTTTCGTGGTGCCAAGCTCAATACTGCTGCACGTTTTATCGCTGCGCCAGCTACGCCGCCTTAGCGCAATTCCAGGAAAAGTGTGAGCGGTTTTCCGCCCGGAATTGCGTAAAAACAAGGAGATAGAACATCTCACCGTTTCCGTAAAATGGCGAAATGTTCTAGCAGGGCGGACGTTGAGCAGCGGTAGAAGGAAACGGCGCCGCCAGCGGCGCCGTTTCCCTGAGGGCCTTCCCGGCTCAGAACACCTGCCGGAAGATCACGAACAGCACGAAGGCCAGCGCGATCGAGCAGGGCAGCGTGAGCACCCAGGCCAGCAGGAGATTGCGCACGGTCGACCACTGCAGGCCGGAGCCGTTGGCCGCCATCGTGCCGGCGACGCCGGACGACAGCACATGGGTGGTCGACACCGGCAGGCCGAGACGGTCGGCCATGCCGATGGTGATCATCGCGACCAGCTCGGCGGCGGCGCCCTGGCCGTAGGTCAGGTGGCTCTTGCCGATCTTCTCGCCGACGGTGACGACGATGCGCTTCCAACCGACCATTGTGCCGAGGCCGAGCGCCAGCGCGACCGCGATCTTCACCCACAGCGGGATGAACTTCGTCGCGTTGTCGACCGCCTTGTGATAGTCGGTAACCGCCTTCAGGTCGGCGTCCTGCATCGGCAGCAGCTTCTTCTTGTCGATCAGCTTCAGCGCTTCGCCGATCAGGTAGATGTCGTTGCGCGCGTTGCTGACCAGGTCTGTCGGAACTTTGTCGACAGTAGCGTAGGGCTGCAGTTCGGCCGTCGTGTTGTGGATGTAGGTCTGCAGCGCGAGCGTCGTCTGGTCGGTCCACGATTTGCTGCGCACGGCTTCCTGCACGGCTGCCTTGGCGGCATTGGCGTCCGCGACGGTGACGCCGGGCTTGACGTATTTGCCCAGCGCCTGCTCGACGGAAACCGAGGCCGACTTGTAGGCGTCGAGATAGTTGACGTCGGGTGTGCGGTTGAGCGCGTAAGCCGTCGGCACCACGCCAATCAGGATCAGCATGATGAGGCCCATGCCCTTCTGGCCGTCATTGGAGCCATGCGCGAAGCTGACGCCGGTGCAGGTGAAGATCAGCAGCGCACGGATCCACCATGGCGGCGGCGTGTTGCCCTTCGGCGCCTCGTAGAGCGCCGGGTTGCGCACCAGAAGCTTCATGGCATAGAGCAGCGCCGCGGCGGCGAAGAAGCCGACGATCGGCGAGACCAAAAGGGTGGTGCCGACATTGGTCGCCTGGCCCCAGTCGACGCCGCTGGTGGCGCTGCCGGCCGGGGCCATGAACTGATTGGCGAGGCCGACGCCGATGATCGAGCCGACCATCGTGTGCGAGCTCGAGGCCGGCAGGCCGAGGAACCAGGTGCCGAGGTTCCACAGGATGGCGGCGACCAGGAGCGCGAACACCATGGCGAAGCCGGATGACGAACCGACCTGCAGGATGAGCTCGAGCGGCAGCAGCGACAGGATGCCGAACGCCACCGCGCCGCTCGAGGTAAGCACGCCGAGGAAGTTGAAGACGCCGGACCACATGACCGCGAATTCGGCCGGCAGCGAACGCGTGTAGATTACGGTGGCGACCGCGTTGGCGGTGTCGTGGAAGCCGTTGACGAACTCGAAGCCGAGCGCGATCAGAAGCGCGATGCCGAGCAGGATCCACGGCACCGTCTTGGCGATGGCCAGATCCTGGCTGAGCGCATAGCCGACATAGATGATGCCGACGAGCACCAGCACGCCGAAAGCCGGCAGGAACCATTTGGCTCCGCTCGATTGTTCTAGGGGATGATCCGGTCTCGGGATCCCCGCCTCACTGGAAACTACGTCCACCATTGTCCCACTCCATTTGCATTGCAGCAAAGAACCGGGAAGGACGCTATGTCGCTAGGATGAAGCTGGTGTGACGCCCTTAACCGTTTGGTCACCACCAAACAGTTTGGTCACCACCAAACAGTTTGGCCGCGGCCAAACAGCTGGTCGCCACCAAACTGTTTTGGTGCCTATCCGGCTATCTTCAGGAGCGAGGACACCAGCAGCTTGCGCTCGTCTTCGGAAAGCACGTCTGAATCGAACAGGTTCATGCTGCGCATCCCCTCGATGGCGAGAAAACAGACCAGCAGCGAGCCAAGGTCCTGCGTCTCCCCCTTCAGCCGTTCGAACAGCTGGCGCTTGAAGGCCTTTATCGGCGTCAGGAAGTCGGGATCCTCCGCGATTGCCGAGAACATCCAGGACGCCGAGGGTTTCGGCCGCTCGCAGTCGTCGGCCGACAGCTCGATATAGGCCGAGAGCACGCTTTCGCGGCCGGCCTCGGCGGCACGTGCCTCCAGCGCCTTCTGGAAATCGCTGAGATAGTTTTCGACCAGCCCCTGCATGAGCTTGGCCTTGGTCGGGAAATTGTAGAGCAGCCCGCCCTTCGACACGCCGGCGCGGCTGGCGACTGCCTCGAGCGACAGGCTTCCCGGGCCTGCCTCGCGCGCAACGTCGGCGGCGGCGGCTAGTATCTTTTCGCGTGAGTTTGCCCTGGGTGCTCTCATCGCGCCTCCCCGTACATTAGCCTAGGCGGAATTGACAAGACCGTCCAGCCGGTACAGTAAGGCGCGCCATTTGAAATCGGGACCTGTCGTCGATATGTGTCCCGGCTTCGATTGTTTTGCCGGTTGCCAGCCGAGGGGGACTATCCGTGAAGCGCTTTTTCATCATCGCCGGATTCTTGCTGCTGCTCGCCTTGGTGTGCGTCGGCATCGTTGGCTTCAACTTCATGCGCGACGCCGGCATCAAGCAGTATTTCGCCACCATGAAGCCCCCGGCCGCGACGGTCTCGACGGTGACGGTGAAGCCGTCGGAATGGACCCCGGGCGTCGAGGCCATCGGCACCGTCAATGCCGTGCGCGGTGTCGACCTTACCGTCGAGACCAGCGGCATCGTCAAGGACATCCTCTTCCACGCCAACCAGAAGGTTGCCGCCGACGCGGTGCTCCTGCAACTGGACGACGCGGTCGAGAAGGCCGATCTGGTGGCGCAGAAGGCGCAGGCCGCCTCGGACCAGGCCGCGCTGACCCGCGCGATCGAATTGCAGCGGCGCGGCGTCGGCACGGACGCGACGCTCGACGCCGCGCGCGCCGCGGCGGACGCCTCGGCCGCGCAGGTCAACAAGCTGCAGGCGGTGCTCGACCAGAAGCAATTGTCCGCGCCCTTCGGCGGCACGGTCGGTATCCCGAAGATCGATATCGGCCAGTATCTGGCCCCGGGCAACTCTGTCGTGACCATCCAGGACCTCGACACGATGCGGGTCGACTTCACGGTTCCCGAACAGCAGTTGCCGCTGCTCAAGATCGGCCAGACCATCAAGCTTGGCAGCAGTCTCGCCGACATGTCCTTTGCCGGCTCCATTCGCGGCATCGACCCCAAGATCGACCCCGCCAGCCGGCTGGTCTCGATCCGCGGCGAGGTCGCCAATCCGGAAGGCAAGCTGACGCCCGGCCAGTTCGTCCAGATCCGTGTCGAGCTGCCGCAGGAGAACAACGTCATCTCCGTGCCGCAGACGGCGGTGACGACCAGCCTCTATGGCGACTATGTCTTCGTCGTCCAGCCGGCGAAGCCCGCCCAGGGTGCTGCCGCCGCGCCGGCAAAACCGGATGAGCAGAAGGCCGGCGCCGACAAGGCGGCCGGCGATGCCGCCAAGCCGCAGGCCGACGCTTCCAAGCCCGCCGTCGACAATGCGGCGAAGCCGGCTGACGCGAAGCCGGCCGACAAGGCGGCCGGCGACGCCGCCAAGCCGGCCGAGGGCGCGCAACAGCCGCTCACCATCTCGCAGGTCTTCGTGAAGCTCGGCCGCCGCAACGAAGGCATGGTCGAGATCGTCGAGGGCCTGAAGGACGGCGACCAGGTCGTCACCGCCGGCCAGAACCGGCTTTTCAACGGCATGTCGGTTGCCGTCGATAACACCATCGACCCCAGCAAATCGGCGAACAAGCAGGTTCAGCAATGAGCTTCTCCGACCTTTTCATCCGCCGGCCGGTGCTCTCGACGGTGCTGGCCTGCATGATCCTGCTTCTGGGCTTCCAGGGCATTTTCAGCTTGTCGATCCGCCAGTATCCGAAGGTCGACGAGACGGCGATCACCATCACCACGGCCTATCCGGGCGCCAGCGCCGACCTGATCCAGGGCTTCATATCGGCGCCGATCGCGCGCGCCGTCGCCTCGACCGAAAACATCGACTACGTCACCTCGTCCAGCCGTCCGTCCTCAAGCACGGTGACGGTGCAGATGAAGCTCGGCTCCAATCCGGACGTCGCGCTCGCCGAGGTGTTGTCCAAGGTCCAGGGTGTGCGCGGCACCTTGCCGGAGGCATCCAAGGATCCCGTCATCGTCAAAGGCACCGGGCAGCAGTTCGCGATGATGTACATCTCGATGCAGAACCCGAACATGACGAAGGAGCAGCTCACCGAATATATCGAGCGCGTCATCCGGCCTCGCATCTCGACCGTGGAGGGCGTCGCCGACGTCCAGATCTTCGGCGCCCAGGAATATTCCATGCGCATCTGGATCGACCCGGTCCGGCTCGCCGCGCGCGGCGCCACGGCGGTGGACGTGCTGACGGCCATCAACAACTCGAACTTCCTGTCGGCGCCCGGCAACACCGAGAACGAATATGTGGTGTCCTCGATCACCGTGCATTCGACCCTGCAGACGCCCGAGGCCTTCGCGCAGTTGCCGGTTCGCTCGACCAACGGCGAGGTTGTCCGCCTGCGCGATGTCGCGCGGATCGAGCTCGGTGCGAAGAACACCGACACCAGGGTGAGCTTCAACGGCAAGCCGGGAACCTTCCTGGCCATCTTCCCGACGCCGGCGGCGAACCCGCTGACGACGGCGGCGGCGCTCACCAAACTCGTGCCGCAAATCCAGGACACGCTGCCGAAAGGCATGACGATCGAGATCGTCTACGACGCCACGGGCCAGATCAGCGCCTCGATCGAGGAAGTGTTCAAGACCATCGGCGAGGCCGTCGCCATCGTCATCGTGGTGATCCTTCTCTTCCTCGGCTCGTTCCGCTCGGTGATGATGCCGATCGTCACCATCCCGCTGTCGCTGATCGGCGTCTGCTTCCTTTTGTTCGCGGTCGGCTACTCGATCAACCTTCTGTCGCTGCTGGCCATGGTGCTGGCGATCGGCCTTGTCGTCGACGACGCCATCGTGGTGGTGGAGAACATCCACCGCCACATGGAGGAGGATCACATGTCGCCGATGCAGGCGGCATTCAACGGCATGCGCGAGATCGCGACGGCCATCGTGGCGATGACCATCACGCTGGCAGCCGTGTTTGCCCCGCTGGCCTTCACCGGCGGCTTGACCGGCGCGCTGTTCCGCGAATTCGCGGTGACGCTGGCCGGCTCCGTGGTGCTGTCGGGCCTGATCGCCATGACGATCACGCCGATGATGTCGGCGCGTTTGCTGAAGCCGGGCCAGCACGGCCGCTTCCAGCGCATCGTCGACGGTACGTTCACGCGCGTCGAGCGCGTTTATGAACGGGCCGTCACCGCTTCGCTCAGGAACCGGCCGGTGACGCTGATCATCGTCGTCGCGCTTGTCGCCCTCACCGGCTTCATGTTCACCAAGACATCGACCGAGTTGGCGCCTGAGGAAGATCAGGGCTTCCTGCTGTCGCTGGTGACCGCGCCGCGCTATGCGACGTCGGATTACACGGAGACCTATGTCAATCAGATCCTGGGGCTCGTGAAGGACATCCCGGAGACCCGGGCGCAGTTCTCGGCCGTTGCCTTCGGCGGCGCCACCAACAGCGCCTTCGTCGGTTTCGCCTTCAAGGACTGGGCCGACCGCAAGCGCAACTCGAAGGAACTGCAGGCCGACATCACCGCACGGCTCGCCAAGGTCGCCGGCGTTCAGGCCTTCGTCTTCGCGCCGCCGACGCTGCCCGGTTCCGGCGGCGGCCTGCCGATTTCCATGGTCGTGCGCTCCACCGGCGATCCCTCGGAAGTCTTCGAGCAGGCGGAGAAGATCAAGAACAAGGCGCAGGCCTCAGGCCGCTTCATCGTCGTGCAGAACTCGATGGCCTACGATGCGCCGCAAGTGACCGTCACCATCGATCGCGAGCGCGCGGCGGCTTTGAACCTGCCGATTGCCGATATCGGCAACACATTGACGCTGCTGGTCGGCGGCGCCGAGGTGGCGCAGTTCGATCGTGATTCCAACAGCTACGACATCATCCCGCAGGTGCCGCAGGAATTCCGCGACAATCCCGAGAAGCTCGGCGAGTATTTCGTCCGCAGCGTCGACGGCAAGATGGTGCCGCTGTCGGCGGTCGTGAAGATTTCGACCAATGCCTCGCCGGCGGCCATCGAACAGTTCAACCAGCTGAACTCCTCGACGATCTCGGCCCTGCCTCTGCCCGGCGTGACCACCGGCGACGGCCTGAAAGTGCTGGAGGATCTCGCCAGGGAGACCCTTCCCGACACCTTCTTCGTCGACTATTCCGGCCAGTCGCGGCAGGAGAAGGAGCAGGGCAACACCATCCTGATCGCCTTCGCCGCGGCCGTCATCGTCATCTACCTGGTGCTGGCGGCCCAGTTCGAGAGCTTCCGCGACCCGCTGATCATCATGATGGCGGTACCGCTGTCGATCTTCGGCGCGATCGTGCCGCTCAACATCGGGCTGGGGACGCTCAACATCTACACCCAGGTCGGCCTGATCACGCTGATCGGGTTGATCACCAAGCACGGCATTCTGCTGGTGGAATTCGCCAACCAGCAGCGGGAGATCCACGGCATGCGCCGCCGCGACGCCATCATCGCTTCGGCCAAGGTGCGCCTGCGGCCGATCCTGATGACCACGGCGGCCATGGCGCTGGGCGTCGTGCCGCTGATCGTCTCGAGCGGCGCGGGCGCGGCCGCGCGCTATTCGATGGGCCTGGTCATCTTCACCGGCATCTTGGTCGGCACGATGTTCACGCTCTTCGTCGTGCCGATGTTCTACACCTTCATCGCCAGCAAGGACCTGCCGCACCTCGCCGAGAAGCCCGATCCGAAGCTGATGCCGGCGCTGCCGAGCTGAGAAAGCGACGAACCGAAAGCAAAAGAGGCCGGAAATCCCGGCCTCTTTTTTTGGCGGTCGCCTCACGGCTTCGGCGCTGAGCAATTCCAGGAAAAGCGTATAACGGCTTTCCGTCAGGAATTGCGTCTCACAAACCGCGCGGAAGGCGGCAACCGGCCAGCTACTTTATCCCGGCGCGTCACTTCACGATGAGGATGCTGGTGTTGCCGGGGCCGAACGCCTCGACCAACTGATAGAAATCAGCCGCCGCATCCGGATGCAGCCGCACGCAGCCATGCGAGGCGGGACGGCCGAGACGGCTGATGGCATAGGTGGCGTGGACGGCATAACCGCCGCTGAAGAACACCGAATGCGGCATCGGCGCGTTATCGTATTTCTTCGAATACCACATCTCATGCATGCGGGTCGGCTTGAACGAACCGGTCGGCGTGATGTGCCTCCTGTCGCCGGTCGAGACTTTCCAGGTGTAGGTCGGGCGGCCATCGACCGTGACCTCCATGATCTGCTGCGACAGCGAAACCTTGGCCACGATCTGGTTGGCATGGGCGGCGTTGCCGGCGCCGAACAGCAGTGCAGCACCCGTGAGCGCGGCGGCGGTGATATTGATGAGCTTGGCGGAAATGGCGGTATGCATGACGATCCCTCTCTGTTTCTTGCCGGTCGCGCCGGCTTCAAATCGATGGGCTCTTATCGGGTCCGTCCGTTTCAGACCTATTTCGCTTGATGCTCGTTTCTGTTTCGGATCGGTTTCTACAAGCTTATGGCGAGGCCGGCTGAACGGCTCGGCGCGGCCTTTTCGAGACCAGGCGTTCAGGCGCCGCACAATGAGCTCGGATCAGGAACGAAAGTTCATTTCGCCTGTATATGAAAGATGCGGGGCCGTTTTCGAAACCAATCTGCAACAAAGTGCAGCCACGGCGGCATGATCCGGATACAGGCCGGCGGCACATTTGACGCAACGGGAACAGACATCTGCAAACGAAAATGGGCAGGAAATCGAAACTCCGCTCCTGGCTTCTCGGGATCGGCGTCGCGGTGATCGTGCTCGGCGGCACCGGCTCGGTAGCCGGCAACCCGGCGACGACGCTGTCGGCGACGGGTACCGCCGAGGTTTCGACGCTGCACATGGTTCTGTTCATCGCCACGGTCTGGATTGTTTCCAGCCTGCGCGTCCACCGGCTGAAGGCCCTCTGGCGGGTCGGCCGTCGGCTGATGAGGACGCGCGGCCCCTCCGGCTACTTGCTGCCGAGAGGACCGAAGGCCCGCGCCGCAGCGGGGGGCTCCGTCAGCGGCGCGGGCGCTTCGGGAGTTTCCTGAAGCACTGACGATCGAGATTGGGAATACGACATGAAGACGAACCTTGCCGCCTCGGTGCTTTCCGCGCTTCTCTACGCGCAGGGCCTGCTCGGCTTCGCCGCGCTGGCAACGGTGCTGCTGAAGGAGCGCACCCCGGTTGAAATGACCGTCAGCGCCAACCTTCCAACTGGACCCTCGGTCGTCGTGGTGCGCTGAGCGCCGGACATTGGATGACCATCGCCCAAAATGATCACCGCTTTCGTGAATCCGATGCTCGACCTGAACTCACTCGTTGCGCGAGAGCGGCGGATCGAAACGATAGCCGGCGCCGCGGATGGTGGTGATGGTCTCGGTGTCGAGCTTGCGGCGCAGCCGCACGATGCGCGAATCGATCGAACGGTCGAAAGCGTCGGCATTCTCGGCCGGCGCCGCGGCAATGATGTCGTCGCGCGTCAGCACCTTGCGCGGACTCGCCAGGAACAGCTTCAGCAGCGCCACCTGGCCGGGAGAAAGCTGCTCCTCCGTGCCCGAGCGATGCATCACCATGGCCGACCGCAGATCGACGGTGGCGTTTTCCAGCACGATCAGTTCCCCTGCCGCCCGGCCGCGTCTCATCAGCAGGCCGCCGATCCGCGCGGCAAGCTCGCGCACGTTGAGCGGACTTTCGATGACGTCTGCGGCACCGAGTTCGAGCGCCAGCACCTTGTCGACGAGGTCGCGCGGCCGGCAGATCAGGATGAAATCAGGACCGCCCTCGCCACCTCCGCCCTGGCTACTGTAACGCCTGAGAAGTTCGCGCCCCTCGGCCTGGGTGACCTCATCGCCGACCACGACGACATCGATACCGCCGGCCGAAAGCAGCGTCTCCGCCTCCCAGGGCTGGCGCGCCTGGCGCACGTCGTGCCCGCGCCGCTCGAGATGGTCGGCGAGATCGCCGGCCACCACCTCGGCGACGGACACAAGCGCAATGACGGATCGTGCGGCCATTTTCTCCACCCCGCCACAGACAACTCGAGATGAGTGCTGGACATCATGTTTATACCCAATCTACTTTCCGCTGAAAGCGGGAGCGAGCGCGTCGTGAAGGCACGCATCATCGTCGTCGAGGACGAACCGGATCTGAGGGAGGCCGTGGCCGAGTATCTCGGCGCCAGCGGCTATGACGTCGTGACGGCCGAGAATGCCGTGGCGGCGCGCGCGCTGTTCGAAGCGCAGCCCTTCCACCTTGCCATCCTCGACATCGCCATGCCCGGCGAGGACGGGCTGTCGCTCGGCCGCTGGCTGCGCTCCAAGACCCAGATCGGCATCATCTACGCCACCGCCGCCGGCACAGCGCTCGACCGCATCGTCGGGCTGGAGCTCGGCGCCGACGATTACATCGTCAAGCCATATGAATTGCGCGAGGTGCTGGCGCGGGTGCGCAGCGTTTTGCGCCGCGTGCCGCAACCGGCCGAGCCGCAGGCGCGGAAGGCCGAAGCCGGCAATCGCCGCTTCATGAATTTCGGCGGCTTCCAGGCCGATTTCGACGGCCGCCTGGTCACCACCGCCAACGGCGCGGTGATCGAGATGGCCAAGAGCGAGTTCGATGTGCTCGAGGTTTTCCTCACCCGCGCCAACCGGCTCCTGACGCGGGCAGCGATTTCGGAAGCGATCGGCTTCGTCGAGGATCCGGAATCCTCGCGTGCGGTCGACATCCGCATCATGCGGTTGCGAAAGAAGATCGAGGCCGACCCCGCCAATCCGAAATTCCTGCGCACGGTGCGCGGCGAAGGCTATATCTTCTCGCTGCCGAGTGGCGACGCCAATTAGAATGGCGTGAAACGGCCGGGCTGGGCGCCTTGGCCGTAGCCTTCCGTCCGAAATTGCGTCAAAACAAAAAGGAAAGAGCGGTTCCCGTGGAACGGAGGGACACTCTGAACGACCGGCGTCCCGGCCAGGTATGACCATGACTGCTGATGCAGCACGCACCGATATGCATGGCTCGCGTCCGGGCGGCGCCGCGATGGCGGCAGTCCATGTCGTGCGCCGCCTGCGCGAGGCAGGCGACTGGCAGCGCGAGATGGACGACATATTGGGGACGGTCTGCCGCAAGATGGAATGCCAGCGCGGCATCCTCTTTCGCCTGCGTGAATTGCCGGGCCAAGGCTTTGCCCAGTCCGTCGCCGCCTATTGGATCGACCCTGATTTCGGCGGCGAGCTGGCCTCGCCCACGGTGATCGTGCAGTCGATCATCAACTCGGATTCCTTGCTGGAGCGGCTGCAGGAAGACGAGCGGCAAGGCAAGATCTTCTCCGGCCACACGCGCGACCTCGACGGCTTCCTGCGGGCCGACTTCGAGAAGCAGAACATCAAGTCGTTCCTGTCCGTCTCTGTTTTCGCGCATGGCCACCTCTGGGGCACGCTGGCCGTCAACGACTGCGTCGCCGAGCGTGAATGGACGGATGAGGAAGAGGCGACGCTGCACATCATCGCCTTGGCCATCGGCGACGCCATCGAGCGCTCGCCATCCGAGGCGCACGCCAGCGAGGTGATCCGCCGCACCATGCTGCAGGCCTCGCTGGACGCCATCATCGTCATCGACGAGACGGGCTCGATCATCGAGTTCAATCCCGCCGCCGAGAAGATGTTCGGCTTCCAGCGCAGCGCCATCCTGGGCAAGGACCTGCTCGATACCATCGTTCCGGTTTACTACCGCAAAGGCTATGCCTCCGGCGCCGAATACATGGCCGGCCGAGGCGCGCCGATGGTCGGCCAGCGGCTGGAGACCGTCACCCAGAACGCCGCTGGCGAGATCTTCCCGATCGAGCTGACGGCGACCGAGATGCGCGTTGCCGACCGCCGCCTGATCTTCGGCTCGATCCGCGACCTGCGTGAAAAGCTGCAGGCCGAGGAGGAGATCAACCGACAGCGCGAGAAGCTGCACCAGAACGAGAAGATGGCGGCGATGGGCTCGCTGCTTGCCGGCGTCTCGCATGAGCTCAACAACCCGCTGGCGGTGGTGGTGGCGCAGTCGACGTTGCTGCATGAATTCGCCGGCGACCCGCAGACCAAAGTGCGCGCCGAGAAGGTGCGCGCCGCCGCGGAGCGATGCGGTCGCATCGTCAAGAGCTTCCTGTCGATGGTGCGGCTGCACCCGACCGAACAGGCCGAGACGGATCTCAACCAGGTGATGCGCTCGGCGCTCGAGGTCACCGCCTACGGCGCGCGCTCCAGCGGCATCATCATCGACACCGATTTTGCCGACGGACCGCTGCTTGCCCTGGCCGACGCCGACCACATCACCCAGGTGGTGGCCAACTTTCTCATCAACAGCCAGCACGCGCTGGCCGGCATGCCCGGCGAGCGGCACATCAAGGTGCGGACCTTCCGCAACGAACACGGCAATCCGGGCTTCTCTGTCGAGGACAACGGCCCGGGCATTCCGGAAGCGATCCGCGCGCGCATCTTCGAGTCCTATTTCACCACCAAGCCGGTCGGCGTCGGCACCGGCATCGGCCTGTCGATCTCGAAATCGATCGTCGAGCGCCATCACGGCAGCATCCGGTTCGAGGAAGTGCAACCGAACGGCGCGCGCTTCGTCGTGCAATTGCCGGCGATCGCGGTCGGCGGCGCCAGGCCAGGCGAAGGCCCTGCGCGTTCGAGCGGGCTGCGCCATGCGCTGGTGATCGACGACGAGCCGGACGTCGCCGCCTCCTTGTCCGACATACTCGAGTTGATGGGCGTGAAGTCGCGCGTCGTGGCAAGCTGGACATCGGCGGCCGACGTGTTGAACGGTCACATGCCGCCGGACATCGTCTTTTCCGATCTGCGCATGCCGGGCATCAGCGGTATTGCGATCTACCGCGAGCTGCTCGCGCAGCAGCCCCCGCTCGCCAAGCGCTTCGTGCTGGTGACCGGCGACATGATCGGTGCCAAGGCCGAGATCGAAGCGCTGCCGCCGCAGCAGCGCCCGCATATACTGGAAAAGCCTTTCTCGACGCTCGACGTCCGCGGCATCCTGTCGACGGTCGCCGACGAAGCCGCCGCCGCAGCCGACAACGGCGCGCATATCTGAGCCGAGATCGCACCACTGCAGGATCTGGTGAGATTCAGGTCAAGCCGAGCCGAGAGTGGCGGTATCCGAGAACCGGAGCGGAGCGTACGAAAAGTACGTGAGCACCGGAAGCCAAGGACGCCGCCACTCGCAGGCCGGCTTCACCTGAACATCGCCGGATCCGAAAAAAAGAGGCTCCCGACCCACTTTCGCGGCGGGAGCCTGACTGGAGCGCAGGAGGGTGCGCTCAGGGGAGCTCTTAGAAAACGTTCGGCGTGTTGGTGAGCGGCGCGGCGTTGGCGATCATGCGCACCGCGCGTTCCCGGCGCTGGCCGGACTGTTCGGCGATGGCGCGCAGGCAATCGAGGCTCTCGGCGCCCCAGTTCTGGCCCTTGCAGGCAAAGTCGACCGCGGATTCCGGCAGACGGGCGGTCTTGAGCGTGGTCTGCGCGCCCTCGATGACATTGGCGGGCGGATTGATCGAGGCGAAAGCCGGGCCCGAGGCGGGTGCCGCCAGCATGCCGACGAAGGCGCAAGCGCCGATCGCCATGAACATCGCCATCGGATGATCGCTGGCGCGCTGGCGCAACGCCAGCTTCGGCCGGCGGTCATTGCGCTCCGGACCATGCAGGCGGCGATCATTATCGGCGGTACGAACTTTCGCAAACACGGTTGTTCCCTTCGCTATCTTTCTTTTCGCTATGAAACGAACTTAATCGCACCAGGTAACAGCCGAATGATCGATGGCGATTATCTGTGTAACAGGATTGAAACAGGCACCGAAGGCTCCAGCATCCCAATCCGAGGCAACCATTCGACCGGTCTTCGAAGCTGGTCGGTGTAGACAATGCGCCTGTCCCGCCCGACCGACTGTAAACAGCCTCACACAGCGATGCCTGAACCGAGCGCTTCGCGGCCGCCTGCCACACGCCCCTGGATCGATCGAGACATGCCCTCCTGCAGGCAGTCTGCGGCCACTTACGATCGCCGTTCCGCTCTTCGATTAAGGCCCGGATTTTCCGGGATTTTTCCGGCTCAGGCGGGTCGAACTTGCCGCCACAAAAATTCCATACTTTCGCAAGCCATTGCATTTCAACGAAAAATATGTTTATATTGAATGAGTATTCAACAAAAAGAAGAGCATACCGATGAACCCGCACCTCCGTGACGTGGCGATTCCCAACGATTGGGACCGGCGGGGTTTGCCGGGGTGGAGCTACCATTCCAACGCTCTTCTCGAGCTCGAGAAGGAATACGTCTTCCGCAATCATTGGCAGATCGTCGGCCATGTCTCCGACGTGCCGAATCCGGGCGACTATCTGACCATGGACGTCATCGGCGAACGCGCGCTGATCCTGCGCGGCAAGGACGGCGTCGTGCGTGCCTTCAACAATATGTGCCGCCACCGCGGCAGCCGCGTCGTCGCCGACAGCCAGGGCAGTTGCAAGAACGCGCTTGTGTGCCCGTTCCATGGCTGGGTCTACAATCTCGACGGAACTCTGCGCGGTGCCGCCCGTCCGCGCTCCTTCCCCGAGCTCGACAAGACCGAGTTCGGCCTGATGCCGCTCGACCTCGAAATCTGGATGGGCTTCATCTTCATCCGCTTCCGCAAGGGCGGCCCGCAGCCTTCGGTGGCCGAGCTCTTGAAGCCGATCGAAGCCGAGATGGCGCATTACAACGTCGGCGAAATGGTGCCGTCCTGGGGCATCTGGACACAGAGATCGCCGGTCAACTGGAAGTCGGTGCGCGACGTCGACAATGAGGGCTATCACGTCGCCATGGCGCATCCGGCGCTGCAGGACCTCTATGGCGCCACCTATTTCGACGAGCCTTTCGTCAACGGCGTGTCGCGCTCCTTCGCCACCTACAATCCGCATGCCGGCCGGCGCTGGAGCGTGCGCGAGTACATCAAGCTCGCGCCCGAGGCCACGCATCTGCCGGAGCATCTGCGCAAGGCCTGGATCTATTACGGCATCTTCCCCAACAACGCGCTGTCGATCATGCCGGAATCGGTGCAGTTCTATCAGGAGTTCCCGATGTCGACCGGCGAGACGCTGCTGCGCGGCGCGGTCTACCGCTACAAGGACGAGACCAGGGAACAGGCGGCCGCACGCTACCTAGCCTATCGCATCGACCGCGACACTATGAACGAGGACGTGCAGCTTTCCGTGTGGTCGAACGAATCCATGCTGTCGGAAGCCTTCGAGGGTTTTTATCTCTCCGACCTCGAATATGGCGTGCGCACCCACCACGACCATCTGCGCAGGCAGGTCCCGGTGCTCAACCTGGAGACGGCGCCCGAGGAAAAGGACATGTGGGGGCTGAACGAAGCGCTGAGGTCGAGGGGATGAGCTCTTTTCTTCTCCCCGTCCCACGGGGAGAAGGAAGAGCCAATCACCCCCGCCAGACGCCTTCCTTCCTGAGGTCATCCATGGTCCGCGAAATCCCTTCCCGCAGGATCGCCACCATATCGTCGACCTGCTCTTTGGTGATGATCAGCGGCGGCGACATCACGCACATGTTGATCAGCGGCCGCACCAGAAGGCCGAGTTCGTGGCAATGCGCGTCGATGCGTTTGCCAACATCCTTGTCGAGCTGAAGCGGATCCTTGCTTTCGCGATCGGCGACGCATTCGACGCAAGCCATCAGGCCGACGCCGCGTACCTCGCCGACCAGCGGCAGCTCTTCCAGCGTCTTCAGTTGCGCCTGGAAATAGGGCGCGATCTCGCGCGCGTGGGCAAGCACGCCCCCCTCCAGCAGGTCGAGATTCTTCAGCGCCACCGCGCAGCCGATCGGATGGCTGGTGTAGGTGAGGCCATGGCCAAACAGGGCGTCAGGGTGGTTGGACCGGCGCAGCTCTTCCAGCAGCCGCTCGGAGATGATGACGCCGCCGAGCGGGAAATAGCCCGACGTGACGCCCTTGGCGAAGGTGATCATGTCCGGATCGATGCCGAACACGTCGCGGGAGGCGAAGACGTGGCCGAGCCGCCCGAAGCCGGTCACCACCTCGTCCGAGACATAGAGGATGTCGTTCTCGCGGCAGATCTCGCGGATGCGCTTCAGGTACCCGTCCGGCGGCACAACGACACCGCCGGAAGCCTGCACCGGCTCGCCGACAAAGGCGCCGATGCGCTCCGCGCCGACGCGCGCGACGGTGTCGCGGAACTGCTCGACGAGAAAATCGGTGAAGGCGGCGATGCTCATCTCCTTCGGCCGCCGGAACGGATCGGGCGAGGACAGCTTCACCACCAGATCGTCGGCGCCGTCCATCCAGTCGCGGTCGCGCGGGCGGCCGTTGAGCGAGGCCGACAGATAGGTCGAGCCGTGATAGGCGCCGCCGCGGCTGAGGATGAGCTTCTTCTCCGGCCGTCCGCGGACGTTGTTGTAGAACTGCATGAAGCGCAGCGCCGTCTCTACCGCCGACGAGCCGCCGGTGGTGAAGAAGGTGTGGCTGAGATCGCCGGGTGCCGCATCGGCGATGCGCCGCGCGAGCTCGGCCGAGGGCGCGTTCATCGTGTACCACGGCGTGTTGTAGGAGAGTGCCATCGCCTGGTCGTACATGACCTTGGCCAGCTCCTCGCGGCGATGGCCGACATTGATGCACCACATGCCGGCCGGCCCGTCGATCAGGCGCTTCCCGGAGCCGTCGGTGATGTAGATGCCGTCGCCCTCGCCGATCAGCGCGCGCGCCTCGTTGCCGACCGAGCCGGCATAAGGCCAGGGCTGGACGAGATGGCGCTTGGCGAGCTCGACCGCGTCGTCATCGTCAGGCCCGATGAGTTCACTTGCCTTGATCTTGCTTTGAGCCGCCATTTTCGCCTCGCATCGCCAGGTTGCTGAATTTTCATCGGGTATCAAACGACGCGGAAAACCATGGGAACTCGGCTTTTCATCACTTCATTTTGAATATCCGTTCAATCAATATCGCAGAAATAGCGCTTGATTTCAATCGGCGGATGCGCTCATGATGAAAGAAAGCCGGCAAGCCAGGAGCGATCGCGCTCCAAGCATAATTCGGGAACAGGCGGCCGGCGCCGCGAATGGGAAGGCCGCATGGCGGGACAGTCCGAGCCAGCTACCGAAATCACGCCCGGAGCGCTGCAATGACGGTTGCCGCGGAAGGGTCGCCCCCGCTGCGCATGGCGGGATCGAGACGAAGTCCCCTTCTGCAATCGGAAGCCGTCCAGGGCTTTGCCCTGATCAGTCCCACCTTCGTCTACGCCCTCATTCTCCTCGTCCTGCCGATCCTGGTCGTCATCGCCCATTCCTTCTGGACGCAGAACTACCTCACCATCGACCACACCTTCACGCTGGACAACTACCGGATCGCGCTGACCGAGCCGATCTACCGCGACCTGCTCTGGCGCTCGCTCTACATCTCGCTGACGGTCAGCCTGCTGACGGTGGCGCTCGCCTACCCGATCGCTTATTTCATTTCCTTCCACGGCGGCCGCCACAAGAGCCTGTGGCTGTTCCTCATCACCATCCCGTTCTGGACCAGCTACCTGTTGCGCGTGATGTCGTGGAAGGTGATCCTCGGCTACAACGGCGTCCTCAACTCCGGCCTTATGGGCCTCGGCATCATCGACCAGCCGTCGACGGCGCTCCTCTACAATTCCAGCGCCGTCATCATCACGCTCACCCATGCCTGGGCGACCTTCGCCATCCTGCCGATCTTCGTGTCGCTGGAGAAGGTCGACCGCACCCTGGTGGAGGCCGCGACCGACCTCGGCGACGGACCGCTGCGCTCCTTCCTGCGCGTCACCCTGCCGCTGTCGGCGCCCGGCGTCATCTCGGCCGCGCTGATCGTCATGATCCCCACCGTCGGCGACTATGTGACGCCGAAGCTGGTCGGCGGCAAGGATGGCGTCATGATCGCCAATGCCATCCAGGCGCAGTTCGGCAAGGCGTCGAACTGGCCGCTGGGCGCGGCACTTTCCGTCACCACCATGATCATCGTCTCGCTGATGGCCGGCGCCACCGTGCTGGCCATCCGCGCCCTGCAGAAGCTGGCGCGATGACGGCGATAAGACGTTTCCTGCCTAGCTGGCTGTCGAGCTACGCCGTCCTCTATCTGTTGTTCCTTTATCTGCCGGTGATCTTCCTGCCGATCTTCTCGATCAACACGGCGGCGACGCCCAAATTCCCGCTCTCGGGCGTCACCCTGCACTGGTACGAGGATCTGCCGCGCACGCCGGCGCTGATCGACGCGACCTGGAACAGCCTGATCGTCGGCGTCTCCGCCTCGATCCTGTCGACGGTGCTGGGCATCCTCGCCGCCCGCTCGATCACCCGCTACCGCTACCCCGGCCGCCGCGCCATCAACGGCCTGATCATGGCGCCGCTGGTGCTGCCGGAGGTGATCGTCGCCATCTCCATGCTTTTGGTGATGCTGCAGCTTGGCCTCAGCCTGTCGCTGTTCACCGTGGTGCTCGGCCACGTCCTGGTCTGCATCCCCTATTCGATGACCGTTCTGACCTCCGGCTTCGAGGGTTTCGACCGCAGCCTGGAGGAGGCGTCCGCCGATCTGGGCGAAAGCGCCTTCGGCACTTTCCGGCGCGTGACGCTGCCGATGGTCGCGCCGGCGATCATCTCCAGCCTGCTCGTCTGTTTCACCATCTCGCTCGACGAATTCATCATTGCCTTCTTTCTCACCGGCACCGAGGCGACGCTGCCGATCTACATCTGGGGCCAGTTGCGCTTCGCGGCCAAGCTCCCCGGCGTGCTGGCGCTCGGCACCCTGCTGCTTTTCGCTTCCTTCGTGCTGATGACGATTGCCGAAATCCTGCGCCGCCGCGCAGCGAGACGCACCCAGAACGAGGGAGGCCTATATGCTTGAGCGGGTCCAGTCCGAGCGCACGCAGTCGGATCGAACCATGATCGAGATCCGCGACGTCACCCGCAGCTACGGGTCCTTCAAAGCGCTGGACAATGCCTCGCTGGCGATCCGCGAAGGCGAGTTCTTCTCGCTGCTCGGGCCTTCCGGCTGCGGCAAGACCACTTTGCTGCGCATGATCGCCGGCTTCGACACGCCGACCAGCGGCTCCATCGCCGTCGACGGCCAGCCGATGGACGGAATTCCCGCCAACCGCCGGCCGACCAACATGGTGTTCCAGAGCTATGCGATCTTCCCGCATCTCAATGTCGAGCAGAACGTCGCCTATGGGCTGAAGCGGCTGAAGCTCGACGCCGGCGAGGAGAAGCGCCGCGTCGAGGAAGCGCTGGCGCAGGTCTCGCTGACCGGCCTCGGCAAGCGCCGCGCCACCGAGCTTTCCGGCGGCCAGCGCCAGCGCGTGGCTTTGGCCCGCGCCCTGGTCATGCGGCCCAAGGTGCTGCTGCTCGACGAGCCGCTTTCGGCGCTCGACAAGAAGCTGCGCGAGCAGATGCAGGTCGAATTGCGCCGCCTGCAGCAGGCCGTCGGCATCACCTTTGTGCTGGTCACGCACGACCAGTACGAGGCGCTTGCCATGTCGGACCGCATCGCGGTGATGTTCGGCGGGCGCATCGCGCAGGTCGCCTCGCCCAAGGAGATCTATCAGCGCCCGGTCAACCGCCAGGTCGCCGATTTTCTCGGCGGCATGAACTTCGTCAAGGCCGAGATCGTCGAGGAGAACGGCGCTTCGCTGGTGCTCGACACGCTGGGCTTCGGCCGCGTCAGGACCGACAAGCCGAAGGCTTTCGTGCGCAATGGCGGCGCGGCGACGCTCGGCATCAGGCCCGAGCGCCTGCGCGTCTTGTGGGACAATGCGACGGCGAAATTCGAGGTCGCCGGCAAGGTGGTGGAGCGCCACTATTTCGGCGAGATCACGCATCTGATCGTCGAGATACCGGGGCTCGAAAAGCCGCTCTCGGTCACCGAGACCAATGATTTCGGCGCCGACGACATTCCGGTCGGCGCACCGATCCGCCTCGCCTACGATCCCGAGGCGCTGGTGGCGATGGCCGACTGAATCTTTCCGGCCGCGATGCGTCCCGCAACGATCGCGCCCTCGACATAGCCCGGAAAAGACGGCGAGAGTTCCGAGGCGGCGAAATGGACCGGCGGGGCGCCGGCAAGGATGACGCGCTCGGCATCGCGCGCGCTCACGTCGATGATGAGATCGCTATAGGCGCCGCCACTCCAGCGGTCATGCGTCCAGTCACGCGCGCTGAAATCGACGATATCGGCGGCCTGCGAGCCGAGCGCCTGGACAAGCCTGGCGATGATTTCCGCCTGCAATGCCGCCTCGCCGAGCATATGCCAGCGCAGCGCGAGCGGCCCGCCGACAAAGACGACAAGCGCGGCGTGATCGGTATCCTTGCTGGCGTCGCAGGCAAACAGCCCCGGCTGATCGCGCCACATGACCATGCCGCTCAAGGCGCGCTCGCGCCAGAACGGCTTTGCGTAGCGCACCAGGATCTTGATCACCGCGCCGCTTTCCCAGACGCCGAGCGCGGTTGCGAGCTCCGCCGGCAAGGCCGGCGCGAAATCAAGCTTCGCGGCCGTCGCCGGCGGCAGCGCGACCAGGACCTGGCGCGCTGCGATCGTGGCCGCGCCTGTGCTGATGCGAACGCCTTGCGGCACGCGCTCGACGCGCGTCGCCGCTTGGTTCAGGCGCAACCGGTCGCCGAGCGCGGCGGCAAGGTCCTCGGCCAGCGACTGCATGGTGTCGCCCAGGAAATACTGCAGCTCGAACACCTCGTTGGTGATGCGGCGATCATTGTCGATCAGGTACCAGAGCGGCACCTTGTCCGCAGCCAGGCACCACAGACCCTCGACCAGCGAGCGGAAAGCGGCCTTGGCATCGGCCTCGTCGTGCTGGCGTTCCAGCCAATCGGCGACGGTCAGCCCGGCAATCGCCGGGTCGTCCGGATCGATCCGGTTCATGCGCTCGCGGATCGCCATCGAGACATGATAAGTCCGCTCCGCCCGCGCCGGCGTCATCGACGGATGGGTGATGAACTCGCCTTCGACATAGGTCTCGACGAAGGCCTTGCCGTAGGCCCTCGCCAGCGCCATCACCTCCGGCATGTCCACGCACAGGAACTGGCCGCCGCTGTCGATACGCTCGTCGAGCCCATTGCGGACGGCCTCCACCCTGCCGCCGACCCGGTCGCGCGCCTCCAGCACAAGGAAATCGATGCCGGCGCGCTTCAGCTCGAGCGCGGCTGACAGGCCAGTAAAGCCGGCGCCGACGATGACGACGTCGGTTCTTTCAATGCCGCTCTTCAATAGCCGGCCTTGATCTTCTCGAATTCGGCGACCATGCGCTGCTTCAAGTCGGGCGCAACCGGCTGCTGGAACAGCGTCTTGTCGAGGAACTTGTCGAGATTGTCGAAACCGCGCTCGGTGAGCAGCTTCTGGTCCATCGCTGCCATGCCTGCACTGTTGCCGTGACCGTAGCCGAAGGTCTTCACCATATACTCCGAAACACCCGGCGCGTTGACGGCGCTCAGGAAATCATAGGCCTGGTCGAGCTTGCCCGGCACATCCTTGAGCAGCACATAGCCGCACACCCAGGTCGAGATGCCTTCCTTGGTGTCGCGGTTCATGGCGATCGGCAGGCCTTGCCCTTTCAGCGTCACATAGGTCTCGTTCCAGCCCCAGACCAGATCGACCTCGTTGCCGGTGAAGGCCTGGTTGAGATCGGTGTCGTCCGTCCAATAGAAGCGGACATTCTTGTGCACGTCGCGCAGGAAGGCGGAGGCTTGGCTGAACTGCTCGTCGGTCATCTTGGTCCAGTCCTTCAGGCCGATGACCAGGCTCGCCAGCGCATAGGCGTCGTCGACATTGTCGCCGATGGTGACGCGTCCCTTGAACTTCGGATCGGCGAAGACCTTTAGCGACTGCGCCTCGTCGGCCGTCACCTTGTCGGTGCGGTAGAGCAGCGAGGTGTTGCCCCAGTCGAAAGGCATGAACCAGGCCTTGCCGTCGGCGGTGATGGCCAGGTCCTTCATCGCCATGATGCCTGGATTGAGGTCCTTCCAACCGGCGATCTTCGAGGTGTCGAGCGGCTGCAGCAACCCGGCCTCGCGCCATTTCACCACGCTTTGCGAGCAGGGATGCGCGATATCGGCCTTGAAGCCGGCGCGCATCTTCTCGAACGCCTCGTCCTCATCGCCGAAGAAGGAGAAGGTCGGCTCGGCATTGTATTTGGCGGTGTAGGCCGGATGCAGCAGCGGGTCCTCGTAACCGGACCAGTCGAAGACGACGAGGTCGCCGCCACCTTCGGCAAGCGCATAGGCGGTGCCCGCGCCGACGGTAACGAGGGCGGCCAAGACAAGACGGCGAAGCATGGTTTTCATGGCGCGAGAAACTCCCCCATCGCGGACGACGGGAGGAAGTTAAGAGAATTCAGAAGCTTTGGCGAGCCCGCTCACTTTGCTCTGCTTGGCAAACGAGCGGGCCGCAGGGTTGGCCTCAATAGCCGGCTTTGATCTTCTCGAACTCGGCGATCATCTTGAGCTTGAGCTCCGAAGGCAGCGGCTGCTGGAAAAGCGTCTTGTCGACCCATTTTTCCACATTGTCGTAGCCCTTTTCCTTCAGGATCGCCGGGTCGACGCCGGCCATGCCCTTGGCATTGGCCTGGCCGTAGCCCCAGTCCTTGACCAGTGTCTTGGCGACTTCCGGATCGTTCACGGCGTTGAGATAGTCATAGGCCTTGTCGATGTTACCGGGCGCGTCCTTGAACAGCACATAGCCGCAGACCCAGGTCGAGATGCCT
The DNA here is from genome assembly GCF_016591715.1 of Mesorhizobium sp. J8. Classification (NCBI taxonomy): domain Bacteria; kingdom Pseudomonadati; phylum Pseudomonadota; class Alphaproteobacteria; order Hyphomicrobiales; family Phyllobacteriaceae; genus Mesorhizobium; species Mesorhizobium sp. J8. Next base: position 6,135,244 of record NZ_AP024109.1, read on the forward strand.
TCGTCGGTGTCCTTCTTGGACTTGATCGGCACGCCGGCCTTGACCGACTGCACGGTCGCGTCGTTCCAAGCCCAGGCTAGGTCGACCTCGCCGCCCGAGAGCAGTTGCACGATGTCGGTGGTGTCGGTCCAGTAGGAGCGCACATTCTTGTGCACTTGGCGCAGGAAGTCCGATGCCTGCTTGAATTGGTCGTCCGTCATCTTGGTCCAGTCCTTGAGCCCGATGGCGAGGCTGGCCAGCGCGTAGGCGTCGTCGACATTGTCGCCGATCGAGACACGGCCCTTGTATTTCGGATCGGCAAACACCTTGAGGGACTGCACGTCCTTCTCGGCGATCTTGTCGGAATTGTAGGTGAGCTGGGTATCGCCCCAATCCCAGGGCATGAACCAGGCCTTGCCGTCGGACGTCGTGGCGAGGTCCTTCATCGCCATGATGCCGGGGTTGAGATCCTTCCAGCCAGTGATCTTCGAGGTGTCGAGCGGCTGCAAGAGCCCCGCTTCGCGCCACTTCACCACGCTCTGCGAGCAGGGATGGCCGAGATCGGACTTGAAGCCGGAGCGGATCTTTTCGAATGCCTCGTCCTCGTCGCCGAAGAAGGCGAAGGTCGGCGAGTCGCCGTTCTTCTCGACATATTTGCCATGGAAGCTCGGATCCTCGTAGCCGGACCAGTCGAACACGATCAGGTCCTTGTCGGCGGCGACGGCGAACGCCGCCGCCGAAGCCGCGATCGCGCTCCCAAGCGCCAGGGTCAGTGTCAGGCGTCGGCTGAGTTTCTTCATGCTGTTCCATCCTCTTTTGGTTTTGCCGGTCTTGTTTGGCCGGCTGTTGCTAACCCTGCTTTTGCTAGCCCCACATCCTTTGCTAACCATAGTGTTTCGGGAAGGCGGCGGCCAGGAACGCGTTCGCCGCCTGCAATGCCGTCTCCCGCGTGGTGTCCTCCGTTCCCATCATCAGCCGCAGCCACAGGCCCTCGAGCATGGCGCTGAGCGCCAGGGCGATGGCCTGGGGGTCATAGCTGTAGCCGCCGCTTTTCTTGAGCGTCGTGCAGAGATCGATGAAGACCTGCTGATAATAGGCGTCGCGCGAGCTGCTCAGCGCCTGGTAGGTCGGCCGCGACTTGGCCTCGCCCCAGAAGGCGAGCCAGGCGGCGAGCTTGCGCTTGTTGCAGATCGAGCGGTCGAAATCGGCCCACACCAGCTGCTGCAGTTGTCGCGCCGGATCGTCGCCCGCCTTCTGCAAGGCGGTGCGCCAATGCGCCGAATACTCGTCATACATATGCTGCAGCGTGGCGATGAGCAGCTTTTCCTTGCTCTCGAAATGGAAGTTGACGATGCCGCGCGACAGGCCCGCGCCGTCGGCAACGTCGGCCATCGTCGTTTCGGCATAGCCGCGCTTGGCCAGTGAATCGATCGTCGCCTCGATCAGTTGCAGACGCCTGACCTCTTTCGAGGCCTTGCGGCCGCGCTTGTCGGCGTCGCCTTTCCGCGCCGTTTCGGAGAGAGCGTCGCTCGCCTCAGTCTTCATGGGTGTCACGGTCTCCAGCATCACCGGCTATCCGACCGGCTTCCAACCGCGCAGATGAGTGGGGCGGTGCTCGCCACTGTCAAGCACCTTCTGCATCGCCTCCCAAGTCCTGATGTTCTTGTCGACATAGGCCGCGCCGACCGCTGCCGCGGCCCGTGCGTAGAGCGACCCCTTGAGCCGCGAAAGCTCTTCGCGCGCGACCTCGCGGTACCATGGATTGCGGTCGCGGATGGTGATGTCGGTGAAGCCGGCGCGCCGCATGGCTTCGGCATAGCGCGCTGGCGAGGCCATGGCGAAGGAGAGCCCCTCGGCCGCGATATAGGCCTTCATCTCAGGCGACGGCTCCCCGTCATGCGAAATCATCCAGTTCGACGCCGCAAACACCCCTCCGGGTCTCAGCACGCGAAAGATCTCGGCGAACAGCGCGTCCTTATCCGGCACGTGCAGCAGCGCGTCCTTGGAGAAGACGACGTCGAAGGAAGCGTTCATGAAAGGCAGCGGCCCCGGCGGCGCCTGGACGAAGCTGACACGATCCTCGAGGCCCCGCCTGATCGCCCCTCGCCTCGCCGCCTCGATCACCGGCTTTTCGACGTCGAAGCCGGTGGCTCGAGCCGCGCCGTGCGTTGCCGCCAGATGCAGCGTGATGCCGCCGGCGCCGCAACCGATATCGAGGATCGTCTTACCCTTGAGCGAGAGGCCTTCGACCACGCGGTCGACCTCGTCCGGACCGCCCGGCGACAGGTAGCCCTCGCCCCACAGCGCTTCGAGGAAGCGGATGGCGGTGTCGTCATATTCCGGCTCGGCGTCAGCCGTTTCGATCATCGGATCCTTAGCCCCAAATGCCGATGCAGATCAGTCCAGAATGCTGCCAAAGCCTACCGCATCAACAGGAAAACGCAACATCATTTGTTGAACATTCATTCAAAATGGCTGGACAAAAAACTGTGATCCGTGTCAAATTCGGGCAATCGGGGAACAAACCGCACCGAAAGAGAGGCGGCCGGATGGAGGTTCTGCGCGCATGAAGGCATGGGACGCGATCGTCATCGGCGGCGGCCATAACGGGCTGGTCAACGCCTGCTACCTGCAGCGCGCCGGACTGGACGTGCTGGTGGTCGAGAAGAACGACTGGGTGGGCGGTGCCGCCACCAGCCGCGAGCTGACGCCGGGCTTCCTCTATTCCAACTGCTCTTATGTCTGCTCGCTGTTCCGGCCCGAGATCATGCGCGATCTGGAGTTGCCGCGCTTCGGCCTGCAAGTGATCTCCTACGAGGGCGGCGCCGTGTTCACCCGCGACGGCGACTATCTCGCCAATTACCGCGACCACGACGCGCATCGTCGCGAGTTCGCCCGCTTCTCGAAGCGCGACGCCGGAGCCTATGACCGCTATTCGCGCGACGTCACGAGACAGTGCCGCTTCATCCAGCCGCTCTTGATGCGCACTGCCCCTGACCCGACCCGTTTTCGGCCGCGCGATCTCGGCGAGCTGCTCTATCTCGGTAAGAAATTCGCCGGGCTCTCGGCCGAGGAAATGGCGCTGACCCTGCGCTTCTGGACGATGTCGATCTCGGACTTCCTGGACGAATATTTCGAAACCGACGTCATCAAGGCGAACTTCGCGCTCTCCGGCATCATCGGCACGGCGCTCGGGCCGATGTCGCCCGGCACGGCCTATGTGCTCCTTCACCACTATATGGGCGAGGTCGACGGCTCGGTAGGCGCCTGGGGCTACGCGCGCGGCGGCATGGGCGCCGTCACCAGGGCGCTGGCCGCCTCGTTCAAGGCTTCAGGCGGCACCATCCGCACCGGCGCCGAGGTCGATCATGTGCTGATCAGGAACGGCAAGGCCAAGGGCGTAGTGCTCGCCGGCGGCGAGGAGATTTATGGCAAGCTCGTCATCTCCAACGCCGACGTCAAACGCACCTTCCTGAAGCTGGTCGAGGAGAAGGAACTGCCCGACATCTTCCTGCGCCGTGTCAGGAATTTCAAAATCCGCGGCTCGTCCGGCAAGGTCAACATCGCGCTGGATTCGCTCCCCGAATTTCCCGCCTTGCCGAAGGATTCGCCGGTTTATCGCGCCGACATGCATTTCACCGATTCCATCGAGCGCATGGAGCGCGCCTATGACGACTGGAAAGCCGGGCGCTGGTCGGCCGATCCCTTCCTCGACATGATGATCCCGACCACGCTCGACCCGACCATGGCGCCGCCGGGCAAGCACTTCATGAGCTGCTTCGTGCAATACGCGCCACCCAAGATAGAAGGGCGCGACTGGACCGACGCCGACCGCGACGGCTTCGCCGAAAGCTTGATTTCCCAGATCGCGCAATATTCGCCCGGCTTCCGCGACCGCATCGTCCATATGGAGGTGCGCACGCCGCGCGAGATCGAGGCCGAGGTCGGCCTCACCGAAGGCAATATCTTCCAGGGCGAGCTCACCTTCGACCAGTTGCTCTTCAACCGCCCGGTGCCGGGCTACGCCCAATACCGTTCGCCGGTCGGCGGGCTCTATATGTGCGGCTCCTCAACCCATCCGGGCGGCGGCGTCATGGGCGCGCCCGGACGCAACGCCGCCGCCGAGATCCTGCGCGACCTCGCCAAGCCAACCCTGCATATGAGCCCGGCCCATGACGTCATCTGAAGTGCACTGGGACGCCATCGTCATCGGCGGCGGCCATAACGGCCTCGTCGCCGCCGCGACGCTCGCCAAATCCGGCCGCAAGGTGCTGCTGCTCGAGGCCGGCAACGAGGTCGGCGGCGCCGCGCGCACCGAGGAATTCGCGCCCGGCTTCCGCGTTTCGGCGGTCGCCCATCTGCTCAATCGCCTGCATCCCGATGTGGTGAAGACGCTGGAGCTGGGACGCCATGGGCTGACGATCGAGCGTGGCGACTTCGTGCCGTCGGTTGCGCTGTCGAAGGACGGCCCGCTTACGCTGCATGGCGCCTATGGCGAGGTGCTGACAGGCGCGAGTTCGGCGGAGCAATCCGCCTGGAAAGGGCTCCGCGCGCAATTGCTGCGCTACGCCGGCGTGCTGAAGCCGTTCCTGTCGCGCCGGCCGCCGGACCTCGGTAACATGTCGCTCGCCGAGATGACCGGGCTCGGTCAGACCGCGCTGGCGCTGAAGCGGCTCGGCAAGGAAGACATGCGCGACTTCCTGCGCGTGCTTCTGATGAATGTCTACGATCTGCTCGACGAGCAGCTTTCGGACGACCGGCTGAAAGGCCTGCTCGCTTTCGACGCGACGCTCGGCTCGCATCTGGGACCACGCTCGCCCACCTCACTGCTCGGCCTCTACTACCGGCTGGCCGGCGAGATCGGCGGCCTCGCCGGCGCGCAAGCGCAGCCGAAAGGCGGCATGGGTGCCGTCGTCGCCGCCATCCGCGCCGCGGCGGAAAAGGCCGGCGTTTCCATCCGCCATGCTTCGCCGGTCGCCAGGGTGATCGTTGAAAAAGGCCGCGCCGTCGGTGTCATCACGCAGGGCGGCGAGACGCTGCGCGCAAAGACCGTCGTCTCCGCCGTCAACCCGGCGACCACGATCCTCGATCTCGTCGGCCCGCGCGAGGTCGACACCGGCTTCGTGCGCAAGGTGAAGAACATCCGCATGAAGGGCGATGCGGCGAAGCTTCATCTGGCGCTTGACCGGCCGCCGCAGTTCGCGGGCGTCGATGCCGCCGGCCACAAGGGCCGCCTCGTCATCGCGCCTTCGCCCGACCATGTCGAGCGCGCCTTCAACCCGTCGAAATATGGGGCATTCTCGCCTGAGCCGGTGATGGAGATCACGCTGCCCAGCCTCGCCGATCCATCGCTCGCCCCCTCCGGGGCCTGCGTGCTGTCGGCCGTGGTGCAATATGCGCCCTATGCGCTGAAGGAAGGCTGGACCGCCGGCAAGCCGCCATTCCTGAAGGCGATCATGGGTGAGCTCGAAGCCTATGCTCCCGGTATCGGCGTCACGGTGCGCCACGCCGAGTTGCTGACCCCGGCCGACATCGAGGCGCGCTACCGCATGCCCGGCGGCCATTGGCACCATGGCGAGTTGCAGGCCGACCAGATGCTGATGTCGCGGCCGGTCTCCGGCTGGTCGGGCTACGACACGCCGCTCGAAGGGCTGTTCCTCGCCGGCGCGGGCTCGCATCCGGGCGGCGGCATCTCCGGCGCGCCCGGCCTCAACGCCGCGCGGCGTGTCATTGCGGTGGGAGCATGAGCATGATTTTGCAAATCGCTGAGGCCACCCTCTACGGCGAAGGGACGCCGTCATGAACCATCATCCCACGATCAAGAGCTCGGCCGACACTCGTACAGCCGCCCAACCCCATTTCCGCACGCTGCGGCTCGGCACGCCCTTCCAGCCGCGTGTCGACGCGCTGGCCCTGAAGCAGGACTGGTACAATTGGGCCGGCTATCGCGCCCCGCATTCGCTGTGGGACGAGGAGCTTGAATATTTCGCCATCCGCAGCCAGGCGGCACTCTTCGACATTTCGCCGATGACCAAATACCGGATCGAGGGCCGTGACGCCGAAGCCTATCTCGACCGCGTCACGCTGCGAGACGTGACCAAACTGAAGCCCGGCCGGGTCCACTACACCGCCTGGTGCGACGACGAAGGTTTCGTCCTGGACGACGGCACGCTGTTCCGGCTCTCGCCGACGCGCTTCCGGCTGTGCTCGCAGGAGCGGCACCTGCCCTGGCTGCTCGACAGCGCCATCGGCTACGACGTGAGCGTCGAGGAAGAGACCGAGGGCATCGCCGGGCTCGCCCTACAAGGACCGACCTCCTTCGCCATCCTGCGCGAAGCCGGTTTCGCCGGTGTCGAGCGGCTGAAGGTCTTCGACCTCGCCGAGTTCGCGCATGACGGTGGCGCCGTCACCATCTCGCGCACCGGCTTCACCGGCGATCTCGGCTACGAGCTGTTCGTGCCGGCCGACAAGGCGCTCAGCCTGTGGGACCGGCTGATGGCGGCGGGCGAGCTGCGCGGCATCCGCGCCATCGGCTATACCGCGCTGAACCGGGCCCGGCTGGAAGCAGGCCTGATCGTCGCCAATGCCGACTTCACCACGTCCGAGCACGCCATCCGCGCTGACCGCCTGCGCATGCCCGACGAAATCGGCCTCGGCTTCATGATCGATCCCGACAAGGGTCATTTCAACGGCCGCCGCGCCATCCTCGAAGCGCGGGCGAAAAAGAAACTGCGTCACGTGCTGGTCGGACTGGAGATCGAAGGCAATATTCCGGCCGAGCATGCCATCGTCTATTACCGCAAAAGCCAGGAGGTCGGATTGGTGAGCGCGGCGATGTGGTCGCCGATGGCCAAGCGCAACATCGCGCTCGCCTCGCTGCGGCGACCCTATGGCGAAACGATCGTCGACGACCTCTGGGTCGAGATTTACGCCATGCGCGAGCTACAGTACCAGAAGCTGATGAAGAAGGCGAAGGTGGTGCCGCGACCCTTCATCAGGCTCGACCGCCGCACCGCCAACCCGCCTGCGGACTTTTGACATGGCAAGCGAAGCGGAAGATCTGGAAGCGGAATCCGCCGAGCAGTGGGAGCTGGTCAACACGCCGCTCGGGGAGATGTGGTCCGGCCGCACCCGGTACGCGGCGGCGATGTTCTTCTTCAAGCGCGGCGAGATGAACGCCGAGACGCTGGAGGTCTACCGCATCTGCGCCCGGCTCGATCATGAAGATCCCTTGCCGATCATCCGCGACCGCGGCGTCGGGAAGGACTGGCTGAAGCGTATCGGCCACGACGGATAGATCTGCCTTAGCCTATGGTGCGCTCCAGCACGCTCAACCAATTCCGATAAGCGATCTTCTCGATGAGCGCCCGCCCGAAACCGCGCGCGGCAAGCGCGTCGATCAGCTTGGGCAGGCCGGCGACGTCGCCGATGGGGGCAGGGATCATGGCGCCGTCGAAATCGGAGCCGAGGCCGACGCCGTCCTCGCCCAGCGCCTGCAATAGCGAATCGATATGGCGCACCATGATGTCGATGCTGGTGTCGGCATTCATGCGGCCGTCCTCGCGCAGGAAGCCGGTGGCGAAGTTGAGGCCCACCATGCCGCCCGATTCGCGGATTGCGCCGAGCTGCCAGTCGGTCAGGTTGCGCGAATGGCCGCAGATCGCATGCACGTTGGAATGGGTCGCGACCAGCGGCGCGTCGCTCAAGCCCGCCACATCGCGAAAACCTTTCTCGTTGAGATGCGAAAGGTCGATCATGATCCTGAGCTGGTTGCACGCTTTGACCAGAGCCTTGCCCGCATCGGTGAGGCCAGGCCCGGTGTCGGGCGAGGAAGGAAAGCGGAAGGGCACGCCGTTGCCGAAGGCGTTCGGGCGGCTCCAGACGATGCCCAGCGAGCGCAGGCCCGCGGCATGCAGCACGTCGAGCATGGCAAGCCCGGGATCGATCGCCTCGACGCCTTCGATGTGGAACACGGCCGCGATCGAACCCTTGGCCATGGCCTCCCGTACATCGCCGGCACTGCGGCAGACGGTCAGCGCGCCGGCGCGTTCCAGGCGGAACAGGATGGAAGCCATGCCGATGGTGGAGGTGATCGCCTCGGCCTGCGGCAGTTCCGGCGGCAGCGGCTCGTTGTCGCTTGGCGCCGGCGGCACCGCGCTGCGCTTCGACTTTTCGACCGGCGGCGGAAAGATCGCAAACATGCCGCCGGCAAAACCGCCCTTCCTGGCGCGCGGCAGGTCGATATGGCCGCCCGGCGTTCCTTCGATGAACAACTTTTCGGCGTCGGCTTCCTTCGACTGGTAGAGCCGAAGCAGCGTGTCGTTATGTCCGTCGAAAACGGGGATCAGGTCGGTATCGGTCATCGGGGAGCCATTCAAATCGGTGACGGGCGGGACGACAGGTTCGTCCGAGGCGAACCGTCAACTTAGGCAAGATGACCGGGCGGTGCAAATGCGAAGACTTCCCCTTCTCCCCCTGTGGGAGAAGGTGGATCGGCGCGATAGCGCCGAGACGGATGAGGGGTGTTCGAGGGAATGCAGACGTCTCACTCCGCTGGAGCACCCCTCATCCGGCCGCTTCGCGGCCACCTTCTCCCACAAGGGGAGAAGGTAAAAGCGTTCACCGCTTCAGCACGTCCGCCCATTCCGGATGACGCCTGAACTGGGCGTTGGCGAAGGGGCAGAGCGGGATGATCTTCTTGCCGGCGGCACGCGCGTCCTCGACAGCGCGGGTGACGAGCCGAAGCCCGGCGCCCTGGCCGCGAAAGACGTCCGGCACCTCGGTATGATCGATGATGAGCTGGTGCTCGCCGATCTTGGTGAAGGTCATCTCGGCCTCGGCGCCGCCCGGTCCGCGCAGCACGTAACGCCCCTTGGAGCCGTGGTCTTCCAGTTCGATCTCGGGCAGTTGGTCAGCCATTTTGGTTGCCTCCTTGGAGCATGATGCCGAAAAGTGTGAAGCGGTTTTCGGACGACATCACGCTCCGTCACTTTGATTTGGCGCCGGCGCGAAAAGCCGCCGCGCCGCTTCGATTTCATTCGGCCGAACCTCATGCCCGCCGTCATGCCATTCCACTGTGACATCGGCGCCGTCGGCGCGCAAATAGGCCTCGAGCCGCGACGTCAGATTGGGCGGACAGATCGGGTCGCGCCTGCCGGCAGTGATCAGGATATGGCGGCCCGCAAGGCTGCCCTGCACCTGCGGTTCGAACGGGATCAGCGGATGCATAAGCGCCGTGGCGTCGAACAGGCCAGGCTCGGCGAACACCACCGAGGCCAGGATGTTGGCGCCGTTGGAATAGCCGAGGCCGAACACCGCCGAGGGCTTTGCCGCCTCGACATGCGCCTTGACGAAGCCCACCATCTTCCCTGTCGCGCGCGCCAGGTCGTCCATGTCGTAGACGCCCTCGCCGGTGCGGCGGAAGAAGCGGGCAGCACCATGCTCCGACACGTCGCCACGCGGCGAGATGATCGTGGACAAAGGCACAAGATCGCGGCCGAAACCGAGAAGCTGGTTCTCATCAGCGCCGGTGCCGTGGAAGACGAAGAGCAGCGGGCTGCCCGGCGAACCGGGCAGGACCTTGTGGATGTAAGCGTCCTTGCTCATGGCTCAGTCTTCCAGCTTCTGCAGGTGTTCTTCGAGGTAAGATCTCAGATGCTGATGCTGCGTCGGCAGCTTCAGCGCCTCGCCAAGATGCGCGGTGTCCTCATCGCGGTCGAAGCCCGGCTCGTTGGTCGCCACCTCGAACAACACGCCGCCCGGCGTGCGGAAGTAGATCGCCCAGAAGTAGTCGCGATCGATGACCGGGGTCACGCCATAGCCCGTGTCGACCAGCGCCTTGCGCACTTCGAGCTGCTTGGCGCGATCCTCGACCGCGAAGGCGACGTGATGCACCGAGCCGGCGCCGAGATTGGCGAAGCCGGCACCCGGCAGCGATTCGATGTCGACCACATCGGCGCCGTTGCCGTTCTTGATCGCCAGCCGGCGAATGTTGCCGGACTTGTCGACCTCCTCATAGCCCATAAACTTCAACAGCTCCTCGGTGGCGCCGCCATCCTTCAGTCGGAGCGAGACCGAGTGAAAGCCGCGGATCGCCTCATCGCTTGGAACGCCACCCTTGACCCATGGCGCTCTGCTGTCGGCCTTGTCCTCGACAAGTGCGAAACTGTCGCCGTCGGGGCCGGTGAAGGTCAGCCGCTTCTCGCCAAAACTCTCGGTGCGGGCGACGTTGCCCACGCCCTCGTCGGCGAAGCGCTTTTCCCAATAGGCGAGCGTGCCTTCCGGCACCGAGAACACCGTTGTGCCGACCTCGCCGACGCCGTGCCGGCCCTTGCCGATATCGGGGAACGGGAAATAGGTCATCACCGAACCCGGCGTGCCGACCTCGTCGGCATAGTAGAGGTGGTAGACGTCCGGCGCGTCGAAATTGACGGTCTTCTTCACCCGGCGCAAGCCGAGCTTCTTCGTGAAGAACTCATTGTTGCGGCGGGCGTCGCTCGCCATCGAGGTGACGTGATGCAGGCCCTGGATCTGATTGAGCATGATCGTGCTCCTTCCCTTGTCCTTGTGCGGCCCTCGCCGCTGTCCACGCCAATATGAGGGTGGGCGGGTCGGCGGCAAAGCGGCCAAACACAGAATGGACTGTGTCATAAAAGTGAACGAATGTTTGAAATATGTTCACCAATCTACCACCGACATTGGCTTGCAACGCCGGTGATTTCCGTTCCATCTGAGCGCTTCCACAAGGAGACGATCTTGGACAATCCGACCAGCCGCCCGAATGTTCTCCTCATCACCTGCGACCAATGGCGTGGCGATTGCCTGTCGGCCGCCGGCCATCCGGTGGTGAAGACGCCGAATGTGGATGCGCTCGCTGCGGAAGGCGTGCTTTTCCGCCGCCACTATGGCGGCGCAGCACCCTGCTCGCCCGCCCGCGCCTGCCTCTACACCGGGCTCTATCAGATGAACAATCGCGTCTGCCGCAACGGTACGCCGCTCGATGCGCGCCACGGCAACATCGCTCTTTCGGCGCGCGCGGCGGGCTACGACCCCACTTTGTTCGGCTACACCGATGTCTCGCTCGACCCCCGGCAACTCTCGTCCGAGGATCCCCGGCTGCGCAGCTATGAAGGCGTGCTGCCGGGCTTCACCGTGCGCCAGGCCCTGCCCGAGCATCAGAAGCAGTGGCTGTCATGGCTGCTGGCGCAAGGCGTCGATATAAGCGCCGGGAGTCCCGGCATCCACCGTCCGGCGAGCGGCCAGGCGGAAAGCGACGTGACCAACGCGCCGCCGGTCTATTCGAAGGACCAGACGCCAACCGCTTTCCTCGCCGGCGAATTCATCCGCTGGCTCGGCGAGCAGGAGAAAAGCGCGCCATGGTTCGCGCATATTTCGTTCATCAGCCCCCACCCGCCCTTCATCGTGCCGGAGCCGTACAACGCCATGTACGATCCGGCTGAAGGCCCCGCCTTCAAGCGCGCGGCAAGTTGGCAAGCTGAAGCCGAGAGCCACCCTTACGTCGCTTACGATCTCGACCGGCAGAAGCGGACAAAATTCATTCCTGGCATCGAAGGCCACGTGCCGGACTGGAGCGAGGAGAATTTCCGCCGCATCCGCGCCATCTATTACGGCATGATCTCCGAGGTCGACGCCCAGCTCGGGCGCATCTGGCAGGCGATCAGATCGGCGGGGGCTTGGGACGACACCGTCATCGTGCTGACCTCCGACCACGCCGAGATGATGGGCGATCACTTCATGCTCGGCAAGGGCGGCTTCTTCGACGCCAGCTATCATATTCCGCTGGTCATCCGCGATCCGCGGCGCAGATCGACAGCCGGCCTATCGATCGATCGTTTTACCGAGGCCGTCGATATCTTTCCGACCTTGCTCGATCTGATCGGCGCCGCGCCGCAGCCCCATCTCGACGGCCGCTCGCTCGCGCCCTGGATCGACGGGAAGGAGCCGGAGACCTGGCGCGATGCCGCGCATTGGGAGTTCGATTTCCGCACGGTCGCCAAAGGGGAGGCCGAACGCCATTTCGGGATCGGATCCAGCGCCTGCAACCTCGCCGTCATCCGCACGGATGACTTCAAATATGTCCATTTCGGCGGCGGCCTGCCGCCGCTTCTGTTCGACCTGTCGAAAGACCCGGGCGAACTGAATAACGTGGCGAGCGACCCGGCCTATCTGCGGGTGCGGCTGGAGTTTGCGGAAAAGATGCTCGCTTGGCGCGCCGCGCATCTCGACCAATCGCTGGCGCTGGCGGAGCTGACGGCAGACGGCGTGGCAGGTCACGTCCCCAAGACAGTAGGGCAGCACGCTTAACGCCCGCTGCCCTACAAACTGCCTTACGCCTCTTACCTACTTCAGCATCATCCGCTGCTGGTCGCGGTTGGCGGCGTAACTGCTCTTGTCATAGGCCGTCTGCGCCTGCAGCTGTTCCTTGGTGAAGTTGGTGTAGAGGTATTTCTTGCCGTTCTTGTCGGTCATGAATTTGAGCTTGTCCATGCCGATCGCAACTTCCTTGGCGCCGATGCCCAGGAAGCCGCCGACGTCCACGACGACCGCGTCCGGCTTGTTGTCGGGCGTCAGGACGACGTCGCCGATCGAACCGATCTTGGCGTCGTTGGCGCCATAGACCGTCGTGCCCTTGAGGTCGTCGACACGCATGTTGCCCATCGGCATCTCGGTCAATGTCGACTTGTCGATGGAGGCGGTCTTGGTCTGGTCGGTTGCGGCGACACCGTTATCGGCGGGCTTGTTCTCGGCCGTGCTCTGGGCCGGCGGCGCCGCAGGCTTGTTCTCGGCCGTCGACTTGGCGGGCTCTGCCGGCTTGGCCCCCTTATCGGACGTGGTATTCGAAGACACCACCGCGGGCGTGGTCGCCGCAGGAGCGTTGTTCGCGGCCGTTGTCGAGCCTGGCGCCGGATCATAGGCCTTGCGGTTGAAATCGGGCTGGGCCTGCAGCTCCTCCTTCGTCGTCTCGGCCACCAGCCAGCGGTCACCGTTCTTCTCCGCCCACTTGGCCTTGGCGAAGTCATAGGTGACATTCTTCGTGCCGATGCCGAGGAAGCCGCCGACGCCGATCACCAGCGACTCGGCCTTGCCGTCCTTGGCAAGCACGATGTCCTTCACATCGCCGATCTTCTGGGCGTCGTCCGCGGTGCCGTTATAGACGGACTCGCCCATGATATTGGTGGCGAGATTGCCCTCCGCCTTCTTCACCGGCTCGGCCGGTGCGGCCGCCGGAGCCTGGGTCGTCGTCGTGTTGTTGTTGGCGGGCTGCGTGGCATCGGCCGACTGCGCCGGCGCCGGATCATAAGGTTTGCGGTCGAATGCCGGCAGGGCATTCAGCTCATCCTTCGTAGACTTGGCGACCAACCAGCGATCGCCGTTCTTCTCGGCCCATTCCAGCTTGCCATAGTCGAACGCGACGTCCTTCTTGCCGACGCCAAGGAACCCGCCCACCCCGATGATGGCAGATTTGGCATTGCCGCTGGAATCGAAGACCACATCATCGACCTTGCCGATGTTTTGGGCGTCGTCGCCGGTCCCGTTATAGACGGACTCGCCGATGATATTGGACATCAACGCGCCATCGGCGCGCGGCACCGGGGCCGTGCTTTCAGCTGCGGGGGCTTGTGGAGCCGGAGCGGGTGTCGTCTGTGCAAAAGCGCCTGTCGCGAGCAGCGTCGCGATCGCGGTCGTTGCAAAAAGAGTGCGGATCATCTTGGTCTCTCCTCGTGCCTGATCTGTGCATTGCGCTCCCTTGGCCAGCTCTGTGCGGCGAGTGGGAGCGGCAGTGTCGACAGGTTCACAACGTTGTGACCGGGGTGTTGTTCCAACCACAACGCGCTCCCCCAGTGGCCGGACTCCTGGGGACCTCCGCGGAACCTTTGCGGCAGCATCGTCGTTCAGCCCGCGGCCCAAGGTCTGCTGGCCCGGCTGGCCTGAACTCAACACGGAGAGGTGCATGCGGTTTGCTGCGGTGCTGAACCAGGACGGCGGCACGCTCCGCGCGATCGATATTGAGGCGTTTTCCGAACAGCTTCGTCAGACACTCGAGGCGGCGGGGCATTCTGTCGAGATTGATATCGTGGCTGGCCGCAACGTCGCCGCGGCGCTGCAACGAGCGATCGCCAGGCGCAATATCGATGTCGTCCTCGCCGGAGGCGGCGACGGCACGATTTCCACCGCGGCGTCCCTGCTCATGAACAAGAAGAAGGCCCTGGCCATCTTGCCCGCCGGCACGATGAACCTCTTCGCGCGCGGGCTTGGCATTCCGCAGACATTGGGAGCGGCACTGCAGTCCTTTGCCGATGGCGAGGTGATTGCCGTCGATATGGCCAGCGCCAACGGCCGGCCTTTCGTGCATCAGTTCTCGGTCGGCATGCATGCCAGGATGGTTCAGCTACGCGAGAAAATGGATTTCGGCTCGCGTCTTGGAAAGATGCGGGCTTCCGTGCGTGCCGCATGGGAGGCGATCAAGAACCCGCCGGCGCTCAAAGTGAGCTTGACCATCGGCAAGGCGGAGATCGTCACCCGCACCACCGGCATCGGCATCTCCAACAACCTGTTCGGCGAAGGCCACCTGCCCTATGCCGACAATCCAGCCGGCGGCGTGCTCGGCATTTACGTAAGCGTCGCGCGCCGTCGTCACCATCTGGCAAAGCTTTTGCTGGACATGCTGCGCGGCAGATGGCGCCAAAGCGCGCATGTCGAGGTGCATCAGGCCGATAGGGCAGTGCTGAAAATCCATTCCCCGACGAAGAAAGTCCGTGCGGTGCTGGATGGCGAACTGATACAGCTTGCTCGTGAGACGACGATTGAAATCCACCCGGGCGCTCTGAACGTCCTGGTACCGTCGCGCGGCGTCAGCGCAAAGGCAGCTTGAACAGAAGCGCTTCTTCAGGGCTGCGAAGTCGGTTGCGCCGGAGCGGGGCCCTGCTCGGTGCCCGGCGGCTGCGGTACATGTTGCGCGCCGGAATTCGGCGACTTGATCAGTTCGCCGTATATCTCCACCGCACCCCACGCGATGAATGCCAGCAACAGACCGGCGATGAGTATCCTCAGAGCATGCCAGCCCCAGTGTCCCTGACGGGCTTTGTTTTCAGGAACGATCTTAGTCATGATGGCCTCCATGTTGGGCGGCGGCGTTTCAGGCAGGGCACCGTCGGGTAACGGGTCCTTTACGTGAAGGTTCCCCGATCGGTAGCCTTGCTTTCCGATCATCGGAGCACGTGTTTGAGGCTGGCGAGCAAATCACAAGGCAATTGCTTGAAGCGGCCGCCAGCTTGAGACGTGTCGGGCAACCTGAAGCTCGCCGCCCAAAGTGTGCAGCGGTTCTGGACGAGGACATTCCTCGAAACAGAGACTTTAGGTGCGTCGCCTGAAACCGGTTCAGCGCAACGCGCTTCGATGCATGTCTTCCGGGTCGGGCTTGCGCGGCTTTGGCTTGGCGTTCTCGCGATAGATGGCGTAGGCGACGACCGCCAAGGCAGGCGCGATGACGGCTCCCAGCCCGCCCTTGCTCTTGGCAAGGGCCGGAAGCAGGGCAAGCGCCGCGGTGACGCCCAACGCGGTCATGTCGGCCTGCCGCCGCCGCGCGCGCCGCCTGCCGCGCATGCTCGCCGTCAGCTTGTGGACGACGAGGATGAGCCCGGCAACCACCAGGAACCCTACGCCGAAGCCGAGGCTGGTCGCCAGCGATCCATAGCGCGCCGCCAGCCATATATAGGCGGCGCCGATGAGGAAGCCGACGCCGCACAGGGCAAAGATGGCGGCAAGTCCGTAAAGGATGGCCGTGGTCCGCGCCCTTTGCAAAGCAGCCATCGCCTCGCCCGAGGCAAGGGCCGAGACCAGCGAGACAAGCGTCCCCATCTGAGGCTAGCGGCGGGAAAGCAGGGCAAAGAGGTAGCCGACACCCGCCGCGATCGCCAGCGACGTCACGGGCTTCTCCCGGACTTTGGCGATGAGTTGCGCTTCGATGTCCTCGGCGCTGCCACGCATGCTCTCGAAGGCGGCTTCGCCTTGCGCGCGCAATTGCTCGACGCTATCCGCGGCAGCGCGACGAGCTGCCCCATAACCGTGTTGGCCGGTTTTGGCGAGTTGCTCGGTGAGTTCTTGGATATCGGCTTTCAACTGCTCGATATCAGCCTGAAGGTCGGCGGTGGTCGCTTCATCCGTTGCGGATCTGCCTGCGGCGGTTGCCATCTGTAACTCCTTGCGTTTGCGTTGCTTTCAACGCCCGTTCAGCACCATGGTTCCGGTCTGCCGCTCAAAGCCCCGGGGCGAAGCGTACTTCAAGTCCGTGAGCACCGAAAGCGCAGCAAGCGGGCCGGCTCACCTGAATATCGAGACCCTAGATCAGCGGCCGGCGCTCCTCGCCCAGCCCCTCCCAGCGGGCAAGCTTCTTCAGTCCGTCATAGTCGATCACCTCGCAGCCGCCATCCCGCCACAGGACGAGCTTGCGGTCCATCAGCTTGCGGATGGTCTTGTTGGTATGGACCAGCGAAAGGCCGAGCGTGTCGGCGATGTGCTGTTGCGTGATCGGGATCCGCACTGGCGCCTTGCCGTTCAGTCCGGCACCGCGCGCCCGGCTGGCGATGAAGGCGATGAGGTAGGCCGCTCGTTCGAGAGCGGTACGGCGGCCGATGCTGAGCAGGTTCTCGTCCAGCATGCGTTCCTCGCGCGACGCGATCCAGGTGATGTCATAGGCAAGGCCGGGATGGTTGCGATAGAGCTCCTGCAACTGGTCGCGCTCGAAGACGCACAGCAGCATCGGCGACAGGGCCTCGACGGAATGCTGCATCTCGCCCATCAGGCTTCCCTGCAAGCCGATAAGGTCGCCAGGCATGGAATAGTTGAGGATCTGGCGGCGCCCGTCGGGCAAGAGCTTGTAGCGAAACGCCCAGCCCGATAGTACAGTGTAGAGATGCGCGCTGTGGCTGCCTTCGACCAGCACTGTCGCTCCCTTGTCGACCGCGAGTTCGCCGCGCTTGAAAGTGCTTACGAACGACAGTTCCTCCTTCTCGAACGCACGAAAGGCCGGCAAGGGCCGCAGCGGACATTCTTCACAATGATATTGACGACTGGGAGCCGGACGTGCGCTCTGAATGGACATTTCGACCCCTCTTCGAAATCCCTGCCCCTATCGGGCGCAAAGAAACGCTTGAGATTGTCAGGGGTTCCGCGAGGCTGGGGTACCTGTCGTTTTGCCATGTCTTTTTTAAATGACATGGTTATGAATTCCGCGCATCAGTGCGGCCCTGCCCAGGAGACACCGATAAGTGCCAGCACTGCTTGACGGACTGCGAATCCTCGTCCTGGAAGACGAGTTCCTGATCGCGATGGATGTCGAGCAGCTTTGCCGCGACCACGGCGCGGCGGATGTCACGATCGCGCGCGAACTCGGCGAGGTCGACGGACACGCGCTGTCCGCGCGTTTCGACGCGGCGGTGGTCGACCTGATGCTCGGCGACGTTTCGACCCTGGATTTCGCCGCCCGGCTGCGCAGTGAGGGCATACCGTTCGTATTTGCCTCCGGCTATTCCGATCGGGAAGAGATCCAGGACGCGTTCCCGGACGTCCGGCTGGTCACCAAGCCTTACTCGGGCGACGATCTGATCGAAGCTGTGGCCATGGCCTGCGGCCGGGCAAAGGCGTAACGTAGGAGTCGCCGAACGCGACCCGGGCCGCTGATTCAGCTGCGCCCAGGCTTTCGCGAAAGGCCGGAAGCGCCAAAGGCCCCGATGACGATCAGCACGGCGCCGGCGGCAACCCCGTAAGAAACATGGCCGACGCCGAACAGCGCAAGCAGGGACAATGCGGCCAATGGCGTCGCGTAGGCGATTGCCGAGATCAGGGCGGTATGGCCTGTCCGGGTCGCCCGGTCCCAAAGCGCGTTGGAAAGCGTCAAAGGAACGATCCCTATGGCTGCGATCGCCAGCAGTTGGGATGATGATAGGGCGGTCGGCGCCTCGAAACCGAAGTGCAAGGCCAGCGCAAACACCGCCAGAAGTCCCATTGACGGCCCGATGACGTCCTCGGCCTCCCGACCGTCCGAGCGGACCGCGGCATAGATGGCGAAGGTAAGGCCGCTCAAAAATGCCAGGAGCACGCCAAAAAGATCGAAACCGAGCGCGAAACGGGGGCCGATCGCCACCACCGCGCCGACGAAGCCGAGGGCGATGCTTCCCAGGCGCGACGGGCTGAGCCGTTCACGCCGCTTCCCGGCCATGATGAGGACCAGCATCAACGGCCACAGATAAGCGACGACATTCGCCTCCGCCGGGCCGATCCTGGGCATGGCGAAAAGATAAAGGACGTTGTTGACGAGCAGGCCGACGCCGACCAGAAGCATGCTGGGGAACGGCGTGGCGACGAAGGAAGCTGCACGCCCACGCAAGACCGCCATGAAAAGCGCGGCGGCAAAGCCTACTGCCGCAGCCAGTCCAAAGACCAGGAACGGAGGCGCGGGGCTCGCCAGCGTGGCCAGTGTCGGCCACGTCGCCCAGAAAAGCACGGCCCCAACGGCAAGCGCGGCGGCCCTGGTGCGCGGTCCAAGCGGCCGGAGCCCGTCCAAAGGCAGGCGGAAGCGGAAGACCGTTGCCGTGGAGACTGTTTCCATAGCGCCGAGTAGACCGCGGGCTGGCCCGGCAAGCAAGTCCTCGGGGAAACAACAAAGGCTCCGCGCGCGGCTTACGCTCGCCGCATTGACCGATCCCGCACGCCAACTAACCAGGCGGCGCCTGGTGTCCCGAAAATCACGCCGCGTTCGAACCTGTGACCTGCGCCGAGATGGCGTCGGGCCCGAACTCATCCTCTCCGGAAATCTTGAGGATCTCCTGCAGCCTGGCGCGGGCGCGGCTGACCCGGCTCTTGATCGTGCCGACCGCGCAGCCGCAGATTTCGGCGGCTTCTTCATAGGAGAAGCCTGAAGCGCCGATCAGGATGATGGCTTCGCGCTGGTCCTCGGGCAGCTGCTCGAGCGCGCCGCGGAAATCCTTGAGGTCGAGCTGGCCGTGCTGGGCCGGGTGGACGGCAAGCCTGGCCGTCATGATGCCATCGCTGTCCTGCACTTCGCGGCCTCGCTTGCGCATCTGCGAATAGAATTCGTTGCGCAGGATGGTGAACAGCCACGCCTTGAGATTGGTGCCCGGCTGGAAGCTTTCATGCTTGTCCCACGCCTTGACCAGGGTCTCCTGGACGAGGTCGTCGGCCCGGTCGGCATTCTGTGTCAGCGACACGGCGAAAGCGCGCAGGCTCGGGATGGCGCCGAGCAGCTCGGTCTTGAATGTCTGGGTTACCGCCGCCATGCCTCAGTCCTTTTTCTGGGCAGGTTCGGCCTGTTCCAACTGGCTGAGCAGCTGAGCGAAGCGGTCCGGCACATGGTCCGAGACCAACTCGTCATAATACTGCTTGAGCTTGCGCGCGATTTCGGAATTCGCCCCCAGCGGGTTGCCATCCCCGTTCCGATGCCTGCTTGCGGCATCAGCCATCTGCTTTTTTGACATTTCTTTCATAATAGCCCTAATTTCCAGCACCCGAACCGCTCTTCGACTACAAACCGCAACGCAAGCGGAACCCTCGTCTGGTTGCCCATCCCGAAACCCCGAAACGCCCGCTTCTTAATTTAGTTCCACGGCTGTCGGAACTTTTTCCGAAAGCCGGCGTTTGGCTTTCTGGGGCTGGCAATCGCGTAGCCTTCAACATGCAACGTCATCTGAGGGAGACGTCAATAATGAGTTTGTCAGCTACCATCGCCCCGCATCTTCCGTTCCTGCGCCGCTTCTCGCGGGCGGTATCGGGATCGCAGGAGAGCGGTGACGCGCTGGTCGCCGCGATGCTGGAAGCCATCATCGCCGATACCAATATTTTCCCCGAAGCCTCGAGCGACCGCATCGCGCTCTACAAGGTCTTCGCCAGGCTGTTCACCTCCGTGGCCATCCGCGTACCGCAGGAACAGGCTCAGACCGCCTGGGAGCAGCGGGCCGCGGCCAATCTGAACGCGCTCGCGCCCCTTCCCCGACAGGCTTTCCTTCTGGTTGCCGTCGAGGGCTTCAGCGAGGACGAGGCGGCGGAAATCCTCGACGTCGAGGAGGAAGAGTTCTCGGAACTGCTGGCTCAGGCGAGCAACGAGATTTCCCGCCAGGTGGCGACAGACGTGCTGATCATCGAGGACGAGCCTCTGATCGCCATGGATATCGAGGAAATGGTCGAAAGTCTCGGCCACCGCGTGGTGGGCACGGCCCGCACGCATGCCGAGGCAGTGGCTATGTTCGGCAAGACGCGGCCGAAAATGGTCCTGGCCGACATCCAGCTCGCCGACGGCAGCTCGGGCATCGAAGCCGTCAACGAGATTTTGTCCTCGACCCCGGTGCCGGTCATCTTCATCACCGCCTTTCCGGAGCGCCTGCTGACCGGCGAGCGCCCGGAGCCGGCCTTTCTGGTCACCAAGCCCTTCAATCCCGACATGGTCAAGGCTTTGATCAGCCAGGCGCTGTTCTTCGACCGTCAGGCAAAAGCCGCCGCCTGAGCCCGCCGAAGCCTAGCCCTTGGAGCGTCATGCGCCGCTTTTTCGTCGCGCATGACGCTTGTCGTTTTGCGGTTTGAAAACCCCTTCAAGGGGATCGTCTTTTTCGGCAAATGGTGGAACAAACGACACCGAGCCACGTTCTTTTCCCGACAGAAGAAGGAGACGCATCATGCTGTACTGGGCGCTCGTATTTCTCGTAGTTGCGATCATCGCCGGCGCGCTTGGGTTCGGCGGCATCGCCGGCACATCTGCAGGCATCGCGCAGATTCTGTTCTTCATCTTCCTCGCCTTCCTGGTGATTTCGCTCATCGCCGGCCTCTTCAGGAGAGCCTGACCGCAACACTGGAAGCCGCACCCCTCAAACGGTTTCCAGCCACCGCCGGGCGGCGCCTCGAAAGAGCACCGTCCGGCGGACCGTTTTTGGAGAGCCTCGTGATTGCGGGGCGGTGAACCGCGGGAACCAGTTTGCGGACTGAGCCGTTCAAGGGCAGAGCGCGGGATATTTCCAATGCCTTCCGAGGGTCCCACGAAAGACAGGGGTAAGAAGCAGAACGGCGAAGTGATCGCGATGCATCCCTCGGAGAGCGGGATGCAGTTGGGGCGAGCCCTGCTTCATGCCCTGCACAATGCCGGGATCTCGGTCCTCTACCAGGACCGGCAGATGAAGACGGTCTGGGCACGCAACATGAGCGCGCCCTGGGCGTCCGAAACGGCCGACGGCAAGGATTTGCTTTCGCCGGCGCAGGCCGAGCGCATACAGGCCGCCAAGCTCAGGGTGATCGAGTCCGGCAACGCGGAGCAGCTCGAGCTCAGCATTCCCGGAAGCCAGGGCGTCCGCTGGTTCCAGCTTTGGATCGATGCCGATCGCGGGGAAGCCGGCGACGTCCTTGGCGTCGTCACGACGATGGTGGAGACGACGGAGCAGAAACGTCGCGAGCAGACGCTGAAGGCCTTGCTGCGCGAAGTCAGCCATCGGTCGAAGAATCTCCTGGCCATCATCCAGAGCATCGCCACACAGACCGGGCGCTATACGGAGACGCTTGGCGATTTCCTCGCGCGGTTCCGCGGCAGGCTGCAGTCACTCGCTTCCTCGCAGGACCTGGTAACATCCTCCAACTGGCGGGGAGCCGCGCTGCGGGAGCTCGTATCCGGCCAGGTCGGCCGCTATAGCAGCGATCTGGCCAAAAGCCTGCGGTTCACGGGCGAAAATCCTTATCTCAATCCCAACGCCGCCCTGCATATCGGCCTGGCGATACATGAGCTGGCCGTGAACTCGGTGAGCTATGGCGCCTTGTCCCGGCCGGACGGCCATGTCGAGGTGCGCGCCAGGCTCGATCCCGAGAACGGAACCCCGCCCGATCTTTTGCTGACCTGGACCGAGGCGGTCGGCGACGCGCCGCGCAACGAGAAGCGCTTCGGCAGCGTGGCGCTGGAACGCGTCGTGCCGATGTCGCTGAATGGCTCCGCGACGCTGGAAATCGGCAAGGACTGTATGGAATACCGCCTCACCGTCCCGCACGGGAATTTCGAGACGGACTGATGGCGCAGCCGACGCGAAGCTTGCCGGCAACGACCTTAACCGGCTGTTCACCATAAAGTCCGATCCTGTGCTCCCGGCTAGCGATGCGCGGAAACCCATCCATGCGCTGGCAAGACCTGGGAGACTGAGATGATGGTTGCCGACATGAACAGGCTGGAGGAGGCCGCCCGCGTCTCGATGAGCGGCTTCCAGGATGCCGAGCCACCGCTGGCCCCCCGATCATCGCATCTCCCGCTCCGCCTGGGCGCGATCGCGCTTCTGGCCGCCATGGCCTTGACCGCGGCCTGGCAATTGTTCTGACCCACTCCGGATCAAGACAGGACTTTGCAGCGTCGCCTTAAGTCGCTCGGCGCGACGTCTTGAAACCCGGGCCCGGAACTTTCGTTCGCCGAGAATCGTTGTTTGCGGCGAGAGGTTTGGAGCCATGGAACACATCGCTGCGTTGCTTTTCGTCGTCGGCTGTTCGAGCACAATGACCGATTGCCGCGAGCTCGAAGTGCCCGTCAGCGTCTTCGAGAGCGCTGAGGCATGCGCCGCCGAAAGGCCGTTCGCCCTCGGCAACCTGCAGGGCCAGGCGCCCCGCATCATCGGCAAATGCCTCGCCGTCGACCCGGCGTTGGAGGACGACTACGACCGGATCGCCTGGAATGTGCGGCCCGACGGCACGCTGGTCGCATCCCTGGAGGTTTCCGGCATGCTTGTCGCGTCGAATGCCGGGCGCTCCGAAAAAGACTATCTTAAACAACAGTGAGATCTGGCAGGCAAAGCGCGTTTTTTCGTGCTAAATGGCTGCTGGCACTGCCAAAAGTGAGGACAAAAGTGAGGAGCAATTCTATGCGGAAGATGATCATTGCCATGGTTGCCGTGGTCGCTGTCAGCGGCTGCACCACGACCGAGCAGGACGTCGTCGGCGGCGGCCTGATCGGTGCCGGTGTGGGCGGCCTGGTCGGCGGCGGCAAGGGCGCGCTGATCGGCGCGGCCGTCGGCGCCGGGTCGGGCCTTCTGGTTCGCAACCTGCGCAACGGCTATTGCCAGTATCGCGATCATCGCGGCCGGATCTACACGGCTCGCTGCAACTAGTTCGGTACCTGAGAGAGACCGGAGGCCGGCAACCGGCCTCCGGTTCTCCTCGGACTAAAATGCTGATTCGCCAGCCAAGACCTTTCGAGCCGCTCACGTGGCCAGCGGAATCCTGATTTCCACCTTCAGTCCATCGTCACGGTAGTCGCGCGCGATCGTGCCGCGCAATTCGCGCGTGACATTGAGATCTATCAGCTTGGTGCCGAAGCCGGTCTTGGCCGGAGCTTCCAGGTCCTTCTGACCCGTTTCGCGCCAGTTCAAACGCAGCGTCCGCTCGCGGCCGCGTCCCTCGATGCTCCAGTCGACCTTGAGAGCGCCCACCGAATTGCCGGCTTCGCCATATTTCAGCGCGTTTGTGGCGAGTTCGTGGAAGGTCAGCCCGAGCGCTTGCGTCGTCGTCTCGTCGAGCAGCACCTGCGGCCCCGACAACACCCCATCGGGAAGATCCTTGCCGAAGACCTGCCCGAGTTCGGTGCGCAGCAGGTCGCCAAGATCGGCCTTCTGCCAGCGCGAGCGCGTCAGCATATCCTGCGAGGCGGCCATGGCCTGGAGGCGCGCCGAGAACGACGCCGAAAACTCCTTGACGTCGGTGGCTTGCGAGGCCGTCTGCCGCGCGATCGCCAGCACGCGGGTGATCGAATTCTTGATGCGGTGCTTCATCTCCTGCAGGATCAGGTCCTTTTCCAGCAGGCTCTTTTCGGTCGCTTCGTGCAACGCCGATTTGGCTTCATAGGCGCGTTCCTGATAACGCGCCACCAAGGCGATGGCGCCGGCGAGCAAAAGGCCGAACAGCCCGAGCATCACCGGAATGGCGCGCGAGGACGGCGGCTCGAAGGCGCTTGTCGGCCTGAACAGCACGGTCCAGGGCCGGCCCGCGACGACGATATCGCGGCGCGCCAGAAGCTTCGCCCCGATACGTTCCGCCGGCGGCGCTTCCGAGCGGAACAAAAGATTGCCGTCCTCCGGCTTGCCGTCATAGACCTCGACATTCACCGGCAGCAGCGGCGAATGGCTGAGCGCGACCTGGAACAGGTCCTGCGCGCGGAAGGCGGCGTAGAGAAAACCGGCTGTGGAGGAGCGGCTTGCGTTGATCACCTCGGGCGCGGTTTCGACGTTCAGCCGCACGAAAACCAGGAATCCGGTGAAGGTCTGCCCCACGCCGGCGCCCTGGCCGAGCTGGACGATGCCGCTCGCATGCTGCCGGTCGTCGGCCATCGCCTGTTGGATCGCCGCGCGCCGTACCGGCTCGCTGAACATGTCGAAGCCGATGATCGACTGGTTTGACGTATCGAGCGGCTCGAACAGAACGATCGGCGTGCGCCATTGCTCAGTCGTCGCGGGGTAGACCGGGTGCGCTGACCCAAGGTCATGCAGGATATCGCGTTCGACCGCCGCCTCGTCGCCGGCCTTTGCGAGCCTCAGGAAGCCGATGCCGCGAAGCCCCGCGAAATTGTCGTCGATATCGAGCGCGCTGAAGAAGGCCTTGAATTCGCCGCGCGTGATGTCGCCGTTGCGGGCATCGAACAGCGCCTGCGTCGAACGGAGCAGCGACAGATGCAGGTCCATGCGGCTTTCGATGCGGCTCAGCGCGTCGTCGGCCGTCCCCTCGAACTTGATCCGCGCCGCCTCCTGCGTGGCGAAATAGGCGAACCCCGCCATGGTCAGGCTGATCAGCGCGACGGCGACAAAGGCAACGATCGGAAACAGCTTCTTCAAATCAAGGATGCGGCCCGTGGACGGTTGGCAATC
This sequence comes from Mesorhizobium sp. J8, assembly GCF_016591715.1. Lineage (NCBI taxonomy): Bacteria > Pseudomonadati > Pseudomonadota > Alphaproteobacteria > Hyphomicrobiales > Phyllobacteriaceae > Mesorhizobium > Mesorhizobium sp. J8. The sequence goes on from NZ_AP024109.1 coordinate 6,160,128, forward strand.
TTTATGGGCAAGTCTCCGCGTCAACACAATGGCGCGGTCAAATCATCGCGGCGGCTGGCACATCATGCAGCTGTTAATTAGCCGGCTACCCGTTAGGCTTCATGCCGCTATCTTCAGCGCGCCTGGGCCCGGAATCGCCCCTGGCGGGCATTTGCCGAGGATAATCATGCCGAGCACCTCGTCCTGGGTGACATCGGTCGTGCGCGCCGTGCCGACCACCTGGCCGTTCTTCATCACACAGACCCGGTCGGCGAGCTCGAAAACATCATGGATGTCATGGCTGATCAGGAAGATGCCGATGCCGTCGGCCTTGAGCTGCTTGACCAGCTCGCCGACCTGCGCCGTCTCCTGCGGGCCGAGCGCCGCGGTCGGTTCGTCCATGATCAGGATGCGGGCGTTGAACAGGATCGCGCGTGCGATCGCCACCGACTGCCGCTGTCCGCCCGACAGCTTGATGACCGGCTCCTTGAAGCGCTGGAACCGTGGATTGAGCCGGCCCATGACCTTGCGCGCCTCGGCTTCCATGGCGGCATCGTCCAGCGTGCCCCAGCCGGTCATAAGCTCGCGCCCGAGGAAAAGATTGGCGGCGGCATCGACATTGTCGGCCAGCGCCAGCGTCTGGTAGATCGTCTCGATGCCGTATTTCTTGGCGTCGCGCGGGTTGGAGATCGAAGCCTCCTCGCCATTGATGAAGATCTGTCCGCTGTCGCGCTTATAGGCGCCGGACAGGATCTTGATCAGCGTCGACTTGCCGGCGCCGTTGTGGCCGAGCAGCGCCATCACTTCGCCGGGGAAAAGATCGACCGATGCATCGTCGACGGCGCGGATGCCGCCGAAGGCGATCGAGATGTTGCGCATGTCGACCAACGGGACGCCGGCGGGAGCGGATTTCTCAGCCATGTTGGATCTCTCCCTGATCAGACGCGTTTGCGATAGAGGGTGTCGAGCCATACCGCGATCACCAGCACGGCACCGACGACGATGCTCTGCAGCGGCGAGTCGACGCCGAGCAGCACCATGCCGGACTGCAGCGATTGCATCAGCAGCGCGCCGAGCATGGCGCCGAGCACGGTTCCGGAACCGCCGGCAAGCGACGTACCGCCGATGACGGCGGCGGCAATGACCAGCAGCTCGTCCAGCGTGCCGAGCGCATTGGTCGACGAATTCTGCCTGGCCGACGAGATCGCCGCCGCGATCGTCGCCAGCACGCCCACGATCATGAACACCTTCATGGTGATCCAGCGCGTGTTGATGCCGGCGAGGTTGGCCGCTTCCGGATTGCCGCCGATGGCGAAGACATAGCGGCCGAAGCGCGTGCGCTTGGTGACGAAGGTCATGATCAGGCCGACGGCGACCGCCATCAGCACCGGAATGGCGATGCCATGCGCGATGAACAGCCCGCCCTCGGGGACGGTGATGTTGTTGGCGGCGGCGTAGCGGTTCACGATACCGACCGGCCAGGGATAGGAGTTGGCGAGCCAGACGGCGCCCAGGATGATCGCGCAGGTGACCGTGGCGAGCAGCGTCTCGGCCCAGACCGGACGTAGCGGGAAACGGAAGCGCTTGCGCTGCACGCGGCCGTTATAATGCATGAAAATGACCGCAAGGCAGGCGACGATGCCGACGACCCAGCTCCATTTGGCGCCGATCGAACCCGCCGGGCCGCCGCCCATCAGCTGGAAGGTGGTGTCGAGCGGCGCCACGGTCTGGCCGCTGGTGACCCACCAGGCAGCGCCCCGCCACACCAGCAATCCGCCCAGCGTGACGATGAAGGCCGGCACTTCGAGATAGGCGATGATGAAGCCCTGGAAGGCGCCGATGATGAGGCCGAGCGCCAGGCCGATCAGCAATGCCAGGACCCATATCCAGGGATTGCCCAATTCGAGCCCGACGAAGCGCACCAGGAAATGCACTTGGGCAAAGCCCATGATCATGCCGATCACCCCTTCGGCCGATCCGACCGACAGGTCGATGTTGCGCATGACGATGACCAGCACCATGCCGGAAGCCATGATCGCCACGGCCGACGTCTGCACCGACAGGTTCCATAGATTGCGCGGCGTGAGGAAGGTGCGGCTGTCGAAGTCGAGCGGATTGACGCCGAGCCGCAGGCTGGAGATCACATGCAGCCCGACCCAGATCAAGAGCAGCGCGCCGATCATGCCGAGCATGCGGGTGTCGAGCTCGGTCGCCTTCAGGAACCGGGCGACGGCGCCCAGTTCCGACGCGCGCGCGGTGTCGGCCGGTTGCGTGGACGTCGTGTCGGTCATGATTTCCTCCCGCCGGCTTGCCCGTCTGCGGGTGCCGGAGCAAGCCTAGAAGCTATCCGCTAGAGGCGGAACGGCAATCTTCGAGAAAACGCCGCGGCTTTAAAGCAATCCCAGGAAAAGTGCGTAGCGGTTTTCCGTCCGGGATTGCGGCAACAAAGAAATGGAGCGGTTCGATGAACCGCTCCAGGCGCGGCGCAAGGTTTTTGGTCCAGTGTCGGCAAAGCTCAGTCGCAGACCTTGACGCTGCCAGCGGGCACGCCCGCACAGACTTCGTCCTTCTTGATCCAGCCGGCGTCGATGACGACGTTGAGATTGTCCTTGGTGATCGCGATCGGGGTCAGGAACAGCGACTTGACGGTGTTGCCGCCGGGCGTCGTGAAGTCCTTGGCGCCGGCGATGTCGCCCATCTTCTTGCCGTCCGCGAGCTGCGAGGCGATCTCGGCGGCGTTCTTGCCGAGCTCGCGCGCGTCCTTCCACACCGACACGGTTTGCGTGCCGAGCGCGATGCGGTTGAGTGCCGCGTGGTCGCCGTCCTGACCGGAAACCGGAACGGTGCCGGCCAGGCCCTGTGCTGTGAGCGCAGCGACGACGCCGCCGGCGGTGCCGTCATTGGCGGCCACGACCGCGTCCACCTTGTTGTCGTTGGCGGTCAGGAACTGCTCCATGTTCTTCTGCGCGTTGGCGGGCAGCCAACCGTCGGTGTAAGCCTCGCCGACATTCTTGATCTTGCCGCTGTCGATCGCTTCCTTCAGCACTTCCATGGAGCCCGAGAACAGGAAATCGGCGTTCGGATCGGAACCCGAGCCCTTGATGAAGACGTAGTTGCCTTCGGGCTTGGCCTTGAACACCTCGCGGGCCTGCATGCGGCCGACTTCCTTGTTGTCGAAGGTCAGGTAGAACACGTCCTTGTTCTCGATCAGGCGGTCATAGCCGACGACCGGGATGCCTTCGTCGAGCGCCTTCTGCACCGCCGGGCCGATTGCCGAGGCGTCCTGCGCCAGGATGATCAGCGCGTTGGCGCCCTGCGAGATCAGGCTTTCGACGTCGGTCAGTTGCTTGCCGGGATTGGACTGCGCGTCGGCCGAGATATACTTGTCGCCGGCGGCCTCGATGGCCTTCTTCATCGCCGCTTCGTCGGTCTTCCAGCGCTCTTCCTGGAAATTCGACCACGACACGCCGATGACCTTGTCCTTCGCCTCGGCGACCGACGCCAGCGTCAGCGACATGGCAACGCCCGCCAGAATGGCGGCTGCGAATTTCTTCATGATATCCTCCCTGCGCCCCGTGCGGCGCGACCCAAACTGGCCCGAAGGCCTGCACAGAGGCTTTTTTTCGAGCCTCAAAAAAATAGTGATCCAGCAAAACGACGCTGTCAACTGCGATTCTGATGGGTTTTGATGGGTGCGGACATTTTTTTCGACATTCGCAATAAATAATGACATGAACCCCGGCTTCTGTCACAATCCCTAGCGTGTCAGCGACAGGCCATGGCATCATCACAAGGCCGCGATGACGCGGGAGGAACGTGCGAGACAATGTCGGTCGGGATCCGCCACGACGATTTGCGCCGGCGCAATCGCGCCATGGTGATTTCGGCCGTGCGCCGCGCCGGCCAGCCGTCGCGGACGGAGATCGCCGCCACCACCGGGCTCAGCCACTCGACCATTTCGGCGATCTCCGCCGATCTGATCCAGGAAGGTATCCTCACGGAAAGCAAGGCCAGCGAGCCGACGGCGTTGAAACGCGGCCGGCCGCAGATCGGCCTGGCGCTGAACCCCGAAGCCGCCGCGGTGCTGACGGTGGTGCTTTCGCTGAACTTCCTGTCGGTTGCCGTGATCGACTATGCCGGCCAGGTGGTTGCCGAGGAACAGCTGCGCCTGGACACGCTCGTCATGCCTCGCGACGAGCTGATCGGCGAATGCTTGGCGATCGTCCGGCGCCGGCTGCAGGATCCCGACCTCGACGTGGGCAGCGTCGCCCGCATCGCGATGGGCATCCAGGGCATCACCGATTCCCATTCGCGCGCCATGCTGTGGTCGCCGATCACGCCGCTGACCGATATCCCGTTCGCCGACCTTCTCGAGACGGAATTCGGCATCCCCGCCACCATGGAGAACGACTGCAACATGATGGCGGTGGCGCTGCAATGGCGCGATCCCGACCGCTATCGCGACGACTTCATCGCCATCCTCTTGTCGCATGGTATCGGCATGGGTCTGGTGCTGAAGGGCGCGTTGTTCACCGGCACGCATTCCTCCGGCGGCGAGTTCGGGCACATGATCCACCGTCCCGGCGGCGCGCTTTGCCGCTGCGGCCGGCGCGGCTGCGTCGAGGCCTATGCCGGCAATTACGCGATCTGGCGCAGCGCCATGGGCATAAGCGAGGATGCCGCGCCGACCGACGTCGGCGACGCCGACATGCGCGCGCTTGCCGCAAAGGCCCGGCAACAGGACGGCCCTGAGCGGGAGGCTTATCGCCGGGCCGGCGAAGCGCTGGGCTTCGGCCTTGGCAGCCTGTTCGCGCTGATCGACCCGGCGCCCGTCGCGATGGTCGGCGTCAGCGCGGCCGCCTTCGACCTGATCGAGCCGGCGCTGAGGAAGGCGATCGCCCAGACCGCCGGCGGCCAGCATTCGGAATCGATCTCCTTCGACACCGAGCCGAACGAGCTGCCGCTGATCCGCGAAGGCTGCGCCATGCGCGCGCTGACCTTCGTCGACCAGGAAATCTTCGCGCCGGGCATGCAGGCGCGAGCGGGCAAGCACGTCGCATAGGCGCAAGGGATATGCTGAGATTCAGGTCAGGCCGAGTCGAGAATGGTGGATTCCGAGAACCGGAACGGAGCGTACTTTTGGGTACGTGAGTACCGGAAGCGCAGGAAGCTGCCATTCGCAGGCCGGCCTCACCTGAATATCTGCATATCCCTAGTCCTCGCGGATGGCATAGCCCGCGCCTCGGATGGTGCGTATGACGTCCGGCATGCGGCCGTTGTTGACGGCCTTGCGCAGCCGCCCGACATGGACGTCCACCGTGCGCTCGTCGATATAGATCGTCTCGCCCCAGACATTGTCGAGCAGCTGGCTGCGCGAGAACACGCGGCCGGGGTGGCGCATCATGAATTCGAGCAGCCGGAACTCGGTCGGGCCGAGCCTGATCTCGCTCTTCTTGCGGTAGACGCGGTGCGATTCGCGGTCGAGCACGATGTCGCCGACCTTGAGCACGCTGGACAGCACCTCCGGCTTGGCGCGGCGCAGCAGAGCCTTGACGCGCGCCATGAACTCCGGCGTCGAGAACGGCTTGACCAGATAGTCGTCGGCGCCGGTGGACAAACCTCGAACCCGATCGCTCTCTTCACCTCGCGCGGTCAGCATGATGATCGGCAGCCGCTCGGTCTCGGGCCGCATCCTGAGACGCCGGCAGAGCTCGATGCCGGAAACCGCCGGCACCATCCAGTCGAGCACGAGCAGGTCGGGAACGTTTTCCTGAAGGCGGATTTCGGCCTCGTCGCCGCGGGTCACCACTTCCACCTGGTAGCCCTCGGATTCGAGATTGTAGCGGAGCAGCACCCCCAGCGGCTCCTCGTCCTCCACCACCATGATGCGTGGCGCGATCATCGGGGTAACCTTTTCGTCAGGCAGCCGGAGCCGACATTGCCGTCTCGTCCTGCTTCGGACGGTTGGCGGGCAATTGCGTGCCGGTCAGCACATAATAGGCGTTCTCGGCGATGTTGGTCACATGGTCGCCGATGCGCTCGAGGTTCTTGGCGCAGAACAGAAGATGCGTGCAAGCGGTGATGTTGCGCGGATCCTCCATCATGTAGGTCAGCAGCTCGCGGAAGACGGCCGTGTATTTGACGTCGATGCGCTCGTCGTCGTTGCGCAGTCTGGCCAGCGCCGTGGCATCGCCCACCGTATATTCCTGGATCACGCCCTGGACCTGGATCAGCACCATCTGCGCCATGGAATCGATCGAATGCGTGAGGTCCCGCGGCGCGGCGCTGACGCCGACCGAGCCGACGCGCTTGGCGATGTTCTTGGCGAGATCGCCGATGCGCTCGAGGTCGCCCGCCATGCGGATCGCTCCCACCACGCTGCGCAGGTCGTCGGCCATCGGCTGGCGCTTGGCGATCAACGTGATGGCGCGGTCGTCAAGCTCGCGCTGTCTCGCGTCCATGATGGCGTCGTCGGAGACGACGCGCTGCGCCAGCGCGTTGTCGCTTTCGAGCAGCGCCCTGGTCGAGGCGCCGACCATCGAGGCGGCGAGGTCGCCCATGTCGTTGATGAGCCGGCTGATCTGCCTCAGATCCTCGTCGAAGGAGGCGACGGTATGTTCGGCCATGATGATGTCCTCGTATGTGCTTAGCCGAAGCGGCCGGTGATGTAGTCCTGCGTGCGCTTCTCGCGGGGCGAGGTGAAGATCTTCTCGGTCCGGTCGAACTCCACCAGTTCGCCCAGATACATGAACGCCGTCTGCCGCGACACGCGCGCCGCCTGCTGCATGTTGTGGGTGACGATGACGATCGTGTAGTCGGCCTGCAATTCGTCGATCAGTTCCTCGATCTTGGCCGTCGACAGCGGATCCAGCGCCGAGGCCGGCTCGTCGAGCAGGATGACCTCGGGCTTCACCGCCACGGTGCGGGCGATGCACAGGCGCTGCTGCTGGCCGCCCGAGAGGCTCTGGCCGCTGGCGTTGAGCTTGTCCTTGACTTCGCTCCAGAGCGCGGCGCGCTTCAGCGCCGACTCGACGCGGTTGTCCATCTCGGCCTTGCTGATCTTCTCGTAGAGCCTGACGCCGAAGGCGATGTTCTCGTAGATCGACATCGGGAACGGCGTCGGCTTCTGGAACACCATGCCGATCTTGGTCCTGAGCAGGTTGAGGTCCTGCGAGCGGTCGAGGATGTTCTTGCCGTCGAGCAGCACCTGGCCCTCGGCGCTCTGTTTCGGATAGAGCTCGTAGATGCGGTTGAGCACGCGCAGCAGCGTCGACTTCCCGCAGCCCGACGGGCCGATGAAGGCCGTCACGCTGCGCTCGGGCAGGGACAGGTTGATGTCCTTCAGCGCCTTCGACTGGCCATAGTAGAAGTTGAGGTTCTTGACCTCGATCTTGGCCTTCTCGACGGTCGTGTCGGGTGCGTTCAGGTCGGTGGACAACATCGGTTTCATCTGTCCTCTCTGCGTCCGGTTAGGCTGCGGGCGAAGATGCTCAGCCCGAGAACCGTCAGGGTGATTATGAGTGCGCCCGTCCAGGCCAGCTGCTGCCATTCCTCGTAAGGGCTGAGAGCGAACTGGAAGATGGTCACCGGCAGGCTGGCCATCGGGGCATTGAGATTGCTCGACCAGAATTGGTTGTTGAGCGCGGTAAAGAGGAGCGGCGCCGTCTCGCCGGAGATGCGGGCGATCGCCAGAAGGATGCCGGTGACGATGCCGGAGAGCGCCGCGCGGTAGGCGACGGAGCGGATCACCACCCAGCGCGGCGCGCCGATGGCCGTGCCTGCCTCGCGCAGCGCGTTGGGCACGAGGTTCAGCATGTCCTCGGTGGTGCGCACCACGACGGGTATCACCAGGATCGACAGCGCGACGGCGCCGGCGATCGCCGAGAAATGCCCCATCGGCCGCACCATCAGCTCGTAGACGAACAGGCCGACGATGATCGAAGGCGCCGACAAAAGGATGTCGTTGATGAAGCGCACCACCGTCGTGAGCCGCGAGAATCGCCCATATTCCGCCATGTAGGTGCCGGCCAGCACGCCGATCGGCGTGCCGACGACGATACCGATGATGGTCATGACGATGCTGCCGTAGATGGCGTTGAGCAGGCCGCCGGCGTCGCCGGGCGGCGGCGTCATTTCCGTGAACACGGCAAGGTTCACCCCCGAGAGCCCCTTGTAGAGCAGGGCGCCGAGGATCAGCGCCAGCCAGGCGAGGCCGATGCCCGCAGCGATGACGCACAGCGCCATCATCACGGCGTTCTTGCGCTTGCGGCTTTGGTGAAGCGATTGGGCAGTCGACATCGGTCAGGCTCCCGTGCGGCTATCGATGCGCAACAGCATGTAGCGTGCGAGCGCGAGGATGATGAAGGTGATGATGAACAGGATCAGGCCGAGCGACACCAGCGAGGATGTATAGAGATTGCCGTCGGCTTCGGTGAATTCGTTGGCGATGGTCGCCGAGATCGTCGTGCCCGGCGCGAACAGCGAGGCGCTGATGCGATGCGCGTTGCCGATGACGAAGGTGACGGCCATCGTCTCGCCAAGCGCTCGGCCGAGGCCCAGCATGACGCCGCCCATGATGCCGACGCGGGTATAGGGAATGGTCACGCGCCGGGTCACTTCCCAGGTCGTGCAGCCGATGCCGTAGGCCGATTCCTTCAGCACCGCCGGCACCGTGTCGAACACGTCCTTGGTGATCGAGGTGATGAAGGGCAGCACCATGATGGCGAGGATCAGCGACGAGGTCAGCAGGCCGATGCCGTAGGGCGGACCGGCAAACAGGCTGGAGAGCCCCGGTATGCCGTGGAAAAGGTTGATGATGAAAGGCTGCACCGTCGTCTGCAGGAACGGTGCGAAGACGAACAGGCCCCAGATGCCGTAGATGATGGAGGGAATGCCGGCGAGCAGTTCGACCGCGATGCCAATCGGGCGGCGGAGCGGGCGCGGGCAAAGCTCGGTCAGGAAGACGGCGATGCCAATGCCGATCGGCACGGCGATGAGGATGGCGATCGCCGAGGTGACGATGGTGCCGTAGATGGGCGCGAGCGCGCCGAAATTCTCGGTGACCGGGTTCCAGGACTCGGTGGTCAGGAAGGAGAAGCCGAATTTCGACAGCGCCTCCCACGAGCCGGCGATCAGCGAGATAGCGACCCCACCGAGCAGAACCAGCACGAGGATGGCGGAAGCGCGCGTGGCCGCCCGGAAGACCATGTCGGTGACGGCGAAGCGGCGCACTGTCGCTTCCCTGGTCCGCATGGCGGACGATGTCGCGGCTTCGGAAATGGCTGTCATTGAGCCCCTCGCATTTCGAAAGAGACAGGAGGGCGCTGGAAGCGCCCCCCTTTGTTCGCCAAGAATTACATGCCGGAGTAGAGCGGCTTGCCGTTCGCGTCGACGATGTCCTTGCTCCACATTTCCTCGACGCTCTTCACGACCGAGTCGGGCATGGGAACGTAGTCCAGGCTGGAAGCCAGCTCGTCGCCCTTGGCATAGGACCAGGCGAAGAACTTGAGCGCTTCGGCCGTAGCCGCCGCGTCGTCCGGCTTCTTGTAGACGAGGATCCAGGTGGCCGAGGTCATCGGCCAGGATTCGGCACCGGCCTGGTTGGCCAGGATGACGCCGTAACCCGGCTGCGAGCTCCAGTCGGCATTGGCCGCGGCGGCCGAGAACGCGGCGGCGGTCGGCTCGACCTTCTTGCCGTCCTTGTTGATCAGGTCGGTATAGGTGAGCTTGTTCTGCTTGGCATAGGCGTATTCGACATAGCCGATCGCGCCACCGGTCTGGGAGACGTTGTTGGCGACGCCTTCATTGCCCTTGGCGCCGATGCCAACCGGCCATTCGAGCGCGGTGTTGACACCGACCTTCGACTTCCAGTCGGCGCTGACGTCGGCCAGGTAGTAGCTGAAGTTGAACGTGGTGCCCGAGCCGTCCGAACGGTGGACGACGGCGATCGCCTGGTCGGGCAGCTTGATGTCGGGGTTGAGCTTCTTGATCGCTTCGTCGTTCCAGTTGGTGATCTTGCCGGCGAAGATGTCGGCCAGCGTCGGGCCGTCGAGCACCAGTTCGCCCGGCTTGACGCCTTCGAGATTGACGACCGGAACGATGCCGCCCATCACCATCGGGAACTGCGCGAGCCCGGTGGAGTCGAGATCCTCGCCCTTCAGCGGCGCGTCGGAAGCGCCGAAGGTCACGGTCTTGGCCTTGATCTGCTTGATGCCGCCGCCGGAGCCGATCGACTGATAGTTGAGACCGATGCCGGTCTCCTTCTTGTAGGCGTCGGCCCACTTTGCATAGATCGGATAGGGGAAGGTGGCGCCGGCGCCGGAGATGTCGGCAGCCATCGCGGCGGCCATGCTAAGGGTTGATGCCGCAGCCATTGCAATCGCAACGGCCGCCGAGCGGATGAAATGTCTCATGTGGCCTGCTCCTGTTCGGAAGATGGTCTTTCGGCACCCGTTCTATCGGCGCCCGGTGAGCGCAATAGCCCTCGATTATTACAGTCGCATGACAGTTTCGTGTCAGCCCGGTAACGTCTGAAAGGGATGCCTGGAGAGGGGGGCGGCGGCCCAGCAAGGACCGGCCGGAGTTTGCGGTGGAAATCAGTAACTTGTCTGACTTTTGAAGGAAAATTATCCCGGCGGCCGCGTCGCGGCCGCCGGGAAATAAAATCCGGACGAGAGCGCGTTGCCTGAGCACCAGAGCGGATCATGGCCTGGCCATCGCCGAAAACAGGTCCGTTGGGGTAGAGTCGACGCTGTTTCTTGTTGGCGGTCGCTGCTCCCGCCCGTAACCGAAGGGCGGAAATCGATGACCACATTGTCCAAGCTTGGCTTTTGCTTTGGTATGGCGCGATCGCACCATACGCGTGCGTCAACGCCTTGATCTCGCCTGCCGCTAAATTCTCTAGCCAGCGTTGCGCCGGGTCTCGACGTCCGACCCCAGCCAGCGCTCGAGCTTTTCGAGCAGCGCCCGCGGACTGATCGGCTTCGGCAGGTAATCGTCCATCCCGGCTTCCAGGCAGCGTTCGCGGTCGCCTTTCAGCGCATGCGCGGTGACGCCCACGATCGGCACATGCGTGCCCATATCCTCCTCGATCCGGCGGATGGCGCCCGTAGCCTCCAGACCGTTCATTTCCGGCATGGACACATCCATCAGGATCATACGCGGATTGAGCCTGCCGAAGGCGTCGAGCGCCTTGCGGCCGTTGCTGACGATCTCGAAGCGGTAACCGGTCTCGCCCAGGATCTGGGTGAACACCAGCTGGTTCACTTCGTTGTCCTCGGCGATGAGGACGTCGAGCCCGCGCTCCGCGTCGGTTGGGCGTGGACGCGCCCGCGCCGGCGGCGGCTGCAGCATGGCGCGCTCCGATGCCGCCGCCGGCGCGGCTCGCGGCGTGCCGGAGTCGGTCGGTTGCGCCGCGGCACCGCTGTGGCGATGACGCTGGATGGTCGCAACCAGCGTCTCTAGGAGGATGGAGGAGCGCGCCGGCTTGATAAGCTGCGCATCGATGCCGAGGTCGCGATAGGTCGTGTTGGCAAGCGACTGGTCGACGGAGGTCAGCATGATGATGGGCGTATGCGCCAAGCCCGCCGTGTTGCGCACGATGCGCGCCATCTCGGCGCCGGTCATGCCGGGCATCTGGTAATCGAGCACCACACAGTCGACCGGCACGCCATAGGCAGCGGCGGCAATCAGCACCTTCAACCCCTCGGCGCCGCTTTCGGCCGCGCAGGAATCGAACGTCCACGACGCCATCTGCTCGCTCAGGATCGAGCGGTTGACGGCATTGTCGTCGACGATGAGCACGCGCGCGCCGGTGACGTCGACCGGCATGATGCGCTGGCCGCCCTGCTCTGCCCGGGGCAGCGTGACCGTGAACCAGAAGGTCGAGCCCTTGCCCTCGGCGCTGTCGACGCCGATCTCGCCGCCCATCATCTCGACCAGCCGCGAGGTGATGGCAAGGCCAAGTCCGGTGCCTTCGTGCCGCCGGGTCGAGGACGTATCGACCTGGCTGAATTTTTCGAACACCAGCTTCAGCTTCTCTTCCGGAATGCCGATGCCGGTATCGGTAACCGATATGGTGAGCCTTGTTCCCGCCGGAACCCGCTCGCCCGTGACGTCGACCAGGACATGGCCTTCGTCGGTGAATTTCACGGCGTTGCCGAGCAGGTTGGTGACGATCTGCCTGACGCGGCCGACATCGCCGACGAACTGACCGTCGAGTCCGGGCTGGATGCGGACGATGAGCTCGAGGTCCTTCTCCTTGGCGCGCGTCGATACCAGCGTCGCCACATCCTCGATCGCCTCGGCGAGATTGAAGGGCGCCGGGTCGAGCACCAGCTGGCCGGCGTCGATCTTGGAGAAGTCGAGGATGTCGTTGATGATGGTGAGCAGCGCGTTGCCGGATTTGACGATGATGTCGGTGAACGTCTTCTGCTTCGGATCGAGGTCCGACTTTGCCAAAAGCTCTGCCATTCCAAGGACTCCGTTCATCGGCGTGCGGATCTCGTGGCTCATATTGGCGAGGAATTCCGACTTGGCCCGGTCGGCGAGCACGGCGCGCCGCTGCGCTTCGCTGAGCTCGGCCTCACGTCGCTTGAGCTCCGTGATGTCGGTGGTCGAGCCGATGAGATAGAGCGACCCGTCCGAGGCGATCATCGCGCCCTTGCGCGCGAACTGGTGCCTGACGCTGCCGTCCGGTAGCGTCACCGTCTCCTCGATCTCCTGCGTCTCCCCGGTGCGCAGCACGGCAAGGTCGCCGGCGACGAAAGCTTCGCCGTCCGCGCCGAAGATCTCGACGTCGGTCTTGCCGATCGCTTCTTCCCGGCTGAAGCCGGTGAGATCGCACCAGCCCTTGTTGACATAGAATTGCCTAAGGTCCGAGCGCTTGGCGTAGATCGACACCGGCACATTGTCGATGAGGCTGCGGAACACCTCGTTCTCGCTCATGCTTTGCTTCAGCGCCTGTTCGCGCGCTTTCACGTCGGTGATGTCGGTGCTGGAACCGACCAGATGCACCGACCCGTCGGTCGCCACCAGCCGGCTCTTGCGCGTCATCAATTGCCGCACCGTGCCGTCGCGATGGGTGACGGCTTCCTCGACCTCGCGCCCCAGACCGGTCGTCACGACTTCGGTGTCGTCATTGCTGAAGCCGTCCGCCTCTGCCGTCGCGAAAAGCTCGCGGTCCGTCTTGCCGAACACCTCGTCCTTGGCGAGGCCGGTCAGCGCGCACCAGGCCTTGTTGACGAATTCGATGCTGAGATCGTCGGCCTTGATGAAGGCGGCCACGGGCAGCTCGTCCATGACATGCCGGTAGAGGTCGATCTGGCGCATGGAATCGCGCAGCGCCTTCTCGCGGACCTTGATGTCGGTGATATCGACACGCACGCCGATGAACGTGCCGTCGTCGGTGCGCATGTCATAGACCTGGTACCAACGCCCATCCGGATTGACGCGCTCGTAGGAAGAGTTGGGCAAGCGGTACCGCTTTAGCATGGCGTCGAGCCAGCGCTCGGTGTCGACGCCATACAGATCGTCGATCTCGGTGTCGCCGCTCGAGCGGAAATAGCCGACCGAATGGCCAAGCGCCAATGCCTCGCGGAATGTGCGGCCCGGCTGCCAGGCCGGCTTCAGCGCCGGCAACGTGTCCTGCAGCTTGCGGTTGGCGAAGACGAAGCGGTCGTCGCGATCGTAGATGATGACGCCCGCCGGCAGTGATTCCAGCACGATGGCGAGGTTCCTGCGCGCCTCCTCGGCCTCGGTCTCGCGCTGTTTCATGTCGGTGATGTCGACATAGGAGATCAGCCGCTTGCCGCCGGGAAGAGGCGCCAGCGAGGCGATCAGCGTGCGGCCGTCCTTGCGCGGCAATTGCCTGGATCCAGCGGCACCGGCCCGGATCTCGGCCTCCCGTTGGGCAACATGGTTTTGCCAGGCCTGTTCCTCGCCGCCGAACGGATCGGCGTCGCGGCTGGCTTCCATGAGGTCGCGAAATCGACTGCCGGCCGGTGCACGCAGCGGATCGACCTTCCAGAAGTCGTAGAATGCCCGGTTGACCACCTCGGCCCGCAAGTCGGCATCGAGGACGACGACGCCGATTGGCATCGAATCGACCATCAGGCTCAGATTGGCAAGCGCCTGCGACGTCCCGGCCATGTCAACGGGAAGGGCCCCGTTGCCGCGCATATCCGTCTTGTCGAAATTCCGCGCGCTGTCCGTCCCGACAGTTCCGTCCGTATCCGCCATTCCTACCCCCAAGGCCGAACCGTGCAGGTTCGTTGCGGAATGTGCCCGATAAGCATTAACGATCCGCTAACCATAATGATGCAACCGCCTGCCGCCTGGTGCCGTTGAGGCGGATTGCGATCATGGCACCGGCTGCGGTAATCCGCCCGTTGACGATCGAGGCAACGACGCATCATAAGGTGTCTGAGGTGTTGCTAATGTTTGATCGAATCGCGGCTTTCATCCTGTGCCCGGCGCTGCTTGCGGCGGGTGGCTGCGCGCGCAGCGACGACGGCACGGTGATCGTTCCGAGCCGGATGGACGTCAGGCGTGTCTGGGACGAGGCGCCGCCGGGAACGACCGCGTCGCGGCAGGTCGCGTCGGACGTGTTTCCTCTACCGCCGACCCCGCCGCAGAGCCCCGCCGTGCGGCGCCATTCCAGGCCCGCCCAGGCGAGGCCCTCCCATAATCAGGATCTGCCCGATCAGCCTTCCGACGGGCAGAACCCCCTCACCTGCAGGAATGTCGGCGAAAGCGGCAAGCGCTATCGCGTCGTCTGCGAATAGCCTGCCTCAATGCGCCAGCCGATGCCGGCTTGGTCCACTGCTCGGACGGAGAAAGACAACCCGGCTGGCGGTGGAATCCGCCGCGCGATCACGGATCGCCGATGAAACCTTTGACCGGCGATGGACGTTGTTGGCGTTGGTATGACCGCGCGGTGCAGAGGAAACCGAAGATGTCCGTTCACTTCACCGTCTCTGGCTTGACCAGGAATCTGATCCATTCGCTTGGGCTGGATCATGAGCAGGCGCCGAGACCCCTTACCCCCGAACAAAGCCTTCTGCTGGATTGTTATCTGGCCGGGCAGATTCCGGACTCCGCCTGGAGCGACTATGTCTTCGAGATGCCCGAACTGCAAAAGCACGCCGAGCTCAGGCGCACACGCGGGTCGACCTGAAGGCAATTCCAGGAGAGCGGTTAGGCTCGGCGGCTTTGCCGTGGCCTTCTATCCGGAATTGCATCGGAAAAGCAGTCAGGCCTGCCGCTTACTTCTTCGGCGAATTGAATTGCAGCGTGAAGACGTTTCCGGCAATGCCTTGCGCCAGCGAGGGCGACAGGCTGAGCGGCAGACAATCGTTCAGGGCCTTGGTCGCAGCGTCGACATACGCTTTACGCGCCTTGTCGTCGCCGCTGACATGGATGGCGGTTGTTTTCGGCGGCCCGATCAGCGTGCCGTCGCGTTTGAAGCTGAAGCTGAGCGTGACTGAGGAATTGTCCGAATTGGCCGGCGGCGTCCAGCAGGCAAGCAGGGCGGCGCCGACCTCGTTCATACCGTTGAGCGGTGCGGCGGCCGACGGAAAGGACACAACCGACAGCGCGCCCGCCATCATCAGAAATCTTGCCGCGTTCATCGCAGGTCCTCGTCGACGTTGCTCTGCCCCTGAACGGCATCGTACGATCCATGACGAGGATGACAATAGGCTTTCGGTCCGCCCGCCGGCGGTGCGATCATACTGTCGTGATTTCCGCGCGATGGCCATGAAAGCAAAAGGCCGGCACGAGCCGACCTTTCCCTTGCCTCGTCATTGCGCCAGTACATCCGTGGTCGCGGCGAGGACTGGACCCAGTAGACAGGTCTTGGGTAAACGAAACCTTAACGCGAGGGCCGGCTATGCCCTGGCCTGCGATTTCACATGCGCGATGTAGCCGCGCACGTCGCCTGCCGGCTCCGAATAGGCCTTGCCTAGCTTCTTCTCCAGCGCCGCCATGTATTCCTTCGCCCAGCCGGGCAGCGCGTAATCGATGACCGCCAGGAATTCGAGCGTTGCCGCCAGCCTTATGTCGGCGATCGACGGGTTGTTGCCGCCGATGAACGGTTTGCCGTCGCGGAAGAAGGAGTGGAACACCTCGAGCGGCTCGGCGATTGCGGCCATCGCGGCCTTCTGCGCTTCCGATTTCTTGTCCGGGTGGGCGTCGCTGTGGCCGACCTCGCCGGCATATTGCGGAAAGCCAAGCGCCGGATAGGTCGCGCGCGCGACATAGGGATAAAGCGTGCCGACCAGGTAGAACATGGCGCTGTCGATCATGGCCCGCTTTGCCGGCGCCTTCGGATAGAACTTATCCAGCCCGTGCTTGTTGGCGAGATATTGCATGATGGCGCAGCTTTCCCACAGCACGCCGCGCGGCAGGCCTTTGTCCTCGATCATCGGCGTCAGATGCGCAGGATTGCGCGCCAGGAACTCGGGCGAACGCGTATGACCCCAGGCATCGGTCTCCGCCGGATCGAGCCCGGCCGCGCGCGCGAAAACCCGCACGGTCATGTTGTTGACGCTTGGCCTCAGCATGCTGAGTTTTATGCCGGGCTTCTTGGCCGGCTTCGCATTGGCCTTGGGCGCGGCTTTTGCCGTCGGCTTGGACGCGGCTTTCGTATTCACCTTTGCGGCCGTTCTTGCCGCGGCCTCGGCCGCGGGTTTCTTCGCGCTCTTGGTTGCAGCCTTTGCCATATCGGTCCTCCCTCTGACCTGGTTAATAAGGATTCTTCGGCGTCCTGCCCTCGGACAATGTTTCACGCGACCGCTCGATCAGCGCCTGGATGGCGTCCGCGAGATGGACTTCGGCGATGTTGTAGTCGCCGCGGGCCACGCGGATCTTGTGCGCTTCCATCAGCACGTCGGCATGGGTGAAGCCGGCCGGCGGTTCGAAGCGGTAGGAAGCAAGTTCGATCAACAGCCCCAGCGGGTCCTCGAAATAGATCGAGTCCATGAAGCCGCGGTCCTTGACGCCGCTGTGCTTGATGCCGCGCTCGTCGAGCCGCGCGACCGCCTGCAGGAAGGTGACCCGCGACACCGAGAACGCGATGTGGTGGACGCAGCCGATATCGGTCGGCGTCCGCCGCTTGACCGGGGTGCGGCTCTCGTCGGTGAAGACGGTGATCAGACGCCCGTCGCCCGGATCGAAATAGAGATGGCTTTCGCTCGCCTTGTCGAGATTGGGCTGCTCGAAGATGAAAGGCATGCCGAGCACGCCCTCCCAGAAGTCGATCGAGGTCTGGCGCCCGGCGCCGACCAGCGTGATGTGATGAACGCCTTGCGACTGCAGCTTCCGCATTGGCTCCTCCCGCCTGCCGGCTGGCTGGTTCCCAGGTGCCCGGCCGTGCTTGCATCGGCCCTGGGCGACCGCCGCTCGATTCTCGTCGCTCCGCATGCCGCATCCTGTTGGATCGCGGTCGAAGCGTTGATAAGGTGATGCTAATTCAATCGGGGGCGTTGCGCCAGAAGCGCCGGGCGCTCACTGTGTTTGCGAGGCGTCGCCGCCGTCGGCAATGATGCGGATCGATCGCTGCCGCCCGCTTTGTGACCGGCTGAGGATCGCGGTCAGGCATTCCCTCGATTCATGGCCCCAGTTCTGCCCCTTGCAGGCGGAGTCGATCCCCGGTCCGGGTGCGATGCGCGGGCCTTTCTCGGTGGTGTTCACGACGAGAGGACCCGGATCATGCACGGTTGAAGGGAGGCCTGATGCCGAGCCGACGACAATGAGGACCAGGCAGCAGCCGGATGCGATCAGGGCGGCGGTCGCCACCGGATGCATGGCCATCCACCCTGAGAACCCTGCCAGCGGCCGCGAGACGCGGCTGTCCGTTGCATCCATCTTACTCGTCCACGCTTTACTTGCCTGTGTCGAAGCGCGAAGGCCTGTTACACGCGCGGTCGACGATCGGCCCGGATCACCTACCCTTGCTCTCGAAGGCGGGGCTATCCGACGAAGGTCACGATCGACGGTGACCGAAGTCAGGGCCGTGGCAGGCGTCCCGATCCCTCAGGTCAGGATCCAGGCCACGGTCCTGCCGGCATCGGCCGGGACACCACCGATTCCGGCGGACAGATGAGGCGAAATGGCCCCAAGGGGCACATCCAGAATATGCGCGATCGCCTTCAGGGTTCTGGTGGAGGCAGTCTTTCCGGAGCGCTCTATCTGCGACAGCATGCTCGGGGTTATCCCGGCCTGGGCGGCAAGCTGCCTTCCGCTCAGGCCACGCAGGATCCTGACGGCGCGGACCGGGTTTTCGCCGGCGGCAATCTTGTCGAGGATGCGCTTGGGCAAGGGACTGTTGGGGGCAGGTTCGTCAAGGTCGGCCACACCGGCCATGGCAGTCCGCTTGAGCAAGCGGAACTGGGATTCCGGCAGCACGACCATGCGCTCCTTGGCGCCAGGATGCTTGATAAACTGGACATTTAGCTTCATGTCAGCCGGCCTTTAGTTTGGCTTGCGGCACGGTTCGAGGCGTCGCCTGAATCACCGGAACATAAGGAGCATGGCGATCAGGGATGAGATCGACAGGACCGCGGCTGCGGACAGAACCGCCAATATCTGAAAGCTGATCGGCAACTGCCGAAACCGTTTCCACGTCCACGGTTCCTTTTCCCAGTGCTGAAATCGCGGCAACCACTGTTCCCTTGGTCCGAGCCCCGTCGCCTCGGCGAACCGGGCAGCGATCGACCACGCCGACAGGTTGCCGATATCGACGAACTGCGATCTAGCGCCTTCAGCCTGGGAGTGACATCTGCCGAAAGTCAGGGACGATATGACGATAGTCATATTCGTTTGCGGCCGGTTCAGGCTTACGTCAAAGTGGGGCCGCCGCGCGCCTGCGGCTGTTTTTGTGAGAACGAATGATCGATATCGGCACAGAATTACTGCCGGCCGCGCAAGCGGAAGTCATCGGACTTGCTGTTTTGCAGGCCGACAGGACTGTTCAGCAAAAGGTGGGGCGCCTGGTCGAGTGGCTGCCGGCCCTTGGAGCCGACTGCTGCCTGTGCACGCTGCTGGTCGGGATGGAGGCCGAGATGGCGGCCTTGTCCGAAGGGCGCCGCGATCTGATCGCCTTGTCCGGCGTGCGGGCCGAATTGCCGGGACTGGACCGCCCCGTCACCGCGGTCATCCTGTGGAACGGCGATCGATCGCACTATGTCGTGATCGCGATGCCTGATTTCACGGCGCGCCAGGCCGAGATCATGTTCGAAAGCGAGCGGCGCGCCCGACGCCTGATGGAGCAGCAGCTCGAAGCTGCCAGCTCCGAGGTGCGCTTCGCCTCGCTCGCCCGCACACGGCTGCGCCTGGCGCGCGATCTCCACGACACGCTCGTGCATTCGATCATCGCATTGCTGACGCAAATCCGGCTGACGCGGCATTTTCTGGCGACCGATCCGGCTCGCGTCTCGGACGGGCTGGCGACTGCCGAGGAAGCCGCGATAAACGGCTTGGCGCGGGCGCGCGACGCCATCGCCCGGCTCAGGATGCCTGACGACCTCGAACCGGGTTCGGACGTCGAGGAGATGCTGTCTGAGTTCGCCCAGCAGACCGGCATCGAGGTCTCAACGCGGATCGACGACGGAGCCCGCGCCGGTTTGCAGGATCACGCGACGACGATCCGGCGCATTGTCGGCGAGGCGTTGCGCAACGTCGAGGCGCACGCGAAAGCGCGACACGTCCGGTTCGACGCGGTCGTGGAGAAGACCGAAGCTGGCCGAAGCCTTGTTGTCGATATCCGCGACGACGGGCGCGGCTTTGACCGGACCATCCCCAAGCAAGGGCATTTCGGGCTGATTGGAATGGCCGAATTCGCCGAGCTCGCAGGGGGACGCTGCGCTGTGGAAAGCGCGCCGGGCGCGGGAACGCTGGTCCGGACCTCCCTTCCCCTGACCGTGCCGGCGACGAACGACCGGTCCGGCGCTGTGGGGGTGTAGAACGATGACCGATCCGCAGTCGAGGCCCGAAAGGATACGCGTGTTGATCGCCGAGGATCAGACATTGATCCGGGAAGGCCTCGCCACGCTCCTTTCCCAGCAAAATGACGATTTCGAGATTGTCGGCGCTGCCGCCAATGGCGAGCAGGCGATCGAGTTCGCGCGCCGCTACCGTCCGGACGTCGTCCTGATGGATCTGCAGATGCCGCGCGCCGACGGCGTCACGGCGACCCAGCGCATCCTGCGCGAATTTCCGGGCACCGGCATAGTGGTCCTGACCACTTTCGAGACCAACGAGCTGATTTTCGAGGCTGTGAGCGCGGGTGCCAAGGCCTATCTGTTGAAGGACTCCAGGATCGACGAGATCGCGGCGACGATCCGAACGGTGGCGAACGGCCAATCCGCGCTTTCACCCGGTGTCGCCACGAAAATTTTGGAAGAATTCAAGCGGTTGCGTCCGCGGCACGCTCCGGCGAGCGCGTCGGTCCGCAGCGATCTGACCGCGCGCGAGAACGAGATCCTGAAACTGGTCATCGAAGGCAAGAGCAATGGCGAGATCGGCGCGCAACTGCATCTGGCCGAGGGCACGATCAAGAATTACGTCAGCACGATCCTGGAGAAGTGCGGGGCCAAGAACAGGACCGAGCTGGCCATAAAAACGATAAGTTGAACGCCGTTCGATGCGCCGTGACCTCGAGTTTTTCTCCAGCACGGGGCCTGCCAGTCAATCGAACCTGCAAAAAGACCCGCGGCTCCGGGGTTTCGGAGGTGGGGGAGCCACGGGCAGTCTTGTTGCCTGAGTTCCTGCTCTTGTCGGCAGGTCGAGGGAGGCCGCGTCGACGCCTCACAGTAGTGCTTGGCGGCTACGTCTTTCGCGAAGCGCCAGTATGGTCAGAATCATTTCGGCGCTACCGATCGACAGCTCCGGCGCAAGCAGGGACAGGGGCGCGTGGAGTTGCATGGCGCCCATTTCGGCCAGTTGGGCCTTGACGGTCCGCATGGTCTCCTCGAGCCTCGTGAACAATCCGCAACGATCTTCATTGTTCGAGGCCTTGCCGATGGTCACGTGGGTGACCCCGTTGAAGGCAGAAATGCTGTGCCGGAGGATTTCCGCTGGTCGGCCGCGAAGGCTTGCGGACCGAAAAAACGAGGATAGACGTTGCAGAATCCGAGGCGGCCGGGCCAAGGCCCGACCGCATCGAACGATCCCGTTATTTCTTGGCGAGCAGGTCGCGGATTTCGGTCAAAAGCTGCACATCGGCCGGCGGCGGCGCGGCGGCGGGCGCCGGCTTCTCGCGTTCCAGCCGCTTGCGCAGATTGTTCACCGCCTTGACCATCAGGAAGATGATGAAGGCCAGGATCAGGAAATTCAGCACCACGGTGATGAAGGAGCCGTAGGCGAAGACGGCGCCTTCTTTCTTGGCCTCGGCCAGCGTGGCCGAATGGACGTTCGAGGACAGTCCGAAGAAGTAATTGTTGAAGTCCAGCCCACCGAAGATCGCGCCGACGATCGGCATGATGATGTCGTTGACGAGCGAATCGACGATCTTGGAGAAGGCCGCGCCGATGATGACGCCGACGGCCAAGTCCATCACATTGCCTTTGGAAATGAATTCCTGGAATTCTTTCAGCATCCCCATCTCCTCTTAGGGCGGCTCACCGTTTCACGAAAAACGGCGAACCGCCCTATCTCCTTGATTTGACGCAATTCCGGACGGAAACCGAACACAGTTTTCCCGGGATTGCTCTGCCCCATTTGCCATTTGCGCCGTCAGGCGAAGACGCTCTCGCGCCTGAAATGCTTGACGAGCAGATAGTAGAAGACCGCGCGATGTTTGTTGCGGTTGGTCCGGCCGTACTGGTCGATAACCCTGGCTAGCCCCGCATCCAGGCCGACATCGTCGGCCAGCCCCAGTCTTTTGACGAGGAAATTCTTCTTGACCCGTTCCAGTTCCTCCTTGTCCGAGGCCGAGACGGTGGATGCATCCTTGTCGTAGATCGCCGGGCCGCAGCCCTTCGTCACTTTCGTCAGGAGATCCATGTCCGCCGTAAGGCCGCACTTGACCCTCAGGTCCGCCGCATATTTGCTGATCAGTTCGTCTTGCTTGCTCACACGCTTGCCCTCGTTTTCCGGCCGGACAGCGATGTTGCCGTCGAGCCGCGCGGCCTGGTTGCCGCAAAGCCATGTCCGGATTGTCTTGCTGCCCGTAGGTGTCAGCTGTTGCGCGTCGCAAGCACGCCGTCGGGGCTAGCCTTGTCGACGGCGGCGGGCAGATGCTCAGCCAGGACGCCGGCCACCTGGTCCAGAGGAATCCCGAACTGGCTGGCCAGTTGCTGCAGGCGTTGGTCGCCAAGCGCCGCCTGGATCTCGTCGGGCGCGATCGGAAGATTTGCGGCGTTGGTGCTCAGCCATGATTCGACGCGGTCGCCGAGACCTGACTTCTGCAGCATGGCAAGCACGCCCTGGTAACCGCCGACGCTGGTCAGCGCATCGGCCAGGAGGTTTGAGCCTCCGCCCTGCTGCCCGCCCTGCAATGCGCTTTGCAGACTGTCCAAAAATCCCATCTGGGAACCTCCCGTCGAAAAATCACATCCGCCGTCGCGCAGCGTTCGGCGTGATGTATGCCGTTTCGCGGGATTGCGACACTTGACGAAGGTCAGGACCGAAGATGACGAAAGTCACATTCGGCGGCAGGCTGATCGCACTTACACCAGGCACCGTTCCTGGCGCGCTCGTTTCCGGTAAGGGACGGGTAAGCTCGATCCGACCCAGTTCGAAGGACGACTGGCGTGAGCCTCGTCATTGCGGTAGGTGACGATGGACAGGGCTGCGTAAATGCCACGCCAGACGTTCGAAAGCCCACGACGGCAATAAGTCGGTTGCCTGTCATACGAATTAGGATTTGATATAACGGTCGTCACAGTCAGTGAGCGCGAGAATCGAGGAAAGAAAATGAAAGCCGCCGAGCAAGCCGCAAAAGCCGCGGACAGAGCTGCCTCCGCCAATGGATCGGAAGCCACGATCCATGCCGAGGCCACGATCGATCAGGTTCGCAATCTCCTGTTCGGAGGCGCGCAGCGATCGCTCGAAAGCAATCTGGCCGATCTGCGCGAGGAGATGCAGGCCAGCATCAAGCAGCTCCAGGCGGACTTTGCGAAGGAGCTGGCGGCCCTGCAGGCCCACGTCCTGGAGCTCGAGCGGGAGACCGAGCAGAAGCGGCTCGCCTCGCAACGGGACATCGGCGCCGCGATTTCGGACCTTGGAGCAACCATCAGCGGGCTAGGGTCCGGCCGCGCGGGAAAGTAGCATGACGTCCGCCGCCGGCCAGAATCGTGAGATCGAGCAGCTTAGAAAACTGCTCTTTCAAACGGAGGCGGCGCGTCTCGAGGCCCTGGGAGCGGACGTCGCTCTGCTTCAGCAATATATCGGCAGCCCCGACCGACTGGAAATGGCGACAGCCGACATCCTCGTCGCCGCGCTGGAACGCGCCGAAGTCGTTCGGCCGCGCGAGCTGGCCAATGTCATCGCGCCGTCGGTGGTCTCCGCGATCCGTAGCGAGATCAGGAACTCGCGCGACCTCATGGTCGACGCCCTCTACCCGATCACCGGCCGGCTGGTCAGCGCGGCCGTGGCGAACGCCTTCAAGGAACTCGTCGCGCGGCTGGAGCAGCGCCTCAACGCGCTGACATCGACGGAGCTGTGGATCGGGCGCATCAAGTCGCTGGCGACGGGCCGTCCGATCAGCGAGTTCGTTCTGGCGAACGCCAGCCCGCCGCGCGTCAACCGGCTGCTGATGATCGAGCGCGGCAACGGACGCCTCGTCGCGGACTGGAAGCGCGACGAGACCTCCGACGAGCGGGCCGACCTGCTGAGCGCGATGGTGGCGGCGATCCTGGAGTTTTCCGTCCAGGCCCTGGCCGGCGAAGGCAATCTGCAGCAGCTCGATTTCGGCGGACGCGAGATCGTGCTTCGCGCTTCGCCCCGGTTCATTCTGGCGGCGGAATGCATCGGCCCCCTCCGTCCGGTCGACGGCGCCAGGATCAATTCGCTTTTCTTCGACACGATCGAGAGCATGGACGGCGGCTCGGACTGCGACGCCGCCACGCTGGCGTCGCTGGCCTCCTCCATCGAAGCCGATCCCGCCGCCGAGGCCAAACCGCGTCGGGGCGGAAAGGTCGCCCTGTTCGTGCTCGCGGCTCTCGTCGCCGCCGGGCTGGCATGGCTGGCCGGCGTCTATTTGACCCGCACGATGTTGGAGCGACGTACGAACGCCGCACTCCATGAACTGGTCGGCAGGGAGCCGCTGTTGGAAAACTTCCCGCTGCGGCTGGACTTTGACCATCGCGATCGCAGCGTCTCGGTCTCCGGCATAGAGCCAAGCGAGGTGCAGACGGCTCCGCTGATCGACGCCCTGGCCAAGGCCGCCGCGCCCTATCGGGTGGTCGGCCGAATCGGCGTCGTGCCGGGCATGGAACAGTCGGCGGCGCTGCGTGCCGATATCGACGCCCTGCGGCAGTCGGTGACCGGTCTCCAGGCGGGTATCGACGAAAACCGCCGGGCGATCGCCGAGCTGCAACAATCCCTTGCCGGCTTGCGCAAGTCCGCCGGCGAAACCGGCGAAGCGCTCGCCGGCCAGCAGCTGTCTCTCGCGGGCCTGCAGGCCCGTATCGATCAGACGCGCGGGCCGAGCCAGGAGGAGCTGCAATCCCTTGCCGGACTGCGGGCGGGTATCGACGAGATACACGCGGCGATGGCCGAGGAAGCAAAAGTCAGGAACCAGCAATACGAGGCGCTGCGGTCGATAGCCGACGGCCCCGCCGAGCGGCTCGATCGCTTCATGGCTTCGACCGCGATCTTCTTTGGCACGGCCGACGCATTCGCCGACGACAAGCAGGCCGAGCAACAAATCCGCGTTCTGGCCGGGCTTCTTGCCGGCAACGACCTGAGAATCCGGATTGTCGGCCACGCGGACGACACCGGGACGGAAACGATCAATCGCGTGGTTGCCCGCAAGAGGGCCGACCAGGTGGTACACAAATTGGTTTCGCTCGGAATCGAGCCGTCGCGATTGTTCGCGGTTTCACGCTCGTCGTCGATGCCGATTTCGGACGTACGGAGTGAAGGAAACCGGCGTGTCACCTTCGAAAACGTCTTTCAAGCCGAGCGCCTTCAGTGATGTTCAGCGCGAAGGTCATGCTGCTGGGTGACATGGGTGTGGGCAAGACCTCGATCATGTACCGCCTCGTGCATGATCGTTTCGACGGCGAATACAAATCCACGCTCGGCGTCGAGGTGCTGAGCTACGATGTTCCGGCCGATCCGCTTCGCGGGGGCGAGGCGGCGCGGCTCGTTCTGTGGGACACCGACGGCGATTTCGGCGCGCGTATTTTCGACACCGTTTATGTGACCGGCGCGTCGGCCGCGATCATCGTCTCGGACGTGACGCGCCCGCAAACGGTGACCCGCATGGTCGAGCTGGTCCGCAGCTTCGAGACGCGATTCCCGGGCAGGCCATACCGGGCGCTCGTGAACAAGATCGATCTCGCCGAGGCCCCCGGCAGCGCCGAAGAGGTCGGCCAGTTGCCGCGCTCGAGCGTCAAGTTCGTGAGCGCCAAGAGCGGCGAGGGTGTCGTGGATGCCTTTGCCGAACTCGCCGAAACGATACGGCGTCGGCAGCTGTAGCCGGTAAAAATCTGGTTTGTTCGATGTCTTGGTACGCCCAAGGGGAATCGAACCCCTGTTCCCGCCGTGAGAGGGCGGTGTCCTGACCGCTAGACGATGGGCGCGCTCAAGAACCGGCTACATAGGCTGGCGGCGGGGAAAAAGCAACTGGGGTTCTGGCGCCCGAAGCACTTTACGAAACGGCCGTGTCAGCCTTGCCGTTTTGGCTCGATCAGGTCCCAGAGATTGCCGTAGAGATCGGAAAAGACCGCCACCGTGCCATAGGCCTCGTGGCGCGGCGCCTCGCGGAATTCGACGCCCCTGCCGAGCATCGCCTGATGGTCGCGGGAAAAATCGTCGGTCTCTAGGAACAGGAACACCCGGCCGCCCGTCTGGTTGCCGATGCGGCTTGCCTGCTCTTCGCCGGAAGCTTCCGCCAGGAGCAGCCGTGCGCCTTGGCCGTTCGCCGGCGCGACGGTTACCCAGCGCTTGCCGCCGCCGAGGTCGAGATCCTCGATGAGCACGAAGCCGAGCCGCTCGACATACCAGGAAATCGCCTCGTCGTAATTGGCGACGACAAGCGCCACGGTCGCGACGCTGCGGCGTTCGGCAAAACCGCTCATTTGCTGCGAATCGCGAACTGGCCGATGATGCGGCGCTCGGCGATGTCGTAGACAAAGATCGACCGGCTGCCGTCGGCAAGCTCGGCGTCGATAGACAGGCGGTTGCCGGAGAGCGACTGGCTGATCACCTTGGCACCGACGGGAAGCACGATGTCGCCCGACGGCGGCGCGCCGGCCGGAGCCGGGATATCGCCGGCGGGCGCCGGTCCAGCCACCGGCGCGTTGCGGGCTTTGTAGACAAGCGCCCCGATCACCACCATAAGGGCGAGGAACAGAAGGCCGAGATTGACGATCATGAAGCGGACGAGCTTGCGGCGCACGTTCTCGGCCGCTGGGTCGAGCGGCTTTTCCTCATCTTCTTCGGCGATCGGCCGGGCCATGGCTAAACAATCCGCAACGGGTTTCGATGAGCGCTCATAACGAAGAGGCCCCGATATTGATAGAGGACGAATCGGCGGACGAGGATTCCGGCGAAGCCGTCGTGCTTGGAGCCGGTGCGGACGCCGCCGGCCAGCGCCTCGACCAGTGGCTCGCCGCCCGGCTCGGGCCGGAGCTGTCGCGCAGCCGCGTGCAGGCGCTGATCAAACAGGGCGCGGTCTCCATCGCCGGCAAGGCGGTGCTGGAAGCCAAGCGCAAGCTGACGGCCGGCGATCGGATCGAAATCCTGGTGCCCGCGCCCGAGCCGGCCGCGCCGCAGGGTGAGGACATCCCCCTCGACATCCTCTACGAGGATGACGAGCTGATCGTCATCAACAAGCCGGCGGGGCTGGTCGTCCATCCTGGCGCCGGCAACTGGACCGGCACGCTGGTCAACGCGCTGATCCACCATTGCGGCGACAGCATCTCCGGTATCGGCGGCGTCAAACGGCCGGGCATCGTCCATCGGCTGGACAAGGAAACCAGCGGCGTCATGGTCGTGGCCAAGACCGACCGCGCCCACAAGGCCCTGTCGGAGGCTTTTGCCGACCATGGCCGCGCCGGCGATCTCGAGCGCGCCTATCTGGCGCTGGTTTGGGGCATTCCGCAGCGGCCGACCGGCACGATCGACGCCGCCTTGGGCCGCGCCGCCGACCGCGTGCGCCGCGCGGTGGTGCCGGAAAGCCGCGACGACGCCCGCCATGCCGTCACCCATTTCTCGGTCGTCGAGCGCTTCGGCGAGGAGCAGCGGGCCTTTGCCACCGCAAGCCTGGTCGAATGCCGGCTCGAAACCGGCCGCACCCATCAGATCCGCGTCCACATGGCCCATATCGGCCATCCGGTTGTCGGCGACCCGGACTACGGCCAGGCCTTCCGCACCAAGGCCAACCGGCTGCCCGAACCCCTGAAAACCAAGGTCAAAGCCTTTCCCCGACAGGCACTGCACGCCTGGCTCCTTGAATTCCGGCACCCGACCACCCATCTAACGATGAGGTTCGAAGCGCCGATGCCTGGAGACATGGAGGAACTCGTCGGCGACTTCAGGAGACTCTGATTCCACCCGCCACCAACAAGCTGCAAACCAGCCATCAAAAAACCTGACTGGCGTTGTTCACTTCAGCGTGACAGACTGTTTAGCGTTGAACAAATGCCTGTCTTTTCTGGTTTTGTTCCTATATACACAGGTTGTCGCGGATGAGCCTTTGGCATCCGTGACGAGTGCCCGCCACGTTTCGGGGGCATCCACTCCAAAGAGAGAGGGGCGCTATCATGGCCCAATCATTACCCAGTATCGTTTCCGGTGAAGGCGGTCTCGCCCGTTACCTGGAAGAAATCCGCCGCTTTCCGATGCTTCAGCCGCAGGAAGAGTACATGCTCGCGAAACGCTACGCCGAGCATCAGGACACTTCGGCTGCCCACAAGCTCGTCACCAGCCATTTGCGGCTCGTCGCCAAGATCGCCATGGGCTATCGCGGCTACGGCCTGCCGATCGGCGAGGTGATCTCGGAAGGCAATGTCGGCCTCATGCAGGCCGTGAAGAAATTCGAACCGGAGCGTGGTTTCCGGCTCGCCACCTATGCCATGTGGTGGATCAAGGCCTCGATCCAGGAATACATCCTGCGCTCGTGGAGCCTGGTCAAGATGGGCACCACCGCCAACCAGAAGCGTCTGTTCTTCAACCTCCGCAAGGTGAAGGGCAAGATCCAGGCGCTCGACGAAGGCGACTTGAAGCCCGACCAGATCGCCGAGATCGCCACCCGCCTCAACGTTTCCGAGGCCGAAGTGGTGTCGATGAACCGCCGCCTGTCGGGCGACGCTTCGCTCAACGCCCCGATCCGGGCGAGCGAAGGCGAGTCCGGCGAATGGCAGGACTGGCTGGTCGACGACCACGAAAGCCAGGAAGAGATGCTGATCGAACAGGACGAGCTGGAAAACCGGCGCGCCATGCTGTCGGGCGCCCTGTCGGTCCTCAACGACCGCGAGCGGCGCATCTTCGAGGCGCGTCGCCTCGCCGAAGAGCCGCTGACGCTGGAGGAACTCTCGGCCGAGTTCGACATCAGCCGCGAGCGCGTGCGCCAGATCGAGGTGCGCGCCTTCGAGAAGGTACAGGACGCGGTCAAGGCCGCCGCCAAGCGCCAGACCCAGGCGCTGCGCACCATCGAAGCGCAGCCGGCGGCTTGATCACGCCGATATCGAAAAGAAAGAGGCGGCGCTTCGGCGCCGCCTTTTTTGTTGGCGAAAGTGGTGGCGCGCTCCTTTCTCCCCGTCACTATACGGGGAGAAATGTCCGGCAGGACAATGAGGGGCAGCGCCGACGCTGCGAGGTTTTCTCTCAGAACCATCCGATGAGGCTTGCGGCGCTATCGCGTCGAACCGCCGCGCCGCCCCTCATCCGCCCTTCGGGGCACCTTCTCCCCGTGAACGGGGAGAAGGAAAAATCATGCCGAGGGCTGCTTGGTCTTCCTGAGATAAGGCAGCACCGTCTCATACGCTCCGAAGCGCTTGATCGCGTCCTCGTTCGAGACAGCGGCGGTGATGATCACGTCGTCGCCCTGCTTCCAGTTCGCCG
The DNA here is from genome assembly GCF_016591715.1 of Mesorhizobium sp. J8. Lineage (NCBI taxonomy): Bacteria > Pseudomonadati > Pseudomonadota > Alphaproteobacteria > Hyphomicrobiales > Phyllobacteriaceae > Mesorhizobium > Mesorhizobium sp. J8. The sequence continues at coordinate 6,189,339 of NZ_AP024109.1, forward strand.
GCGTCGCCACTTGGTGTTTTGCGGTCAGCTGGATGGAATCGATGACGCGCAGGATCTCGTCGAAGTTGCGGCCCGTGGTCATCGGATAGGTCAGGACCAGCTTGATCTTCTTGTCTGGGCCGATGACATAGACCGAACGCACGGTGGCGTTGTCGGCCGGCGTGCGGCCCTCCGAGCTCTCGCCGGCGCCCGCAGGCAGCATCTCGTAGAGCTTGGCGACCTTGAGATCCTTGTCGCCGATCAGCGGATAGTTCACCGTATGGCCGGTCGCGGTCTTGATGTCCGCCTGCCACTTGTCGTGGCTCGACACCGGATCGACCGAGATGCCGATGATCTTGACGTTGCGCTTTTTGAACTCGCCTTCCAGCCCTGCCATGGTGCCGAGCTCGGTGGTGCAGACCGGCGTGAAGTTCTTCGGATGGCTGAACAGCACCGCCCAGCCGTCGCCGATCCAGTCGTGGAACTTGATGGTGCCCTGCGTGGTCTCGGCCGTGAAATCCGGCGCGACATCGTTGATACGAAGACTCATGACGTGCTCCCTACCCTTGTGACATACCGCCGGCATGGGCCAACCCATCGGCGTGGGTCAGTCTTGTATACTGCCGCACGGTCCGGTTCAAAAGGCTTGTGGCTGCAAGCGTGATCGGGAGAGCGGAAAAATTTCGTCTTTTCCTGGAAAAGGCAGGCGGAATTTCCGCGACGAGAGTTGGGGCCGGATGGCGCGGCTTAAGCCTTCTTTATCGCCAGCGTCGCGGTGAGATCTTCCATGCGCTGCGCAAGCGCCGCGAGCGCGGTCGTGAGCACGCTGTCGCTCTTGTCGGCCTTGGTCAGCGCCTCGTCGCGCGTCTTGCGCAAGGTCAGCACCTCGCTCTCCATGCCCTTGACGCGCTTGGTGAGCTCTGAGAGCTCGTCCATCACCATGATGCCGGCCATGACGGTGAGCCGCTGGTCGCCGATCTCGCCGAAGGAATCCTTCAGATGCGAGACATAGCGGTCGAAGCGCTCTGCAAGGTCGATCAGATGCTCTTCCTGGCCCTCGTCGCAGGCCATCCGGTATTGCTTGCCGTCGATGGAAACCGTGACCTGTGCCATTGCCTTACCTGTCCAGAACCGCGCGGATGGTTTCCATGGCGGTCACCAGCCGCCGCGACACTTCCTTGTTGGCATCTTCCAGGCGCTCGGCGCGCGCCTCGGAATTGTCGAGCTCCTGCGCCAGGCGTGAACGGTCGGCGTTCATGCGCTGCACCTCGGCCTCGGCTTCCGAATAATCGCGCTCGTGCTCGAGCTTCGCCGCCACGGCGTTTTCCAGCCCTTCCATGGCCTTGCCCAGCCTGGCGATGACTTCCTTAAGGGTCGTTTCCCCGGTCATGGCCTTCGTCCTATGCCCTGCCCATCACCGAATCGCGCGCATTCAGAACGCGTTACCTCGGAAAGATTAGGCACCGGGTGAAGGGCGCGTCAACAAAGCTCTCGCGACTGTCCCCCGCTATCGCTAATGTAAGGCGCTCGATGCCATCACAAGCCCGGCAAAATCCGTCCCGATTTGTTGACTAAAAGGCCGTGCCTGCTATGTGTCGCGGCATCCTTTCCAAGGGTTCTCCCAGGCTCCAACCCACTTCCGGAGGAAGCATGACCTCGCGTGAACAACATGATCGGATGGCCAACGCGATCCGTTTCCTTTCCATGGACGCCGTCGAGAAGGCGAATTCCGGCCACCCCGGCCTGCCGATGGGCTGCGCCGACATCGCCACGGTTCTGTTCAGCCGTTTCCTGAAATTCGACGCCAAAGCGCCGCACTGGGCCGACCGCGACCGCTTCATCCTCTCGGCCGGCCACGGCTCGATGCTGCTCTATTCGCTCCTCTACCTCACCGGCTATGAGGACATGACGATCGACCAGATCAAGAATTTCCGCCAGCTCGGCTCCAAGACTGCGGGCCATCCCGAATACGGCCATGCCGCGGGCATCGAGACCACCACCGGTCCGCTCGGCCAGGGCCTTGCCAATTCGGTCGGCTTCGCGCTCGGCGAGCGCATCATGAACGCCGCCTTCGGCAATGACCTCGTCAACCATTACACCTATGTGCTGGCCGGCGACGGCTGCCTGATGGAAGGCGTCTCCCAGGAAGCCATCGCGCTGGCCGGGCATCTGAAGCTAAACAAGCTGATCGTCTTCTGGGACAACAACAACATCTCGATCGACGGCCCGGTCTCGCTGGCCGACAACACCGATCAGGTTGCCCGCTTCCAGGCTAGCGGTTGGAACGCCAGCCACATCGACGGCACCGATCCGGAAGCGATCGCCTACGCCATCGAGGCGGCGCGCCATTCCGACAAGCCGACGATGATCGCCTGCAAGACCACCATCGGCTTCGGCGCCCCGACCAAGGCCGGCACCAACAAGGCGCATGGCTCGCCGCTGGGCGCCGAGGAAATCGCCGGCGCTCGCAAGTTCTTCAACTGGGACTCGCCGGCCTTCGAGATCCCCGCCGACATCCTCGACGCCTGGCGCGCCGTGGGCAAGAACGGCGCCAAGGCGCGCGCCGATTGGGAAGGCCGGCTTGCCAAGGCCGAGCCGAAGCTAAAGGCCGAGTTCGAACGCCGCATCGCCGGCAAGCTGCCCTCCAACTTCGACGCTGTCATTGCCGACTACAAGAAGAAGCTGTCGGCCGACAAGCCGAAGGTCGCGACCCGCAAATCCTCCGAAATGGCCCTGGAAGTCATCAACGGCGCCGTGCCGGAAACCATCGGCGGCTCGGCCGACTTGACGGGCTCCAACAACACCAAGACCAGCCAGACCAAGAACATCACGCCCGACGATTACGGCCAGCGCTATGTCCATTACGGCATCCGCGAGCATGGCATGGCGGCGGCGATCAACGGTCTCACGCTGCATGGCGGCCTGATCGCCTATGGCGGCACTTTCCTGTGCTTCTCCGACTATGCCCGCCCCTCGATGCGCCTGGCCTCGCTGATGGGCATCCGTTCGATCTTCGTCATGACGCATGACTCGATCGGCCTCGGCGAGGACGGCCCGACCCACCAGCCGGTCGAGCATCTGGCAGCGCTGCGCGCCATCCCGAACCACAATGTCTTCCGTCCGGCCGACGCGGTCGAGACCGCGGAGTGCTGGCAGATCGCGCTGGAATCGGAAAAGACGCCCTCGACCCTGGCGCTGACCCGCCAGAACCTGCCGACCGTTCGCACCGAACATTCGGCGAAGAATCTCTCCAGCCAGGGCGCCTACGAGCTTGCCGCGGCAAACGGCGAGGCCGTGGTGACGATCTTCGCCACCGGCTCCGAGGTCGAGATCGCGCTCGGCGCGCGCGACCTCCTGGAAAAGCACGGCCATCCGACCCGCGTCGTATCGGTGCCCTGCTTCGAGCTGTTCGACCAGCAGAGCGAAGACTATCGCGCCAAGACCATCGGCAACGCCAAGGTGAAGGTCGCGATCGAGGCCGGCATCCGCCAGGGCTGGGATCACCTGATCGGTACCGACGGTATTTTTGTCGGCATGCACGGTTTTGGCGCCTCCGGCTCGATCGAGCAGCTCTATCCGCATTTCGGCATCACTGCCGAGGCCGCGGCCAAGGCGGTCGAAGCCCGCCTGCACGGCAAATAGGACTGGCCCGGGCCCGGCAGTGCCCCGATTGGCGGCTCTGCCGGGCTGGACCAACCTAATCGATTTAAATGCGACGTTCTGCGGCTGGATTCTTGCGCCTTCCGCCGCTATGAAGCTGTGGACCACCCGCTTTCCAGCCCCCAAGGGAGAGAACAATGACCGTCAGAGTTGCCATCAATGGATTTGGCCGCATCGGCCGCAACATCCTGCGCGCCATCCATGAATCCGGCCGCAAGGACATCGAGGTGGTCGCCGTCAACGACCTCGGCCCGGTCGAGACCAATGCGCATCTCCTGCGCTACGACAGCGTGCATGGCCGCTTCCCGCATGAGGTGACCGTCGATGGCGACCAGATCTCGGTCGGCAAGGAGAAGTTCAAGGTCACCGCGATCAAGGATCCGACCCAGTTGCCGTGGAAGGAACTCGGCATTGACATCGCGCTCGAATGCACGGGCATCTTCACCGCCCGCGACAAGGCCGCCGCGCATCTCACCGCCGGCGCCAAGCGTGTCATCGTCTCGGCCCCGGCCGAAGGCGCCGACCTCACCGTCGTCTACGGCATCAACCACGATAAGCTGACCAAGGACCACATCGTCATCTCGAACGCGTCCTGCACCACCAACTGCCTGGCGCCGCTGGCGGCCGTGCTGCACGAAACCGTCGGCATCGAGAAGGGCATGATGACGACGATCCACTCCTACACTGGCGACCAGCCGACGCTCGACACCATGCACAAGGATCTCTATCGCGCCCGCGCCGCCGCGCTGTCGCAGATTCCGACCTCGACGGGTGCCGCCAAGGCGATCGGCCTGGTGCTGCCCGACCTCAAGGGCAAGCTCGACGGCATCTCGATCCGCGTGCCGACCCCGAACGTGTCGGTCGTCGACTTCAAGTTCATCGCCAAGCGCTCGACCACCGCGCAGGAGATCAACGAAGCTTTGATCGCCGCCTCCAAGGGCAAGCTGAAGGGCATCCTTTCGGTCACCCACCACCCGAACGTGTCGATCGACTTCAACCACGATCCGCATTCCTCGATCGCGGCGCTCGACCAGACCAAGGTCATGGACGGCAACTTCGTTTCGGTCCTGTCGTGGTACGACAACGAATGGGGCTTCTCGAACCGCATGGGCGACACCGCCGTCGCCTTCGGCAAGACCATCGCCTGATCGAACGCCCGCTAAGCGGTTTGAAACGCCCGGCTTGACCGGGCGTTTTTTATTGGCCGCCGAGCCAAAAACCACGCTGTCGCCTTGCACTGGTCATGTCTTCGCCCCACTCTCCCGTAAATCGACCAATGAGAGGGACTTGAGGGGCGCTGGCGGATGGAGCATGCGATATATCTCGTGACGCTGGTCGGCACGGCGCTCATCGTCGCCGCCGCGTTTTCGAGCCTGATCGCCTTCCGCTTCGGCGCTCCCTTGCTGCTCCTCTTCCTCTGCATCGGCCTTGCCACCGGCGTCGACGGCCTCGGCATCGAATTCGACAACGCCCGCTTGGCTTATTTTGCCGGCTCACTGGCCCTGGCCATCATCCTGTTCGATTCCGGTTTCGGCACGCCGCTCAACGCGCTGCGTCAGGCGGCCGGACCGGCGCTGTCGCTGGCCACGATCGGCGTCATCCTCACCACCGGCATTTTTGGCGTGGCCGCCTATTATCTGCTCGGTCTCAACTGGCTGGAATCCTCGCTGCTCGGCGCGGCCGTCGCCTCGACCGATGCGGCGGCCGTGTTCTTCCTGCTGCGCGCCGGCGAAATCCATCTGCGCGAGCGTGTGCGTTCGACGCTCGAAGTGGAATCCGGCACCAACGACCCGATCGCCATCTTCCTCACCATCACTTTGGTCGAGATCATCGCCGCGCACGCCAACCCCGAAGCCAACGTGCTGGCCACCAACCTTCTGCTCGGCTTCCTCGCCAATATGGGGGTCGGCGCCATCGTCGGCGTGCTCGGCGGTTTCGGCATCGTCCGCCTCGTCGAGCGGCTGAACCTCGACCATGGACTGCTGCCGATCTTCGTGCTGACGCTCTCGCTGATGGTGTTCGCGGCAGCCGGCGCCATCGGCGGCTCGGGCTTCCTCGCCGTCTACCTTGCCGGGCTGATCGCCGGCAATTCCGACATCCGCGCCGTCACCATCCTGAAGCGCTTCCAGGACGGCATGTCGTGGCTGGCGCAGATCATCATGTTCCTGATCCTCGGCCTGTTCGCCACGCCCTCGCAGTTCCCGGCGATCCTGGTCCCGGCGGTCCTGCTCGGTCTGTTCCTGATCTTCGTGGCGCGGCCCTTGGCCGTCTGGCTCTGCCTGATCCCGTTCCGCCTGCCGCGCCCGGAGGTCGCCTTCGTCTCCTGGGTCGGCCTGCGCGGCGCGGTCTCGATCCTGCTTGCCATCACGCCGCTGCTCGGTGGGATCGAGCACGGCCGGCTGATCTTCAACGCCGCCTTCATCATCGTACTCGTGTCGCTGGTGGTGCAGGGCTGGACCGTCGGTCCGCTGGCACGGCGTCTTGGTCTGATCGTGCCGGCCCGTCTCGGGCCGCTGGACAAGGTCGAGCTCGAACTGCCGGGCTCGGCCCATCACGAGCTGCTTGCCTATCGCGTCGCGCCCGGCAGCCCGGTGGCGCGTGGCGAGCGCATCCCACGCTGGGCAAGGCCCTCGCTGGTGCTGCGCGACGGCCGCTCCATGCGCTTCCAGGACATGGGCCGGCTGGCAGCCGGCGATCAGGTCTACATCTTCGTGCCGGACCGCTACCCGCGCCTTCTCGACAAGCTTTTCGCCAGCCGCGCCGTGGTCGATCCGGAGGACGCCGACTTCTTCGGCGCCTTCGCCGTCGATCCTGCCCGCTCGGCCGCGGAGCTGGAAGCCGCTTATGCGCCGGGCCTGACGGAGGCCGAACAGAAGCTCACGGTCGCGGCGCTCGTTACCGAGCGGCTCGGCGGCCGCCCCGAATATGCCGACCGCGTGGTGATCGGCCCGATCGAGCTGATCGTGCGCGATGTCGACGAGAAAGGCAGGATCACCGGGCTCGGCCTGTCCTTCGAGCCGACCGCGCCGGTCGCGCGCGTGCCGGTCTTCCTGAGCGCCGGCGAGATCGCCGACCGCATAGCCGCCATGATCCGCAACTGGCGCAAGCCGGCGCAACAACAGGCGGCCGAGGGCGTGCCGATCGACACTCAGGGGCCGGCACCGGACGGGCAGAAGGCAACCGGGGAGGGCTGATGTCTCACGCCGACATCATTTTTGCGCGCCCGCCCTCCACGCAGCGCTTGCATCGTCCCCGGCGCCGGGTAAGGTCGCCGCGCTTTTTCGCGGAAAGGAACGACCATGGCCGGCTTCAAGACACTCGATGATATCGGCGCCGTCAGCGGCAAGCGGGTGCTGGTGCGCGTCGACCTCAACGTTCCCGTCGCCGACGGCAAGGTGACCGACGCCACCCGCATCGAGCGCATCGCGCCGACCATCGCCGAGCTCTCGAAAAAGGGGGCAAAGGTGATCCTGCTGGCGCATTTCGGCCGCCCGAAGGACGGTCCTTCGGCCGAGTTCTCGCTGGAGCCGATCGCCCGCGCGACAGCGGAAGTGCTCGGCCGCCCTGTCGGCTTCGCCGCCGACTGCGTCGGCGACAAGGCTGCCGAAGCGGTCGCGGCGATGAAGGACGGCGACGTCCTGCTGCTCGAAAACACCCGCTTCCACAAGGCCGAGGAAAAGAACGAGCCGGCCTTCACCGAGAAGCTCGCCGCCAATGGCGACATCTATGTCAATGACGCCTTTTCCGCCGCGCACCGGGCACATGCCTCCACCGAAGGCCTGGCGCGTCATTTGCCGGCCTATGCCGGCCGCACCATGCAGGCCGAACTCGACGCGTTGGAAAAGGGCCTCGGCAATCCGGTTCGGCCGGTCGTTGCCATCGTCGGCGGCGCCAAGGTCTCGACCAAGATCGACCTCCTGATGAACCTGGTGAAGAAGGTCGACGCGCTGGTGATCGGCGGCGGCATGGCCAACACCTTCCTGGCCGCGCGCGGCACCGATGTCGGCAAGTCGCTCTGCGAGCACGATCTTGCCGGCACAGCCAAGCAGATCATGATCGAGGCGGCGGAAGCCGGCTGCGCCATCGTCCTGCCCGCCGACGGCGTGGTGGCCAAGGAATTCAAGGCTGGTGCGGCGAGCGAGACCGTCGCCATCTCGGACGTGCCGGCCGACGGCATGATCCTCGATGTCGGCGCAAAGACCGTGCAGACCGTCAACGACTGGATCGACCGCGCCGCGACGCTGGTCTGGAACGGTCCGCTCGGCGCCTTCGAGATCGAGCCCTTCGACCGCGCCACGGTGGCGGCGGCAAAGCACGCCGCGGGCCGCACCAAGGCAGGCAAGCTGGTCTCGGTCGCCGGCGGCGGCGACACGGTGGCCGCGCTCAACCACGCCGGCGTCGCCGACGACTTCACCTATGTCTCGACCGCCGGCGGCGCCTTCCTCGAATGGATGGAAGGCAAGCCGCTGCCGGGCGTCGAGGTGCTGAAGCGGTAAACAATCCGAGACCGGCAAAGCCCGCGCGGCTTTCAATCGATTCTAACTTTCCGGCGTCATTCCTTTGGCGGTAGTCTTCTGCTAGCGCGGAACAAACGCAGCCTAGGAGAGCACCCATGAGTGAACGTCTCGAAGATATCGCCGCCGCGATGGTGAGCGGTGGCAAGGGCCTTTTGGCCGCCGATGAGAGCTCCGGCACGATCAAGAAGCGTTTTGACGTCATCGGCGTCGAGTCGACCGCCGACAACAGGCGCGACTATCGCGAGATGATGTTCCGCGCCTCCGACGCGATGTCCAAATACATCTCCGGCGTCATCCTCTATGACGAGACCATCCGCCAGAAGGCCGCCGACGGCACCCCGCTGGTCGACATCATCAAGGCCTCCGGCGCCATTCCCGGCATCAAGGTCGACCTCGGCGCCAAACCTCTTGCCGGCTTTCCCGGCGACACCATCACCGAGGGCCTGGACGGACTGCGCGAGCGGCTTGCCGACTATTACAAGCTCGGTGCCCGCTTCGCCAAATGGCGCGCGGTGATCGATATCGACACCGGCAAGGGCGTGCCCTCGGCCAATTCGATCGCCTCGAATACCCACGCGCTGGCCCGCTACGCCGCGCTCTGTCAGGAGGCCGGCATCGTGCCGATCGTCGAGCCGGAAGTGCTGATGGACGGCGCGCATTCGATCGATACCTGCTACGACGTCACCAAGGCGACGCTGGTCAAGCTCTATGACGAGCTCTACGCGGCGCACGTCGTGCTGGAAGGCTCGATTCTGAAGCCCAACATGGTCATCTCGGGCAAGAAGTCGGGCAAGACCGTCGCGCCCGAGGAAATCGCCGAGAAGACGATAAAGCTGTTCCGCGAAGTGGTGCCGGCGGCAGTGCCGGGCATCGCCTTCCTGTCCGGCGGCCAGGAGGACGAGGAGGCGACCGCCAACCTCAACGCCATCAACGCCATCGGCCCGCATCCGTGGAAGCTGACCTTCTCCTATGGCCGCGCGCTGCAGGCCGCGCCGCAGAAGGCATGGAGCGGCAAGGCCTCGAACGTCGCCGCCGGCCAGGCCGCCTTCACCCACCGCGCCCATATGAACCATCTTGCCGCGCTTGGGAAATGGCAGCCGGCGCTGGAAAAGGCCGCCTGAGGAATCTCTTCCAACAGCCACCAAGAACCCGGGCCAACGGCCCGGGTTTTGTTTTTTGCCGGCAGTGTTCCTACCTCATTCGATGAAACGGCGGCAGCGATGTCGGATCGCGCCGATGTCGAACGTCCTTGGCAGGAGAGGACAGGAGATGGTCATGCAACGCAATGCCGTGGTTTCGCGCGAGGACTGGTTCGAGGCGCACCGAAGGCACCTCGAGCGCGAGAAGGAGCTGACACGCTTCCGCGACCTCGTCGCCGCCGAGCGGCGGCAGTTGCCCTGGTTCAAGCTGCGCAAGGATTATGTCTTCGAGAGCGAAGCCGGGCCGAAGCGCCTGGCCGAGCTGTTCGCAGGCAAGAGCCAGCTCATCGTCTATCATTTCATGATGACGCCAGGCTGCGACCATCGCTGCGCGGGCTGCTCGTTCCTCGCCGACCATATCGACGGCGCCAACCAGCATCTGAAGCACCATGACGCCTCGCTGGTGGTCGTCTCGCGCGCGCCGCTGGCCGAGATCTTGCCTTACAAGCAGCGCATGGGATGGAAGTTCGACTGGATGTCGTCCTACGCCTCCGACTTCAATTTCGACCTGCAGGTCTCCTTCACCGACAAGCAGATCGCGGCGGGCGAGACCACCTACAATTTCGAGAAGCGGCCCTTGCGGTCGAAAGACCTGCCCGGCACCAGCATCTTCTATCGCAACGAATGCGGCGACATCTTCCTCACCTTCATATCGCGCGCCCGCGGCGGCGACGCGCTGATCGGCGCCTATCATTATCTCGACATGACGCCGAAGGGTCGCGACGAGACCGGCCCGTATCACAACCTGATGGACTGGGTGCGCCTCCACGACGAATACCAGGACAAGGGCGAGGACCGGCCCGACTGCTGCGCATGAGTGGCCTCGTTCACCTCGACCTGAACATGCGCTAAGGCTTCCCGCTGTTTTCAACGGATGTGCCATGCAGCGCCTGCTTGCCCTTCTCACCTGGCTCGCTTTCCCCGTCTATGTCTGGCAGGGGCTCGGCGTGCGCCGGCGCACCACGCGCATGCTGCCGGCGCGTGGGCCGGTCCTGCACGAAATACCGGGGCAGCCGCCGGCGATCGCGCTGCTGGTGCTGGGCGATTCCTCGGCAGCATCGGTCGGGATCGAACAATCCGAATACGGCCTTGCCGCGCAGCTTGCCGGCCTGATCGCGGAGCGAACCGGCCGGGCCGTGCACTGGCGCGCCGCCGGCTTCAATTCTGCGACCTCCGGCCAGATTCGCGACCATGTCCTGCCCAATTTGTCGGCCGATCCCTGGACGCATATCGTGCTGGCCATCGGCACCAACGACACCAAGAATTTTCGCTCCGTGCCGCGCTTCAAGAAGGAGTTCGGTGGCCTGCTCTACGGGTTGCGGGCCAAATGGCCGGAAGCGCGCGTGGTGTGGTCGCCGGTGCTGGAATTCACCCGCGCGCCTGCAATGCCGCCATTGCTGGGCCAGATTCTCGAAACCCGTGCCATGGAGATGAACCGCATGGGCGTGCGGCTCTGCAACGAGCGCGGCGCGATCGCAGCCACGCGCCTGCCGATCACCAATCCCGAAGCCGGCTTCGCGTCCGACGGCTTCCACGCTTCCGAAGCGGGCTACCGCGCCTGGGCCGAGCATCTGCTGGATTTTGTGCTGGGCGGCGAAGCATCGTGACCGGATCGGCCAAGCTTAAGCCCAGTGTCCAAGCACGGCGGCCAATGAGATTGCCGCCATCGCCAGCAGCGCCAGCTTCCAGAAATCGCCGCGCCGCTTCAGCCCCGGCCATCCCAGCGGCTTGATGACCTGGATCAGCATGATGCCGCAGATGACAAGGGCGAGCAGTTTCGTCATGCCGCCTTTGACCAGCATCGATGACGGCTGTCAAAGCTGTTCTTGAGGCGCCCTCCGGACGGAGTATTCCTGACGGAAACTGGGCTCATCCGAACCCTGCCAGAGGCGCCGCGCCGCCTTCTTCGGCACCCTGCCGACCTCCTGACAGACTGCTGTCAGGAGGGGTGTGCGATACTCTTCTCATCGAAAAGAGAGGAGTGAGGTCATGAACGGTTTTACCATTCTGCGCAGTGTGCAGCACTATGTCGGCAGGATTCGTACTGTGCGCAACGAGATCCGCACCCAGCGTTTCCTGAACACCTTGCCGGCTGACATCCGCAAGGACATCGGCTGGCCGGACCTTTATCAGGGCCGGGTGCGTGAAAACTGAAATTTTGCCGTCGCGACTTGGAGTGGGGCGCCGCCGCGCCCAGATGTAATGCGGCCAGTGATGTCGAGTTCATGGAAAGAAGGCTGTTCGGCGATGGTTCCGCCGTAACCTCCTGACAGTATGTTGTCAGGAGGTCTGCGGTAATTGGGACGGCTTCGATCCTGACAGTGGCGAACATGAACCGACGATCAGGAGTAATCCGCGTATGGTGAAAAGCTGGAGCGACAGATTGAACACGCCAGGCATCAAGCCGTGGCCGCACACGGTCGGCGATGTCGTTGAAGGCCAGTCGATGCTGGTACCGACCGCGCGCAAGCGCGAAGGGCTGAAGCCATAAACCCCGGGGGAGAGATCGATGCGCCGCGCCGACAGGCTTTTCCAGATCGTGCAGCATTTGCGGGGCGGCCGCCTGGTCACCGCGCAGAAGCTCGGCACGTGGCTCGAGGTTTCCGAGCGCACCATTTACCGCGACATAGCCGACCTGCAGTCGACCGGCGTGCCGATCGACGGCGAAGCGGGCGTTGGCTACATGATGAGGGAGGGTTTCGACCTTCCGCCGCTGATGTTCACGCGTGACGAGATCGTGGCGCTGGTGGCCGGCGCGCGCATGGTGCGCGCGTTTGGGGGCGCGGCGATGGCAAGGGCCGCCGACGAGGCGCTGGTCAAGATCGGCGCGGTGCTGCCCGACACCGAGAAGGACCGCATCGCCCGCACCGAGATCCACACGCCGATGTGGGTGGTGAGCGACGCCGCGCGCGAGGCGATCGACCTGATCGAGCGCGCCGTCGAGAAACGCCAGGTGCTGACGATCGACTATTCCGATGAGGCCGGCCGCAGCACCGCGCGCGACATCAGGCCGCTCGGCCTGTGGTTCTGGGGCAAAGTCTGGACCCTGGTCGCCTGGTGCGAGATGCGCGACGATTTCCGCGCCTTCCGCATCGACCGCATCGCCTCGGTCGTTATCGCCGGCCGCATCTTCAAGCCGGAGCGCGGCAAGCAGCTTGCCGATTTCTACCGCGCCGTCGAGCGCTCGGAGGATTACGGCATGGCGCCCGACCGCGCCGCGCGGACGTGACTTCCTCCCAAGCCATTGTCCAACAAAAAAGCCCGCTCGAAAGCGGGCTTTTTTGTTGGACGCCGAGAGGCTTACTCCTGATCGTCGTCTTCGTCCTTGTCCTTCGACTTGAGCGCCGAAAGCTTGGCGAAGACGGCGTTGGCGTCGAGCTCCTGATCTTCGTCCTTCAGCTTCTCCGGCGTCGGCACCAGCCGTTCGGTGAGTGCGGCGGGCAGTAACGTGTCGCCGACGGGCTGCGGCTGCTCGCGGCCGCGTGAGGCACGGTTGACCTCGAGGTCGAGGTCGATCTGCGAGGTGAGGCCGAGCGTCACCGGATCCATCGGCTGCAGGTTGGCCGAGTTCCAGTGCTTGCGTTCCCTAATCTGCTCGATCGTCGACTTGGTGGTGCCCACGAGACGGGCGATCTGCGCATCCTTGAGCTCGGGATGGTTGCGCACCAGCCACAGGATGGCGTTCGGCCGGTCCTGGCGCTTCGACAGCGGCGTGTAGCGCGGACCCTTGCGCTTCGATTCCGGCACCCGCACCTTCGGCTCCGACAGCTTCAGCCGGTAATTGACGTCCTTCTCGCCGCGCGCGATCTCGTCTCGCGTCAGCTGCCCGGTGATGATCGGGTCCATGCCCTTGATGCCCTGCGCCGACTCGCCGTCCGCGATCGCCTTGACCTCGAGCGGATGCAGCCCGCAGAACTGCGCGATCTGTTCGAAGGAAAGCGCGGTGTTGTCGACCAGCCAGACGGCGGTCGCCTTGGGCATCAGCAGCGTATTGGCCATATCAAAAATCCTTCTCGTTCGCCCGCGTTCCCGCGCGGGCGGTGGTTTTAGAGCCACCAAAATGGGAAATTCGCGGCCTGTATAAACGCTCCCTCCGATTTTCGCAATGTTTTTGGGAAAGACTCGATTCACGGCCCTGAAAAGACAAAACCCGCTGGACGGGGTCCAGCGGGCTCGGAACCGGAAACGAAGCAAGCGTCTCGACGGCTCTGGCTTTCAAGACGCGGCCCGGCCTTGCGGTCGGGCGGCGTCCGTTACACAGCCTGGCGGGCGATGCGCTCGATGTCGGCGCGGTTGATGCCGAGGTCGCTGAGCTGACGGGCATTGAGCTTGTTCAGCTCGCGCACGGTTTCGTTGTACATGCGCCACTTACGGAAAGCACGGATCGGGTTCATTTCAGTTTCTCCAGTCATTTGATGAAATCGTCTGATGGCGCGTAAATAGGCATGCCTGCCCAAGAAATGAACGGACGCTTTTGCATGGCCGCAATGCATTTTGTGCATTGCACCATTAAGGATTCGTTCAGCTTGGAACTGGGACACGCGCCGACGCCAGGATGGTCGAGATTCAGGTCAGGCCGCGTCGAAAATGATGGACTTCGAGAACCGTAGCGGAGCGTACATCCGCATGTTCCGGAAAAGTGGTTTTCCGGTTTTCCGACAAGGACATGCGGCAACCAAAAACTACGTGAGCACCGGAAGCGCAGAAGCCCGGCATTTGCAGGCCGGCCTCACCTGAATAGCGACCGATCCTACCCGACGTCGAGGACGATCTTGCCTATATGCTCGCCCTCTTCCATCCGCTCATGCGCCCGCCAAGCCTCGCTCAGCGGAAAGATCATGTCCATGACGGGCGCCACCTTGCGTGTGCCGAGCAGCGGCCACACCTGCGCCTCCAGCGCGGCCGCGATGGCAGCCTTGAACTCGACGGTGCGCGGCCGGAGCGTCGAGCCGGTATGGGTCAGGCGCTTCACCATCAGCGTCGCGAAATTGGTGCTTGCGACAGCGCCGGCCTGCACCGCGATCTGGACGATGCGCCCCTCGACGGCCGCGGCTTCGTAATTGCGCGCGACATAGTCGCCGCCGACCATGTCGAGGATGACGTCGACGCCTTTCTCGTCGGTCGCATCCTTGACCGCGGCGACGAAGTCCTCCTCGCGATAGTTGATCGCCCGCCCGGCGCCGAGCCTCAGGCAGGCGTCGCATTTCTCCTTGCTGCCGGCGGTGGTGATCACAGTGGCGCCGAAGGCCGAGGCCAACTGGATGGCGGTGGTGCCGATGCCGGACGAGCCGCCATGGACGAGCAGCGTCTCGTCCTTCTTCAGCCCGCCGCGCTCGAACACATTGTGCCAGACGGTGAAATAGTTCTCCGGCACGGCGGCGGCCTCCGAATAGGTGAAGCCGGCCGGGATCGGCAGCACGCTGCCGGCATGGACCTTGACATATTCGGCATAGCCGCCGCCCGGCGTCAGCGCGCAGACCCGGTCGCCGATGCGCCAGCGCGATATCTCGTCGCCGAGCGCCGCGATTTCGCCGGCCACCTCCAATCCAGGCAGGTCAGAGGCGCCGGGCGGCGGCGGATAGGCGCCCTTGCGCTGCTGGACGTCCGGCCGGTTGACGCCGGCCGCATGCACCCGGATCAGCACCTCGCCGGGGCCGGGCACCGGCACGTCGCGTGTTTCCGGCTTGAGCACCCTTGGCCCGCCGGGCTGCGAGATCGCAATGGCCGTCATCTTCGCCGGAATCTTGTGATTGTTCGCCATGGCTGTCCGGTCTCCTCGAATCCCGTCTTGAGTGGTTTGCATCGGCGCCCCTGCCCTATGTATGCTGATTGCCAAATCAGGCAAATGGCCAAGTAAGGGAGAAGCGACGATGGCGATCTTCGACGACGAACCCAGGAAGAAGCCGCGCCCGCACGAGATCGGCCAGGACCTCTCGCTGCTTTCCGTCGACGAATTGTCCGAGCGCATTGCGATGCTGCGTGACGAGATTGCCCGGCTGGAAGAGGCACGGGCCGCCAAGGGGGCAACCAAATCCGCGGCCGAGGCGCTGTTTCGTAGAGGATAGTTCCGCCGGCGTGCCAGTCCGCCCCGGAAAAGCCTGATTGCGACTGCCAGACGCTGAAACAGACCTGCGCCCCGAGATTCCAGCCGGATCAGTCCATGTTCGCAACCTACAGACCGATCCTCTCGCTGCTTCGCGGCACGGCGTTCCTGCTTGCCGCATCCGGCCTGCACGGGCTGCTGCTGCCGCTGCGCGGTCAGGTGGAAGGCTTTTCGACCGCATCGCTCGGCCTGATGGGCACGGCCTGGGCCGGCGGCTTCGTTACCGGCTGCTTCTTCGCGCCGCGGCTTGTTCGCCGCGCCGGCCATGTCAGGGCCTTCGGCACCTTCGCCGCGTCCGGCGCGATCATCGCGCTGCTCACCGGCCTCATCATCGACGAATATGTCTGGATCCTCTTGCGCGCCTTCACCGGCTTCACCATGGCCGGCGCCTTCATGGTGATCGAGAGCTGGCTGAACGAAAAGGCCACCAACGAGAACCGCGGCACCGTCTTCGGTCTCTATATGATGGTCACCTATGCCTCGATCATGGGCGGCCAGATGATCGTGGCCGGCGGCGACGTGCGCTCGGCTTCGCTGTTCATGATCACCGGCATCCTGTTTTGCCTGTCGCTCATTCCGACGGCGGTGTCGACGCAGTCGCATCCAAAACCCCTGCAGGACGTCAAGCTCGACGTCAAAGGCCTCTACGCCAATTCGCCGGTGTCGGCGGTGGCCTGCCTTTTGATCGGCATCGCCAACGGCGCCTGGGGCACGCTCGGCGCCGTCTATGGCGCCCGCATCGGCATCTCCACCGCCGAGATCGCGCTGATGATGAGCCTCGTGGTCATCGCCGGCGCCGCCATGCAGCTTCCGGCCGGGCGCCTGTCGGACACGACCGACCGCCGCTTCGTGCTGGCGGGTGCTGCCTTCGGCGCGGCGCTGGTCGCGATGCTGATCTTCCTGTTCGCGCCGCGTTCCGGCGTCTTCGTCATCGTCATGACCGCCGCCTATGGCGCCTTCGCTTATACGCTCTATTCGATCGCCGTCGCGCATGCCAACGACCACGCCCGCGCCGAGGACTTCGTCAAGGTCTCCGGCGGGCTGCTCCTGCTCTATGGCTTCGGCACGATGATCGGCCCGCTTTTGGCCGCGGCGCTGATGGGCTCGGTGCGTCCGGAGGGGCTTTTCCTGGCGACCGCGCTCGCGCATCTCAGTCTTGCCGGCTATACGCTGCTGCGTATCCGCGCCCGCGCGCCGGTGCCGATCGAAAACCGCGACGCCTTCAAGACGCAACCTGCGGACCGCGCGGTCACCCCCGAGGCAACCCGGCTCGATCCGCGCAGAAAGGTTGAAACCAATAGTTGAGATTCGCAAGACTTTGCCTCACAAATAAAGGCATGATGTTTTCTGACGCCTTCGTGGCGATAGCCGATCCCAATCGGCGCTATCTCTTGGAAGAACTCCGGCGCGGCCCGAAGACGGTGAACGAATTGGCGGCCGGGTTGCCCGTCTCACGCCCGGCGGTTTCCCAGCATCTGAAGGTTCTGCTCGACGCCGGCCTGGTCAATGCCAAGGCCGAAGGCACACGGCGCGTCTATACTGTCAGCAGCGCCGGATTCCTCAGGCTCAACATCTGGCTCGACCAGTTCTGGGAAACAGCGCCGGGGGAATAGTCTTTGGCCGTTAAAGCACGTCGCTCGAAACTGCAGTGGTCCGAGACAACGATATGCGCCGCGTAAGGAAAACCAAAGCGATGCGCTTTGGCTTGAGCAATTCCAGGAAAAATGTGAGCGGTTTTCCGTCTGGAATTGCATAAAAACAGAGAGATAGAGCGGTTCGCCGTTTCCGTGAAACGGTGAAACGCTCTTGAGCCTCAACTTGCCGGTTCCAGTGCTGTCCCGAGCGCGTCGAGCAGTTCGCCGGTACCATGCTCGCGGGTGGCCGACGTGTCGATGCCGTCGAAGAAGGCGCCCTGCTCCGTCAGGATCAGCCGCGTTCCCTTGCCTTCAGGGATAAGCTCGATCGTCGCGAGCGACACCGAGACCCGGATTTCGCCGAACAGGAGCTCATAGCTGTAGACGATGCGCCGGTTGGGCACGATATCCTGATAGACCGCGTTGTAGAAATGCATCTGTCCGTCGCTGGGACAGCCGGCATTCACCTCCTTGCCGCCGACACGGAAATCCATCTCATGCCGGCTGGGCATCGGGTTGTCGGGGTCGACGAACCAGCGCTTCTTCGCCGCCGGGTCGCTCAGCGCGAAATAAACCTTCTCCGGCGCCGCCGGATAGAAGCGCTCGATGACGAAGGTGGAATGGACGACGGATCGTTCGGTCATGACGGGACCCTTCAGCTTTCATCTTTTGTTTCGGCGAGGAAATCGCCGAGGCGGTCGAGCCGGCGCTCCCACGCGAGCCGCCGCTCGTTGATCCAGCGCTCGGCGGCCCGGAGCGCCTGTGGCTCGATCCGGCAGGTTCGAACCCGGCCAAGCTTTTCGGTCCTGACCAGGCCGCTTGCCTCGAGCACGTTGAGATGCTGGACGACGGCCGAAAGCGACATCGCCAGCGGTTCCGCCAGCTGGCTGACCGATGCCGGCCCGCGCGACAGACGGTCCACCATCTGGCGCCGCGCCGGATCGGCGAGTGCCTGGAACATCAGATCGAGCTGGGCGGGATCGTGCAGCATCGCGCTCTAGCCGTTGTTATAGGGGAAGAGCTTGAAGTAGGGTCCCGCTTCCTCGATGACGCGGGCGAAGGACGGGCGCGCGAGCAGCCGGTCGTGGTAGCGTTTCACCGCCGGGTACTTGTCGCCGAACGGCTCGACCTTGTTGGCATAGAACAGCGCCGGCGAGGCGGCGCAGTCGGCCATGGTGAAGCTTTCGCCCACCGCCCAGGTCTTGTCCTGCATCTCCTCCTCGACAATGGCGTAGGAATTGCGCAGTTGCGCCCGGGCCTCCTCGACGCCGAACGGATCGGTCTTGTCCCTCGGCCGCAGTCTGTCGCCGACGATCTTCTGCATCGGATGCTGCACGTAGAAATCGTAGAAGCGGTCCGCCTGGCGGACCTGCAAGGCGAGATCAACGTCGGCGGGGATGAGCTCGACCGGCCCGGGATAATGCGCGGCGAGATATTCGACGACGATGGTCGATTCCAGCACCGTGCGGTCCCGCGCATCGTCGCGCAGCGCCGGCATCTTGCCGGTCGGCGACACCCTCAGGAAGGCGGCGCGGGAAGCATCGTCGCCGAGGTCGACGATGACGGGCTCGAAAGGCGTGTCATTCTCGTAGAACGCGATCAGCGGCTTCCAGCAGAACGAGGCCAGCGGGTGGAAATGCAACGTCAGGGACATGCTTGCTCTCTTTGATACTTAAGTGATCACTTCACTATTGTCCCGGGCGGCATGAGTCAAGGCAGCTTCGTATAGCTTCATATAGGCTAGCCGTGTGCGGCGATGGCTTCGACGATCTGCGGCCAGTCGTTGCGGTGCAGTTCATGGCCACCGCCTTCGATCTTGACCAGCCTTGCTCCCGCAACGGCCTTTGCCAGCGCTTCGCCATGCTCGACCGGGAAGAGCGGATCGGCGGTGCCGTGGATGACGAGAAGCGGCGCGGTCAGGTTTCGCACCGTGCGCTCCGGACCGCCGCCCTTGAGCAGGAAATGGTTGGTCGCGCTGGCTAGGCCGCCGGAACGATCGTAGTCCGCCTCGATCATCGCGCGCGTCCGTTTCTCGTCGAACGGATGCAGCGTGCTGGCGATCGCGCGGGCGTCCTCGACCATGAAGTCGAGCACCTGCCGCCGGTTCGACCAGTCGACGTCGCCGCCTTGCGCCGAATGCTCCCTATAGGCTTCAGTCATTCCGGGCAGGCCGGACGTGTCGACGCCGAGCGGCGAAGAGGAGATCACGGTGAGCGCGCTGACGCGTTCGGGATATTTCAGCGCCATGCTCTGCGCGAGCATGCCGCCCATCGACATGCCGACGACATGCGCCTTGGCGACGCCATGCTCGTCGAGCACGCGGGCCGCATCGTCCACCATGTCCTCGAAGGTGTAGGTCGGCGCGCCCGGCAGATATTTGGTCGACAGGCCGGTGTCGCGATTGTCGTAGCGGATGACGAAGCGGCCGCGCCCGGCAAGCTGCCGGCAGAAGGCTTCGGGCCACCACAGCATCGAAGCCATGGCGCCCATGATCAGAAGGATCGGCGGATCTTTCGGACTGCCGAAAGTCTCCGAAACGATGTCGGGACGCTGCGCTGGGCTGGTCATCTGCTCCTCCAGTCCGATTGCATTTTGCAATCAGTTGCACGATAATAAAACCGATATCATAATGCAACTGGTTTTTCTGGAGACAGTACGCATGAGCATCGACCGTCGGTCCGGTTGCCCGATCAATCTGTCGCTTGAGGTCTTCGGCGACCGCTGGAGCCTGATCATCCTGCGCGACATGATCTTCGGCGGGCGGCGCCATTTTCGCGAGTTGCTCAACGGATCGCTGGAAGGCATCGCCTCCAACATCCTGGCCGACCGGCTGAAGCGGCTGATGGAGCTCGGGCTGCTGACCAAGGCCGACGATCCCAGCCACAAGCAGAAGGCCATCTACAGCCTGACCGAGATGGCGATCACGCTCGTCCCGATCATGGCGCAGCTCGGGGCGTGGGGACGGGTCTGGCTGCCCGTCACGGAAGAATTGTCGATCCGTGCCGAGCTGCTCGAAAAAGGCGGCCCGCCGCTATGGGATCAATTCATGGACGAACTGCGCCACGAGCATCTGGACGCGCCGTCGAAGACGCCGCCGGGCTCGCCGACCGTGCGCCAGCAACTGCGCGCTGCCTACGAAGAAGTGGTCGCGCGGAAGGCCGAACCCGCCGCGACGTGAACGCTCCTACACAGCTGCAGCGGCCGGGATATGCCGATATTCAGGTCAGGCCGAGTCGAGAATGATGGCTTGCGAGAACCGGAGCGGAGCGTACTTGAAGTACGTCAGCACCGGAAGCGCAGGAAGCCGTCGTTCGCAGACCGGCCTCACCTGAATATCGGCACATCCGTCAGTTCAAATTGATATCCCGGCTGGCCGACCGCATCGACACCGAGAAGCCGGCCAGCACGTCGAACAGCGCGATGATCATCAGCGTGAAGAAGACCGAGTGCGCAGCACCCTTCACCAGCAGGAATTCGACTAGGAAGGCGATAAAGACCAGCGTCGACAAAAGGTGATCCAGGATCGACGCATTGGTCGTGCGCACCGATTTCGAAATCTCGACGAACAGGAAGATCAGCCCGATCAGCACCATCAGGTCGCCGAGCGTCATCGAGAACACCCCGCCCGACATCATGCGGAAGGAGAACATCTCGGTCATCCACGGATCGTCGCCGCCGCCGAACAATCCCAGCAGGCCGAGATTGTAAAGGACGAAGGGCACGATCAGCAGCGGGACGGCACCGAACATCTGGGCGACTCCAATGGGCACCCTTTTGTAAAATCCGCGGCAAGCACGCCGTCAAGGCTTTTCGCAGGCGCCGGCGAACACGCTCGAAGACCTAATGAAATAACGATGTCAGCCGGTTGCCCGGCCGACATCGCACCATCATGCCCGCGCGAAGGACCCTTAGCGCTTGAAGTAACCGGCGCGCACCGCCGCGCCGATGACGTTCAGGATGATGTGGCCGGCCGTCATCGAGGTGATCTCGTTGACATCGCGCGCCGGCGCGATCTCGACGATGTCCATGCCGACCAGTCTGCCCTTGGAGTGCTTATAGAGGGGACGGCTCAAGGCCATCCGGGCGCGAAATCAGGCCGTGCCGATTTCGGTCGGCCGCGCCGACAGGGGCGCCAAAAAGCAAAAAGACCGGCCAGAGGCCGGTCTTTTGAAACGCCCGAAACCGTGGAAGCTTCTCAGCTTTCCTTCGGCTCCAGCACCTGGCGGCCGCGATACATGCCGGTCTTCAGGTCGATGTGGTGCGGGCGGCGCATTTCGCCGGAATTCTTGTCCTCGACATAGGTCGGGGCCTTGAGAGCGTCGGCCGAGCGGCGCATGCCGCGCTTCGACGGAGAGGTTTTTCTTTTTGGAACGGCCATGGATATGCTCCACTACATGGTCAAAATGCCCCGGCAACCCTCGCGAAAGGGCCGCATCGAGGCCATAATCTGAGAAAGTCGGGTGCCTATACACGCCTTACGCCGTTTTGGCCAGCGCTGGCCGCGAATTTTTTTGTGGCGCCGCCGCTTCGTCCTAATCGAGACACCCGACATAGGCGCCGGATCGGCTGGCGCGCCTTTCTATCAGCGAGGCCAACCGCCGCAAGCCCGGTCCGGGCTTCGCCGGATTGCGCGCGATCGGATTGGGCAGGCTGACGGCCAGCAACGCCGCCTGCCGTCGCGACAATTGCTTGGCCGAGACGCCGAAATGATGCCGCGCGGCGGCCTCGATGCCGTAGATGCCCGGCCCCCATTCGGCGATGTTGAGATAGATCTCCATGATCCGCCGCTTCGACATCACCGCGTCGAAATAGACCGCCAGCGGCAGCTCGACCACCTTGCGCACGCTGCCCAATGGCCGCGACCACAGGAAAAGGTTCTTCACCGTCTGCATGGTGATGGTGGAGGCGCCGCGCGTCGCCTCGCCGGCCAGCGCGTCGTCGACCACGCCGCGCAATTCGCCGAGATCGACGCCGCGGTGGAAGCAGAACTGCCCGTCCTCCGACATGATCACCGAATGCGCCAGCACCGGCGCCACGTCGTCGATCGACACCCAGCGCCGCTCGTAGCCGGAAAAAGTCACGAGATCCTTCAGCATCAGGGTCGAGACCGGATGCACGAAGGACGGCAGGTAGAGGAAGGTGAGCACGGCCGGTATGGCCGCCAGAACGATGGCGACGACCAGGCAACGCCGGCCGAGGCGCCTCAGACCGGCGCGGTTCAGGCGCCGCGGCCGCGCCATGTCCAGCCCTTCGCTTCCATGTTCGACGATCGGTTCCGTCAAGCCGTCCCACCCATGCCTCGCCCCCATCGGCATAAAGGCGCGCGCCTGCTTGCGCAATGTCTGAGTGTCGGCTACCGGTCCCGGCCATGAGCAAAGACGACGAGATCGCCTTCGACACAGCGCTTTTCATGCGCGCCGCCGCCGTCGAGACCGAGCTGCGCCGGATCCTCGACGCGCGTCCGCTCACCGGCGAGATCGCGCGGCCCGAGCGGCTGATGGCGGCGATGCGCCATGGCGTGCTCAATGGCGGCAAGCGGCTGCGGCCTTTTCTGGTCGCGGAAAGCGCCGCGCTGTTTTCCGCCGATAATGACGCCGCGTTGCGCGTCGCGGCGGCGCTCGAATGCGTGCATTGCTATTCGCTGATCCATGACGATCTGCCTTCCATGGACGACGATGATCTGCGGCGCGGCCAGCCGACCGTGCACAAGGCCTTCGACGAGGCGACCGCGATCCTCGCCGGCGATGCGCTTTTGACTTTGGCCTTCGACATCATCGCCGACGACGCGACGTTGCTGCCGGCCGAGCGCCGCGCCACGCTCGTTCTCGCCCTTGCCCGCGCGGCCGGCGCCGGCGGCATGGTCGGCGGCCAGATGCTTGACCTCGAGGCCGAGCGCAAACGGCCGGACGAGGCCGGCATCATCACCCTGCAGGCGATGAAGACCGGCGCGCTGATCCGCTTCGCCTGCGAGGCCGGCGCGATCGTCGCCGGCGCGCCGCCCGCCGACCGTGAGCGGCTGGCGGAATTCGGCTCGGCGATCGGTCTTGCCTTCCAGCTCGCCGACGATCTGCTCGATCTCACCGCCGACGCCAAGCAGATGGGCAAGGCGACCAACAAGGACGCCGCCGCCGGTAAGGCGACTCTTGTTTCGCTGCACGGCCCCGACTGGGCGCGCGGCCAGCTCCACGGCCTGATCGACCAGGCGCATGCCCTGCTCGACCCCTATGGCGACGCGGCCGAGCTGCTCAAGCAAGCCGCGACCTTCGTGGCGACGCGCAGCAACTGACCCGTGACAGGCCGGCGGCCGATGCCGGCCGACAACGGCTCCGATTGTTCGCTCTCTCCGAATACTGCTGTCCATGGCTGGGTAATTATCCGGCGTGCGCCGCAGTCTATATCCGCTCCGGGACAACGAACTGAGACCGGCCCGCGCCGGCCATCTTCAGAGCCGTGAATCCAACCCGGAAGGAACCTGGAAATGCCCTTCGCCAACTTCAAGATGCCTGAGACCGCCCTCTCAAAAGCGCAGAAGGAGGACCTCATCCACAAGACCACGCAGATGTTCGTCGACTATTTCGGCGAGGGCGTGCGCCCGTACACCATGGTGCTGATCGAGGAAGTTCCCGACGGCGGCTATGGCCGTGCCGACGAGGTCTTCATTCTTCCCGACGCCTACCGCGCCAAGGATAGTGCCTGACTTGAACCGGGCGAGTCGCTTGCCGAGCGGCACGCCCAACTTCCGTGTCGGAGCCGATACTCGCTTTTGCCTTGGATTAGCCCCAGTTCGGCAAGCTCCGCAGGAAATCGATCATCGCGGCGTTGACCTCGTGCGGACGCTCCTGCTGGGTCCAATGCCCGCAGCCGGGCAGCATCAGCGTGTCGCGGATTTGCGGGACGAAGTTCCTGATATTGGCTAACAGTTGATCCATGCCGGGGAAGGCGACCACAAGGTCGCGGTCGCCCGCCACGTAAAGCGCGGGCACCTTGATCCGCGCGCCGGCAAAGGGCGCCATCAGTTCCCAGTTCCGGTCGATGTTGCGGTACCAGTTGAGACCCCCGGCAAAGCCGGCGCGTTGGAACTCGCCGGCGTAGAAATCGATGTCGCTTTCGCTGAGCCAGTGCGGCAGGCTTGCAGGAACCTCGGCGGCTTGCAGGAGGCGTCCGCCGTGCGGGACCATGGCAATTCCGGCGCCGCCGTCCGAAGCGTCTCCCGACACCGCGTAAAGCATGGCGCGCACCGTGGCCCGCGGGTCCCGTTCCAGCTCCGCCTCGGCAATGCCGGGTTGCTGGAAATAGAGCTGGTAGAACTGGGACTCCGCCGTTCGCGGCATGAGGCTGGTCGGACGCGCATTGCCGCGCGGCCGGAACGGCACGCTGAGGCCGACGACGGCATGGAAGCGGTCCGGCCGCAGCAGCGCGGCATGCCAGGCGACCACCGCGCCCCAGTCGTGGCCGACGATGACGGAGCTGGGGACCTCGAGAGCGTCGAGAAGGCCCACCATATCGCCGACCAGATGAAAGAGCGTGTATTGGTCGATCGCTTCCGGCCGGTCGCTCTTGCCGTAGCCTCGCATGTCGGGGGCGACGGCGCGGAAGCCCGCCGCTGCGAGCGCGCCCAGCTGATGCCGCCAGGAATACCAGGATTCAGGGAAGCCATGGCACAACAGCACCACCGGCCCTTCGCCCTGCTCCGCGACATTGAGGCGGATGCCGTTGGTTTCAATTGTCCGCTGTATAGGTTCTCTCACGGCCGCTCCTCATGCTCGCGTTCCCACTACTGATCGACGGCACGCAGCCAGAGCAACTGGCGGCTGACCTGCGGAATACCACCCTTTGGAGCGCAACTTTTATCGACTGTCTCAGGGACAGTCGCGGCAGTCAACGTCCGACGCGGATCCGCCAGCCGGATTTGGCGCGGTAGGACCGCTTCCGAACGGAAATCAGCCACCGG
Source organism: Mesorhizobium sp. J8 (assembly GCF_016591715.1). Taxonomy (NCBI): domain Bacteria; kingdom Pseudomonadati; phylum Pseudomonadota; class Alphaproteobacteria; order Hyphomicrobiales; family Phyllobacteriaceae; genus Mesorhizobium; species Mesorhizobium sp. J8. Next base: position 6,214,382 of record NZ_AP024109.1, read on the forward strand.
TCGCAGCCGACCATCCGCGCCGCGACGGTCAAGGTTATTGAGGCTTCGTTCTTTCGTCGATCACCCCGCGGTGCAGTTCCAGTGAAAAGTGGTGTTGCAGCAAATCGGCAGGGCGTCCACGCCCTCGAATGGCTCTGGCGATGCGCATCCGTTCGTGCAAGATCGCCGGCTGAACAAATGCCGGAGGACGCCGGGAACCATGCTCAAGCTGCAAGGCTGGCTGGCCGAATATTGGGTGATTGGCGCGGGGTTCATGGCTGCGTCGCTTATGGCGGCCGCGCCAATTCTCTCGCTCCCGCTGCCGCTGTTCCTGATCTTCCTGCACAGCCCGTTTTACATGGTCCATCAGGTCGAGGAGCACACCGGCGACCGGTTCCGCAAATTTGCCAACGAGCATGTCTTCGGCGGTCGCGACGCCCTGACCATCGCCTCTGTTCTCGTCATCAACCTGCCCTTCGTCTGGAGCATCAACTTGCTGGCTCTTTACGCCGCATTCCTATGGGGACCCGCCTGGGGCCTCGTCGCTCCCTATGTCATGATCGTCAACGCGCTCGCGCATCTCGTCACATCGGCGCGGCTGCGCAAATACAATCCCGGCCTCGTCACCAGCGTCCTTTTGTTTTTGCCGCTGAGCGTCGCAACGATCTGGACGATTGGCCGGACGGAAGGTCTTGTCCCGCACTTGATCGGCGCGGCTCTCGCGATCCTGCTTCACCTGGCGATCGTTGCGGTGGTGGCCGGCCGATACCGCTCTCTCGTCCCCGCCTCATAGCATGTGTGGCAACGTTGTCAGTCTTGATCCCCGGCAAGGCGGCCCTTTGTCCTCAACGGCACCACATTTGCGCTGGCCGGCTGTTCCGGCTCCGCGCTCTGCGCGGCGACTGCCATATCGGCCCGCGGCAGATAGACCGTCACCGTCGTGCCCTTGCCGACTTCGCTGTCGATCGTGACCGCGCCGCCCGACTGCTGCGCGAAGCCATAGACCTGCGCGAGCCCGAGGCCTGTGCCCTTCTCGGGCCCTTTGGTCGTGAAGAACGGTTCGAAGACCTGCGGAAGCACGTCTGGCGCAATGCCGATGCCTGTGTCAGCCACCCGTAACGCGACGAATTCACCTTGCAGGCCGGCCGCGTTATCATCGCTCGATAGCAGCATATTCTCCGCCGTGACCGTTACCAGGCCACCGTCAGGCATGGCGTCCCGCGCGTTGAAGGCAATGTTGACGAGACCAAGCTCCAGTTCGCCGGGGTCGACCTTCACCGGCCAGATTTCGGGTCCGACGGAGGCGACCAATTTCACCGATTTGCGCATGGAGCCCGCTATCATCCCGCGAACGGCTTCTATTCGCTCTGCCAGCGACACCACCTCGGCGTGGGCACCCTGCTTGCGCGAGAAGGCCAGCAGCTGGCGTGTCAATGCGGTGCCGCGCTGGAGTGCACGTTCCACGGATTCGGTCGCCCGCTTCATCTCGGGATCGGCGCCGACTTTCTTCCCCAGGCGAACATAGCTTTCGACCACCGTCAGAAGGTTGTTGAAATCATGCACGATGCTGCCGGTCAGTTGACCAAGCGCATCCATTTTCTGGGCATGAACGCGTTGCGCTTGCGCCTGCCGGAGTGCGATTTCCGCATCGCGTCGATCGGTAATGTCGCGCGTGATCTTGGCGAAGCCGATCAGTTCTCCTCGCTCGTCGCGGATCGGATCGATCACGACATTCGCCCAGAACAGCGTCCCGTCCTTGCGGACGCGATGGCCCTCGGTTTCGAAGCGCCCGTCCCGTGTTGCCGTATGGAGCGCGCGACCAGGCAAACCGGCGGCACGGTCATGCTCCGTGTAAAAAAGTGAGAAGTGCTGACCGATGATTTCTTCGGCCGTGTAGCCCTTGATGCGCTCCGCGCCGGCGTTCCAACTGGTCACCAGCCCGTTGGGATCAAGCATGAAAAGCGCATAGTCGGTCACGCCGCTCACCAGCAGGCGGAACTGGCGCTCGCTTTGACGCAAAGCTTCATGCGCCGCCCGGCGCTCGGTGATGTCGCGCGTGACTTTGGCGAATCCCTCGAGCTGGCCTGCGTCGTTATGGATCGGGGTGACGACAACCGACGCCCAGAAACGGCTGCCGTCCTTGCGGACGCGCCAGCCCTCGCCTTCATATCGCCCGTTCTGCACGGCTGCTTCGAGGACGCGCAGCGGCGTGCCCTTTGCGCGTTCTTCACGGGTATAGAATTTGGAAAAATGCTGGCCTACGATCTCCTCGGCGGCGTAGCCTTTCAGCCGCTCGGCGCCAGCGTTCCAATTGGTGATCATACCGCTTGGATCGAGCATATAGATGGCGTAGTCAGTAACTCCGTCGACAAGGATGCGGAAGCGCCGCTCGCTCTGCAGGAGCGACTGATGCGCGGCGACACGTTCGGTGATGTCTCGCGTGATCTTCGCGTAGCCCAAAAGAACGCCGTTGCGATCCAGCACCCGTTGAACAAGGCCATTCGACCAGAACCTGGTTCCGTCCTTGCGCACCCGCCACCCTTCGGCCTCGTATCTTCCCTCCGCCTTTGCCTTGGCAAGCATCTCGGTCGGAACGCCGTTCGCCTGATCTTCGGTGGTGAAAAACCGGGAAAAATGCTGTCCCAGGATTTCCGAAGCCACGTAGCCCTTGATTTTCTCCGCGCCGGTGTTCCAGCTGGTGATGAAGCCATCTGCATCGAGGGTATAGATGGCGTAATCGGCAACAGCGTCGATGAAGAATTCGAGCCGATGGCTGTCGGAAAAATGTTGCGCGTCCGTTGTGGTCAGTGGCATTGTCGAACCCGCGTTCTACGCTCGCGTTAAGCAGTTCGTCCGGTGACGCGTCAGCAGCATAGCCCCGCCGATCCGGCACAGCAACAAGCTTGGACCAATGGCGACATATTCATCCGCGCTCGCATCGAACCTGACAAACCCGGGCTATTTGTACAGCTTTGCCCCGGAAAACGATCCTGGAGACGACGAGGAAAACCCCGTCTCTCACGAACTTGGCTCTGCCGAGCATGACGAACTCCCGTACAGGGTCGAGTTGTGGAACACCGCCAAGAACGGCGTCGAACAAGTTCTTGCCGTCACGGCAAATGCCAGCATCGGCTACGCCGCTTATTACGCAGCGACGCGCGAGCATCCGGACCGTTACGTCACCTTGCGCCACAAGAACAATTTCGTTTCGAGATGGAACGGCCCGACGAACTAGGCAGAGGCCTGTCTATGACACGGAGCGCCAACTCTTCCCGTTCGGCCGAAGCGCTGCCCTATCGTATCGAGCTCTGGCACGCCGAAAGTCACGAGACCATCGAACGGGTTCTAGCACGCGCCGTTACGGCGCAGCTTGCCCGCGCCATTTTTCAAGCCGCAAGAGACGAGCATCCCCAACGGCGGATCACGCTGCGCAAGGGAAACCGTATCCTCTCCGATACGACGGAATGACCATCTGCCGTCCGGTTTCAAAGCGCTGCCCGCAAGTCCGGCGCTTGGCTTACCTGTCGCGGAGGCGATACGTCGCCTCTGCACCTGGGCAACCACCTCCCCATACGAAATCTTAATGTAAATCAAGCGTAATCCCGCCCATTAAAATTGTGCGTATGTGTTGGGGTTGCGCATGCCGGAATATTCTTCCTTCCTCCGGTCGATCCGGATCCGCTACATTTCGGGACTGCTTGTCTTCGCGCTGGCTTCGGCCGCCGTCATGTTCGCGCTCAACCGTGTGAATTCCTATCGCCACGAGGTCGATGCTCTCAGCGGCAACTTCGTCATCTTCGCGCGCGACTTGCGCAACGCCACGAATTTCGCCGAGACGACCGGCACCGCCTGGCGCAGCGAGACGCGCGACGCGCTGACCGCCGCCGCGCGCGGTCATTCCGAACGCCTGATGGCCGAGATCGGCATCTTGAACGCCCAGCTTGCCGCGATCAGGCCGCGCCTGTCGAAGGGCACTCTCAACGCGCTGGACACCGCTTCGGTCAATGGCGACCTGTTCTGGTCGGCGCGCGATATGGTGCGCAACTTCAACCTGATGGCGGTCGCCCAGAAGGTCGACGAGTGGAGCTACCGAGAGATCCGAAACCAGAACGACCTTTTCGCCCAGCCCATGCTGGTGAAGGTGCGCACCGCGCTCGACGAGGAGCGCCGCCTCGCCGATGCTTCAAGCGACCGGTTGCTGTTGTGGGCGAGCGGCCTTTTGTTCGCCGTGCTCGCCATCGCCGCGGTGCTGATCTTCCGGCCGATGGAGAACGCGATCCGCCGCGCCTTCGCCGAGACCGCAGCATCCTTGTTCAAGGCCGAGGCTGCCGACCGCGCCAAGTCCGAATTCCTCGCCAATATGAGCCACGAGATTCGCACGCCGATGAATGGCGTTCTCGGCATGGCCGAGCTGCTCGCCAAGACGGAGCTTACGCCGCGCCAGAAAACCTTCACCGACGTCATCGTCAAATCCGGCAACGCGCTGCTCACCATCATCAACGACATCCTCGATTTCTCGAAGATCAACGCCGGCCAACTCACCCTCGACCCCGCACCCTTCCGCCTGGCCGAAGCGGTCGAGGACGTGGCGACGCTGGTGTCGGCGCGCGTTGCCGAAAAGAACCTCGAGCTCATCGTGCGCGTCGATCCGCGCCTGCCGGCCTTCGTCGTCGGCGATGCCGGGCGCTTCCGCCAGATCGTCACCAACCTGCTCGGCAACGCCGTGAAGTTCACCGAAAAGGGCCATGTCCTGGTCGATGTCGGCGGCGATGTCGTCGATGGCGTGGTCCAGCTCAAGGTCCGCGTCGAGGATACTGGCATCGGCATCCCTGCCGAGAAGCTGCAAAGCGTGTTCGAGAAATTCGCCCAGGTTGACGGCTCCTCGACCCGCCGCCATGAGGGCACCGGGCTGGGTCTCGCCATATCCGCTCGTCTCGTCGACCTGATGGGCGGCAAGATCGGCGTCGAAAGCGAGATCGGCCGCGGCTCCGTCTTCTGGTTCGCAGTACCGCTGCCGGTGCACGAACAGCAGTCGCGCGACGAGCTCGTACCGATGGATGTCACCGGCGCCCGGGTGCTGGTCATCGACGACAATCCGGTCAACCGCGCGATCCTGCTGGAGCAGCTCAGAAGCTGGAGCTTCGACTGCGCGGCGGCCGAAAGCGGCGCCGTCGGACTTGCCTTCCTCGATCGCGCCTGCCAACTCGGCGCCTCGGTCGACTGCATCATCCTCGATTACCAGATGCCCGGCATGAACGGGGCCGATGTCGCGAGGGCGATTGCCGCCGACAGCCGCCTTTCCACCATTCCGGTCGTGCTGCTCACCTCGGTCGACCAGGTCGATTTCGGCAGGATGGTGATCGATTTCGGCATCGTCGCGCATCTCACCAAGCCGGCCCGCTCGGCGGTGCTGCTGGGCACCGTCATCTCCGCCATCCAGAAGGCACGCACGCAAGGCGCCAAGGCCCATTTCGTGCGCGAGCCGGTCGCGACGCAGGCCGCGCCGCCGGCCTTTACCGTCATCCGCGGCCCGGCCGTTCCGATCCCGGCCGCGCCGGAGTCGACCGCCGCCCCGAGCGGCCCGATCGATATCCTGATCGCCGAGGACAATGACGTGAACCAGCTAGTCTTCGGCCAGATCCTCAACGGCTTCGGTCTCAGCTACCGCATCGCCGGCAATGGCCGCACCGCTGTCGAGATGTACCGTTCGCTGCGCCCCCGCCTGGTGCTGATGGACGTCTCGATGCCGGAGATGAACGGCTACGAGGCGACCCGCGCCATCCGCGCCATCGAAGCGCGCAATGGCGATCACACGCCGATCATCGGCGTCACCGCGCACGCGCTCAAGGGCGATCGCGAAAAATGCATCGAAGCCGGCATGGACGACTATCTGCCCAAGCCGGTCTCGCCGGACCGCCTCGGCGCCAAGATCGGCACTTGGCTCAGCGAGACGGTGGCGGCGAAGACGGCGTAGTCACCGGTTGCGCAACACCACGCAGGCGCCGCCGACGCTTTGCAGCTTGTTGCAGATGGTGTTGGCCTCGCCGCGCGAGTCCGCGCCGATCCTGACCGCGTAGATGCCGCGCCGACCGATCGGCGTGCGCACCCGGCTCACCACCGGATCATGGCTGGCGAGCAGCGCCGGGAACCGGCTCTTGACCCTCAGCCACTGGCCGATCGCGGCCGAGCGGCGGAAATTGCCCGCCACCTGCACGCCCCACGGCTTGACGTTGATCGAAGCCATGGCGACGGTCCGCGACATGATCACCGGCAGCCGGCGACATGCGACCGCGAAACTCGTCTTGGGGTCGAGCGGCGGCACGGTGCCGGCATAGGATTTGTCGGAAAACTTGTCGACGGGCTCGCCCATGATGTCGAACACATAGCTTTCCGTCTCCATCGGCAGGAAGCCGCCGGAGGCGAGCCAGCGCGACACGCGGTTCTCGCCGGCATTGTAGGCCGCCGCCGCGAGCCCGAGATTGCCGTAGCCAGCCTTCATTTCGGCGAGATACTTCGCCGAAGCGGGGATCGCCTGCTCGATGTCGAAGGAATTGGCCAGGCCGCGCATCTTGGCGGTGCCGGGCATGAATTGTGCGATGCCTTCCGCTCCGACCGGGCTCACCGCGTTCGGATCGAAGCGGCTTTCCTTCCAGATCAGCCTGGCGAAGAAATCCTTGGGCAGGCCATTCTGCTGGGCCTGGGTTTCGATCAGGTCGCAGACACGGTCGATCAGCCGTTTGGCAGCCGATTTCGACTGCGGCGGATCGGCGGACGCGGCCGCCACCCAACTCAAGCAGAAAAGCAAGGCCAGGGTCGCCGTGAGGAAACGGTGCATCGGCCTACTCGGCCGCTGCTTTGCCGTGTCCGTAGCGCTGCTCGATATAGTCGGCGACCATCTTCTCGAAATCCTGCGCGATCGAGGGGCCGCGCAGCGTCGCCGCCTTCTTGCCGTCGATGAAGACCGGCGCCGTCGGTGTCTCGCCGGTGCCGGGCAGCGATATGCCGATATCGGCATGCTTGGATTCGCCCGGACCGTTGACGATGCAGCCCATCACCGCGACCTTGAGGTTCTCTACACCCGGATATTTCTCGCGCCAGACCGGCATGTTCTTGCGGATGTCGGCCTGGATGCTCTGGGCGAGCTCCTGGAAGACCGTGGACGTCGTGCGCCCGCAGCCGGGGCAGGCCGCGACAATCGGCACGAACTGCCGAAAACCCATGGTCTGCAGGAGTTCCTGCGACACCTGCACCTCGCGGGTGCGGTCACCATTCGGCTCCGGCGTCAGCGAGATGCGGATCGTGTCGCCGATGCCCTGCTGCAGGAGGATGCCCATCGCCGCCGACGAGGCGACGATGCCCTTTGTGCCCATGCCAGCCTCGGTGAGGCCTAGATGCAGGGCATGGTCGGAGCGGGTGGCGAGCTCGGTGTAGACCGCGATCAGGTCCTGCACGCCGCTGACCTTGGCCGACAGGATGATCTTGTCGCGGCCAAGCCCGATCTCTTCCGCCATCTCGGCCGACAGGATCGCCGACTGCACGATCGCCTCGCGCGTCACTTCCTGCGCGGTGAGCGGCGAGCCCTTCGCCTGGTTGTCGTCCATCAGCCGGGTCAAAAGCTCCTGGTCGAGCGAGCCCCAGTTGACGCCGATACGCACCGGCTTGTCATATCTGATCGCCATTTCGACGATCGCCGCGAACTGGCGGTCCTTCTTTTCCTTGAAGCCGACATTGCCGGGGTTGATGCGGTATTTGGCCAGCACCTCGGCGCAGGCCGGATGATCGGCGAGCAGCTTGTGGCCGATATAGTGAAAGTCGCCGACCAGCGGCACATCGATGCCGAGCCGCAGCAGCCGCTCATGGATGCGCGGAACCGCGGCCGCGCTCTCGTCGCGGTCGACCGTGATGCGCACGATTTCCGAGCCGGCGCGGTGCAGCGCCGCGACCTGGGCGACCGTCTGGTCGACATCGGCCGTGTCGGTGTTGGTCATCGACTGCACGACCACCGGGCCGCCGCCGCCGACGATCACGCCACCGACCGAAACGCCGACCGAGTTGCGCCGCGGAAAGGGAGAGGAAAAATATCCGGTCATGCCGGCCGCCTTCATCTGAAAGTTCCGGGCATGAGGTGGCGGAGCAAAGATGGCTTGTCAATGGCAAGCGGCGGGCAAGAGCGGCAAATCCGCTGCTCCCGATCGGCCGCCATGCGGCTAGAAGGGGCATCGGGGCGGGGGATGCGCGCCCAAAACGGTGAAAGAATTCAGTGTAAGTCACCAAGCCGGTGGCATTTCTTGCCACCGGGAGGCTGCACCGCGGCGGGAGCGGTTATGATGCCGGAGGAGTTTCAGTGTGCGGTCGGTTTCGCCTTCAGCTTTTCAATCTCGTCCTTGATTGCCAACTTGCGCCGCTTGAGAGTGGCGATCTCGAGGTCGTCTACCGAGGGATGGTTCATCGCGTCGATAAGTTCGCGCTCGATATCGCCATGCTTTCGCTGCAGCTCATCAAGATGGGATGCAAGAGACATGATTGGTTCTCCCTTTCATGGTTTCCTCGATTGCAGCCGTCGCAGGCGCCTCCACCGCAGGTTGCGACTGTGACGGCACGATGACAGTTTGCCACCAACCGACCTCGATGTCGAATGCCACGTGGTAGCATTCCACGACAAAGTGAAATGTGATAAGGGCAGCGCGCCGGTCACAAACGGACCGGCCCCGCCCAGACAGCCCGATTGGGCGATGCATACGCAGATGGTAGATAATGTCCGAACAGGAACAGGCTGAAATACGCCTTGAATATTCCCGGCTCAAACAGGAACACGCCGATTTCGACGCCGCCATCAACGCGATGATCGCCACAGGCTGTGACCCGCTTCAAATCCAGCGCATGAAGAAGAAGAAGCTGATGCTGAAAGACCGGCTGTCGGCGCTGGAAGACCGCATCATCCCCGACATCATCGCGTAAAGCATGTCTCCCGAAGTGGAGACCGGTTTCGGGATGAAGACATGCGCACAATCAAAGCCTAAAGCGCAGGGAGCGAACCTGAAAGATCGCGACGCGCTTCAGGCGCAGGGCGACGGCCAAGGCTGCGGACCCCGCCGGCCGGGAGGACCGCCGTCGCGACAATCCTTGCGCCTATCGGCGAATTCCGCTAAGGCGCGCCTTTGCCGCCGGGAGCGAAACCTTGACCGATCAGCGTGCCGACGTCGCCATCATCATGGGCAGCCAGTCCGACTGGGCGACGATGCGTCAGGCCGCGGAAACGCTGGAGGCGTTGGGCATCCCGCACAAGAGGCTGATCGTCTCGGCGCACCGCACCCCCGACCGCCTCTATGAGTTCGCCAAGGGCGCCAAGGCCGCCGGCTTCAAGGTGATCATCGCCGGCGCCGGCGGCGCGGCGCATCTGCCCGGCATGACGGCGGCGATGACGCCGCTGCCCGTCTTCGGCGTCCCGGTCGAATCCAAGGCGCTGTCGGGCCAGGATTCGCTGCTGTCCATCGTGCAGATGCCGGCCGGCATCCCGGTCGGCACGCTGGCCATCGGCAAGGCAGGCGCCGCCAATGCCGCCCTTCTCGCCGCCGCCGTGCTGGCGCTCAGCGATGACAAGCTCGCCGCCCGGCTCGACGCCTGGCGCGCGGCGCAAACCGCCAAGGTTGCCGCCGAGCCGACGGACGCCCCGTGAGCCTGGCGCCCGGATCGACCATCGGCATCATTGGCGGCGGCCAGCTTGGCCGCATGCTGGCCATGGCTGCCGCGCGCCTCGGTTACGGCACCATCGTGCTGGAGCCGCAGGCCGACTGCCCGGCCGCGCAAGTCGCCAACCGCCAGATCGTCGCCGCCTATGACGATCCGGCGGCACTTGCCGATCTGGCGGCTGCCTGCGCCGTCGTCACATACGAATTCGAGAATGTCCCGGTCGTCGCTGCCGAAACGTTGGCGGCGAGGGTTCCGGTCTATCCGCCGGCCCGCGCGCTCGACGTGGCGCAAGATCGCGTCACCGAGAAAAGTTTTTTGAACGGCATCGGCATTCCCACCGCCGAATTCTGCCCGGTCGACAACGACGACCAGCTGACCGAAGCGTTGAAGAAGTTCGGCGGCCGCGGCGTGCTGAAAACGCGCCGCATGGGCTATGACGGCAAGGGCCAGCGTGTCTTCCGCAACATGGAAACGGGCGGCTTTGCCGGCGTTTGCGAGGCGATGGGCAATGTGCCGCTTATCCTGGAATCGCTGGTCGCCTTCGAGCGCGAGATTTCGGTGATCGCCGCGCGTGGGCTGGGCGGCGCGGTCGCGGTTTACGATCCGGCCGAGAATGTTCACCGCGAAGGGATATTGCGGACCTCGACCCTGCCTGCCGGCATCGGTGGGCAAACGGCTTCAGCGGCCAAGGAGGGGGCGGCCAAAATCCTCGCCGCGCTCGATTATGTCGGCGTCATCGGCGTCGAGTTCTTCGTTCTCGCCGACGGCTCGCTGCTCGCCAACGAGCTCGCGCCGCGCGTGCACAATTCCGGCCACTGGACGGAAGCCGCTTGCGTCGTCTCGCAATTCGAGCAGCATATCCGCGCCGTCGCCGGGCTGCCGCTGGGCTCGCCTTTCCGCCATTTCGACTGCGTGATGGAAAACCTGATCGGCGACGACATGCTGAAGGTGGCGACGCTGCTTAACGAACCCGACCTGATGCTGCACCTTTATGGCAAGGCCGAGTCGCGCCCCGGCCGCAAGATGGGCCATTTCACGCGCCTCATCAGGCCCCGATAGGCGTCGCTACTGGATATCCTGGTCGTCGCCCGCGTCCGAGCCGGCGCAACTCGGATCGCTGAGCTTGCAGTTGGCGCCGGAAGTGAGCTGCTTGATGCGCTCGTCGGTAAGCTTCGTCAGGCATTGCGACACCTCCATCGGGTGGATGGAGCCGCCCTCGCTGTCGGCGGTCGAATAGGCGCATTCGGCATCGCGAAATGCGATCCAGGCGCGCTGCGCCGCCTGCAGCAGCTTGTTCGAGGCTTGGTCGTTGCTGCTGATTATATTCTTATAGGCGGCGTTGAGCTTGGCATCGGCCGCCTGGTAGTCGGCATCGGCGCAGATGTTCAGCATCGACTGGCTGTCGTCGTTGCGGTCGCAATCTTCCGCCCAGGCGGCCGGGGCGGTCGCAACCAAGACCAGACAGGCAGGCAAAAGCAGGCGGCGCATGTGCAATCTCCGGTCGCTTCGCGCTGATTCCACCATTCCAGCCGCCCTTGAGTCGCGCAATGCCATGCGGCCGGATGGCGAATATTTGATATGCCGCGCCACTTGTGGCATTCGGGCATCGTCACGTGGTTGACACGGACAACAGTCCTCGTTTATGAGCCACGCCAAGTTCAAAGGCGCGCTTTTTCCGGGCGCGCCTTTAAAATTCGGCCCGGGACGGGCCCTGACCGAACAGGCAAGACCATGAAGATCAAGAATTCGCTCAAGGCGCTCAAGGCGCGTCACCGCGACAACCGGCTGGTTCGCCGCAAGGGACGCATTTACATCATCAACAAGACCGCTCCGCGCTACAAGGCGCGCCAGGGCTGAGCCTTGCTGCGCGGCGCGATGCATGTCGCCCGAAGGAAGTGACATGCGGCAGCCGCGCTGATGTCGAACGCCGGTTCGCCGGCGCTCTCACGCTAAAATCACTTTGACGATCCGCCGTGCGGGACTAGATTCCGGCGATGCGGATTCTTTTTGCATTTTTCGCCGCCCTTTTGCTTTCCGGCACGGTTTTGCCTGCGGGGGCTGAGGAGGTGCCGGGCGCGCTGCCTCCGGATACCGCGCCGCCGGCCGCCACGCCGCCGCCAACTGCCCCGACCAAGCAAGGCCGTCTCGACCAGCTCTTCACCGAGCTGAAGCGCGAGCGCAATGAGAAGGCGGCCGAGCGCATCGCCGGCCGCATCTGGAACGAGTGGAACCAGTCGGGCAGCGCCTCGATCGACCTGATGATGCAGTGGGCGCAAAAGGCGACGGAAGACCAGAAGTTCGACGTCGCCCTCGACTTCCTCGACCAGGTCGTGACCTTGCAGCCCGACTATGCCGAGGGCTGGAACCGCCGCGCCACCGTGCATTTCCTGATGAAGAACTACGGGAAGTCGATGGCCGACATCGACCGCACCTTGCAGCTCGAGCCGCGCCATTTCGGCGCGCTTTCGGGCCTCGCCCAGATCATGACCGAGACCGGCCACAAGCAGTCGGCGCTGGAAGCCTGGCAGAAGGTGCTGGCGATCTACCCGATGATGCGCAGCGCCCAGAACCAGGTCTCGACGCTCTCGGAAGAGCTGGCCGGCGAGGGAATTTGATTTAAGGCAGTAAGGGAGTAGGGCAGTAAGGCAGTAGGGAAAGAGCTCACCAACTGCCCTACTGCCCTACTGCCCTACTGCCCCCTAAAACCAATCCAGCCTTCGCCCGTATCTCCCCTGCATGAATCTCACCTGCGCCGTCCTCCTCTTCCTCGTTGCGCTCCTCTTTGCCCTGGCCGGCATCACCCGCGTCGGCGCCCGGTCGATCGAGCGCCGCAGCCCGCCCGTCGGCGCGTTCGCCGAGATCAGGGGCGCGCGCGTCCACTATGTCCATGTCCCGGCGCCGGCCGGCGCCGACCTGCCGCCGGTCGTGTTCATCCACGGCGCCAGCGCCAATCTGAAGGACCAGATGCTGCCGCTGAAGCCCTTGCTCGAAGGCCGCGCCGAGATGCTGTTCCTCGACCGTCCGGGTTTCGGCTGGTCGGAGCGCGGCGACAACGAAACGCTTGCCGCGCAGGCCGACACGATCGCCGCGCTGATGGACCGGCTCGGCATCGCAAAGGCCGTCATCGTCGCGCATTCCTTCGGCGGCGCGATCACCACGGCTTTCGCCCGCCAGCATCCAGACAAAACAGCCGGCCTCGTCTTCGTGTCAGCCGCCACGCATCCTTGGCCGGGCGGCGCGACCGCCTGGTATTACAAGCTCACCGTCACACCGGCGATCGGCTGGCTGTTTTCCGAAACGCTCGCTTATCCGGCCGGCATGCTGCGGATCGGCGATGCCACCGCTTGCGTCTTCTCGCCCAACAAAGTGCCGGAACTCTATATCGGCGACGCCTCGATCCCGCTGGTGCTCAGGCCATCCGCTTTCCGGGCGAATGCCCGCGACGTCGCCCAGCTCTACGACTATGTCCGCGCCGCCGCACCCTCATACCGCGAGATCAAGGCGCCGACCATCGTCATCTCGGGCGACCGCGACAAGGTGGTCTACGCCACGATCCATTCCGTTGGCCTGAAGCGCGACATTCCCGGCGCCGAATTGATCTGGGTCCCAAATCTCGGCCACAAGCCGGACTGGATCGCCCCTGACCTCATCGTTGGCGCAATCCAGAAAGTCGCAGGCAAAGATGTCGATCTGCAAGCGCTGGCCAGGACCGTGGAGGGCCGGATCGCCGGCGATGCCCACAACGACGGCAAATGCCCCGACATCAAAGTGCCCGACGCCGAGCTCGCGCCGGGCTGAAATTTTCGGGAATTGGCTCCTGAATGCCACGGCGAGACGGTCAGCTATGTCGGGATTCAGGTCAAGCCGAGTCGAAAGTAGTGGCTTCCGAGAACCGGAGCGGAGTGTACTCAAAGCACGTGAGCACCGGAAGCGAAGGAGCCGCTACTTGCAGACCGGCCTCACCTGAATATCGGCATAGATAGAGCAATTCCAGGAAAGTATGAGCGGTTTTCCGAATTGCGTAAAAACAAAGAGATAGAGCGTTTTCGCCGTTTCCGTGAAACGGTGAAACGCCCTAATGCGTCTCAGACCCCACATAGGCAATCCGCAGCATATTGGTCGAGCCGGGCGTCCTCAGCGGCACGCCGGCGGTGATGATCACCCGGTCGCCCGGCTTGCCGAAACCTTCCTCCAGCGCGATGCGGCAGGCCCGGTCGACCATGTCGTCGAGATCGGTGGCGTCCTCCGAGACGACGCAATGCGTGCCCCATAAAAGCGACAGGCGACGCGCCGTGTTGAGGATCGGCGACAGCGCCACGATCGGCACCTGCGGGCGCTCGCGCGCGGCGCGCAGGCCGGTCGTGCCGGACGCCGTGTAGGAGATGATCGCCGACAGTTTCAGTGTCTCGGCGATCTCGCGCGCGGCGAGCGAAATGGCGTCGGCGCCGGTCGCCTCGGGCTCCGAGCGCTGCGCATTGATGATGCCGGCATAGGTCGGGTCGGTTTCGACCTTGGTGGCGATGCGGTTCATCATGCCGACCGCCTCGACCGGATAGGCGCCGGCCGCGGATTCGGCCGACAGCATGATCGCGTCCGCGCCTTCGAACACCGCGATCGACACGTCGGAGACCTCGGCGCGGGTCGGCACGGGCGCGGTGATCATCGATTCCAGCATTTGCGTGGCGATCACCACCGGCTTGCCGGCGCGGCGCGCCGCGCGCGTGATCTGCTTCTGTATGCCGGGCACGGCCTCGATCGGCATCTCGACGCCGAGATCGCCGCGGGCGACCATCAGCGCGTCGGAGAGCTCGATGATTTCGGGGAGCCGGGCAACCGCCTGCGGCTTCTCGATCTTGGCCATGATCAGTGCGCGGCCGCGCGCGATCTTGCGCGCCTCGGCCAGATCCTCCGGCCGCTGCACGAAGGACAGCGCCACCCAGTCGACACCGGCGGCGAGCACCGCGTCGAGGTCGGCCCGGTCCTTCTCGGTCAGCGCGCCGACCGGCAGGTCGGTGTCGGGCAGGCTGACGCCCTTCTTGTCGGAAATTCCCGAGCCGGCGACGACCGTGCAGGTGATCGACTTGCCGTCGGCCTTCACCGCCTTCAGCTCCAGCTTTCCGTCGTCGATCAAAAGTCTGTGACCGGCCTCGACCGAACTCAGGATCTCGGGATGCGGCAGGTAGACACGGCTGGAATTGCCTGGCTCCGGATTGTCGTCGAGGGTGAAGGTCTGCCCGGGTGTCAGCGCTTCCTTGACGTTGGCGAACTTGCCCACCCTGAGCTTCGGTCCCTGCAAATCGGCGAGGATGCCGATCGGCCGGCCGACGGCGGCCTCGACCGCGCGGATGCGCCCGACCAGCGTGCGCATCAGCTCGTGGTCCGTATGGCTCATATTGATGCGGAAGACATCGGCGCCCGCTTCGAAGAGCTTCCGCAGCATTTCCTCGGAGGAGGAAGCCGGACCGATGGTGGCGAGGATCTTGACCTTGCGGTTACGTCTCATTGACTGTTTGTTCCCGGAGCGGGGGCCGCTGCTGGCGCGCCTCCCGTTGCGGGCTCGTCGGTCAGCTGGACCATCCAGCTGGCCTGCTCGCCCGTGTCATATTCTTGGAATCCGGCGCGCTGGAAGCCCCGGGCGACGCAATCATTTACGCCGGCGATTTTGAACTCTTTTTCGGCGACGCACATGTTGATCGGGCCGTCCCAGCGCCCGCCACGTTCGGCGTCTTCTGCATAAAGATAATAAAATCTTGATGACAGCGGCCCCTCGATCAGCGTCTTGCAGGTCGATCCTTCGATATGCCACCAACCCTCGGTGATCCAGCCGGCCTTGGCGCGATAACCGATGCCGACGCCCACCAGATTTTGCGTTGCGTTGCAAACGCGGAAGTCGGCCCGGGCCGGCGAGGTCGCGGCAATCGCGAAAAATCCCGCGCCGATGATCAGCAACGGCACGGCCAGGCGCTTGCGCAACCGGCCGGCAAAACCCATCGCAGATCCCCTTGCGAACCACATTTGCATCTCTCGAAGCCCCTTTTCAGCAAACTCCGGTCGCATGTCAACGCGCCGTTTTGTTCAATTCCAATCGATTTAGAACGGCCCCTCGCGCAAATTTTCCCCGTACCGGACATTTTTTGCGGAAACCTTGGCCAAACAACGGCATTGCGCCGGCGTCCTCTTCATGAAATGACGATACCACATCGCAGCCGCCGTCCCATTTTCAGCCGATGACCCGATCCACAGTTTTCACGCCGTTCGACGTCGTCGAGGGCGACCGCAAGAAAGGCGTCGTGCTCCTGGCCGATCACGCCCGCCGCGACCTGCCGGAGGAATATGGCAGCCTCGGTTTGCCGGCGGCCGAATTCGACCGTCACATCGCCTATGACATCGGCGTCGAGACGGTGACGCGCGAACTGGCGGCCGCGCTCGACGCGCCGGCCGTACTGGCCGGTTTCTCGCGGCTGTTGATCGACCCCAACCGGGGCGAGGACGACCCGACCATGATCCGTCAGCTCTATGACGGAACCGTGGTGCCGGGAAATTATCCAATTGGCGCGGAAGAACGCGAGCGGCGGCTCGAACGTTTCTACCGGCCCTATCACGACGCCGTCGGCGCGATGATCGCTTCCGTGGCGCACGCCTCCGGCAAGGCGCCGTTCATCTTCTCTGTCCATTCCTTCACGCCGGTGATGCAAGGTTTCGTCCGCCCCTGGCATGTCGGCGTGCTGTGGGACCGCGACGACCGCGTGGCGCGGCCGCTGATCGACATGTTGGCTGAGGACAAGTCTCTCGTCGTCGGCGACAACGAACCCTATGACGGCGCCCTGCGCGGCGACACCATGTTCCGCCATGCCATCGTCAACGGCTACGCGCATGCGCTGATCGAGATCCGCCAGGACCTGATCGCCGACCGCGCCGGGGCGCTTGCCTGGGCCGAGCGGCTGGCGCCGATCGTTGACGCCATCGACCGCCGTCCCGATATACACCAGGTTAAAATGTTCGGCTCGCGCACCGGGCCGGTGTGAGAAAGCCGACAGGCCGGGAGTTTTCGCCATGACCGAACTCAGCGACGACCAGAAGCGCGACTTCGAGGCGGCAGCCTTCCGTCGGTTGGTGGCGCATCTGCGCGAACGCGGCGATGTCCAGAACATCGACCTGATGAACCTCGCCGGCTTCTGCCGCAACTGCCTGTCCAACTGGTATCGCGAAGCCGCCGAGGCCGAGGGTGTCGCGCTGTCGAAGGATGCATCGCGCGAGATCATCTACGGCATGCCCTATGCCGAATGGCAGGCGCTCCACCAGACCGAGGCTTCCGCAACCAAGAAGGCCGAGTTCGAGGCAAAGCGGCCGAAGGATCATTGACGATCGCGATCCTGGTCGAAGCGTTACCCGGCTCGGCCCAGCGCTATGGCGTATCCCGTGAACGGCAGCACCAGATCATAGCCGGTCGGCGGCGGCGCGATCGGCGTCGCCGCCGAGGTGCCGAACTGGGTCACGCCCTCGCCGATATAGCGCGCCAGATCGTGGCGGCCGCCGCCGAACTCGAATGCGCTGCTGGCGACAAGGCGCGCGCTGAACACGTTGGTGCCGATCAGTTGCACCATCGTGGTGCCGGCGGAGACCGCAACCGTCGTGCCCGCCACCAGGCTGGTGCGGCGGAAGGTGGCGATGCATTCGCCTTGCGCGAAGGAAGCTGGGTCGTCAAAGGTCCATGTCGGCCGGCGCTGCAGATAAAGCGAGAACTCGCCCACCGGGTCGAGCCCGAGCGACAACGCCCCATTCTCGATCCCCTGAGCCTTGAAAGGCCTTGCCGCGAAAGTGAAACACGCCCCCGTCTCGGCGCGCTTGGCGTCGGACAGCGGCACGTCGAAGAAGGGCAGATGCAGGAAATATCCGTAATCGGCCATCGCGCCATCCTTGGCGCGATAGAAGCGGCCGGTGGCGTACCAGGCGAGTTCGGCGGGAAGCAGAGCGGTCATGCTGGGTCCTGTGTTGTCTAGGGATGGACACTGCCACTGTGCCCCGTTCCGGCCCGAACGGTAAGCACCGTGTCGGTGACGCGGCTTGGCCCAAGCACTTTCGGGCGGCAGCGCTTGACTGCCGATTGAATCGATCTAATTTGCCGCGCGAACCATTTGCTTGGCAGGCATCGGACCATGAGCGTGCAAACCATGATGCAGGCCGCGACGCGCGGCCGCTGGGCCGTCGCCGGCATCTTCCTCGCCAATGGTTTTCTGACCGGCAGTTGGGCGCCGCAGATCCCGGTCTTCTTGACCCGGCTGGAGATCACCAAATTCACGCTCGGCCTTCTGATCTTCCTGTTCGGAGTCGGCGCGGTCATTGCCATGACCTGGTGCGGCCATCTCATCTCCAGGCATGGCTCGCGCAGCGTGACGCGCTGGTTCGGCGTCTGCGGCAGCTTCGGCCTGCTGATCGTGGCGCTCGCGCCCAACGTGCCGTTGGCGGCCATCGCCATGCTCATCTTCGGCGGCTCGATCGGCGGCATGGATGTCGCGATGAACTCCAACGCCGTGGTGGTGGAAAGAAGGCTTTCGCGGGCGATCATGTCGTCCTCGCACGGCTTCTGGAGCCTTGGCGGCTTCGCCGGCGGCGCGCTCGGCGGCTACTCGATCCAGACCTACGGCTATCTTCCCCATGCCGTCGTGGTGACGGTGATCGCCTTTGCCGTCATCGCCTTCGCCATTCGCTATCTCGTCGCGGACGACAAGCCGCAGGCGGTCGAGCACCAGAAATTCACGCTGCCGCGGCACGCCGCCGTCTATCTGGTCGGGCTGATGGCGCTGCTCACCATGATCTCCGAAGGCGCGGTGCTCGACTGGGCGGCGCTGTTCCTGCACCAGGAGCTGGGCGCCGATCTCGCGGTCGCCGGCCTCGCCTATGCCGCCTTCTCCGGCGTCATGGCGCTCATGCGCTTCCTGGGCGACGGCGTGCGCAACCGCTTCGGCGCGGTGGCGACGCTGCGCGGCTCGGCGTTGGTGGCCGCGGCCGGCATGCTGGTCGCCGGTCTCTCGCCCTCGCCCTACCTTGCCATCGCCGCCTTCGCCTTCTGCGGCTTCGGCATCGCCAATATGGTGCCGATCTTGTTTTCGGCTGGCGGCAACCAGGAAGGCATGTCATCCGGCACCGGCATGAGCGTCGTCACCACGATGGGCTATTCAGGCATATTGGTGGCGCCCTCGGCGATCGGCTTCGTCGCCGAGCATTCGAGCTTCGGCCCGATCTTCGTCGCGCTGTCCGGATTGCTGGTCATCGTGCTCCTGATGGCCGGGCTCGCTCACCGGGCTGAATTCGCTCCCGAACCTGTGCCCGCGGAATAGCGCTTCAGCTCCTCGTGCAGGAAATCCGCCACGCGGCGGATGCGCATGCTGGTGCGCACGTCGCGATGCATGGCGAGCCATACGGGCAGGACCGGCAGGGGCACGTCAGGCAGCAGCTTCTCCAGGTCCTGATCGCGGTCGACCAGCGGCTCCTGGCCGATGCCGATGCCGTTTCCCGCCCGCACTGCCTCCCACAGCACGATCTGGTTGTCGGTCCTGAAGCGGAAATGGCTGCGGCCGACCGGAATGCCGAATGCGGTGAACCCGCGAATGATCTCGTCGCTGCGGTCGAAGCCGACCAGGGCCTGCTCGGCCAGATCGGCGGGTGTTTCCGGCCGGCCGCGCCGGTCGAGATAGGCACTTGCCGCGCATAGGCAGAGCGGAATGTCGGTGACCTTGCGCGCCACCAGCTCGTTCTGCGCCGGCTTCACCATGCGAATGGCGATGTCGGCATCGCGGCGCAACAGGTTCTCGACCTGGTTGGAGGCGACGATCTCGACCTCGATGCCCGGCTCTTCTTCGCCGAGCCGTGCCATCATCGGCGGCAGCACGAAGGCGGCGACCACCTCGCTTGCCGCGATGCGCACCGTGCCCTCGATCGCCTCCACGGAACCCAGCGCCAGCAGCGAGAACGCATTGGCCTGCTCGCTGACCGCCCGCCCGCGCTCGTAGAGCGCGCTGCCGGCTTCCGTCAGCTCATAGCCGCGCCGCCCGCGCCGGAACAGCGTGACGCCGAGCGCCTGTTCCAGCTCGGCGATGTGGCGGCCGAGCGTCGGCTGGCTGGCCGCCAGCCTGCGTGCCGCGGCCGAAAGGCTGCCGGTCTCGGCCACTGTCACGAAACTCTTGATCAGGTTCCAGTCGAATTCTTTCATTCATCCTTGAATAACAAATCGCCGATTTCAGTCAATTTCAATTCGTCGATGAAGGCATCAGATTGGCTTGGCAACCGCAAACAACGGAGAAAACACATGACCAAGATCGCAATTCTCGGCGCCAATGGCCGGCTCGGCCGCGTGGTCGGCAAGGCTTTCATCGACGCCGGTTTCGACGTGCGCGCCGTCACCCGCACCGGCAAGGTTCCTGCGGAGCTGAAGGGCGCCACGGCAGTCGCCGGCGACGCACTGGACCGCCAATCCCTGATCCGCGCGACGCATGGCGTCGACATCGTCTTCAACGGCCTGAACCCGATCTACACCGACTGGGGCAAGTGCATGCCGATGGCCGAGAACGTCATGGCTGCTTGCCGCGAAAATGGCGCGCTGCACCTCTTCCCGGGCACCGTCTACAATTACGGCTCGCCGATGCCGCAGGTGATCACCGAAGCGACGCCCTTCCATCCCACGACCGAGAAGGGCCGCATCCGCTGCGCCATGGAAGACCTGTTCCGCGGCGAGGCCGAAGCCGGCCGCGTGCGCACCATTGTGCTCAGGGCGGGCGATTTCTTCGGCGGCACCGGTTCGGGCTCCTGGTTCGACCTCGTCGTCGCCGCCAAGATGAAGAAGGGCATCTACACCGCGCCTGGGCCGGCCGATCTGACGCACGAATGGGCGTACCTGCCCGACTTCGCCGTTGCCTTCGTCGGCCTGGCGAAGAACCTCGACAAAACGGGCTTCTTCGAAACCATCAACTTCCCCGGCCACGCCATCACCGACCTCGACATGAAGTCGGCGGCCGAAAAGGCGCTGGGCAGCAAGCTGAAGCTCTCCTTCATGCCCTGGTGGGTGCTGCGCGCCGGCAGCCCGTTTGTCGCTATGTGGAAGGAGATCGTCTCGATGTCCTATCTGCGCTTCGAAGCGCACCGGCTGGTCTCGACGCGGCTGGAGGAGGTCATCGGCGAAATCCCGCATACCCCGCTGGACCAGGCGGTGAAGGAGGCTTTGCAGGATATCGGTGTCGCCGCGGAACCGTCACGCCTCGCCGCCTGATATGACTGATCAGACCGGCCGGGCTCAGCCCGGCCGCAATTCGTTTTGGGTCAGATCCTGCCCATCAGCAGGAGGATCAGCAGCACGATCAGGATGACGCCGACAATGCCGGACGGTCCATAACCCCAGGAGCGCGAATGCGGCCATGCCGGCACGGCGCCGATCAGGATCAGGATCAGGATGATTACGAGAATTGTGCCGATCGTCATGAAAAACCCTCGCCGTCTGGTTGAACCTCGAGGGGACAATGCAAAAAGCCGCCCGGTTGTTCCGGACAGCTTTTGTCCTTGGGGTTACCGAAACCGCTCTATTCCGCGGCTTTCGGGAAGGCGACCGCTGGTTCGGCGGCGGCTTCCTGGGCCGCCTCGCCCGTCGAGACCTCGCCCTTGCCGCGCCGGAACAGGCGGCTGAGCCAGCCGCGCCGCTGGCCGGGCTTCACCTTAGCGCGGGTGAATACCATCAGCATCGACGGCGTCACCACCAGCGTCAGCAGCGTCGCGAAGGACAGGCCGAAGACGATCGCCGAGGACAGCGATATCCACCATTGCGTCGACGGCGCGTTGATCGTCGTCTCGTGATGGAAGATTTCGAGACCAAGGCCGAAGGCGATCGGCAGCACGCCGAGGATCGCCGACACCGCCGTGAGCACCACCGGACGGGCGCGCTCGCGGCAGGTCTGAAGCACCGCCTCCATCTTGTCCCAGCCTTCCTCGCGCAGCCGGTCATAAGTGTCGATGAGAACGATGTTGTTGTTCACCACCACGCCGGCCAGCGCGATCACGCCGATGCCCGACATGACGATGCCGAAGGCCTCGCCTGTCAGAAGCAATCCTAAGAACACGCCTATCGTCGCCATGACCACGCAGGACAAGACAAGCCACACGCTGGTGAACTTGTTGAACTGCGCCAAGAGCACCAGGAAGATCAGGAAGATCGCCGCGCCAAAGGCCTTGCCGAGGAAGGCGCTGGCTTCCGCGCTGTCCTCGTTGGAGCCGGCGAGCTTCCAGCGGATGCCGCTGCCGAGATCCATGTCGGCGACGGCCTTGGTGACCTGTTCCTGAACCGCTGCGACCTGCGCGCCGGCGCTGACATTGGCCTGCACCACCACGGTGCGCGCGCCGTCGATGCGGTTGAGCACGCCGACGGTCGGCTCGGGCTTCCTGACGACGAAGTTCGAGATCGGCACCGAGCCTTGCGAGGTCTGCACGCGCAGCTCGTCGAGCGTCGACAGCGTGCGCCGGTCCTCCGGCAGGCGCAGCCTTATGTCGACCGCGTCGTCGGCGCCGGCCGGCCGATACTCCGACAGCTTGAGGCCGTTGGTCACCAGCTGCACCACCGTGCCGACCGAGGTCGGGCTGATGCCGTATTGCGCCGCCTTGGCGCGGTCGACCTCGATCGCCCAGTCGACGCCGGGCGGCGGCAGGCCGTCCGAAATGTCGATGACGTTGGGGATCTTGGCGATGCGCGCCGCCACCGCCCGCGCCTTGTCGTCGAGCCCGGCCGGATCGGCGGCCGACAGCCGGATCTGGATCGGCTTGCCGGTCGGCGGGCCGGCTTCGGGCACGCGCACCTCGACATCGACGCCGGGAATGCCGGCCATCACGCCGCGCAGGTCGTCGAGAATCTGGTTGGCGGATTTGCGCTGGCGCCAGTCGACGAACTCGTACTGAATGACGCCGACCACGTCCTCGGGAATATCCTGGCCGCCGCCCTGCGTCTTGCCGACACGCGTATAGACCGACTTCACGCCCGGCCAGCCGAGCAGGCGGCTTTCCGCCGTCTTGGTCGCGGCGTCCATTTCCGCCAGCGAGAGATTGCCGCGCGCATGCACATAGAGCAGGCCGTAATCCGGCTCGACGCTGGGGAAGAACTCGACGCCGGCGCCATATTTCGAATAGGCGAAGCCGACGCCGACCAGAAGCCCGACGGTGAGCAGGATGACGGTGATCGGGAAGCGTACCGCCTGCTTGACGACAGCCATGTACCAGCCGTCGCGATTGCCCTCCTCGTGATGCTCCGGCGCCTTGGCGAAGATCGCGCCCAAAGTCGGCGCGAAGACCAGAGCGTAGAGCATCGAGGCCGACAGCGTCACGATCAGCGTGATCGGCATGTATTTCATAAAGTCGCCGATGATCCCGGGCCAGAACAAGAGCGGCGAGAAGGCGGCGATGCGCGTCATCGTCGCCGCGATCACCGGCCCGGCCATGCGCTTGGCGGCGAGCGCGAAGGCGTCCGCCTTCGGCATGCCCTCGCTCATGCGCCGTTCCGCGAATTCGGTGACGATGATGGCGTCGTCCACCAGCATGCCGACAGCCAGGATCAGGCTGAACAGCACGATCATGTTGATCGTGTAGCCCATCATCGCGAGCAGCAGGATGCCGATCAGGAAGGACGACGGGATGGCAAGGCCGATGAGCAGCGAAGCACGCCCCGACAGCGCGTACAGGATGACGATGAACACCAGGATGACGGCGATCATCACATGGTTCTGCAGGTCGCCCAGCAGCTGGTTGACGAAGACCGACTTGTCCTGCGTGTAGGTGACGTGCATGCCCTCGGGCATCGTCTTGATGAAATTGTCCGACACTTCCCGGACATGGGTCAGCGTGTCGATCAGATTGGCGCCGATGCGCTTCTTCACTTCGATGGCGATGGCGGGCTTGCCGTCGAGGCGCGTGACCGTCTCGGCGTCCTTGAAGGTCGAGCGTATGGTCGCGATGTCCTTGGCCTGCACCACGGCGTTCGGCGTGGCGACCACCGGCAGGTTGGCGACATCTTCGGGCGTTTCGATCAGCGACGGCACCTTGACCGCGTATTTGCCTTCCGAGCCCTCGAGATTGCCGGCCGCGACCAGGCTGTTGGACGAAGCGACGCCCTGGATCACCTGGTCGAGCTGCAGCCCGTAGGAGGACAGCTTCACCGGATCGACGACCACCTCGACGAGGTCGTCGCGCGCGCCTTGCAGCGAGCCTTCGAGCACGCCGGGCACTTCCTCGATGCGGTCGCGCAACTCGCGCGCGGCCGATGTCAGCACGCGCTCCGGCACGTCGCCGGAAAGCGTCACGACCAGAACCGGGAATTCCGAGACGTTGACCTCGTTGACCGTCGGCTCCTCGGCCGCCTGCGGCAGGTCGGCCTTGGCGTCCTGCACCTTGCTGCGGGTATCCTGCAGAGCCGTCGCGAGATCCGTCTGCGGCTGGAACTCGACCAGCACGTAGCCGCCGCCCTGGAATGCGGCCGAACGCATCTCCTTGAGCCCCTTGAGGCTCTTGAGCTTGCTTTCCATCGGCCTGAGCAGCAGCCGCTCGGAATCCTCCGGCGAGATGCCCTGATAGATCAGGCTGACATACATCATCGGAATCGGAACGTCGGGCTCCGCTTCCTTCGGCGTCGATTGATAGGCGACCCAGCCCGCGACGAGCAGGAACAGCAGCGCCGAAATCGTGAGGCGGGCGTTATTGATGGCGAGTCTGACGATATCCATGACTTCGGCCTGTTATGCTTCAAAGGCTGCGGACCGCCATCGCCGGATTGATCCGGCAATCGCGCGTTTACTGCGTGCCGGCGGAAGCTTCGCCGATCAGCTTGTTGATGGTCGCCTGGTCGGCCTCGACCGGCTTCACCGGATCGCCCTCCTTCACCAGTTCCTGGCCGGCTACGATGATGCGCGCATCTTCCGGAATGCCGCCCAGCACCAGGCCGTGCGGCGTGTCGTCGACCAGGTCGATCGGGAAGAATGCCACCTTGTCGTCCTTGCCGACGGCGCGGATGCCGAGGTCGCCCTTGTCGCCCAGCGTCACCACCGAGCGCGGCAGCATGACCGCATTGGTCGGCTCGGCGCTGAGCGTGATCTCGGCCGTCATGCCGGCGGGGATGGAGCCGTCGGCATTGGGGATCGCCACTTCCACACGGAAGGTGCGGGTCTGCGCCGAGGCGTCGCGGCTGATGTAGCGGACCGTGCCGGTGACCTTCTGGTCGTTGACCAGGCGCACATCAGCCTCGTCGCCGATCTTGATGTAGCGCAGGTCGCGCTCGCTGATCTCGCCGCGCGCGATTATGGGATCGAGCTTCAGGATCGTCGCCACCTCGCCGCCTTGCATCACCGAGCTGCCGAGCTCGACCGGGATGCGGTCGATGACCCCGTCGAAGGGCGCCTTGACCTCGTTGCGGTCGAGCTCCGCCTGCGCGGTGTCGAGCTGCGATCGCGCCAGCGTCAGGTTCGAGCGTGCGGTGTCGAGCTGCAGCTTCGGCAGATTGCCGGTCTTGGCCAGGCGCTCGGCGGCGTCGAGCTCCGCCTTGCGCTGGACAAGAAGCTGCTTGGCGTTGTCGACATTGGAAATCTTCTCCTCGGCCGCGAGCATCAGCACGAGATCGCCCGTTTTGATGCGGTCGCCCTGCTTGACCGGCAGCTTCTCGATGACGCCGGCGACGCGCGTCGCCAGCACGGCGCGCTTGTCAGCCTCGGTCAGGCCGGAGATGCGGATGGCGCGCGCGAAGGTCTTGCGCGGCGGCGTCACCACCGCGACGGTGCGCGGCGCCGCCTTCGGCTCAGTCTCTGCCTTGTTCGGCTTGGCGACCTCCGGCTTGCCGGCTTCGGCCTGCTTGTCGGTGGTTACCGACTTGTCGGTGGTGACCGACTTGTCGGCGGCGCTGCCGACGGAGGAAAACTCGCCCGTTCCCATCCAGGCCGCGAAGCCGATGAGCACGGCAATGGCTGCAAGCTTGTGAAACCTGATTTTCGGCATCGTCATTTTTCCGTAGCAGGACCTGGCGAGGTCGGCGCTTCCGACTTGGGCGCGCGGCCGATATGGGTGTGCGCGGGGCCTAGTTCAATTTGCCGTGATCGGCGGACGCGCGCTTCTACCTGAAAGTTGCGGCGCAATATAGTCGGAAAAGTTGCGGGAACATTGCGGCGTGGAACGCTGTGCCTCGACAAACGCAGGCTTTTCCGCCAGCCGGCCGCCGCTTTTGCCGGCGCGGCGGCAGGTTTCCTTGAGGTTACTGGCAACAGCCGTCAGCAATGATGCGAGAAATCGTCCATAATCGGCGACAGCCGCCCGGTCGGTACGCGGTCACCCCCCGTTACCCTCGGGTTGAAGGTGTCAAGTGATGAGATTGAGCAGCCGGAAGATCCGCTCGAATGTCCTGCCGTAAGGCGGGCGCAGCAAACCGCCGGCGCTGAGCTTAGACTGGATGAAGATCGGCTTTTCCTTGCTGAAGGTACGGAACCCCCATTCGCCGTGATAGGCGCCGCTGCCGCTCTCGCCGACGCCGCCGAAGGGCTGCCGCTCCTGCACCAGATGCAGCATGCAGTCATTGATCGTGACGCCGCCGGCCACCGTCTCGCGCATCATCCTCTGGCGGTTGGCGCTGTCGCTGCCGAACCAGTAGAGCGCCAGCGGCCGCTCGCCCCGGTTCACATGCTCGATGGCCTCGTCGACCGTGTCATATTCGACGATCGGCAGCACCGGCCCGAAAATCTCCTCGCGCATCAGCCGCAGATTGTCGCCGGCGTTGCGCACCAGCACCGGCGCCATCTTGCGGTCGCTGATGCCGAGCGTCTCATTCGCCGGATTGACCTCGATGATATCGGCGCCGCTGTCGCGCGCCTCGGCGACCATCTCGCTCAGTCGCCGGTGATGCCGCTCGCTGACGATCGCCGTATAGTCGGGATTGTCGCCAAGGCGCGGATAGAGCTTGGCCATGGCGACCGCGAATTTGGCCGCGATCGCCGCGCCCTGGCCTTGCGGGACCAGGAGATAGTCCGGCGCGATGCAGGTCTGGCCGGCATTGAGCAGCTTGCCATAGGCGACGCTGGCGACGGCCGCGTCGAGGTCGCAGGAGGGATCGAAGATCGCCGGCGATTTGCCGCCGAGCTCGAGCGTCACCGGCGTCAGATTGGCCGCGGCGGCCAGCGCCACCTGGCGGCCGACGGCGGTCGAGCCGGTGAACAGGAGGTGGTCGAAAGGCAGCGACACGAACGCCTTGCCGACATCGGCGTCGCCGACCATCACGGCGACCTCGTCGGCGGCGAAATATTTTTCGACCAGGTTGGCGAGCAGGTCCGAGAACTTCGGCGTCAGCTCAGACGGCTTGATCATGACGCGGTTGCCCGCCGCGAGTGCCGCGGTCGCCGGCGCGATGGCGAGCTGGAACGGATAGTTCCAGGGCGAGACGATGCCGACGACGCCGAGCGGCTGCGGCAGGAGGCGATTGCGGCCGGGCAGGAACGGCAGGCTGGTGGCGACGCGCCGCTCGCGCATCCAGGCGCTCAGATGCGACAGCGCATGTCTGATGCCGGCGCGCACGACGAACAATTCGGCAAGCCGCGTTTCCTCGGCCGAGCGCGCCGAGAAATCGCTGTCGATCGCGGCGCAGATCTCGGCCTGATGCTTTTCCGTGAGCGCCAGCAGGCGCTTCAGCCTGTCCTTGCGCGCGGCAAGTGTCGGGAAAGGCTCCTTCTCGAAAGCCCTGCATTGCGCTTCAAACCGGACCCCGAGGGCGTTCTGTCTGGTCTGCAGCATCGCGACCTCCCCTTTACGTTCAGGTAAGACTACATCGCGCCGCAGATGTGATCCAGCGCCCCGCCGGTTCCGCAGGGGAAACCACTGACAGTCGAGACGGACCTGCTGCCAGGCCGCGAGGCGCTCTAAGCCCGACGCCGCGCCGATTCCGGCTTGATGCGCGCTGCCAGGAACTCCTTGACGCGCCGCCCCGGCGCCGGACCGCGCAGCGGCTTGAAGCCGTCGTCGAGCTCGCCCGAGAGATCGAGCGTGGCGCGCTGGCCGACGGCCTCGTAATTCTCTTCCAGCCAGTCGCTGGCCGCACTTCGGCCGAGATCGCGCAGATAGGCGATGAAAGCCCATTCGGCATTGACCTTGGACGACGCCGAAAGGTCCTTGAAGGCCTCGTCGGCATCGATGCGGTGCATGCGGATGTCGCGATATTCGCCATGCGGCAGGCGTCCGGCCGCGATCAGTTCCTTGACGAAGGCGATCGAGCGGAATTCGCGCAGCAGCCCGGCGTTGAAGGTGATCTCATCGATGCGGTTCTGGATCTCGTTGGCGCTTTTCGGCGTGCCTTCGCGCACCACCGGATTGATCTGCACCAGAAGCACGTCCTCGGTCGCCGCCGTCTTGAAGAACGGATAGAGCGCCGGATTGCCGCCATAGCCGCCATCCCAATAGGGCACGCCCTTGATCTCCACGGCGCGGAACAATTGCGGCAGGCAGGCCGACGCCATCACCGTGTCGAGGTCGATCTCGCCGTCGGAGAAGACGCGCAGCTGTCCGGTCTCGACATTGGTCGCCGAGATGAACAGCTCCATCGACTTGCAGGCGCGAACATTGTCGAAGTCGATCTCCTTCGCTACCACATCGCGCAGCGGATTGAGGCCGAGCGGGTTAGCGACATAGGGCGAGAACACCCGCGACATCGTGTCGAAGAAGACATAGCCGGGGGTGTTCTCGATCGACCAGTTGCCCCAGACCACGTCCCACGGCATGCGCTGCACCGGGCTGAAACGTCCCTTCGAGGCCACCGCCCGCCAGAAATCGTCGAGCTTTTTTCGCGCGCCTTCCACGCCGCCCCGGACGAATCCGTCGGCCAGCGCCACCGCGTTCATGGCGCCCGCGCTGGTGCCGGACACCGCCGCGATCCCCAGCCGCCCATCCTCAAGCAGACGGTCGAGCACGCCCCAGGAAAAGGCGCCGTGCGAGCCGCCGCCCTGGAGCGCGACGTTGATCTTCTTCTTTTCCTCCGCCTTGCCGTTCTTCGCCATGGCGTTCCTTGTCTCGATGCGCCGCCTGCCGCCGTCATTTGAACGGAGTCGGCGCCATCAGCCTATGTTGCAGTGCAGCATATAAGGGCGGACCAAGGCAAGAACACGAACACACAAGTGTGATCAGGAGATTTTTTCCTCGCCCACGAAGTGCACGAAGTTGGAGAGGTGCGGGCGAGGAACTGAGCTCAAGCCACCAGATCGGGCACCGGCCCGACATAATGCGACTGCGGCCGGATCAGCCGTCCGGTCGCCTGCTGCTCGCGGGCGTGCGCGATCCAGCCGGCGACACGGCCTGCGGCAAATACGTTGGAGAACGCCTCTTTCGGGAAGCCGACCGCTTCGAGCAGAAGCGCGGTGTAGAACTCGACATTGGTCTGGATCGAGCGCTGCGGCTTGGCGATCCTGAGCACCTCGAGCGCGGCTAGTTCCACCGTTTCGGCGAAGGCCAGCCGGCTACCGGTTTCGTTGCGCGAGCCGAGTTGCCGCACGACCGCCTTGAGCGCGTCGGCGCGCGGATCGCGCACGCGGTAGATGCGATGGCCGAAACCCATGATGCGCTCGCCACGGGCGATCTCGTTGCGGAGCCAGGCGGTCGCATCGCCGCTCGCCTCAATGGCGTCCAGCATCTCGATCACCGGCCCCGGCGCGCCGCCATGCAGCGGGCCCTTCAGCGCGCCGAGCCCGGCCAGGATCGCGGAGGTCAGGCCGGCCTGGGTGGACGCCACCACGCGGGTCGCGAAGGTCGAGGCATTGAGCCCGTGGTCGCAGACTGTCACCAGATAGCTGTCGAGCGCCTTTGCAAGCGCCGGCGAGGCGGTGCCGGCAAGCATCCTGAGCATGTCGCCGGCATGATCGGCTTTTGCGTCGGGAGCGACCGGCGTCTCGCCCCGGCCGAGGCGCAGCAGGGCCGGCGTCAGCACCGCCGGCGCCGCGATGAGCCGCAGCGCGTCGGCAAGCCCGTCGCCGTCCGGCAGGACGGCCATGCCCGCTCGCATGCCGCTGTAGATGTCGAGCCGGGCAAGCTGGGTGAGCAGCGGTTTCACACGCTCGAATACGTCCACCCGCGCCTTGCCGATCGCCTTTTCCAGTTCGGCATCGCCGGGAAGATCGTCGAAGAAGCCGTCGAACAGCAGATGCACCACCTGCGCGTAGCGCCAGCGGCCGGCGAGCTCCGCCAGCGAATGTCCTCGGATGGTGAGGTGCCCGCCCGCCCCGTCGACATCGGAAAGCACCGTGTCGGCCGCCACAACATCATCGAGCCCATTCGCCATGACCGTCTCCTTGACCTTTTGCGCTTTGCAATTAATGCTCGTCAATCAATGCATCAATCTTGATCAAGATAATCAATGTAAGGCGGCAAATGACGGAATGGCTGACGCGGGAGCAAGCGCTGGAGCGGCTGAACATCCGGCCGCAGACGCTCTATGCCTATGTCAGCCGCGGCCGCATCGGCATGAAGCCGGACGACGCCGACCCGCGCCGCAGCCAGTACCGCGCCGACGATATCGCGGCGCTTGCCACGCGCCGCGACCGCGGCAGGAGCCCGCAGGCGATCGCCGAAAGCGCCATCGCCTGGGGCGAGCCGGCCATCGCCACCTCGATCTCGACGGTGCTGCATGGCCGCCTCATCTATCGCGGCAGGGACGCGGTGGAATTTTCGGCGACGGCGACGCTCGAGGAGGCCGCCGCCCTGCTGTGGGCCTCCGACCGTCCGGTGTCATTCGCCTCGCTGACGCCGTCAGCCGCCCGGCAAAGCGGCACGCCGACGGCCTTTACCCGGCTCTCGGCGCTTGCGGCCGAAGGCTGGTCCTCGCTTGGCCGCAGGCCGGTCATGCTGCAGCAGGACGGCGCCGCCGCGACCAGCGCGCTGGCGACGGCGCTCGGCGCGATGCCGGGATCCGAACCCGTGCACATCAGGCTGGCCCAGGGCTGGTCGGTGGAAGCCGCCGGCGCCGATCTCATCCGCAAGGCGCTGGTGCTTTTGGCCGATCACGAGCTCAACGCCTCGACCTTCGCAGCCCGCGTCGCGGCCTCCACCGGCGCGCCGGTCGCCGCCTGCCTGCTCGCCGGTCTCGCGACGCTCACTGGACCGCGTCACGGCGGCGCGGGCGCGGCGGCGATCGCGCTCGTCGAGGATGCCGAGCGGCTGGGCGCGGACGAAGCGATCGCCCGCTGGCTGGCGCAAGATCGCCCGCTGCCCGGCTTCGGCCATCCGCTCTATCCGGAAGGCGACCCGCGCGCCGAGGGCGTCTTCTCCGGCCTCGAGATCGATGACGGGCTGTCGCGGCTGCGCAAGGCGGTCCTTGCTGCGACCGGCCTGCACCCGAACATCGATTTCGCGCTGGCCGCGATGACCCGCAGCCTGGGCTTGCCGGCCGACGCGCCGTTCCGCCTGTTCGCGCTCGGCCGCAGCGTCGGCTGGACCGCGCATGCCATCGAGCAGGTGACCAGCAACAGGCCGATCAGGCCGCGCGCCCGCTATGATGGGCCTACGGGCGCCGGATGATGGGGACTGATGGCAACATTTAGCGCCTCACCGTCAGGATGAAGTGCGCCAGGTTGTGTTGAGATTCGGGTCAGGCCGAGTCGAAAATAGTGGATTTCGAGAACCGGAGCGGAGCGTACTTAAAGTACGTGAGCACCGGAAGCGCAGAAAGCCGCTATTTGCAGACCGGCCTCACCTGAATATCAACACAAGCTAAGACATTGTGTCGAGCTTGCGCTGCATGGCCGCGATCTGCGCCTTCAGTTCCTGCAGATCGTCGGATTTCTCTTCCTTCTTCGGCGGCTCGGCGGGCGCCGCGGCATTGCCGCCGGCGGACGGAAACGGCGTGAACATGCGCATGGCGTTCTGGAACATCTCGACATTGCGTCGCGTCTGCTCCTCGAGCGCCTTCATCGGCGTCTTCATCATGTCCATCGGCGTCTTGCCGAAGGCGCCTTTGAGCTGCTCGCGAAACCGCTCCTGTTCCTTTGAGAAGGCGATCATCGACTGTTCGAGGAAGCTCGGCACGATCATCTGCATCTGGTCGCCGTAGAAGGAGATGAGCTGGCGCAGGAACGGGATCGGCAGCATGTTCTGCCCATCCTTGTTCTCCAGCTCGAAGATGATCTGCGTCAGCACCGGATGGGTGATGTCGTCGCCGGTCTTTGCGTCCTGGACCGTGAACTCCTCGCCCTTCTTGACCATCTCGGCCAAGTCCTCGAGCGTCACATAGGTGCTGGTGCCGGTATTGTAGAGCCGGCGATTGGCATATTTCTTGATGACGATCGGGTCGTCTTTTGCGGCCATCCGTATCCTCCCCAGGACACCGGCACCTTTAGGAGTAAGCGGCCGGTAACGATTGCGCCCTTTGACGAGGATACGCGCAAAAGCGTCACAATTCCAAGCGGTTTGTGCACTGCGGCATCATTTAATGCTGCACAGCCATTGCAAAATCCGCCGCATGGCCGACGTCACGTTACCGCGACTGCCGCGCGGCCTGCTTGCCGCGCATGACGGCCATGCCCATTTCCGGTTTGACTCAAGGGTTCGAACGGGCAAGAAAGTCCTAAAGCGATCTCGAAAATACGACACCTCGAAGTCTGGAGAAGAAAATGTCCGCTTCCAATTCAATCGTCGTCGCCAGCGCCGCCCGCACCGCGGTCGGCTCCTTCAACGGCAGCTTCGCCGCCACGCCCGCGCATGAGCTCGGCGCCGTCGTCATCAGGGAACTCCTGGCGCGCGCGAAGGTCGAGGCGGCGGAAGTCGACGAGGTTATTCTCGGCCAGGTGCTGACCGCCGCCCAGGGGCAGAACCCGGCCCGCCAGGCCTCGATCAATGCCGGCCTGCCGAAGGAGACCACCGCCTGGGGCCTCAACCAGGTTTGCGGCTCGGGCCTGCGCGCGATTGCGCTCGGCATGCAGCAGATCGCCACAGGCGACGCCAAGGTGATCGTCGCCGGCGGCCAGGAATCGATGTCGCTGTCGCCGCACGCCGAGCATCTGCGCGCCGGCGTCAAGATGGGCGACTACAAGATGATCGACACCATGATCAAGGACGGCCTGTGGGATGCCTTCAACGGCTACCATATGGGCAACACCGCCGAGAACGTCGCCCGCCAGTTCCAGATCACCCGCGAAACCCAGGACGAGTTCGCGCTGGCCTCGCAGAACAAAGCCGAGGCCGCGCAGAAGGCCGGCAAATTCAAGGACGAGATCGTCGCCTTCACCATCAAGGGCAAGAAGGGCGACACCATCGTCGACCAGGACGAGTATATCCGCCATGGCGCGACGCTCGACGCCATGACCAAGCTAAAGCCCGCTTTCGACAAGGACGGCACGGTCACTGCCGCCAATGCGTCCGGCATCAATGACGGCGCCGCCGGCGCCCTGCTGATGACCGAGGCGGAGGCCGCCCGCCGCGGCATCACCCCGCTCGTGCGCATCGCCTCCTGGGCGACCGCCGGCGTCGATCCGGCGATCATGGGCACGGGTCCGATCCCTGCCTCGAAGCGAGCGCTGGAAAAGGCAGGCTGGTCGGTGAAGGATCTCGATCTCGTCGAGGCCAATGAAGCTTTCGCCGCGCAGGCCTGCGCGGTCAATCAGGGCATGGGTTGGGACCCCTCGATCGTCAACGTCAACGGCGGCGCCATCGCCATCGGCCATCCGATCGGCGCTTCGGGCGCCCGCATCTTCAACACGCTGGTCTACGAGATGCGCCGCAGAAGCGCCAAGAAGGGGCTTGCCACGCTGTGCATCGGCGGCGGCATGGGTGTTGCCATGTGCGTGGAAGCGCTCTGAACAGCCAGTAGCGAATAGGGAGTAGCGAATAGGGAATAGGGAAGAAAAAAGCGTCGCGCGGCGGGACATCAGATCCCTGCTCGCTACTCGCTACTCCCTATTCGCTCAGACGATTTCAAAGGGAGGACCACATGAGCAAGGTAGCAATCGTCACCGGCGGATCGCGCGGCATTGGTGCCGCAATATCGGTCGCCTTGAAGAACGCTGGCTATTCGGTCGCGGCCAATTATGCCGGCAATGACGAAGCGGCGCAGAAATTCAAGGCCGAGACCGGCATCCCGGTCTACAAATGGTCGGTCGCCGACTACGACGCCTGCGCCACCGGGATCAAGCAGGTCGAGGCCGATCTCGGTCCGGTCGGGGTTCTGGTCAACAATGCGGGCATCACCCGCGACGCCATGTTCCACAAGATGACGCCCGCGCAGTGGAAGGAAGTGATCGACACCAACCTCTCCGGCGTCTTCAACATGACGCATCCGTTGTGGACCGGCATGCGCGACCGCAAATTCGGCCGCATCATCACCATCTCTTCGATCAACGGCCAGAAAGGCCAAGCCGGCCAGGTCAACTATTCGGCCTCGAAGGCCGGCGATATCGGCTTCTCGAAGGCGCTCGCGCAAGAAGGGGCGCGTGCGGGCATCACCGTCAACGTCATCTGCCCGGGCTATATCGCCACCGACATGGTCAAGGCGATCGACGAGAAGGTGCTCAACGAGCGCATCATCCCACAGATCCCGGTCGGTCGTCTCGGCGAACCGGAAGAGATCGCGCGCTGCGTCGTCTTCCTGGCTTCCGACGAGGCCGGTTTCATCACCGGCTCGACCATCACCGCCAATGGCGGCCAGTACTTCGCCTGACATCATTTGTCGCAAGGCGGCTCCGGCACCGGGGCCGCCTTTTTTCGCCGGCGGCCGAGCCGGCGCGACACCTTGCCTCAATCCGGCACGCAAAAGTTAACGGCCTGACCGCAATCTGTGCACAACCCCTCTGACAAACTGTGAATCCTCGGTGGGTAAGCTGTGGACAACACCATATCTAGGGGTGAACAAACCGGGAAAATCGCCGGATCGCTGATTCGTCGCCGATTCGTTCCGGCTTTGGCCGAAAAGTTAACGGCGGGCGACCCAAACATCGCTGAAATCGTTAAAAGCAATTAGGAAAGTTCAACAATTTCATAACCTTGACGACGGACCCCGAGCCGACCGCGACTGTTCTCTGGCAAAGGTTAACGACGGTCCAGCTCCTGCGAAGGCGAAGCATGAATCGGGCCAATTTCCCGATTCAGCATGTGGTGCGACTCGTCGCCAAAAAATCCACATATAGCCGTGAACAAAACCTGAATCAGAACGAGTCAGCGATTCGTCGCTGATTCGTTCCAGACTCGTTCCAGCCGTTAACAGCAGCCGGTTTTGACCGGCGCGTCCATGCTCGTCTGCTCCCAGAAGAACATTCCGCTTTCGCTCGGCGTCCTAAATCCCTATGTGTCGGCTGTCACACGCGGCGACACCGCCGCGCTCCGACCAAAAGCATGATCCCGAAAAGGGGGAACCGGTTTTCGGAGAAAGATCGTGCTTAAACAATCAAAGCGGCAGAAACACTTATTTCAGAGCCGATGAACATCCAGCCGAAACACTCCCAGCCGCTGATCCTTTCGGGCCGCGACGTCACGGCCGTGCTGGGCCCCACCAACACCGGCAAGACCCATCTCGCCATCGAGCGCATGGTGGCGCACGAGACCGGCATCATCGGCCTGCCGCTGAGGCTGCTTGCCCGCGAGGTCTATTCGCGCGTCTGCGAGAAGGTCGGCGCCAACAAGGTGGCGCTGATCACCGGTGAGGAGAAGATCGTGCCTGCCGGCGCGAAATATTCGGTCTGCACCGTCGAGGCGATGCCGCGCGAGACCGACGCCGCCTTCGTCGCCATCGACGAGGTGCAGCTCGCCGGCGATCTTGAGCGCGGCCATATCTTCACCGACCGCATCCTGCATCTGCGCGGCCGCCAGGAGACGCTGCTCCTGGGCGCGGCCACCATGCATGGCATCCTGCAGCGCCTGCTGAAGGGCGTGTCGGTAGTGACGCGGCCCAGGCTGTCGCATCTCGCCTATGCCGGGTCGAAGAAGCTCACCCGGCTGCCGCGGCGCACGGCGATCGTCGCTTTCTCCGCCGACGAGGTCTATGCCATCGCCGAGCTGATCCGACGCCAGCAGGGGGGTGCGGCCGTCGTGCTCGGCGCGCTCTCGCCGCGCACCCGCAACGCGCAGGTGGAAATCTTCCAGTCGGGCGATGTCGATTATCTCGTCGCCACCGACGCCATCGGCATGGGCCTGAACCTCGACCTCGACCATGTCGCTTTCGCCCAGAACCGCAAGTTCGACGGCTATCAATATCGCAACCTGACCGCCGCCGAGCTCGGCCAGATCGCCGGCCGCGCCGGCCGGCATCTGCGCGACGGCACGTTCGGCGTCACCGGCCAGGTCGATCCGTTCGACGAGGAACTGGTCGCCAAGATCGAGGCGCATGATTTCGACCCGGTTAAGGTGCTGCAATGGCGCACCGCCGATTTCGACTTTTCCAGCCTCGACGCGCTGAAGCGCTCGATCGAGGCCAATGCGCCGGTCGAAGGGCTGACCCGCGCGCTGCCGGCGGTGGACGCGCAGGCGCTGGAGCATTTGTCGCGCGATGGCGACATCCGTGATTTGGTAACCGGCAAGGAGCGCGTGGCGCTGCTTTGGGAGGCCTGCGCGCTGCCCGACTACCGCAAGATCGCGCCGGCGCAGCACGCCGACCTCATCGCCTCCATCTATATGGACCTTGCGCGCCACGGCCATGTCGATGAGAATTACATGGCCGAGCAGGTGCGGCGCGCCGACACGACGGACGGCGATATCGACACGCTCTCGCACCGGATCGCGCAGATCCGCACCTGGACTTTCGTCTCCAACAGGCCAGGCTGGCTGGCCGATCAGCTACACTGGCAGGAAAAGACGCGCGAAATCGAAGACAGATTGTCGGATGCGCTGCATGAGCGGTTGACGAAACGCTTCGTAGACCGCAGGACTTCCGTCCTCATGCGGCGCCTTAGAGAAAATACCATGCCTGAAGCCGAAATCAGCCCTACCGGAACCGTCCTCGTCGAAGGCCATCATGTCGGCGAGTTGCAAGGGTTCCGCTTCACCGCCGACCAGAGCGCCGGCGGCGAGGACGCCAAGGCGGTGCGCACCGCCGCCCAGAAGGCGCTCGCGGCCGAGTTCGACGCGCGTGCCGAACGCTTTGCCGCCTGCGCCAATGGCGACCTGGCTTTGGGCTCGGATGGCATCCTGCGCTGGATCGGCGCACCGATCGGCACGTTGGTCGCCGGCGAGGACGCGCTGAAGCCGCGCCTGGTCCTGCTTGCCGATGAGCAACTGACCGGCCCTGCCCGCGACAAGGTCGCGGCACGGGCCGAGCGTTTCGTCAATTTCCAGATCGAACAGCTTTTGAAGCCGCTGGTCGACTTGAAGAATGCCGACCAGATCACCGGCATCGCGCGCGGCCTCGCCTTCCAGCTGGTCGAGCATTTCGGGCTGATCAACCGCCGCGACATCGCGGAGGAGATGAAGTCGCTCGACCAGGAGGGCCGCGCGGCGCTCCGCCGCCTCGGCGTGCGCTTCGGCGCCTATCACGTCTTTGTGCCTGCCCTGATCAAGCCGGCTCCGGCCGGACTGGTGACGCTGCTGTGGGCGCTGAAGAACGACGGCAAGGACAAGCCGGGCTTCGGCGACGTGGTGCATGCGCTGGCCTCCGGCCGCACCTCGGTGGTCATCGACCCGGCCTTCGACAAGACCTTCTACAAGCTCGCCGGCTACCGTAATCTCGGCCGCCGCGCGGTGCGCGTCGACATCCTCGAGCGGCTTGCCGACCTCATTCGCCCCGCGACCAACTGGAAACCCGGCCTCGGCCAGCGTCCGGACGGTGCCTATGACGGCCACGCCTTCATGGTGACGCCACCGATGATGTCGATCCTCGGTGCCACGGCTGACGACATGGAAGAGATCCTGAAGGGTCTCGGCTATCGCTCCGAGGCCAAGCCGGCCGCCGAGGTGAAGGCGAAGCTCGACGCGCTGGACGATGCCGCCCGTGAGCAGGCAGCGGCCAAGCTCGCCGCGGAAGAGGCGGCGCGCGCCGCGCAGGCGGCGGCGGCTGAAGTTGTAACGACGGACACGGCTGCCGAGACATCGGCCGAGGGCTCGGAGCCGACCACCGTCGAACCCGTAGCCGAAGCTCCGGCTGAAGCCGTCGCGGAAGCGGCAGCGGCACCTGCCGCGGGAGAGCCGGCGAAAGCTTTGTCCGAGGTGGCGGAAGAGGCTCATCCTGCAGAGGACACTGTAGCTCTTGAGGCGACCGAGACCACCGAGGCGCCTGCCTCCCCCTCAATGGGGGAGGCCGCGGCGCGAAGCGGCGCGGCTGGGGGTGACGGCGCCGGCGACACAGACACCGATACGGTTGGCACTCCCGCCGCCGCCCCGGCGCTGCGCGCCGACGCCCCCCTCGAGGGAGAGGGCAAGGCTGGCGAAACCCCGGCCGAGGCTGAAGAGCCGAAGCCTGTCCTTTTGTGGCGCCAGGCGCGTTTCGACCATCAACGCCCGCGTCACCGTCATGACAACCGGCGCGACAATCGTCCGCGCGGCGGACAGCCCGCACGCGAGGCCGGCGCCGGCGGCCAGCCTGGCGACAAGCCGGCGCATGAAGGCCACCGCGATGGCGCCGGCAAGCCGCGCTTCGACCGCTCGAAGTTCAAGCCGAGGCCGGATGCAGGCGACCGGCGCGAAGGCAGGCCGCAGGGCGAGCGCCCGGATCGCCACGAAGGAGGTCGTCGCGAGGGCCGGCCCGACTGGAAGGGCAACAGGCAGGACGGCAAGGGCAACGCTCAGAGCGGTCGCAACCCTCCTGGCGGCAAGCCGGCCTTCCAGAGTAAGCCACGCGAGGAACGCCCGCAGCGCTTCGACCCGGATTCGCCTTTCGCCAAGCTCGCCGCCTTGCGCGACCAGCTGAAGAAATAGCTAGAGCATGATCCTGAAAGGCGGGAACCGGTTTTCGGGCGAGATCATGCTCCAACAAAGCTAGCCCTGATGGTTGGAGAAGGCCGCCAGCGCATCGACAAATGGCTGTTCTTCTCGCGCGCGGTGAAATCGC
The DNA here is from genome assembly GCF_016591715.1 of Mesorhizobium sp. J8. Lineage (NCBI taxonomy): Bacteria > Pseudomonadati > Pseudomonadota > Alphaproteobacteria > Hyphomicrobiales > Phyllobacteriaceae > Mesorhizobium > Mesorhizobium sp. J8. Next base: position 6,253,050 of record NZ_AP024109.1, read on the forward strand.
GCTCGCTGGCGGCGAAGGTGGTCGTCGCCGGGCGTGTGCGCATCAATCGCGACAAAGCAGCGCAGGCCTCGGATCTGGTCAAGCCCGGCGACGTGCTGACCATCACGCTCGAGGGCCGCATTCTGGTCTGGAAGGTGGTGAATTGCGGCACGCGGCGCGGACCGGCCGACGAGGCGCGGCTGCTCTATGAGGACATGTCGCCGGCGCCGACACCCAAAGGCGGGGCGGTTCCGGACGCCATTCCGGCGCTGCGCGAGGCCGGTAGCGGCCGCCCGACCAAGCGCGAGCGGCGGCAAACCGACCGTCTGCTCGGCGATGATTGAGATATCACCGCCTCGGGGCGCGGCCGGAGCAATTCCGGGAAGAACGCATGGCGATCAGGCTCGGTGATCTCGATGTGACCCTCCGGCCGTAATTCCATTCCGGACCCCTGGCCCTGGCAGCAATCCCTGCCCTTGCATGCGGCGGGCAAAGGCGTTACCTCAGCCAAAAAGCCCAACAAAATGGGACGTTCCGGAGCCTGCAATGACCTATGTCGTGACCGATAATTGCATCAAATGCAAATATATGGACTGCATCGAGGTCTGTCCGGTCGACTGTTTCTACGAGGGCGAGAACATGCTCGTCATTCATCCCGACGAGTGCATCGACTGTGGCGTGTGCGAGCCCGAATGCCCGGCCGACGCAATCAAGCCGGACACCGAGGGCGGCCTCGACAAATGGTTGCAGATCAACGCCGAATACGCCGAGAAATGGCCCAACATCACCGCCAAGAAAGAGCCGCCGGCGGATGCCAAGACCTTCGACGGCGAGACCGGAAAATTCGAGAAATATTTTTCGGCGGAGCCTGGCGAGGGCGATTGATATAAGAGCCGATGACGTCGGCCTGACGCGACGTAACGGGATCGATACAATTACTGTCTTGACAGGCAGCGCTGCCGCTTGGCGTTAGCGAATGCAGCAAAACCTTGATTCTTCCGACTTTTTGTGTTACACAAGCGAAACATGCCGGTGACACAACGTCGATTTAAGGCGCTAACGCCCCAAATCACTGAAAGGTGAGCTTTAGATCCGGACCAGAGCGATCTGGGGCAGGCGGTCGCATTCGTGCGGTTTGCCGGCCTCTGCTTTTTCCGGTGGGCTCACCCTGTTGCGCGGCTAATGGTCGGCTATGGCCGACCCCATGGGTTCGAGCCGGCATGATGCCGGCTGCACAACTAAGGAGTTCAGGGCGTAATGGCAACGATCACCCCGCAGAAGAAGTCCAACGCGGCTCGCCACGGGTTCAAGACTGGCGAGTTCATCGTCTATCCGGCGCATGGCGTCGGCCAGATCGTGGCGATCGAAGAGCAGGAAGTTGCGGGTCACAAGCTGGAACTGTTCGTCATCGATTTCCAGAAGGACAAGATGCGGCTCAAGGTTCCGGTCGCCAAGGCGACCTCGATCGGCATGCGCAAGCTGTCGGAAGAGGACTATGTCGATCGCGCGCTGAAGGTCGTGCAGGGCCGCGCCCGCATCAAGCGCACCATGTGGTCGCGCCGCGCGCAGGAATATGACGCCAAGATCAATTCCGGCGACCTGATCTCGATCTCGGAAGTGGTGCGCGACCTCTACCGCGCCGACAACCAGCCGGAGCAGTCTTATTCCGAGCGTCAGCTCTACGAAGCCGCGCTCGACCGCATGGCCCGCGAGATCGCTGCGGTGAACCGCATGTCGGAGACCGAGGCGGTGCGCCTCATCGAGGTCAACCTCAACAAGGGTCCGAAGCGCGGCGCCAAGGCCGACAACGAGGAAGCCGAGCAGGAAGAGGCTGCCTGAGCTTTTTCGCTTCTGGAGTTACGAAAACCCGGCCTCGCGCCGGGTTTTTTGTTTGTGGCCTCTCGCATACGGCGCTCCCCCTTTACCCAGCCTCCGCTTCGCTCGGCTGACCTCTCCCCAAGGGGAGAGGAGGCTGTCAGCGCCGGCGCCAACCTCTTCTCCCCGCTGGGGAGAAGGTGGCCGCGAAGCGGCCGGATGAGGGGGCTGGCGCTGCCATATGCGAGTGGCCCACAAAGTGGAAAGTGGGCAACTCAGCCGCCAGATTCCTTCTGTGCTTCCTCCTGCCGCAGCGAGGCGATGAAGCGTTTCGTACGCTCGCGCTCCGGATTGTCGAACACGACCGAGGCCGGCCCCTTCTCGACGATCGCGCCGGCATCGAGGAAGACAACCTCCTGCGCGATCTTGGAGGCGAGCCTCAGATCATGCGTGGCCATCACCATGGTGGTGCCTTCGCGGGCCAACTGCCCGAGCACGTCGACCACTTCCTGCGCCAGTTCCGGATCGAGCGCCGAGGTCGGCTCGTCGCAGAGCAAAACACGCGGCGATGGCGCCAGCGCCCGGGCGATCGCCACGCGCTGCTGCTGGCCGCCGGACAGCGTCGCCGGCCAGGCGTCGGCCTTGTGCGCCATGCCGACTTTTTCGAGCAGCGCCATCGCCCGCTCGCGCGCCCTCGGCTCGGGCCATTTCAGCACCGTCACCAGCCCTTCCATGACATTCTCGACCGCCGTGCGATGCGGAAAGAGCTGGAAATTCTGGAACACCATGCCGGTCTGCAGGCGGATGCGCTGGATGTCCCTGGCCGGCACCTTGATGCCGGGATGGAACGCCAGCGTCTCGTCGCCGATGCGCAAGGAACCGGAGGTCGGGATCTCCAAGAGGTTGATGCAGCGCAGGAGCGTGCTTTTGCCGCCGCCCGAAGGGCCGACCAGCGCCGTCACGCTGCCCTCGTCGAGGCTGACCGTGACGCCCTTCAGAACCAGATTGTCGCCGAAGCGCTTTTCGATGTCGGTGAGGCCGATCATGCGTTGGCCTCCAGGAACCCGCCATAGCGGTTGAGCCGCACCTCCAGCCGCGCCTGCAGCGCCGACAGCACCGAGCTCATTACGAGATAGAGCGCGGCCGCCTCGACATAGAGGATCAGCGGCTCATAGGTGGTGGCGACGATGCGCTGCGCGGCCTGGAACATTTCGGGCACTGTGATGGCGGCCGCCAGCGAGGTGTCCTTGACCAGCGAGATGAAGGTGTTGGAAAGCGGTGGCACCGCGACGCGGCCGGCTTGCGGCAGGATGGTGCGCCGCATCGCTTGGCTCCAGGTCATGCCGATCGAATAGGACGCTTCCCACTGCCCCTTCGGCACCGAGCCGATGACGGCGCGGATGATCTCGGAGGTGTAGGCGCCGATGTTGAGCGTGAAGCCGATCAGCGCGGCGGGAAAAGCATCGAGCAGGATGCCGACCGAGGGCAACCCGTAGAAGATCAGGAAGAGCTGCACCAGAAGCGGCGTGCCGCGAAAGATCCAGACATAGAATCGCACCAGCGCGACCAGCGGCCTCGGGCCGAACAGCCGGATCAGCGCCGTCACCAGCCCGGCGATGAGTCCGAGCGCGAAGGACAAAAGCGTCAGCGGCACGGTGAAGATCAGCGCCGCCCATAACAGCGTCGGCAACGATTCCAGCATCAATTGCAGCCAGTGCGGCACGGGGCGCTTCTCCCTTCAGATACGGCGGCGCGTTCCCCCGTATGGACAGACTATCATGCAAAAACCGGCGGGCCGTCAAAGACGGCCCCGATGAATGTCGTGCAAAAAAGGGCGGGCCGCCAAAGACGGCCCGCCGGTTTGCGAACAAGAGGACGATTGTCTTATTTCGAAACGTCCTGGCCGAAATATTTGTCGGCGATCTTCTGATAGGTGCCGTCGGCCTTGATGTCGGCCAGCGCCTTGTTGATGGCGGCGACCAGCTCCGGATCGCCCTTGCGCACGATGACGCCGGAATAGTCGGCATTCTCTTCCTGCGCGGCGATCTTCACATTGGCGTCCGGCTTGTGCTTCTTGAAGTCGAGGAAGGACAGGCTGTCGTTTATGGTGGCGTCGGCGCGGCCGGTGAGCAGAAGCTGGATCGACTGGTCGAAGCCATCGGTGCCGACGAGCTCGGCGCCGTTCTTCTCGGCGAGCTTGCCGAAGTTCGAGGTCAGCGACTGCGCCGACTTCTTGCCCTTGAGATCGGCGAAGGTCTTGATGTCGGTGTTGTCACCGCGCACGATCAGCACCGCCTTCGAGGCGATGTAGGGATCGGAGAAATCATACTTGGCCTTACGGGCATCGGTGATGCCGACCTCGTTGATGACGGCGTCGTAGCGGTTGGCGTCGAGGCCGGCGATCAGCCCGTCCCACTTGCCTTCGAGGAACTCGACCTTGACGCCGAGCTTGTCGCCGATGGCCTTGGCGATCTCGACGTCGAAGCCGACCAGCGCGTTGGACTCGTCGTGATAGGTGAAGGGCGCGTAGGTGCCTTCAGTACCGACCTTGAACACCCCGGCCTGCTTGATCTGGTCGAGATTGGCGCCGGCATGGCCGGCGGTGATCGCCAGAACCTGCAGCGTTCCGGCGATAAGGAGCGGTTTAAGCCATTTCATTTTTCTGTGATCCCGTTTTGACCGGTGCCCCGGCGCGATTGTGAGAGCCGGAAACTGACAGATAGAAGGCTGCAAAATAAGGAACCAGATTTCAAAAATCAGCTCTGTCAGAAATCTGATTCTCAAAACCAACCAGCTTTCCCAGCCGATAACAAAATGTTCCCGCTGGCAACATCTGCCCCTCGGGCGGGCGGAACCATCCCTGCGCCTGACACGTTGCATGGCTGTTGTAGGGCGCGACGGCGTCTTTTCAACCATCGTCGGTGCAATACGGCCCACAGGAGCTGGCATGATCGAGGACGCGGCAGGACGGACACTGGTCCGGGCGGCAATGAGGGCTCCCTATCTCGAGCGCGACGAGGAGCATGTGCTTGCGCTCCGCTGGAAGGAAGAGAACGACCAGCACGCGCTGCACAGGATCACCGTCGCCCATATGCGCCTGGTCATCTCTATGGCCTCGAAATTCCGCCATTACGGCCTGCCGCTCGGCGATTTGATCCAGGAAGGCCATGTCGGCCTGCTCGAGGCGGCGGCCCGCTTCGAGCCCGCGCGCGAAGTGCGCTTCTCGACCTATGCCACCTGGTGGATCCGCGCCTCTATGCAGGACTATATTCTGCGCAACTGGTCGATCGTGCGCGGCGGCACCAGCTCGGCGCAGAAGGCGCTCTTCTTCAACCTCAGGCGCTTGCGCGCCCGGCTTGCCAATGGGACCGAGCCGATTTCCAACGCCTCGCTCTACCGCGAGGTTTCGGCGGCGCTCGGCGTTCCGGAAGCCGACGTGGCGATGATGGATTCGCGCCTGTCCTCGCCCGACAGCTCGCTCAACGCGCCTTTGGCCGACGAGAACGGCGCCGCCGAGCGGATGGATTTCCTGGTCTCCGAAGATCCGCTTCCCGACGAGATCGTCGGCGAAAGAATCGATGTCCAGCGCCGGGCCGTCTGGCTGAAGAGCGCGCTCGGCGCGCTCAACGCCCGCGAGCTTCGCATCATCGAGGAGCGCAGGTTGAGCGATGACGGCGCCACGCTGGAATCGCTTGGCGAACAGCTCGGCATCTCCAAGGAGCGCGTCCGCCAGATCGAGGCCCGCGCCATGGAAAAGCTGAAGCTGGCCCTGGTGAAACAGAACCCGGAATTTTTGGCGGAGGCCGCCTGAGGCTAACAGCGCTCGGCGATAAGATATTAGTAAACAAGAAAATTATCGTCACCTGGGCAATTTTCCCTCATCTTTACTTCTGAATTGTGAGGTCTTTAACAGATCACTGCGTCGCAATTGGCCTCTTTGAAGCCTCCAGCTCACATATTGGGGGATTTGCCATGCTGCGATGCTGCGCACTCCTTGCTGCCTTGATCCTCGTGGGTCTCACGACGTTTGAAGCGCATGCCGATCGAAGGGTTGCCCTTGTCATAGGCAATTCGCAATACCGCGAAATCCCGGCGCTCAAGAATCCCGACAAGGACGCCGAGGATGTATCGAAGACATTCCGGCTGGCCGGCTTCGAGGTCTTCGCGGCCAAGGACCTCACCAGGCTTCAGTTCGAAGAAAAGTTCCGCAACTATCTGGCGGCGGCCGACGGCGCCGATCTGGCGGTCGTTTATTATTCCGGCCACGGCTTTCAGATCGGCGGCGAGAATTTCCTGATCCCGGTCGACGCGTCGCTGAAAGACGCGGCCGACATGGAAGTCCAGGCCATCAAGGTCGACGACATACTGCGGCAGCTGCGCTCGAGATCGAAGATCCAGATGATCATTCTCGATGCCTGCCGCAACAACCCGTTCCCGCGCAAGGACTATTGGCTGCGCGATCAGTTGATCGTCGCCGGCGGCAGCGGCCTTGCGCAGGTGACAGGCTCGCAGAACACGCTGATCGCCTTCGCCACCGAGCCAGGGGCGGTCGCCTATGACGGATCCGGCGATCTCAGCCCGTTTTCATCTGCCTTCTCCCGCCGCGCGCTGACGCCGAACCAGGAGATACGCTCGGTGATGGCTGCCGTGCGCCGCGATGTGGTCAAGGCGACCAACGGCAAGCAGGTACCGTGGGAGAACTCATCGCTGATTGACGACGTCGTGCTGATGCGCGGGACCGAGCAACCGGCGCCGCCGCCCGATACTGAGCAGGATCAGCAGACGGCGGAGCGCGGGATCGAAGTCGCCGCCGCCGCCGAAGCGATTGGAAATCGCGACATCCGCGTGCCGGTCGGCGTCGGTCCGGTGCCGCTGAAGCTGGAGTTCCCGGCCAGGGATGCCGGGGTCAGCCTCAAGCTTGCGAGCTACCCGGCGACCGGAACGCTGTCCCTGCCGGATCGCGTGCTGTCGCCGCAATCGAGCCTGATGGCCGCCGAGGTCGGCAATCTGCGCTACGAGCCACAGATCGGCTCGTCCGCTCCCGTCGACATCGGCTTCCAGATTGGCGTGGGCAACGCCGCGAAGCAGGCGACGGTGAAACTGTCGCCGAACGTCGACCCTTGCGACCAGGCCGCCGGCGAGCCGCTCGACCTGCAGGGCGCTACCCCGGGCCGGTTGCCGAACGAGATCGGCGGCGGGGCTGTCGACGCCTGCGAGGCGGCGGTGAAATCCTATCCCGACATTGCGCGCTTCCGTTACGAACTGGGGCGGGCGCTTCTGGCAGCGGGCAGGATCGACGAAGCCAGGCAGGCGATCCAGGAGGCCGCGGACAAGGGACATATACGCGCCCTGTTCGCGCTCGGCTCCATCGCCTCGTCCGGGATGGCTGTCGACGTGTCGAAGGCCAATGACCTCTATTCGAAAGCGTCCGACAAGGGAGACCCCTACGCCATGGCCGCCTGGGGCCGCGCTTTGTTCGGCGGTCTCGGCGTTCAGCGTGATACCGGCAAGGGATTGGACCTGCTGCTCCAGGCAGCGGCGATGGGGCATGTCGATGCCATGAAGGACCTTGCGATGATCTTCAAGGAAGGGCGCAACGGCGTGCCCGCCGACCCGGACCGCGCCCTGGCTTTCCTGAAGGCCGGCATGGAGCGTCAGGACGTGTACTCGATGGGCATCCTGGGCCTTGCCGTGCCCACCGCGCGTAACACCCCGGTGGTCATGGCGTGCAAGGCCCCGAAGGTCATCACGAAGATAAAGGTGGTTCGCGTGCCCGTGTCGAAACCGAAGACCACCACACGGACAATTCCGGGAGCACCAAAGGTCAAGCCGGGGCCGACGGGAACCGGCAGGACATCCTGGAGTGGCGGTAACCAAGGCGCTGGTCCCACCAGCCGTGGCAATACCGGCGGCGGCGAAGGTGGCGACACCAGTAGCGACGGCTTGTGACGACAGCTGCTCCCCGGCCGAGCGATTGCTCAAATATCCGACGACGCTCGGTCGGGCTGAACCCGCAGGTCCCTACCTGTCGGTGACGATCTTGACCTTGTCGCCGGCCGATACGCTGGCGCCCGGCGACATCGCGTTGAGCACCCGGAACAAGTCGAGCTTGCGGTCGACGCCGACCATTTGCGCGGCGAGCGAGCCCATCGTCTGGCCGGCCTGGACGGTGACGACCCGGATATGCAGCGGCTTGAGCGCCGCCTTCTCGGCCGGGCTGAGAACGCGGAAGGAGCCGCTGACCGAGCGTGCGACCGAATCCAGCGCCGTGCTGGCCGATGGCGCCGCCGTCAGCAGCCTGTAGACCTGCCCGCCGGCGCGGATCACCGCGATGTCGAACTGCCAGCCTTGCGCGGTGGCATGCGCCATCGCCGCCTCGTTGCCGTTGACCGTCTCCTGGCGCACGCTGGCGTCCTCGAGCCCCGCCACCCAACCGCTGCGGATGTAATCGGTGAGCGAGACCGACTTGTCGATCGCCACGCCGTCGAAGCGGATGGCGATGTCGCCCGGTCCGGTCGCGGTGACGGCGGCCGCCGAATTGTCGATGACGAAGCCGTCCGGCACAGTGAAGGAAACGCCGAGATTGGGGTGCATGAAGGTCTGGCCGCGCACATAGCCTTCTTCCGGCGTATCGCCGTAAAGCAGGCCGTCTATGCCGGCGAGGAACGCGTCGCGATCGCGCGTGCCGACGCCGGGCGGGCCGAAGTTGCGCGCAAGCCGCTGCGCCAGCTCGATACGCTGCGGCGTGTTGGGGTGCGTCGCCAGGAAGTCGAGGCTGGCGTCGGTGGCGCCGCTGACCGAGCGGAAATCCGTGTAAGCCGACATCGACTGCAGGAAGCGGCCCGCGGCATAAGGATCGTAGCCCGCCTCGCCGATCGACTTGATGCCGATGGCGTCGGCCTGGAGTTCCTGATTGCGCGAGAATTGCGCGAGCCTCAGCTTGCCGCGGATCAGCGCCGCCTTGGCGGTCGGGCTGTCGCCGAGCACGTCGGAGACGACCTTGGTCGCCAGGCCTTCCTCGGCCTCGAGCTGCTGCCGCTGCAGGCCATGATTCGCGGTGACGTGGCCCATTTCATGCGCGATGACCGCGGCAAGCTCGGAGGAATCGTTGGCGAGCGCCAGCAGGCCGCGCGTCACATAGAGGTAGCCGCCCGGCAGCGCGAAGGCGTTGACGTTGGGCGAATTGAGGATGGTGATGCGGTAGGTCTGGGTCGGGTTGGCCGACACCACGGTGAGATTGCCGACGACCTTGGCCACCATACGTTCCAGCTTCGGATCGGAATACTCGCCGCCATAGGTGGCGAGAATCCGCGGATGCTGGGCTTTCGCCATTTCGGCGAGCTTGGCGTTGGCGACGACATTGTCGACGGTGATCGGCTTGTCGGAAGGCTGGAAGCCGCTCTCTTGCACGTCCGGCGGCGTGAACATCTGGCAGCTCGCCAGCACGGCGACGCTCGCCAGAGCGAAAAATCGCGCCAGGGGCCTCATCCACACTTTCTCAGCGCCGGTCGACAGGTCGGCTTCCTTTCCAATCTTTCGGCAAATCACGGCCCAGCCGGACCAGCATGGCCGGACCTAGCCACACTCCCCCGGACAAGGCAAGGAAACGCCGGATCGCCCGTTGCCGGTTTGGCCATAAATTATGTCCGCTTCCGGGCAATATGTTGTGATCCGGCAACGGTGCCGCCTCGATCGCCGATATAGCGCCGGAATGCATCCGGTCCAGACCGGCCGAAGAAATCGTCGGCCGGCCCGGCCGCCGCGATCGTGCCTTCATCGAGAAAGGCCACCTCCTGGCCGATGCGGCGCGCATCTTCCGGCTGATGTGTGACGAACAGCACCGTCATTTCGCGCTCGGCATGGATGCCGGCGACAAGGTCGAGCATGTCCTCGCGCAGCGCCGGGCCGAGCGATGCGAAGGGCTCATCGAGCAGCAGGACCGGCCGGTCGCGCAGCAGCACCCTTGCCAGCGCCACGCGCTGCCGCTCGCCGCCGGAAAGCTCGCGCGGCAGCCGCTTTTCCTTGCCCGCCAGGCCCACACGCGCCAGCGCGTCGGCGACGGCAATGCGGTCGGCGTCACCGAGTTTCAGCGACGGCGAGCGGCCGAGCCCGACATTGGCCTCGACGGAAAGATGCGCGAAGAGGTTGTTTTCCTGGAACACCATTGACACCGGTCGCGCCGAGGGCGGCGCGTTGCCGACATCGATGCCGCCGATCAGCACCTTGCCCGCGTCGAGTGTTTCGAAGCCGGCTATCAGATTGAGCAGCGTCGACTTGCCGGAGCCGCTCGGTCCCATGATGGCGGTGATCCTGCCGGCAGCGAATTCGGCATCGAAGCGGAAGGAAGACTCGCCATAGCTGAACGAGACGCCGTCCAGCGCGACGGCGAGGCCCTTTTGCGAGCCGTCGGTGCTCGTCGTCATGACTTTCCTTCCCGCCCCAGCCGGTCGGCAACGACGACCAACATCAGGCAAACGAGGCCGAGCAGCAAGGCGAGTCCCGCGGCGTCGGCGGTCCGGTAACTGCCCATGCGCGCCAAAAGCAGATAGGGCAAGGTCTGCACGGAATCGCTGCCGAACAACGCGATCACGCCGAGATCGCCGAGCGACAGCGCCATGGCGAAGGCGAAGCCGGTGGCGAGCGGCCGCCGCAGCGACGGCCAGTCGATCAGGCTGAGCCGGGTCCAGCCGGATATGCCGAGCGCAAGGCAAAGCCGCTCATGGCGCTCGCTCGCCGCATCATAGGCCGGGCGAATGGCGCGGATGACGAAGGGCATCGCCATCACCGCGTTCACGGCGACGACCATGACCGGCGCGACGGCGAAGACATCGGTGATGTTGCGCAGCGCCAGGAACCAGCCGGCGCCGAGCACGATCGGCGGCACGACGAGCACGAATCCGGCTCCGGTGTCGGCGGCATGCTCGAGCAGGCCCATGGCGCCGCCTGCCCGGCGCCGCAGGGCCAGCGAGCGCCGCGCCGCGATCAACGCCAGCGACAAGATCACGCTGAGCAGCGCCGCAAGCAAGCCGAGGCCCGCGCTGGTGAGGGTCGCGCGGCGCACCGCTTCCTCGCCCGCCAATCGGCCGAGATCGGCCCCGAGGCCTGAGAACACCGTCGCCGCCATCGGTCCGGCGACGAACAGCAGGGCCAGCATGATTAGGCTGGCATTCAGCATGCTCTCCATGCGGCTCACCGAAAGGTAGCGGCGCGGCGCCACCGGTAGATTGGCGTCGCCGACCGTGTTGGCGCCGAGCCGCGTGAGGGCGACGACCACGATGAAGGTCAGCGCGATCTGCATCAGCGTCAGCACCACGGCGCGCGCGGGATCGAAATCGAAGCGCAACGCCTGGTAGATGGCGACCTCCAGCGTCGTCGCGGCCGGACCGCCGCCCAGCGTCAGCACGATGGTGAAGGAGGTGACGCAGAGCATGAAGACCAGTCCGGCGACGCCCGGCAAAGCTGCGCGCAGCGCCGGCCATTCGATCAGCCGGAAGGCCGGCCGGGCGCCCATGCCGAGTTGGCTCGCCAGCCGCCACCGGTCGGCGGGAATCGTGCCCAACGCCTCCAGGTACAGGCGCGTCGCCAGAGGCAGGTTGAAGAAGACATGCGCGATCAGGATGCCGGAGAGGCCGTATATGCCCGGCCACCCTCCGCCGCCAAGCCCGGCGAAGATGCCGGCAAAAAATCCGGCGCGGCCGTAGAGCGCCAAGATGCCGAGCGCGGCGACGATCGCCGGCAGAGCCAGCGGCACGGTGAAAAGTTGCAGGATCAGTCGGCGGCCGGGAAAGGCTGGATGCCGGGACAGGGCGCGCGCCACGAGCAGCGCCGGCGCGACCGACAACAGCGTCGACAGCAGCGCCTGCCAAAGTGTGAAGCGGGCGACGCGCAGCAGGTAGCCGTCGAAGGCGGCGGCGCCGGAGAGATCCCGCGCGCCCTCGAGGATGAGGCCGGCGAAGGCGCCGCCGATGAGCAGCGTTATGGCCGCAAGCGCGATGAGGCCGGCGGTGACGCGGGAGTCACGCGCAGGGTGCACGCTGCACCATTTGGGTTCGAGTTAACGCATGCCGCGTTCCTTCGCGCCCCCCTCTGTCTTGCCGCACATCTCCCCCTCCAGGGGGGAGATTGGCAGTTTTGACGCCCCGCTCTTTCCTACGTCGGCGGCTAGCGAAATCGCCGATGAAAGCCAATCTCCCCCCTTGTGGGGGCAATGTCCGGCAGGACAGAGGGGGGCGCCGTAAAGCGGTCATCTCACGCGATTGGCCTCAAAGCCTACTTGCTCATCACCGCCAGCCACTCATCCACCCAGGCCTTGCGGTTGGCCGCCACTTCTTCCGGGCTGAACAGCAGGGTCTTGGTCGGCTTCACCAGTCTGTCGAAGGCCGGATTGAGCGGCTTGTCGGTCTTGCCGACCGGGAACATCCAGTTGGTCTCCGGAATGACGTCCTGGAACTTCGGCCCGGTCATGAAGGCGATGAATTTCTGCGCCAGCGGATTCTTCGCGCCGGCCGTCGTGATACCGGCCACCTCGATCTGCAGGTATTCGCCTTCCTCGAACGATGCCGCCTGATAGCGCTCGGTGTTCTCGGCCACCATGTGGTAGGCCGGCGAGGTGGTGTAGGAGAGCACCATCGGCGCCTCGCCCTTGGTGAACAGCCCATAGGCCTCGCTCCAGCCCGGCGTCACCGTCAGCACTTTGGTCTTGAGCTTGGCCCAGGCCTCCGGCGCCTTGTCGCCATAGACCGATTTCACCCACAAGAGCAGCCCAAGGCCGGGCGTCGAGGTGCGCGGATCCTGGATGACGATCTTGTCCGTGCCGGCGCCTTCGACCAGTTCCTTCAGGCTCTTCGGCGGAACTTTGAGCTTCTCAGTGTCATAGACGACGGCGAAATAGCCATAGTCGAAGGGCACGAAAGTGTCGTCGCTCCAGCCGCCGGGCACGTTGATGCCCGACACCTCGCCATGCGGCGCGAACAGGCCGCTCGCCTTGGCATCCGCCGTCAGATTGGTGTCGAGGCCGAGCACGATATCGGCCTTGGTGCCGGCGCCTTCCAGCTTGACGCGGTTGAGCAGCGCCACGCCGTCGGCCACCGAGACGAATTCGAGGTCGCAGCCGCATTCGGCTTCGAACTCCTTCTTGACGGCCGGACCGGGACCCCAGTCGGCGGTGAAGCTCTCATAGGTGTAGACGGTGAGCTTGTCCTTGGCCTCGGCGGGCGCGACGCCGGCCAGAAGCGAAACAAGACCGGTTGCGAGAATGAGATTGCACAGCACTGCGCGCATCGGCGCCTCCTTCGTTCGAGTGACAAGGAATTGAGGCGCCGGATGTCCGAGACGTCTAATCCCTCCGCCGGTACAAACCGGATCAGGTTCAGCGGGTTGGCTTGACTGCCTCTCAGCCGGATCACGTCCGGCACCCCGTTAGAGCGTTTCGAGAGATACGGCGGGCGGCAGCGGCGCGCAAGCGGAAGTTTGCCGGGGGCAGCTAATGTTCCTGGGCAAGACTCGCACCCGAAGCGCGGCCCATCCGGCTTCCGTTTCGCTTGGAGGGCTGGTAAGGGCGACGGCCATGGGCACATTCACCATCCTGCTTGGCGGCGAGCTTTTCCGTACGCCCCGGCTCGAACGCCAGATCGCCGGCTCGCGCGTCATTGCCGCCGACGCCGGCATCGGCCATGCCCGCATGCTTGGGCTCGTTCCCGAACTCTGGGTCGGCGATTTCGACTCCGTGCCGCCCAACCTGCCCGATGAACTGGCCGCCGTTCCGCGAAAAGTCTTTCCGGCCGAGAAGGACATGACCGACGGCGAGCTTGCCATAGCGGAAGCGCTCAAGCGCGGCGCCACGAACCTCGTGCTGGCCGGCGCCTTCGGCGGCAAACGCGCCGACCATGCCTTTCTGCATCTTGCGCTGGCTGTGCGTCTGGCTGAGACCGGCACCAAGGTCTTGCTGACCAGCGGCGCGCAGGAAGGCGCCCCCATCCTGTCAGGGAAAGCAGCCGGTTTCGACTATGCCGATGGTACTTTGTTCTCCGTGCTCGGTTTCTCCGATCTCTCTGGCCTGACGGTGACCGGTGCCAAATGGCCGCTCGACAGCGTCGAGGTGGCGTTCGGCTCCTCGCTCACTATATCAAACGAGGTCAAAGGGCGGCTCGGCATCGCGCTGGAGCGCGGCCGGGCGCTGCTTCTGGCCCACCCCTATCCTCTTCCAGAAAGCTGACATGGCGCCGCCACTCCTCAATCTCGACGGCATTAAACTGACCTTCGGCGGCACCCCGCTGCTCGACGGCGCGGCGCTCAGCGCATCCGCCGGCGAGAAGATCGCTTTGGTCGGCCGCAACGGCTCGGGCAAGTCGACACTGCTCAAAATCGCCGCCGGCATGATCGAGCCGCAAGATGGCGAGGTTTTCCGCCAGCCTTCGGCCACGGTCCGCTACCTGCCGCAGATGCCGGACATGGAAGGCTTCGCTACGGTGCGCGCCTATGTCGAAGCCGGCCTCGGTCCGGCCGACGATCCGCATCGCGCCACCTATCTGATGGAACATCTCGGCCTTACCGGCGAGGAGCGTCCGAACGACCTGTCCGGCGGCGAGGCACGGCGCGCCGCACTTGCCCGCGTCATGGCGCCCGAGCCGGACATTCTGTTGCTCGACGAGCCGACCAACCATCTCGATCTTTCCGTGATCGAATGGCTGGAAGAGGAGCTTGCCCGCACCTCTTCCGCCGTTATCCTCATCTCGCACGACCGCCGCTTTCTCGAACGTGTCACCCGCGCCACCGTCTGGCTCGATCGCGGCCAGACGCGGCGGCTGGACAAGGGCTTCGCGCATTTCGAGGAGTGGCGCGACCAGGTGCTGGAAGAAGAAGAGCGCGAGCAGCACAAGCTCGGCCGCCAGATCGTGCGCGAGGAGCATTGGCTGCGCTACGGCGTGACCGCCAGGCGCAAGCGCAACATGCGCCGCCTCGGCGAATTGCAGACCATGCGCCAGCGCTTCCGCAGCCATCGCGGCGCCGAAGGCACCGCCACCATGGTGGCAAGCGACGCTGCCGAATCCGGCAAGCTGGTGATTGAGGCCAAGGGTATCGACAAGAGTTTTGGCGACTTGGCCGTGGTGAAGGGTTTCTCGACCCGCATCCAGCGCGGCGACCGCGTCGGCCTGGTCGGCCCGAACGGCGCCGGCAAGACGACGCTGCTGAAGATGCTGACCGGCGAACTCGCACCGGACGCCGGCAGCGTGCGGCTCGGCGTCAACCTGGAGATCGCGACGCTCGACCAGAAGCGCGAGGCCGTCGACCCGCAGGAGACGCTGGCGCATTACCTGACCGACGGGCGCGGCGAGAACCTGCTCGTCAACGGCGAGCAGCGCCACGTCGTCTCCTACATGAAGGATTTCCTGTTCAAGCCGGAGCAGGCGCGCACGCCGGTGCGCGAGCTTTCGGGCGGCGAGCGCGCGCGGCTGCTGCTCGCCCGCGTGCTGGCTCGGCCGGCGAACCTTCTGGTGCTCGACGAGCCGACCAACGATCTCGACATGGAGACCCTGGAGCTTTTGCAGGAACTGGTCGCGGGCTTTGCCGGAACGGTGATCCTGGTCAGCCACGATCGCGACTTCCTCGACCGCACCGTCACCAGCGTGATCGCGCCGGAGGGCAACGGCCGCTGGATCGAATATGCCGGCGGCTATTCAGACATGCTGGAGCAGCGCGGCGGCTCGAAGCTGGCAGACCGCAAGGCAAGGTCGAAGGCCGAGGCGACCGAAACTTCGCCGAAAGCCGACCAGACAGTGCAAAAGGGCCCGGCAAGAAAGCTCTCGTTCAAGCAGAAATTCGCGCTGGACTCCCTGCCGAAGAAGATCGAAGCAGTGACGGCCTCGATCTCGCGGCTGGAAAACAACATCGCCGACCCGTCCTTCTACGAACGCGATCCGGTCTCTTTCCAGAAGACCATCGCCGCGCTCGACAAGGAGCGCACGACGCTTGCCGCGCTCGAGGAAGAGTGGCTGGAGCTGGAGATGCTGCGGGAGGAGATGGAGGGGTAGCATCGTCATTGCGCCGACGCACTGATGCGCATAAAGTATGCGCATATCAAGGTGACGCCAGGCGCAAGATCGCGACGAACGCAAACCGCCAGCCAGTCAATTGCGACGCGCTTTAAGCCGCTTCCACCTCACCCCGACGTCTTCGCAGCCCAGGCCTTCAGCGCCTCGTCGAACACTTTCTCGCCCGGGATGCCCTTTTCCATGGTGAGCAACGCGCGCCGTCCGGTCTTGTAGACCACGGGCACGTCGATCCAGTCTTGCCCCCTGAGCAGCGTCAGATTGGCGTCCTCGTCGGCCTTGGTATCGTTCAGCGCGACGAGGAAGAAGCCGTCGGCGATCTTGGCTGGAATGCCGATCAGCGGGCTGCCGGCATCCTGCTCGGAGCTCTTCATGGCGATGCGCAGGATGTTGTCGACGCCGCCGCCGTCAAACCCTTCAGGCGTCAGGAAGATCATCTCGATGATGTGGCTGGCGGGCAGGGTCTGGTCGGTGTTGCGCCGGATCGTCATGCGCAGCTGGATATTCTTGCCCGGGATCGTCGCCTCGGCGCGAATCGCCGGCTCCGGCGGCAGGTCGCCGCCGGGCGATTCCTGCACTAGCGACCAGACGATGCTGCCGGGCTCGGCCGTGCCCTGCTGAGTGCTGGTGCGCTCCTCATAGAAGATCGCCTTCTGCCCGACCGGCACGGTCGCCTCGGCTGCCGCCGGCGCGGATGGCGTCGTGCCTGCGGCCGGCGGCGTTGCTCCGGCGGCGGGCGGCGTAGCGCCAGCCGCGGGCGGTGCGGTTCCGGCCGCCGGCGGGGTCGGATTGGCCGCGGCGGTCGCCGGCGCCGCCGGCGTTGTTCCCGCCGCAGGCGCCCCAGGCGTTTGCGTAGCCGCAGCGGGCGGGGTCGTTGCCGGCGCAGCCGGCGGCCGCGACGTCAGCGCCGCGACCGATTCGCCTTCGCCGATCGTGGCCTGCCCGCCGGCGGGACCGGGATCGGTCTCCTTGCCTTCGGGCGTCAGGCGCTGCGTGAACTTGGTCGTCTCGGCAGGCTCGCTGGCGCCGGCGGGGGCCGGCGCCGCGGCCGTCTCGGTGGCGGGCTTGGCCGGAGCCGGCTTCACCAGCGGCTCGGTCGAGACCGTCTTGCTGCCGCCGCCAAGGCCGAAGAGCGAGCCGAACGCATTCTTGTTCAGCCATACGCCGTAGCCGCCGCCCGCCAGCACCAGGAGCGCGATGACGGCGGCGATCAAGCCGCCATAGCCGCGCTTGCGCTGCTGCGGCTGCGGCCGCAGGCGCTGAAAAGTGTCGGCCGCCGGCTGCTCGTCATTGGCAAAGACGTCGCCGCCATCGTCGGCATTGTCCATCCCCGCCAGGCCGACATCATCTTCACGCGGCGACGGCATCGGTGGCGCCGCCTTCTGCCAGGCAGGTTCCGCCTTCGGCGCAGGCTGCCAGCTTGGCTCGGTCCTTGCCGTATTCTGCCAGGCCGGCTCGGCCTTCACAGGGTTTGGCGGCGCGGGCTCCGCCTTCGGCGCGCTTTGCCAGCTCGGTTCCGTCCTGGCGGGCGGGGCCGGCGGCTTGAACGGTTCGGATTTGAACGGATCCGGCTTGGCAGGCGCAGCCGCGGGTGCGGACGTCGCCGGCTGGCGCGAGTGGTTGGGCTGGTTTCTGTTACGATCGATGGAGGAGAAGATATGCTCCAACTCCGCCAGCGGGTCCTCGGCCGGAACCCGTTTGACATAGTCGCGCTCGACGCTGGAGATGGCGTCTTCCAGCGAGCGTTTCTGCTTGGCGACGACGTCGGGCCCAAGCGGCGGGGAATAGTCGGCGAGCTTCTTCGCCAGCACCGCGCGGGCACCGTCATATATCTGCTTGCGCACTTCGAAGGAAGGATCACCCTTCTTGTCGAGCTGCTTTTTCAGAACGCTAACGAAATCTGCCATGCGTCAGGTGACCTGCATTCTATTTCCCGCTGGCCGCAAATCAGCCATAGCGCCGGGAAGGGCTGCGAAGCTAGTCTTGAAACGGGTCGGTCACAAGTATTGTGTCGTCCCGCTCCGGGCTGGTGGAGAGCAGCGCCACCGGGGCGCCGATCAGTTCCTCGATATGGCGGACATATTTGACGGCTTGCGCCGGCAAATCGTTCCAGCTTCTGGCGCCGGCCGTGGTTCCCTTCCAGCCTTCGAGGGTCTCGTAGATGGGTTCGACCCGCGCTTGCGCGCCCTGGCTGGCCGGCAGGTAGTCGATCGTCTCGCCGTCGAGCCGGTAGCCGGTGCAGACCTTGATCTCGTCGAGCCCGTCGAGCACGTCGAGCTTGGTGAGCGCGATGCCCTTGATGCCGTTGACGGCGACGGCCTGGCGCACCAGCACCGCGTCGAACCAGCCGCAGCGGCGCTTGCGGCCGGTGACAACGCCGAACTCGTGGCCGCGGGTACCGAGGAACTCGCCGATCTCGTTCTTCTGCTCGGTCGGGAACGGTCCCTCGCCGACGCGCGTCGTGTAGGCCTTGGTGATGCCGAGCACATAACCGATGACGCCGGGGCCGACGCCGGAGCCGGCGGCGGCTTGCCCCGCGACCGTGTTGGACGAGGTGACGAAGGGATAGGTGCCGTGATCGATGTCGAGCAGCGTGCCCTGCGCGCCCTCGAACAGGATGCGCTCGCCGGCGCGGCGCTTGTCGTCGAGCACTTTCCAGACGCGGTCCATGTAAGGCAGGATCTCGGCGGCCACCGAGGTCAGTTCCTGCATGATCGCCTCATGCGTCGCTTCCGGATGGCCGAGCCCGCGGCGCAGGGCGTTGTGGTGGGTCAGCAGCCGGTCGACCTTCAAGGGGAGCGTTTCCAAATCCGCCAGATCCATCACCCGCACCGCGCGCCGACCCACCTTGTCCTCGTAGGCGGGGCCGATGCCGCGACGGGTCGTGCCAATCTTGGTTCCGGAATTCGAGGCGGCGTCTTCGCGGAATCCGTCCAGCTCCCGGTGCAGCGACAGGATAAGCGCGGTGTTTTCGGCTATTTTCAGGCGCTCCGGCGTCACCTCCACGCCCTGCTCCTTGAGCTTCTTGGCTTCGGCGACGAAGGCATGCGGGTCGAACACCACGCCATTGCCGATGATCGAAAGCTTGCCTTGCCTGACCACGCCCGAAGGCAGCAGCGACAGCTTGTAGACCTTGCCGTCGACGACAAGCGTGTGGCCGGCATTGTGGCCTCCCTGGAAGCGCACGACCACATCGGCCCGTTCCGACAGCCAGTCGACGATCTTGCCCTTGCCTTCGTCGCCCCACTGCGAGCCGACGACCACCACATTGGCCATGTTCTTTTCCCTTGAAATGCCGCGCGGGCGGCCTGAAACGACAGGCCTCTATAGCGTCAAGCGCCGGCCGGCGCGACCCTTTCTTTGCCGCCGAAACCATCCTTGCAGCATGATCCGCGAGCCGAAGGCCGGCGAACATCAACCTGATCCAGGCACAACAAAATCCGGCTTTCGCATCATTTACTTGTCGCCGCCGCCGCTCTAGGTCGGCCTGAACCCTCGAATATCCTGCAGGGCCGGATCCTCCATGCACCGAGCCGCCTATCTGTTCCTTCTGTCGACCATGCTCTTGTGGGGCGGCAATTCGGTGGCGGGCAAGCTTGCGGTCGGCCATGTCTCGCCGATGACGCTGGTGTTCCTGCGCTGGGTGATGGCGGTGCTGATCCTGCTGCCCGTCGGCTGGCGGACGCTGCGCGAGGATTGGCCCGAAGTGCGCAGCCACTGGAAGCTGCTTGCCGGGCTCGGCGCTTGCGGCTTCACCATCTTCAACGTCATCTTCTACACCGCGCTCAACTATACGACCGCCATCAACGTCTCGATCGAGCAGGCAGCCATCCCGATTGTCATCATCCTTGCCAATTTCGTGCTGTTCAGGCTGCGCGTGCAGCCTCTGCAGATCGTCGGCGTCGTGCTCACCATCGTCGGCGTCGCGCTGACCGCCAGCCATGGCGACCTCGGCCAGCTGCTGAAGCTCGACCTCAATTTCGGCGACGCCATCATGCTCGTCGCGGTGCTTTGCTACAGCCTCTATTCGGTGGGACTGCGCCTCAAGCCGGCAATCCGCTGGCAAAGTTTCATGCTGGCGTTGTCGATCGCCGCGCTGCTGGTATCCGTGCCGTTCCTGGTCTGGGAGATCGTGGCCGGCCGCGCCGTCATGCCGGACGCAAGCGGATGGGCGCTCACGCTCTACACCGCGCTCGGCGCTTCGGTCGTCTCTCAGGTTCTCTACATCAAGGGCAACGAGCTGATCGGCGCCAACCGCGCCGGGCTGTTCATCAACCTCGTGCCGATCTTCGGCACGCTGCTTTCGGTGCTGATCGTCGGCGAGCAGTTCCAGCCCTATCAGGCCCTCGCGCTGGCGCTGGTCCTCGGCGGCATCGCGCTTGCCGAGTACAGCGGCAGCCGAGCAGCGCTGCAGGCAGGGTGATGTCTCAAATCATGCACCAAGCAGCCGCCGGGTGACGGCCATATCATAAATTAGCGGCCCGCCTGGAGCCGCAGGCGGGCCGTTTCGATTCTATCGACCGGCACGGCTACTCGGCGCCGACGTCGAAGCGCAGCCGTTTCGCCGAATCGATCGACTTGTGCGCGCGCACCTGCTCCAGCACCTTTTCCGGGAAGGGCGCATCGAGGTAAAGCAGCGCGATCGCATCGCCGCCCGGCCGGTTGCGGCCGAGCTGGAAGTTGGCGATGTTGACGCCGTTCTCGCCGCAGACGGTGCCGAGCAGGCCGATGATGCCCGGCGCGTCGGCATTGGTCGTGTAGAGCATGTGCTGGCCCACCTCGGCGTCGAGATTGATGCCCTTGATCTGGATGAAGCGCGGCTTGCCGTCGGAGAAGCAGGTGCCGGCGATCGAGCGCGTCATGTGCTCGGTCTTGACGGTGAGCTTGATATAGCCGTCGAACACGCCCGACTTGTCGCGCTTGACCTCGGCGACGATGATGCCGCGCTCCTTCACCATGATCGGCGCCGACACCATGTTGACGTCTGAGACCTGCGGCCGGATGAGGCCGGCAAGGGCGGCGCTCACCAGCGCGCGCGTGTTCATCGTCGCAGTCGAGCCGTCGAACAGGATCTCGACCTCCTTGATCGGGTCCTCGGTGACCTGACCGACAAAGGCGCCGAGCACTTCGGCGAGCTTGACGAAGGGTTTCAGCCGCGGCGCCTCCTCCGCGGTGATCGAGGGCATGTTGATGGCATTGGAGACGGCGCCCTTGATGAGATAGTCGCTCATTTGCTCGGCCACCTGCAGCGCGACATTCTCCTGCGCCTCGGTGGTCGAGGCGCCGAGATGCGGGGTCGCCACGACATTCTCCATGCCGAACAGCGGGTTGTTCTCCGCCGGCTCGACCTCGAAGACGTCGATGCCGGCGCCGGCCACCTTACCGCTCTTCAGCGCCGCGACCAGGTCGGCCTCGACGACCAGCCCGCCGCGGGCGCAATTGATGATGCGCACACCGTCCTTCATCTTGGCGATCGCGGCCGCGTCGATGATGTTGCGCGTCTTGTCGGTCAGCGGCGTGTGCAAGGTGATGAAATCGGCGCGGGCGAAGAGCTCGTCGAGCTCGACCTTCTCGACGCCGAGCTCCTCGGCGCGGCTGTCCGAAAGGAACGGGTCAAAGGCAATCACATGCATCTTCAGACCGACGCCGCGTGTGGCGACGATCGAGCCGATATTGCCGCAGCCGATCACGCCGAGCGTCTTGCCGGTAATCTCGATGCCCATGAAGCGGTTCTTTTCCCATTTGCCGGCGTGCGTCGAGGCATTGGCCTCCGGGATCTGCCGCGCCAGGGCGAAGATCATCGCGACGGCATGCTCGGCCGTGGTGATCGAATTGCCGAAGGGCGTGTTCATCACGATGATACCCCTGCGGCTGGCGGCCGGGATATCGACATTGTCGACGCCGATGCCGGCGCGTCCGACGACCTTGAGCCTGCTGGCAGCATTGATCAGCTTCTCGGTGACCTTGGTCGCCGAGCGGATGGCGAGACCGTCATACTGGCCGATCACCTCGGCGAGCTTTTCCTTGTCCTTGCCGAGATCGGGCAGATAGTCGACGTCGATGCCGCGATCCTTGAAGATCTGCACGGCGGTGGTTGAAAGTTTATCCGAAACGAGAACGCGGGGCGCCATTGCGGCCTCCTTGACGTGGAAATGTCGGGAAATGGCGGCCCGGGGCCGCCATGGAACTCAGGCCGCTGCTTTCAGCGACGCCTTCTGCGTAGCGAAGGCCCAGTCGAGCCAGGGCAGCAGCGCTTCGAGATCGGCGCCCTCGACGGTTGCGCCGCACCAGATGCGCAGGCCGGGCGGAGCATCGCGGTAGGAGCCGATGTCGTAGGCGACGCCTTCCTTCTCGAGCGCCGACACGATCCCCTTGGCGAAGGCCGCCTGGCCGTCGGCGTCGAGCGCCGCAACATCCGGATCGGTGAAGGAAAGGCACACGGACGTATTCGAGCGCGTCGCCGGATCGACGGCGAGATGGCCGAGCCAGGGCGACTTCGCCACGAACCGGTCGAGCACCGCGGCATTGGCGTCGGCACGGGCGATCAGCGCTTCCAGGCCGCCGATCGACTTCGCCCACTGAAGAGCATCGAGATAATCCTCCACGCACAGCATCGAAGGCGTGTTGATGGTCTCGCCCTTAAAGATGCCCTCGATCAGCTTGCCGCCCGAGGTGAGGCGGAAGATCTTCGGCAGCGGCCAGGCCGGCTTGTAGGTCTCCAGCCGCTCGACGGCGCGCGGCGACAGGATCAGCATGCCATGCGCGCCCTCGCCGCCCAGCACCTTCTGCCAGGAGAAGGTGACGACATCGAGCTTCTCGAAATCGAGCCTTTGCGCGAACGCCGCCGAGGTCGCGTCGCAGATGGTCAGGCCCTCGCGGTTGGCCGGAATGAAATCGCCGTTCGGCACGCACACGCCGGAGGTGGTGCCGTTCCAGGTGAAGACCACGTCGCGATCGAAATCGATCTGCTTGAGGTCGGGCAGCTTGCCGTAGCCGGCCTCGAACCTGCGCACGTCAGCGAGCTTGAGCTGCTTGACGACATCCGTCACCCAGCCAGAGCCGAAGCTTTCCCAGGCGACCATGTCGACGCCGCGCTCGCCGAGCAGCGACCACAGCGCCATCTCGACCGCGCCGGTGTCCGACGCCGGCACGATGCCGATGCGATAGTTCGCGGGAACCTTGAGGATCTCGCGCGTCAGCTCGATCGCCTGTTCGAGCTTGGCCTTGCCGATCTTGGCGCGGTGGGATCGCCCGAGCGCGGCGGCTTTCAGCGCCTCGGCCGACCAGCCGGGACGTTTTGCGCAGGGACCTGAAGAGAAATTGGGGTTTGCCGGACGGAGTCCGGGCTTGGTAGGTGTCGTCATCGTGGTCTATCCTTCCAGATAGTGGCCCCTCGTTGGGGAGGGGTGGCCCACGGACGGCGATATGCGCTCAGAGCTTCGGCGTCAAGAGCAAAGTTTTTGTCGCGGACGGGACACTGGCTTCACATCACGGTGACGAGTGAAACAGGAAACGGCGGACTGACCGATCCGCCGTCGCTGTCTAATAGTCGGCCTTGCTGCTTACCAGAGGTCGTAGCGCAATCCGAGTTTGACTGTCTGGTAGTCGATGCCCTTGTGGATGTTGAAGGCTCCACCGTCATACGCGACATACTTGGCACCCGGCACCGAAAAATACTCGTAGCCGAGGTCGACAGACACGTTTTTGGTCACCTGGTAGGATAGGCCGCCGCCGATCGAGTACGCAAAATTGAATTTGCCCTCCGTGTCGGTCTGACCTTCGTATCCTGCGGGGTCGTCGCAGGTAAACCCGCCTGTGCCGGCAGAATTAGGGGCAACCTCAATACAGTCGCGCGCCCCTATACTCCTATAGTATTTATTGTAGGCGAGACCGATGCCGCCGCCGAGATATGGAGTGATCCCGACATAAGTGCCCAGATCAACATAGCCGTTGGCCATGATGCTGTAGCCTTTGTTGGAAGCGTTATCGGTGAGGTCGCATGCCTGGGTGGCCGCGACGGAATTGATGGTGCCGAAACCATCGTCCACCAGCGTATGTCCGTTGCAGGTCGCCGCCAGCTTGGCGCTTTCTTTGAATTTGTCGGTTGGCAGAATCCCGCCGTTCAACTCGACCCGGAGATAATCGTTGATGTGGTAGCCCATACCGATGCTGCCGGTGAAGAGGCTGGCCTCGTCGCTGAAGCTGTTAAGAGGGCCGGAGGACACCTCCCTGTGTTCGAACGGATGGCTGAAGGCATAACCGACATCGCCGCGCAGGTACCAGCCCGAGCCGACTTCGACGGGCTGGTAGTCCGGCGCCTGGTCGACATAGATCGGCGGATCGTAGTCCGCCGCCAGCGCCGGCGTCATCGGCAACAGGATGATTGCGGCAAGCGCTGACGCGATACGCGATCTGGATATCATGGTCCCCGGCTCCTGAAATTGGCGCCAATCACGAACGCAGGCGCCGTTTCAAGATCCTATTGTTAACCATAGTGGTTAAGTGCCGGTTAAGGATAACAGCCGGTTACCGAATTGATTTCGATCGATATTTATCGCCGTTGCACAAACGAAGAGCCGCCCGGCTGGCGCCGGGCGGCTTTCAATCGAGGATCTAGAGCAATTCCAGGAAAAGTGTGAGCGGTTTTCCGTCGGAATAGCGTAAAGCAAGAGAGAGGGCGTTCACCGTTTCTGCGAAACGGTGAACGCCCTAGAAAGCGATTACTTGGTGTAGATCGGTTCCGGTTCCGGCTGATAGGCGACCACCGGTGCGGCGCAGCCATTGTTGCCGCCGAACTGGTAGCGCAGGCCGCCGCGCACCTCATGCGTGTTGATGCCGCGGTCGAAGCCCGGACCCGTGCTGGTCGGGCTCCATTCGAACATGCGGCCGCCCTGGATGTGGGTGAAGCGGTAGCCGGCGTCGAGGATCACCCTGTCGGTCAGGCAGTAGGATGCGCCGGCCATGAGGGCGTAGGCGAAGCGCCAGTTGGAGGAGCCCGGATTGGTCTCGGTGGTGTTCGGATCGTGGACAGTGTCCCACTTGATGTGCGCGCCGCCGATACCGGCGCCGACATAGGGCGTGATACCGTGCCAGGTGCCGATATCGACATAGGCGTTGGCGAGCAGCAGCAGGGCGCTCATCTTCGACACTTCA
The DNA here is from genome assembly GCF_016591715.1 of Mesorhizobium sp. J8. Taxonomy (NCBI): domain Bacteria; kingdom Pseudomonadati; phylum Pseudomonadota; class Alphaproteobacteria; order Hyphomicrobiales; family Phyllobacteriaceae; genus Mesorhizobium; species Mesorhizobium sp. J8. The sequence continues at coordinate 6,278,045 of NZ_AP024109.1, forward strand.
ACCGACGTTGCGCCGCTGAGATCCGAAGTTCCGCCGTTGAAATTCGACTTGAACCAGTAGTCGGCGGTCACGTCCGTGCGGAAGTAGTCATTGACCTTGTAACCGACACCGCCGCCGAGCGAGAAGCCGCCCTTCAGCTTGCCGAAATCGAAGCTCTTGCTGCCGGGAGTGACCGAACAGTTACAGGGATCGACGGCATAGGTCATATAGTCGATGCCGCGCACGGTCGACTTGTGATAGTCGATGTCGCCGCGGATGTACCAGCCGCCGACATCGATGGGCTGCGCTTCGACGACCGGCGGCGGAGCCTCTTCGATCGGCTGCGGAAGATCGGCCGCCAGCGCCGGGCCGGCTAGCCCCGCGAACAGCGCGGCAAGCACTGCCATTCTCTTTATATTGAACATGCATCACCCCTAAGAAGCCTCGGGACGACGCCGCCCGAAGATGGTTGCCTCGGGTGTGGATAATGAATTGCAAAGGTTAAAAGCCGTTTAACCGTACCGATTAACCACGAATCTATACAATTTTAGAGGGAACCCCGTTGTCCGAACGGCTCCCCATCGACGAAAAAGCCCGCCAGACGGCGGGCTCGGTGACCTGAGTAAGCCCGGCGTACGGGTTCAGGCGGCGCTGCGGGTTTCCTGCAGGATGCCGACGATGTCGTTGACGACGGCCTCGACCAGTTGCGGATCGTCGCCCTCGGCCATGACGCGGATGAGCGGCTCGGTGCCCGAGGGCCGGATGACGAGGCGGCCGGACTTGCCAAGCCGGTTGCGTCCTTCCTCGATCGCCGCCTTGACCGTCGCCTCCTCGAGCGGCTTGCCGCCGGAGACGCGGACATTCTTCAGAAGCTGCGGCACCGGCTCGAACTTCTTCGACAATTCGCTGACCGGGCGATTCTGCCGCTTGATGCAGGCCAGCACCTGCAAGGCGGAGACCAGGCCGTCGCCCGTGGTCGAGAAATCGGAAAGCACGATGTGACCAGACTGCTCGCCGCCGACATTCAAGCCATGCGCGCGCATATGTTCGACCACATAGCGGTCGCCGACCTTGGTGCGATGAAGCTGCAGCTTCATGTCGCCGAGGAAGCGTTCCAGGCCGAGATTGGACATCACGGTGGAGACGACGCCGCCGCCGGCCAGCCGTCCGCTCTGGTACCAGGATTCGGCGATCAGCGCCATGATCTGGTCGCCGTCGACGATCGCTCCGTTCTCGTCGACGATGACGACGCGGTCGGCGTCGCCGTCCAGCGCGATGCCGATGTCGGCGCGCACCTCATGCACCTTCTTCTGCAGGCCGGCCGGATGGGTCGAGCCGCACTCCTTGTTGATGTTGAAGCCGTTCGGCTCGACATTGATCGCCACCACCTCGGCGCCGAGTTCCCACAGCGCCTCGGGCGCCACTTTGTAGGACGCGCCGTTGGCGCAGTCGACGACGATCCTCAGGCCCGAAAGCGACATCGAGCGCGGCAGCGTGCGCTTGGCGAATTCGATATAGCGGTCATGCACGCCATCGACGCGCTTGGCCCGGCCGAGCCCGTCGGAATCGGCGAGCGCAAGCTCGATGTCCTTGTCGAGCATGCTCTCGATGCGCTCCTCGATCTCGTCGGAAAGCTTGTAGCCGTCGGGCCCGAACAGTTTGATGCCGTTGTCGTAATAAGGATTGTGCGAGGCCGAGATCATCACGCCGATGTCGGCGCGCAGCGAGCGCACCAGCATGGCGACGGCGGGCGTCGGGATCGGGCCGAGCAGGAAGACGTCCATGCCGGCGGCGCACAGCCCGGCCACCATGGCGTTCTCGATCATGTAGCCGGAAAGCCGCGTATCCTTGCCGAGCACGACGCGGTGACGATGATTGCCGCGCTGGAACGAGAGCCCGGCGGCCATGCCGACGCGCATGGCGACCTCTGCCGTCATCGGAAATTTGTTGGCGCGACCGCGAATGCCGTCCGTGCCGAAATACTGACCTGCCATGCTTAAGTCCCCATCGGGTTTTCAGCCGCCCGTATTGCCACAATTGGGCCGCATCCGATCATCAAATTTCGTGATTATATATTACCAATCCTTAGAAAAACATTGTCGCGGGCGGGGCAAGTGGTTCGACGGCCTATCACCACCTTTGGCTTGGCGGCGCTGCACCTGCCCACGCGAGGCTTGTCGGCGCCCTATCCACCGGTAAACCTTGGGCAGCGGCGAACCCGCAAGCAATTCATCACCATATCGGGAGCAACACACTTTGTGACGCGCCCCGCGCCGGAAGCATCTGGCGCAACCGCACATTGAGAGCTATTGATTTGGCATAGGGACACTTATTGGCGGCAGCAAGGGAGAAAACGCCATGCTTATTCATAGACTTGCAGCTTTGACGGGTCTCGCCGTCGCAACCTTGTTCATGGCGGCGCCGGCCAACGCGCTGACCATGGCCGAGTGCAGCACCAAGTATAACGCGGCCAAGGATGCGGGAACGCTCGGCGGCCAGACCTGGAACCAGTTCCGCAAGGCGCAGTGCGGCAGCGATGCTTCGGCGGCGACCGACACCAAGGCGGCGACCGATACGAAGGCCGCCGACACCAAGAAGGCGAAGACCGCCGCCGCTACCGACGACGCAGCCAAGGGCCTGAGCTCCAAGGAGTGCAGCGCCAAGTACCAGGCTGCAAAATCCGCCGGCACGCTCAACGGCATGAAGTGGAACGACTTCCGCAAGGCCGAGTGCGGTCCTGGCGCAACCGCCGCGGCTGCCGCCGCCCCGGCCACGACGACCAAGACCTCCACCGCCGCCGCCGATGGCGGCAAGGGCCTGACCATGGCCGAATGCAGCACCAAGTACCAGGCCGCGAAGACCGCCAACAAGCTGAACGGTATGAAGTGGAACGACTTCCGCAAGGCCGAGTGCGGCGCCAGCGCCGCCGATGACGACACCGTGCCGGCACCGACGGAAGCCACCTACACCAGCGAGCCGGCAAAGCCGACCGTCGCGGCGCCGAAGGGCGTGACCTTCCCGAAGGCGATTTCGCCGAAATTCGCCAACGAGACCCCGGCCAAGGGCCGCATGCATACCTGCCTCGAGCAGTACTATGCCAACAAGGATGCCAACACGCTGAACGGCCTGAAGTGGATCCAGAAGGGCGGCGGCTTCTACAGCCTGTGCAATGCCAAGCTGAAGAGCTGATCGCCTAAACAGTCGAAGAGGAAGGCCCGCGCATCGCAAGATGCGCGGGCCTTTTTGTTGCGGGCGAACACGCCGCGGCCCTGCTCGCTTTGTGCATATGTCGGACTGTCGGCACCGTCGATCTGCCCACATTGCCACCACCCAGGCCTGTCGGTAGTTCGCAAAGATTCTGATTGAACATATCAGGAACAAACAGTATACAAACGGGCGTCAACTTTATCATTACTCAGGAGGTTCTCAATGTTCAGTTTGAAATTGGCGGCGCTGGCCGTGACGGCACTGGTCGCGTGGAACGCCTCACCTGCGAGCGCATTGACGATGAAGGAATGCGGCGAGACCTATCGGGCAGCCAAGGAAGGCGGCACTCTGAACGGCATGGATTGGGCCGCTTTCCGCAAGGAGAAGTGCGCGACGTCCGCCGGGGAGAATGTCGGCGCGGATTCGGCCAAAACCGCGGAGCAGCAGAAAACAGAAACCAGCGCGGCGTCGGTCGCCTCCACTGTGGCGCCGGCGGGCGTGACATTCCCGACCACCCTCGCCGCCGAGTTCAAGACCGAAAAACCCGCGAAGGCCCGGATGAAGACCTGCCTGCAGGGTTATCACGACAACAAGGAGGCGGGTACGTTGAACGGCCTTCGCTGGATCCAGAAGGGCGGCGGTTACTACAGCCTCTGCAATGCGCGGCTGAAAGCTGAATCATAAAAAATCAAAAACGGCTGGAGCAATTCCAGGAAAAGTGTGAGCGGTTTTCCGCCCGGAATTGCGTAAAAACAAGGAGATAGAGCATTCACCGTTTCCGTGAAACGGTGAAATGCTCTGGCGCCAGAACGAGGGAAGCCTTGCCTTGTCTCCGATGCCCAAACAAAAACGCCGCGGACCAAGCCGCGGCGTTTCTCGATCAGTCTTTCTCGCACCAACCTCAGCTTGACGGCTGCGGCTCCATGCCGCCTTCCGGCTCGGGACCCTTCTTGCGGCGGCCGCCGGTGCCGGCCTTCGGCACGGCCGAGCCGCGGCTGGGCGGCGTGTCGTCGCCGAGATCGCGGGCGGGCTTGTGGCCGGCGATCAACTGCTTGATCTCGTCGCCGGACAGCGTCTCGTATTCGAGCAGCCCTTCGGCCAAAGCGATCCAATCCTTCTTCTTCTTGGTCAGCACCGACTTCGCGGTCGAATAGGCGTCGTCGATCAGCCGCCGCACCTCGGCGTCGATGATCTGCGCGGTCTCTTCCGAGATGTTCTGCTGGCGCGCCACCGAATGGCCGAGGAAGACCTCTTCCTGATTGTCGCCATAGGCGACATGGCCGAGCTTATCGGAGAAACCCCAGCGCGTGACCATGGCGCGCGCCAGCTTGGTCGCCTGCTCGATGTCGGAGGAGGCGCCAGAGGTGATGTTCTCCTTGCCGAACTTGAACTCCTCGGCGACGCGGCCGCCCATCATGATCGCGAGCCGCGAGATCATGTATTTGTAGCTCATCGAATAGCGGTCGCCTTCCGGCAGCTGCATGACCATGCCCAGCGCGCGGCCGCGCGGGATGATGGTCGCCTTGTGCAGCGGATCGGCCGTCGGCACGTTGAGCGCCAGTATGGCGTGGCCGGCCTCGTGATAGGCGGTCAGCTCCTTCTCGGCCTGCGTCATCGCCGACGAGCGGCGCTCGGCGCCCATCATGATCTTGTCCTTGGCGTCCTCGAACTCGGCCATGGTGACAAGCCGCTTGTTGCGGCGCGCCGCCATCAGCGCGGATTCGTTGACGAGGTTCATCAGGTCGGCGCCGGAGAAGCCGGGCGTGCCGCGCGCGATGACTTTGAGGTCGACATTGGGCGCCAGCGGAACGTTGCGCACATGCACCTTGAGGATCTTTTCGCGGCCGACGATGTCGGGGTTCGGCACCACGACCTGACGGTCGAAGCGGCCGGGCCTCAGCAATGCCGGGTCCAGCACGTCGGGCCGGTTGGTGGCCGCGATCAGGATGATCGACTCGTTGGACTCGAAACCGTCCATCTCGACCAGCAGCTGGTTCAGCGTCTGCTCGCGCTCATCATTGCCGCCGCCGAGGCCGGCCCCGCGATGGCGGCCGACCGCGTCGATTTCGTCGATGAAGATGATGCAGGGCGCGTTCTTCTTGGCCTGATCGAACATGTCGCGCACGCGGCTTGCGCCCACGCCGACGAACATCTCGACGAAGTCCGAGCCGGAAATGGTGAAGAACGGCACGTTGGCCTCGCCAGCGACCGAGCGGGCGAGCAGCGTCTTACCGGTGCCGGGCGGGCCGACCAAGAGCACGCCGCGCGGGATCTTGCCGCCGAGGCGCTGGAACTTCTGCGGATCGCGCAGGAACTCGACGATCTCCTCAAGGTCTTCCTTGGCCTCGTCGACGCCGGCGACATCCTGGAAGGTGACGCGGCCATGCGCCTCCGTGAGCAGCTTTGCCTTCGACTTGCCGAAGCCCATGGCGCGACCGGAGCCGGATTGCATCTGGCGCATGAAGAATATCCACACGCCCAGGATCAGGATCATCGGCAGCCACGAGATCAAGTAGCCGAACAGCGAATTGGAGCCGTCGGTCTCAGGCTTGGCGGTGATGGTGACGTTCTTGTCCTGCAGCCTGGAGACCAGCGACGGATCGCCTGGCGAATAGGTCTGGAAGCCGTTGGCGTTGTCCGTGTAATTGCCGAAGATGCGGGCGCCGGCGATGGTCACGCTCTTGACCCGGCCGGAGGCGACATCCTGCAGGAACTGCGAATAGGCGATATCCGTCGTGGCACCGCGCGTCTGAGGCGTCTGGAACAGATTGAACAGGGCGATGAGCAGGACGGCTATGATCGCCCAGAGCGCGAGGTTGCGATAATTCGGATTCATCTATTGTCCCGTTGGGGCTCGCCTGCGAGCCCGCGATGATGGAGAAGCTTGGGCTTAACATAGGGAGAGCGCCTCCCCTTGCCAAGCAGAACAGCATGTATCGGTTAAGCTTTCGCCCACCCTCGACCACCATCATGGCCGAGGAATGGCGGCGCCGGCAAAGGCGGCGCGCCGACAAGCGCCGCGATGGCGGCGGCGGGCTTGAGATCGAAGGACGGCAGGAAGCGCGCGAAGGGGGCGACCACCGGATCGATTGAGATCGACCGTGGGCCGGCATCACCAGTAAAATCAACGTGTTCGCCGTTAGACCATAACGAAGGCTCCGCAGCCAGCGCCGCGCGTGCGAGGCTTTGTGGAATCTCGCTCGGTGAGGCTCGCCTGGCGGCGGCGGGCCCCAGCGGCGCGATCACCAAATCGCCCGGCCTGTCTTTCAAAGTGATGCCTTCTTTCAAACTGATGCGGAGGCGATTGTCCCAGAGCCGGTTGTCAACCGGCGGCGCCGGGACGGGCAGGTTGCGGTTTTCGCGGTGGAGGAAAATGCCTGTGCGGCGCGCGTCGACCACCGTCCGCGACAATGTGGCGCGAAGCGATCCCAGCCGCAGACGGGAAAACAGCGCGGCGCAGCGCGCCTCGTCGGCAAGAAAGGACACGCCGCCGACGGCGGCCAAAAGGATGCGCAGCGCATAGATGGCCGCCTCGCCATCCTCCTGCCCGGCGAAATCACGATCGAGGCGGATGAGGCCCGCACACGGTCTGTCGGCAAGGGCGTCGATAAGCATGGCGGCGCGGCGACCAATGTCCTGGCGCAGGAAAGCCGCCTGCTGCGAGCGTGCCAACGCCTCCGCGATGCGTCGTTCGCCTTCACCCGCCAAGAGCTTCGCCCGCACGCGCGGCCGCTCGAAGCGGCTATCCCTATTGGTCGGGTCCTCTATCCAGCCGATCTTGCGATGCCGCAGCATGTCGCGCAGCGCCGCGCGCCTTATGCCGAGCAGCGGCCGGACGATCCATGTCCGCCAGTCGTGCAGCGTGGCGGGCGCCATGCCGGCGAGACCGCGGCCGTCATCGTCGCGCGCCTGGCGCATCAGCACCGTCTCGGCCTGGTCGTCGGCGGTGTGGCCGGTCAGGATCAGCTGGATGCCTTCGGCACCGGCTGCTTCGGCAAGCAGTCGGTAGCGCGCCTCGCGCGCCGCCGCAGGCAGGCCGCTTGCAGGCTTGTCGCCGCGCCAGGCGAGAATGCGATGCATGATGCCGCGCTCGGCGCAGAAATTGGCGACCTGCCGCGCCTCGACGGCCGAGTCCGGCCGCAAGCCGTGATCGATCGTCACCACGAGCAGCTTGGCGCCCGATGCGGCCCGGTCGAGATGATCTTTGAGGAGGAGAAGAAGGGCGGTCGAGTCGCTGCCGCCGGATACGGCTGCAACGGCGCCGCTCGAAAAGTCCAGATCGGTGAAAAGTCTGTCTGAAAGGTCGGGTTTGGTATCGGGCGTCAGCACGCCGCCAGTGCCTTTTCCTGCTTGATGCGCTCCTTGAGCGTGCCGGAAACGTCGGGATAGCGCTTGCCGATCTCGTTGAAGGTGGCGCAGGCCACGTCGTTCTGCTTCAGGCCCACCAGCGAAACGCCGAGCTTGAGCAGCATGTCAGGCGCCTTCTTGGCCTTGGGATAATCCTTGCTGGCGGCCAGGAAGACCTCCGCCGCGTCCCGGTATTTCTGCTGGCCGAGCAGCGACTCGCCCAGCCAGTAATGCGCGTCCGCCGCCTTGGCATCCTTGGGGAAGCGCGAAATATGGTCGCGAAACCCCTGCTCGGCGGTCGGATAATCGCCCGACAGGATGAACTGGTAGGAATTGCGGTAGAGCTCGTCCGGATCGTTGGTCGACGGCAGGGCCGCGACCTGCGTGCCGCCGGCCTTGTTCTTCCTGGCCGGCGTTTCCGCGGAAGGAGCGGTTGCCGCCGGAGCCTGCGCCGGCGCGCTGGCCTGCGGGTCGGACTCGGCATTGACCACGTTGCCGTTCTTATCGACGGTGATGGTGCCGAAATTCTTCGGCGGCGCGCCGGTGATCAGCTTGCCGGGGTCGCCGGTTTGCGACTCCACGATGACGTCGCCGACGGTCTTGCCGCCGCTATTTTGCCCGCCGGTGTCGGCCGGTGCCTGCATCGCCGGGGCCTGGGCGACGCTGCTGTCGGTGCCGGCGTCGCCGGTGCCGGAATCCCCGGTACCGGCATCGCCGAGATTGGTGTTGCCGCCATTGCTGTTTCCATCCTGGGGCGCGGCTTCCGATTTCTTCTGGCCGGCCGGCTTGGCGCCGCCTTGCGCGCCGCCCTCGAGTTGCTGGAAGCGGAATTCGTTGTCTTCCTGCTGCTTGCGGATTTGTTCCTGCATCTGCAGGATCTGGAAATTCATCTCCTCGATCTTGCCGTTCAACTGGCGCAGCTGGTCTTCCAGACCCGTCATGCCACCGCTGTTGTCCTGTGCAAGTTGCGCTTGTTCCGGCTTCTTTTTGTCGCCGAAGATGCCGAGTGTCGGAAGGTGGAAGGTGAATCCGCTGTCGGAACCCCGTCCGGCGCTGTCGGCCGACGCGGCGAGGCTTGGGAGGCTTGATACGAGCAGCAGCGCAAGCGTGCCGCTCAGGACCGTTCTGAAATGCATTCTGTCTCTCGCGGTGGATGTGTTGGCCTGATGCGCCTTTCCAAATCAAACAGTGGGAGCAAGCGCGCTCGCGCTCATAGCAGGACGCGAGACTTCGGCCAAATTTTGTTTCGGTTTGTTGCAAATGAAAAAGGCGGTCCGGAGACCGCCCTTTCATTTCGGAATGTTGTATTTTTGTCGCCCGCGTCGGCGTGATGCTGCAGCGCCTGTCTCTTAGGAACCGGCGCCCGAGAGCGTCGTGACGGCGCGGCGGTTCTGCGACCAGCAGGAGATGTCGTCGCAGACCGCGACCGGACGCTCCTTGCCGTAAGAGATGGTCTTCAGGCGGCCGGCGGAGACGCCCTTGGAGATCAGGAAGTCGCGCGTGGCGGCGGCGCGGCGGGCGCCCAGCGCCAGATTGTACTCGCGCGTGCCGCGCTCGTCGGCATGGCCTTCGATGACGATCGCATACTGACGATACTGGTTGAGCCACTGCGCCTGGCGCGACAGCGTGGTCTGCGCATCGGCGCGGATCGACGACGAGTCGGTGTCGAAGAAGATGCGGTCGCCGATGTTGACGGTGAAGTCCTGCGCCGAGCCGGGCGTGGCCGCGCCGGCACCGTTGAGGCCGAGGTCGGCCGCGCTGTTCGGGGTCTTCTTCGAGGCGCAACCGGTAATGGCAAGCGCTGCCACCAGAGCGATCATCGCCGGGTTGCGGGTAAGTGCTGCGATACGGCCCATGCCGCCTCTCCTTCGCATTCGAGTGATTTCGTTGATCACCCAGTAACCACGTTTGGGTTAACCGCCGTTCAAGAAACAGGGTTAATTTTTGGTTTCGAGCCGCCCTCCGCGACTGCTACGCCCCACGCTTTACCAGGGAGGACATTGCGCGCGGACCGTAGGCGGAAATGCGGCTAAAACGCGACGAGGCTGTGAAAAAGAGGAATTGGAGAATTGAGGAATTGAAGAAAGGCTCACTTCAGCCTCTCCCTCAGATTCACCAGCATTCCGTATATATGGACATAGGCATGCAGCCATTCGTCGCGCTGCGCTTGTGTGATGTAGCCAAGGTCGAACGCATAAGAAATCCACGTTTCAACTTCGCTACAGGATCCCATAGCCATCGAAATGAACCGCGCGAATTCGGGTCTGGAATGGGTTTGCTTGGCGAAGCCCTCCGCCAGATTGGCGCAGATGGCCTTGCTGGATCGGCGCATTTGGTCGGCCAATGCGTATTGTTCGATTTTCGGAAAGACGAGTGTCGCCCTGTGAAGCTCAAGGGAAACCGCATAAGCGCGCCGATAGACTTCCAAGTCCTTCGCGCGCTTGATGTAGCTGCCCTCTTTCTCCATTCTTCAGTTCTTCAATTCCTCTTCTTCCCTTCCCTCAGTCCAGCAACGGCGACCAAGCCGGATCCGAAGCATAGTTCGCGGTCGGGATCGGCTGCTCATTGCGGCCAGTCAGATCGACCGAAACCAGCTTCGGTCCGCCGCCTGAGTCGCGGAAGAACATCAAGACGCGACCGTTCGGCGCCCAGGTCGGCCCCTCCTGCTGGAAGCCGGAGGACAGGATGCGCTCGCCCGAGCCATCCGTCTTCATGACGCCGATCTGGAATTCGCCGCCGCTCTGCTTGGTGAAGGCGATGAGGTCGCCGCGCGGCGACCAGACCGGCGTCGAATAGACGCCATCGCCGAAGGAGATGCGGTGCGGGTTGGAGCCGTCCGCGCCCATGACGTAGATCTGCGAGCGGCCGCTGCCGCCGCCGCGGTCGGAGGTGAAGACGATCTGCGAGCCGTCCGGCGAATAGGAGGGCGAGGTGTCGATCGCGGTCGAGTCGGTCAGCCGCGTGGTGGAGCGGCTTCTCAGGTCCATGGCGAAGATGTTGGAGTTGCCGTCGTCGCGCAGCAGGCTCATGATCACTTTCTGGCCGTCGGGCGAAAAGCGCGGCGCGAATGTCATGCCCGGGAAATTGCCGACCAGCTCGCGCTGTCCGGTCTCGATCTGCAAGAGATAGACCTTCGGCTGCCCGCTCTCATAGGACATGTAGGTGATTTCCTGCCGGTTCGGCGAGAAGCGCGGCGTCAGCACGATCGCGCGGCCGTCCGACAGATAGCGCACATTGGCGCCGTCCTGGTCCATGATGGCGAGGCGCTTCTTGCGCGCGTTCTTGGCGCCGGATTCGTCGACGAAGACGACGCGTGTGTCGAAATAGCCTTTTTCGCCGGTGATCTTCTCATAAATCGCGTCGGCGATGATGTGCGCCACACGGCGTTGATTTGCGTCGTTGGCGAAAAACTGCTCACCGGCCAACTGCTGGTTGCCGAAAATATCCCACAGGCGATACTGGGCCCGGATGCGGCCATCCGCCTCCTTGCTCACGCTGCCGGTAACCAGCGCCTGCGCGTTGATGACCTTCCAGTCGTCGAAGCGGGGCGTGGCGTCCGGATTCGTGATCTTTTCGACAAAGGCGGCCTTGTCGATCGGCGCGAACAGTCCCGACCGTTTCAGATCGGCTGTGACGATCTCCGATATCTGCGGGCCAAGCCCCCCCTGGAAATCGGGGATGGCGATCGGCATCGGCTCGACATTGCCTTTGTTGACGTTCAGCTCGAGAGTTGCCTGGGCAGGCAAGATGGCGAGGGAACTTATGCCCATCGCCATCGCGGCGACTATCAGGAGCGGCTTGAGGATGGATTTCATGTCTTCTCGCTTCTCTTGCTGATTTTTTGGACGCTCAGGCTTAGAGGCCAAGCATCGCTCTCGGATCGAAGTTGACGCGAATGTCGGACCAGATGTCTTGCTTTCCGGCGGGAACCTGCAGCCCGGCGACGTCGCATTTCTGCACGGCGCGAACCGCGCTGGCGTCGAACTGGGCGTTGCCGCTGGACTTCTCGACGGTCGGGCGGCCCTCCAGCTTGCCGGAGGCATTGAGGTTGAAACGGATGACCACAGTGAAGTTCTCGGAGCCTTCGAGGCCGACCGGAAGGGTCCAGCAACCGCCGAGCTGATCCTCCAACGCGCCTTGCTCCGACCTGGAGAGCTTCTGGCCCTGATCCTTTTCACCACCGAGCGAAGCCTGCTGGGTCGAGCGCTTGGCGCCGCCGCCGGACGGTTTCTGCTTATCGAGCAGGGCCGTTATCTCGTCAGCGTTGAACTGCTTCTCGTCCGATTTCTTCTTGGAGGACGCTTCCTTCACCGGCTTTTCGGCGTCCTTGCGATCAGGTGCCTTGGCGCTCTCGGCCTGGGCCGGCTGCGGCTTCGGCCGCGCTTCCGGTGCCGGTGCCGAATCCGGAAGCTTTGCTTCCTCGGTCGGCTGATCCTGCGAGATCGCTTCCGCCACCGCGTCGGGCTTGACCTCTTCCTTCTGGATGGCGGCGGTCTTGTCCGGCTGCGGCGCGGGCGTCGGCTCCTTGGCGGGCGTCGGCTTGGGCTCGGTCTGCTTGACCGGCTCGGGCTTGACCTCTTCCTTCGGCGTCGGCGTCGGCGCGACTTCCGTCGCAGGCGTCGGCTTGGGCTTCTCCTGCGGCTTCGGCACGTCCTCGACCGCCGGCTTCTCCGTCGGCGTCGGCGCGGGCGGCGGCGCCGCCGTCTTGTCGACCGGCTTCGGCTTGGCTTCGTCCGTCACCGGCTTGTCGGTGTCGACGGTGTTCTCGCCGACCTTCTTGGCATCCGGAACGACGTCGGGGCGCTTTGTCGGAACAGGCGCCGGCTTGTCATGCATGACCGCCTTCTTGTCGCCTTGCAGCGTTTGCGCCACAGCTTCCATCGGCACGATGTCGACCGCCACCGATTCCACGTCGGAGGCAGGCATGGCCGGCGGCGACGACAGCGTGAACAGCCCGAAGGCCAGCGCCACCGCATGCAAGATCACCGAAGAGGTGAGACCGGTCCGCATCTGGCGCGCCTACTGATCCTGTTCCTGCAGCGAGACCAGGCCGATATTCTTGTAGCCGGCCGCCGAAATGCGAGCCATGACCTTCATCGCCGTGCCGTAGTCGGTCGACTTGTCGCCGCGAATGAAGATGCGCTCGTCATAGCCGGTCTTGGAAATCGCCTGCAGCTTGGCCACCAGCTCCTCGATCGGGATCTCGGTTTCCTGCAGATAGATCTGGCCGGCGGCGTTGATCGACACGGTGATCGGCTGCGTGTCGACGTTCATCGCCTTGGCCTGCGTGTCCGGCAGGTCGATAGGCACCCCGACGGTCAAGAGCGGCGCCGCGACCATGAAGATGATCAAGAGCACCAGCATCACGTCGACCATCGGCGTGACGTTGATTTCCGACATCAGCGCATGGTGACGGCCACGGCGCCTATGGCCGCGCCCGCCTCGCCCCGTGCCACCTGCGCCAGCAGCAGACATCCCCATGATCGTTCCTCAGGCCTTCTGCGCTACTTTTTCATCGATTTGGCGCGAGAGTATGGCGGAGAACTCGTCCGAGAACCCTTCCATGCGCACGCCGAGCTTGTTCGCATCCGATGACAGCTTGTTGTAGGCGATGACCGCCGGAATGGCCGCGAGCAGGCCGATCGCGGTCGCGAGCAGCGCTTCCGCGATACCGGGCGCCACCACCGACAGGCTGGTGTTTTTCGACGCGGCGATCGCCTGGAACGAGGTCATGATGCCGATGACGGTGCCGAACAGGCCGATGAAGGGCGCGGCCGAGCCGGTGGTGGCAAGGAAGCCGAGGCGGCCCTCCAGCCTTTCCATCTCGCGCGTCAATGCCAGGTCCATGGCCTTGTCGATGCGCGTCTGCAGCGCCAGCGGCGATTTCGCGCCCTTTTCGAAACTCTTCTTCCATTCGCGCATGGCGGCGACGAAGATCGCGCCCATGCCGGTGGTCTTGCGGTCGGCCAGCGTGCGGTAGAGCTCCTCGAGCGACTGTCCCGACCAGAACACCTGCTCGAAGCGATTGAGAGCGAGGCGCATACGGCTATAGGCCACAAGCTTGTCGATGATGATCGCCCAGGTCCAGATCGAGGCGCAGAGCAGGCCGATCATGACCAGCTTGACCACCCAGCCGGCCTGCATGAACAACGCCCAGATCGATAAATGCGCTGCCGGATCGGCGAGTGCGATGTTTTCCATGACTTAAGTCCTTAAGATTTTCCGGGCATCGCTGGCGGCTGGCCCATGGGCATCCCTTTGGTCCGATCGCGCGAAGCTTGAAGCTTGCGGGATAAGCCCCGAATGCACCGTTTCGCGGCCTTTTCGAGGCAAATATTGGTGAAAGGAAGGCGCAGGAATTGCGCCAATCTTCGCCAATTCCTTCATGAACCGTTATGGTTAAGGATGGGTTAGGACGTAAGGCGCGGCGCATTGCCGCGCTTGGCGGGCGACCAATCAGCGAGCGCCGTGGCAAGGGTATGCTGAGATTCAGGTCAGGCCGAGCCGAGAACGATGGCTTCCGAGAACCGGAGCGGAGCGTACTTGAAGTACGTGAGCACCGGAAGCGCAGGAAGCCATCATTCGCAGGCCGGCATCACCTGAATATCAGCGTACCCGAGGCATAAAAGCCGCAATCCACTCCTTCGGAAACCGCTTCGGGCGGCCGCTTTCGCCGACGATCGCCGCTTCGACTTTCGCCTCGACCAGCACGTCGCCGCCGCGTTTCAACTGCTGGCCCATGAAGATGCGAGCGCCGGAAATGTCGTCGGTGCGCGTGTCGATGGTGAGGATATCGTCCATGCGCGCCGGCGAGCGGAAGTCGATCTCCATGCGCCGCACCACCCAGACGATGCGTTCGCCATGCTTGCCGTCCAGGAGTTCGGTGTGATGGACGCCGGCCAGCCTCAGATAGTCGGAGCGGCCGCGTTCGAGGAATTCGAGATAGCGCGCGTGATACACGACGCCGGAGAAATCGGTGTCGGCATAGTAGACCCTGGCCATCAACCGGTGGCCGAAATCCGTCAGCGCTCCGGAAAGCCCGGCGCTGAGCGCCGCCGATTCACCATGATCGTCCATCGCGCTTTCCTTTTCTGGCCCGAGCAGGCAGGTGTTCTCGCGCGGGAACGGGATGGCACTGTTGGGCACGATGATCAAGACCTTGATGGCGGCGCTTGCGTTTGCTGCTTTGTCGTTGCCCGCCGGAGCAGCGACCTTCTCGATAAAGCGCGGCCTCAATCTCGACCAGTGGGTGACCTGGCCGGCCGAGGACAAATGGGGCGATCGCCAGGCGACCCTGCCTTTTCCGGAATGGCGCAAATTCCTCAAGGAGAGCGACCTCAGGGCGCTCAAGGATGCCGGCCTCGATTTTCTGCGCATGCCAGTCGATCCTGCGCCCTTTCTCTCGGACCGGACCGTGGCGCTTCGCGACGACCTCTTTGCCAGCGTGTTGGATTCGGCGCGCATGATCAACCGCGCCGGCCTGAAGGTGGTCGTCGATCTGCATCTGATTCCCGCCGGGGGTAATCGCAAGATCGGCATGAGCGAGGTCATGCACGACCCGGCCGTCTTCGAGACCTATACCGAGCTGGTGCGCAAGATGGCGCGGACCTTGGCCAGGGAGGATCCGAAACTTGTCGCGCTGGAATTGATGAATGAGCCGCTGGTCGATTGCGAGGCCAATGGCTCCAACCTTTGGCCCGACCGCCAGAAGCAATTGTTCGCGGCCGCGCGCGCCTCCGCCACGGGGCTTACGCTGATCCTGACCGGCGGCTGCTATTCGAACGCAGAGTCGCTGGCCAGGATCGATCCCAGGGCGATTGCCGACGACAACATCATCTGGGATTTCCATGCCTACGATCCGTTCCTTTTGACGCATCAGGGCGCAAGCTGGGCCGGCGACTTCATCCCCTATGTTACCGGCCTGCCCTATCCGCTGACGGCCGTTCCGAAGGCAGAGCTGGACATGAGGCTGGACACGATACGCGACCGGATCAAGGCCGAGGCGCCCTGGACGCGGCGGAGCGGTCTGCTCGCCTATCTCGACGAGCAGGTGGCGACGATGGACAGCCCCGAAAAGCTGCTTGGCGTGATGGATGCGCCGTTCGCGACGGTCGACGCCTGGGCGAAGGCCAACGGCGTCAAGCCGCAGGATATCACGCTCGGCGAATTCGGCATGATCCGCAAGGAATACGGCAACGGCTTCGTCATGCCGGCGGCGTACCGCGCCGCCTATGTGCGCGACATGATAGCCCGCGCCGAGGCGCATGGCTTTTCCTGGTCGGTGTGGAGCTATGGCGGCGCCTTCGGCATCGTCGACGCCTTCGATGGCGAAAAGGCGGAACCCGACGTGATGGATATGATCAGGTCGCTGCGGTAAGGCAGCGAGGCGTGTCGACACATCTCAACCGAGGTCGATCTGGAGGATCTCGGGCCGCACACCAAGACGCACCGGCAGGATGCTGAAACCGAGCCCGCCGGAAACGATCAGGTTACGGTCGTCCTCCACGACATGGCCGTAGGCGAACCGGTTGCCGTAATCCGAAGGCACCACCGGCGAATAGCCGAACAGCCGCACCTGTCCGCCATGCGTGTGCCCGGACAAGGTGAGCGATACTCGCTCCGGCACCTTCATGAAAATGTCGGGCTCGTGCGCAAGCAGGATGATCGGGTCGCTCCCCTGGATCTTGGCCAGGGTGCCGGGGAGATCGTCGAAGCCCTGGAAGCTGTCGCGCCCCTTGGCCTTGTTCGGCAACAGCGCGAGCTGGTCGGCAAGCCCGGCGATCCAGAAACCATGCCCGTCCTTTTCCAGCCGGACCACGTCGTTTTCCATCACTGGAATACCAACATGCTCGAGCGCCTTGCGCGACTGGGTCGGCCCCGCTTCCGAGCGCTGCGCAAAGAAATCGGTCCACCAGTCGTGATTGCCAAGGATGGACAGCACGCCAAGCGGCGCCTTCAGCCCGGACAAAGCCTCGGCCCATTCCGCCACGCGCACGTGACCCGTAACCAGCTTTGTTCCAGCGGTATAGTCGCCGAGCAGCACGATCAGATCCGGCTGCAGCGCATTGGCCTGTTCGGCAAGCGCTGCGATCCGTTCCGGCGTCATCCATGGCCGGCAGGCATGAATGTCGGCAAGCGCCACGACACGCAGCTTGAGCCCGGCCGGCCAATGCGGCGGCGTCAGCGTGTAGCGCTTCACATGCGTCAGCAGCATCGGCTCGATGCCTACCGCATAGGCGCCGAGCGACACCATCGCGAAGGCCGAGCCGCCGACAAGGCGCAGGAAAGCGCGTCTGGTGATCATGGATCAGCCCAAGCCTTGGAATTCTATCAGGTAACTGCCTTAAAGGCATCAATTGCGCCCTGAGCTAGGCGAAGGCGCGCAGATTCTGCGCAGATCGGCCCGTTGCGCGGCCGAACGGCGAACAAATCCGCGTTACTCTTCCTGGAACAGGCTGATCTGCTGCTGGGCGATGTCCTTCGGCGGATCGAGCCCGAGATGGCGCCAGGCATTGGCGGTCAGCACGCGGCCGCGCGGCGTGCGCTGGATGAAGCCCTGCTGGATGAGATAGGGCTCGATGATGTCCTCGATCGCGTCGCGCGGTTCGGAGAGCCCGGCCGCGATCGTCTCGATGCCGACCGGCCCGCCGCCGAAATTGCGCGCGATCATCGACAAATAGCGGCGGTCGAGCGCGTCGAGGCCGAGCGCGTCGACCTCTAGCCTGGTCAGCGCCTCGTCGGCGACCTTCCTGTCGACATGCGCGGCGCCGGCGACGCTGGCGAAATCGCGCACGCGGCGCAACAGCCGGCCGGCGATGCGCGGCGTGCCGCGCGCGCGGCGCGCGATCTCCACCGCGCCGTCATCGCCGAGCGGCATCGAGAGAATCCGTGCGCCGCGCCGCACGATCTGCTCCAGCTCCTCGACCGTGTAGAAATTGAGCCGCACCGGGATGCCGAAGCGGTCGCGCAGCGGATTGGTCAGGAGCCCGAGCCTCGTCGTCGCTGCGACCAGCGTGAAACGGGCAAGGTCGATCTTGACCGAACGCGCCGCCGGGCCTTCGCCGATGATGAGGTCGAGCTGGAAATCCTCCATCGCCGGATAGAGGATTTCCTCGACCGCCGGATTGAGGCGATGGATCTCGTCGATGAAGAGGACGTCGCGTTCCTCGAGATTGGTGAGCAGCGCCGCCAGATCGCCGGCCTTGGCGATGACCGGGCCGGAGGTGGAGCGGAAATTGACGCCGAGCTCGCGCGCCATGATCTGCGCCAGCGTCGTCTTGCCGAGCCCGGGCGGGCCGACGAACAGCACATGGTCGAGCGCCTCGCCGCGGCTCCTGGCGGCATCGACGAAGACCTTGAGATTGGCGCGCACCGCCGCCTGGCCGACGAACTCGTCGAGCGACTGTGGCCGCAGCGTCTGGTCGGCATCCTCGCCGCGCTTGTCGGGGGCAATGAGGCGGGGCGAAAGGCTCATGCCAGCAGTTCCATCCCAAGAATTGACTTGGCGGCACGCTGATCGAACGTAACCGTATGCGAGCAACCTAAATTTCGATTGTGCTCCGCGATCAGCGCATCGGCAAAGTCCACCTGCGGTGAACTCGATCGTTCGAGCGCAACCACGATGGCATCGAAATCCTCGAAAGCTAACGTTTTGACCTTCAACAGCCGCTGAATTGCAGCCTGCACTTGCTCCTTGGGCATCCTGTAGCGCGAGAGCAAAGACCAACTGAACTCGACCAGGACGATCAAACTCACAAAGCCGAGTTTTTCTTCGTTAAGACCCTGGCCGAACGCCAGCGCTCTTGCCCGTTGCTCCGGATCATCGTTCAGCACCATTCGAAGCAAAACATTGGTATCGATGCCAACGGATGTCACGCGCCGCCCTCTTGCCCGCCCTTGGGCTTGTCTCCGACTACATGTCGGCCGACGGCATCCCGCACCGCGGCGTCGATCTCTTCCAGCGAGGCTGGGCCACCAGGCGGATCGCCCAGAAATCCAGCAAGGTCGGCAAAATCGAGATTACGCGGTGTCCCGACCAGATAGCCATCCACGACCGTCCAGGCGATCATGTCGCCGGCCTTAAGCGACAATGCGTCCCGCACGTCTTTTGGAATTGTAAGCTGGCCCTTCGATGTGAGGCTGGCAAGCGCGCCCATCTACTTACTTTCTGAGAAATTTCCTACTGTCTATACGATAGTCGGAATTTGCTTTTTCAGCAACCATCTCACCGCGCCAGTTCCTTCAGGCCGAAGCGGATCAGCTTGGACGCATCCGCGCCCTCGCCGGCCGACTTCAACGCCGCCGCAACCGCGTTCGCGGCGATGTCGCGCGAATAGCCGAGATTGACCAGTGCCGAGACCGCATCCGTGATCGGCGCTGCCGCCACCCCTTCGCCGAGCTCCTGCTTGAGGCCGATCGTGCCGGTGGCCGCGCCCGCATAGGCAGGCGCCTTGCTGCGCAATTCGGTTACTATGCGCTCGGCCACTTTCTTGCCGACGCCGGGCGCGCGGGAAACCATGGCGATGTCGCGCAGCGCGATCGCGTTGGCGAGGTCGGCCGGCGCCAGCGTCGACAGCACCGCCAACGCCACCTTGGCGCCGACGCCCTGCACATTGTTCATCAGCAGACGGAACCACTCGCGTTCCAGTCCGGTCTGGAAGCCATAGAGCCGGATCATGTCCTCGCGCACATAGGTCTCGATGAACAGCACCACCGCCTCCCCCGGCGAGGGCAGCGCGGCAAGCGTGCGCGCCGAGCAATGGGCGACATAGCCGACGCCGTGCACGTCGATGACGCAGCTGTCCTCGTCGATCTCCTCCAGCGTGCCCTTCAGCTTGCCGATCATGTTTTTCCCCTCACCCCGCCACCGCCATGCGATAGGCGACGCTCGGGCGGTGATGCGCATGGCAGATGGCGATGGCAAGGGCGTCGGCGGCGTCGTCGGTGTCTAAGATCGCCTTCGGCATCAGCACCTTCACCATCATGTGGATCTGCTTCTTCTCGCCATGGCCGACGCCGATCACGGCCTTCTTGACGGCATTGGGGGCATATTCGGCGACCACCAGTCCGGCGCGCGCCGGCACCAGCATGGCGATGCCGCGCGCCTGGCCGAGCTTCAGCGTCGCGGTCGCATCCTTGTTGACGAAAGTCTGCTCGACCGCCGCTTCATGCGGCATGGTTTGGTGCAGCACCTCGGCCAAGCCGTCATGCAGTTGGCAGAGCCTTGTCGCCAACGGTGCCTTCTCGTCGGACCGCACCGTGCCGGACGCAACGAAGCGTAGCGAATTGCCCGCGCTGTCGACAATACCCCAGCCGGTGCGCCTCAGGCCCGGATCGATGCCGATGATGCGAATCGCTTCCCCCATGCGCCAAGTTTAACCTCGGCGGCAAGCGATGCCAGCGAAATGTGAACAAACCGGAAACGGTCGCGATCTCGAGAACGCACCCGAAAATCCGATCGAGCCAGCGACTCGCGGGCTGGCTGTACAATCCCCGGGTCTAGTTCGTCACGCGACGGAGGGTTTTCGACAGCCGCGTGAGAAATGCCGGCCTCGACGATGCGACCAGCTTCCACGCCAGGACCGCGTTGCCCATGCGCCGCGGCAGGATTCCGATGCTGAGGAACCAGGCCGCCAGCGCGGCCCGCCGCCGCCAGGACGCGTTCATTTCCAGGCTGGCGGCGGCGCCTGCTCTTGCCAATGCCAGCCGGGAGTCGGTTTCAACCGGATGCTGAGGCTCGTCGACGCAGAGCGAGGCCAGCCGCTCTTCCAGGTGAACCGGATCGTGAAGGCCGGCATCCGGCGGCACGGTCAAACCTATCTCGGCCGCCCGGTCGGATAAGGCTTCGAGGCGCCGGAAGTCATGCTCCACGCGCCAGCGCGCCCGCTCGGCAAGCTTTTCGGCAAAGACCGAATGGTTAGAGCCATGGATGCGGTAGGCGCCGAGGCAGGTGTCGATGGATTTCACCTCTCCGTGCAACGGCGCGAGTGTCGCGAGATAGCCATCGGCGCCCTGCCGGAAATCGCTTTCAGGCATGGGCATTATCGGTTCCAACGCCTCGCGGTCGAACGCCAGCCCGCTTGTCACCGTCGTCCGGTAGCGCCCCTTGCGCAACAATTCCGGGATGACGTCGCCTGAATCGAACGGCTGTTCCGGTGGCGGAAAGACGTCCTTGATGTTTTGGTTTTCATCGACGAGATGCAGCCGGAATTGCGCCTGCGCGACATCCGCGTCCCATTCGTCCAGGACCTCGGAGACGGCGTTCGGATAGAGGTAATCGTCGGCGTCGAGGAAAAGAACGATCTCCCCGGTGCTTGCCTCGAACCCGGTGTTGAATGCCGCGCCATGCCCGCCATTCCTGCGCCTGAGGCACGGACGGATTTTGTCGCCGTAGGACTCGATGACGGCCACCGACGCATCCGTCGATGCGTCGTCGACGACCACGACCTCGACATTTCGGTGGTCCTGCTCCAACGCGCTGTCGATGGCGCGTCCCAGGTACTGTTCGTAATTATAGTTGGGAATGATGATCGATACCGGAATATGGTCCAATGGCGAATGCACGGGATCAAGCCTCGCAATCTGCTTTGGTCACGGTGACGGTGATTTCTTGCAGAACCGGCTCGGGCCGACCCGGCTGCGGCGAACGGCCCCAACTAGGGTCCCGTCGCTTCAAGGCAAGGGTGATATTCCCCGCGAAGACCGGCTTGGCGTTCAAATACGATGACGGTTGCCGCAATATCGAAGAGCGCTCGGGCTCGCGGACGTTCAACCTGCGGCCAAAACGGCTCGCCAATCGCGGTCCGATCAAGGAAATGCCGGTGCCGTTCCCGCGCGCCGCCATCGCGGCGTTGTTGCAAACGCGGCGTCAGCCGCGCGCGAACGCCGTGTTCAAAAGGCTGATCTGGTCGGAAACCGGGTTGGCCCGCCGGCTGGGGGCATGCGTGTCGCTGACGACGCCGCCATAGATTTCCTCGTCCATGCGCCGCACGAGCGACTGCAGGCGCAGTGAGCGCGTCACCAGGTCCAGAAAATCCTTGGGCAGCTCGTTCCAGCCAAGCGCCTCGTCATGCGCGGACGCGGTGTCGAGGCGCACCTTGGATTTCTCCGAAGCCACCTGGTCGCGCGTCATCTCGCCGGAATTCGCCGCCCGCTGCAAGAGCAGCCAGGAGGCGACCTGCATGAGCCGCGTGGTCAGCCGCATCGATTCGGCCGCATAGAGGGTCGCCGCCGTGCGCGACAATTTCTTGGCTTCGAGCCTGCCCTTGCCATCGAGATATTCGGCAGCCTGCTCGACCAGCCCCATGCCTTCCTGGTAGAGCGGCTTGAAGGATTGGGAGAAAACCCGGCGCTCCGCCAATTTGATGGTTTTCGCGCTGCCTTTCGAAGGCTCGTTCATCGATACGCCCCTGCACTGCCGCCAGCCGATTCGGCAATCCTTGCCGACACGGCCGCACCCTTAAATGACTGAGGCTTGAAAATGCGCTTCGACGCCCATGAAGGCAAGCGCATGTTTAACAAACGGTTAACGCCGGCCGCGTTCCAGCCATCCGCCGGCGCATGGCCGCCGGCCGCGTGCGGACAAAAAAAGAGCCGCGGATAAGGCGGCTCTCAGGAGTTTAACAGGGAGGCGTCAAACAAAGTGGCTCCAACCACTCGGTAAGAATCCAGCAAAACTGGATGTGCATAGTAAACGCCCGTAAAGCTTAATGAACCCTTAACGCGGCGGCGATTTTTTAAGCGAACGCGCTTTCCTGTGCCGGAACAGGACAACGGCTTCTCTGGCCGGGATCGTCTGAAAAACGGATTTTCGAGCGCCGGCCTTGGCGGCCGTAACATGTTGGCTGCTGCCGCGGCATCGTTCCGAAACACGCGACGCGCAAAAGCCCGCTCCTCCGAGGCGGCGCGCAGATCCGCGCCCGCTCGAAATCATACGGGATATCCGGGAGCAAACCATGGATTGGTATTCGATCGTCAAATTCCTTCACGTCGTTTCGGCTGTTTTGTGGGTCGGCGGCGGCTTCGTGCTGTTCCTGCTCGGCGTGCTGGCCGAGCGTGCCGGCAACATCGAGGACAAGCTGCAGGCGATGCGCGCCAGCGGACAGCTCGGCGGCAAGTTCTTCGCGCCGATGTCGATGCTGACGCTGGTCTTCGGCCTCATCATGTGCGGCTTCTGGGTCGGCTTCGCCGAGCTCTGGATCGTCATCGGCCTCGTCGGCTATGCCACGACCTTCTCGATCGGTATGCTGATCTTCAAGCCGACCGGCGAACGCATGGGCGCCATGGTCGCCGAGCAGGGCGTCACGCCCGCCGTCCTTGCCATCGGCCAGCGTATGATGAGCTGGGCGCGTCTCGACTACGCGGTGATGCTGGTGATCATCGCCGACATGGTGCTGAAGCCCACTGTGCACGACATCGGCATCCTGGCCGGCATGGCGATGGTGGTTGCGCTGGGCGCCGCGCTCGCCTTCGGCGGCAGCCGGCAGATGGTGCCCAGCGCCGCCTGAGCAATTCCAGGAAGAGTGTGGGCGGTTTTCCGCCCGGAATTGCGTAAAAACAAATGGACAGGACGCTCGCCGTTTCCGTGAGACGGCGAAACTCCCTGAACGTCGCGATTGTTCGAAGCGAAGCGTCCGATGGCCGCTTCGCTTCTACATCAGGCCGGCAATGCCGTCCCACAGCAGCTTGACGGCAACCACCGCGACGGTGGCGTAGGTGAACGGATAGAAGATTTCCGGCCGCATGCGGCGCACCAGCCAGGCGCCGGCGATCGTTGACAGCGGCGCCAGCGGCATCAGGGCGGCGGAGGCGATCAGGTTGGTGGCGTCGAACTGGCCGAGCGCGAAATAAGGAACGAGCTTCAGCGCATTGGTGGCGGCAAAGAAGATCGCCGCGGTGCCCGACAGCACCTTCGGGTCGAGCCGGATCGGCAGCGCATAGACCTGGAAGGGCGGACCGCCGACATGGGCGACGAAGCTGGTGAAGCCGGCGACCGTGCCCCAGAAGGCGGCGGCGACGCGGTTCGGCTCCGCTGCATGATCGGCGCCATGGCGAAGCTGCAGGTAGACCCAACGCAGCACGAACACCAGCGCGACGGCGCCGACGATCAGCCGCACCATCTCCTCGGTGACCAAAGCCGCGGTCAGCCAGCCGAGCCCGATACCGATGACGGCGCCCGGCATCATGTCGACCAGCATCTTGCGGTCGTAGACGCCCCACCAGGTCCACACCGAGACGATGTCCATCAGGCACAGGATCGGCAGCAGGATGGCGGCTGCTTGCACCGGAGGAATGGTCAGCGCCATCAGCGGCACGCCGACGAAACCGACCGCGCCGCCGAAGCCGCCTTTCGACAAGCCGACAAGGATCACCGCCGGAATGGCGGCGGCATAGAACCATGGATCGCTGAGCAGGCCTGACATCGGCAAGGGAAGGTTGGAGAAGGCGGGGAACCCAGCCATAGCGCAGAACAGCGCCTCCGGGATAGTCATTAATGCCGGCATCCGGTATGCCGGCCTGGCCGTTCCGTGAAACGGTGAAACGTTCTAGCCCTTCGTGTAGTCAGGCCCGAAACGTGTCGGCAGGCCGTCGGCGAGTTCCAGCCAAGGGAGCTTCTCCTCGAAAGCGACATGCAGCGTAGGCGCGAATTTTTCCGGCTCCGCCATCGCCGCGGCAAAGAAATGCATGACGCCGGACATGTTCTTTGAGCGGAACGAAAGCGGCGAACCGCAGCAATCGCAAAATGTTCTCTCTACGCCGGGAGAAGAGTTGAACACCTTCGGCGGTTTTCCCAGCCATCGCCATTGGCCGTCCAGGACGCCAATGTAGGTGGTCATCGGCGCGGAACATTGCCGCCGACAGCTTTCACAATGACAGACCACGCAGGCCTGCGCCGGGCCATCGACTTCAAAAGCGATAGCGCCGCATAAGCAACGACCACGCATGCGAAACCTCCTCGAGGCGGCAAGGACGGCCCAGACTAGTGCCGGCGCGCGCGGGAGTCGCCAAGAAATGCGCCGAACCGGAACCTGATCCCGACATTCGATGCTGGCGCCCGTTCGACACCGGCGCTCGTTCGACACCGGCGCTTGTGAGCGCGTGCGCGAGACGTTGACCTCAAGTTGGGTTCGTCGGCCGTCGCGCCTGGACCAGCAGGAACATCGGCCGCTCGAGCTCTTCGGCCAGTTCCGGCCGGGCGGCGATCTGCTCGTCCGTCGGACGGAATTCCTCGACATGCCCGATGCTGAAGCCGGCCTTGATCAGCAAATTGAGCGTGGTGCCGATGGTGCGGTGATGCTTGACCACGCCCTTGGTGAACCAGTCGGTGGTGCGCGGTCCCTCGACCAGGTACCGGTCGACCGGCCATGTCTTCCGGCCCGCGGCGTCGATCGACCAGCCCGGGCTGGTCGGCGCCATATAGATCGGATGTTCGGTCGAGAAGACGAACGCTCCGCCGGGAACCAGGGCCTGGTGGACGGTCGCGAACAGGCGCGCGGCATCGCCGACATAGTGCAAGGCAAGCGAGCTGTAGGCGAGGTTGAAACGCGCGTTCGGCAGGCTGAGTTCGTCGAGGTCGGCGCGCCGATAGGTTATGGCATCGTCGGAGCCGGCGGCGCGTGCCCGCGCCAGCATCTTCTCCGACAGGTCGAGGCCGAGCACATCCCTGGCGCCATGCGCGCGCGCCCAGCGGCAGAACCAGCCGAAGCCGCAGCCGAGATCGACGATGCTCGAGCCTTCGACGTCGGGCAGCATGGCGCGCAGCGCCGGCCATTCGGGGGCGCCGTCCAGGCCCTCGACCGAGCGGCTGAGACGGCTATAGCCTTCGAAGAATTCCGGACGGTCGTAGATGTTTTGCGCCATATGCCTGTTCCTGCTTTTCCGGCCTATTTAGCGGACGTCTTCTCGGTTCCCAACGCCCTACCGCCGAACCCGAATCGGTGATGCAAGCTGCGATGCTGGTTAAGCATTTTGGCCTTGTCCCGCGCGGGCCGACTGTTCAAGCCGCGCCCTTTGCTCTATGCCGCAATGCAACCATGTTCGCCCGGCATAGGCGAAACCGGGATCGAAGGCCAATGAACGATTTAAACCCGCCCAATCGCTGCCGCATCGTGCTGATCGCGCCGCCGCTCGTGCCGGCGGAGCAGATCTGCGCGGCCTTCGAGGGCGGCGACATCGCCTCGCTGATCCTGCCCGACAACGGCATGGACGACGCGTCCTTCCAAGGCTTCGCCGAGAGGATCGTGCCGGTCGCTCAAGCCGCCGGCATCGCCGTGATCATCGCCGGCGACAGCCGCATCGCCGGGCGCGTCCAGGCCGACGGCATCCATGTCGAAGCCAAACCCAAGGAGCTCGCCGAGACGATCGAGCGCCTTGCCGGCAAGATGATGGTCGGCGCCGGCGGCGCCAAGACCCGCGACGAGGCGCTGGAGCTCGGCGAGGAGCGGCCCGACTACATGTTCTTCGGCCGCTTCGGCTATGACAACAAGCCGGAGCCGCACCATCGCAACCTCGCCCTCGGCGAATGGTGGGCGGAGATGATCTCGATCCCCTGCATCGTCATGGGCGGCTCCGAGCTTGCATCCGTCGAGACGGTGGCCGCGACCGGCGCCGAGTTCGTGGCGCTGTCCAGCGCCGTCTTTGCCGACGGCCGCGACCCGCGCGCCGCGATCGCCGCCGCCAATGCGCTGCTCGATGAAACCGCGCCGCGCTTCGAGGACTGACATGCGCCTGTGTGGCCCCTGCCTGGTGGTCCTGGCCGGCTTGTTCGCGCAGACCGCGACGGCGGCCGAAACCGTCCCGCTGCCGCAGCCGCGTCCGGAGACGAGCGCGCCGGACAAAAGCGCACCCGACGCCGCCAAGCCGGATGCAGGCGCGGGCACGCCGGATACCGGCAAACCGGAAACGGCCACGCCGGACGCCGGCGCGCCGGATCCGAGCAGGTTCGGCGGCAGTCCACATATCGACAAGCCGATCCAGAACACCTTGCCGCAGCCGGCCACCATGACGCCGCCATCGGCCGATACCATCAATCCCGACCGCTTCGGCGCCAAGCAGCCGGACGCCGCCTACGGCGCCTTCCAGCGCGGCCTTTACAAGACCGCCTACAACCTCGCCATGGAGCGCGCCAAGAACGGCGATCCGGCGGCCGAGACGCTGGTCGCCGAAATCCTGTCGCGCGGATTGGGTGTGCCGCTCAATCCGGCCGAGGCCGCGAAATGGTATGCGCTGGCGGCCGAACAGGGCGTGCCGGAAGCACAGTTCCAATATGCGCTAATGCTATTGGACGGCCGGTATGTGAAGAAGGACGAAAAGGGCGCCTTCGCGCTGATGCAGGCCTCGGCCGAGGCCGGCAACCGGCTTGCGCAGTTCAACTTCGCCCAGTTGCTCGTCCAGCAGGATCCCGGCGATGCCGGCCTTGCGAAGGCCGCCGTCTACTATGAGCGCGCGGCCGCCACCGGCCTCGCCGATGCGCAATATGCGATGGCGCAGCTCTATGCCAACGGCGCCGGCGGCAAGCCGCATGACGACGCCCAGGCGCGCATGCTGCTGGCGCAGGCAGCGCGACAGAACTACGACACAGCGCAGATCGACCTCGCCACCTGGATGATCGAGGGACGCGGCGGCGGGCGCGACCTGAAATCGGGCTTTGCCTGGATGAAGCGGGCTGCGCAAGGCGGCAATGTCGCGGCCCAGAACCGCCTCGCCAAGCTCTATATGGGCGGCATCGGCACCGACCCGGACCTGATCCTCGCGGGCGCCTGGTACATCGTCGCCCGCCGCGCCGGGCTGATCGACCCGCGGATGGACGATTTCCTGCAAGGCCTCGACGATGATCAGACCAAGCAGGCGCTGCAGAAGGCAAATCGCCTGCCATAGCCCTCCTCCTCACCGCATGTGATCGAGCACGACCTTGCCGAAGGGCGAGCCATGCTCGAGGTAGCGAAGCGCCGATACGGCCTCGTGCCAGGCAAACACCTTGTCGATCACCGGACGCAGGCCGTTGACGGCAATCGCCCGGTTCATTGCCTCGAAGGACTGGCGCGACCCGACCGGAATGCCGCGCGCCGTGACCTGGCGCCGGAAGATGTCGAGCGGATTGACCAATCCGTCGCTGCCGCCGAGATAGCCGATGACGTTGATCTGTGCGCCGCGCGCCGCCGCCTTGAGCGACTGCGCAAAGCTTTGCGGCCCGCCGACTTCAACGATGTGGTCGGCGCCGCGTCCGTCCGTCAACGCCAGCACGGCCTCCGCCCAGTCCGGATTGTCGCGGTAGTTCACGCCCTCATGCGCGCCGAGCTCCTTTGCCCGGTCAAGCTTTTCATCGCTGCTCGACGTGACGATCACGCGCGCTCCGGCGGTCCTTGCGAACTGCAGCGCAAACAGCGACACCCCGCCGGTGCCGAGCGTGAGAACTGTTTCCCCTGGCATCAACTTGCCTTCGGTGAACAACGCGTGCCAGGCAGTCACGCCCGCGCAGGCCAGCGTTGCCGCCTCCAGGTCGCTGAGATGGGCTGGCGCTAGCACCGCCGCCTGCTCGTCAAGCAGCGCATACTCGCTGAGCATGCCGTCGGTCGGGCCGCCGCGCTGATAGGACGCCTCGGCCATGACGAAGCCGCCGGCCACCCAGCGTTGCCAGAACGTGCCGCAGACACGGTCGCCGGCCTTGAACCGGCTGACCTCCGCGCCGACAGCCACGACTTCGCCGACGCCGTCGGAAAGCGGCACGAGGGGCAGGGCGAATTTCGTGTGATAGCTGCCGCGGGCGATTTCGACATCGCGGTAATTGAGCGCGCTTGCCTTCACCTTGATGAGGATTTGCTGCCGGCCCGGCACCGGCGTCGGCCGGTCCACCATCCTCAGGCTTTCAATGCCGCCGGGAGCTTGCAATTCGATCGTGCGCATCTGGTTTTCCTTCGACTGACCGTGTCGGAGGCAAAATCGCTTGCGCCGGACCAGATTTCAAATTCATAATAATCAGCATGTTTATGCCTTAGACACATTATCATGCTTGAGGAACTGCGCACCCTTGTCCTCTTCGCCGAGGAGGGCTCGATCCAGAAAGTCGCGCGGCGTCTGCCGCTGACGCAGCCTGCCGTAACCAGGCAGGTTCAGCGGCTGGAGGATATGCTCGGCACGACGCTGCTCGACCGGCGGCAAAAGCCGCCGCGGTTGACGGCGGCGGGGTTGGAGGTTCTGGCGCGCGCCAGGGACATTCTCGCCTCAGTCGAGGCTCTGAAGTCTTATGCGGCTGAAGCCGAACCGCGAGGCGTACTACGCCTTGGCCTGGCGCATGGGTTGACCGACTCCGGCGTGGCCAACGCCATTGCCGGCGCCGCGGCGGCATTCTCTAAAGTCTCGCTGCGTTTGCGAACCGCCTGGAGCTCGGAACTCGTCGATCAGTTCGACAATGGTCAACTCGACATGGCGATCGTTCTGAGGCCTTTCGAGGAGCCAGGCACGCTCGGCATCGAGCGCCTCTGCATCGTCGCGCGGGCCGGCGGCATGGAGCATCATCTCGGAGCCGAGGCGCCGATGCCCTGGGTGCTAAGCCCCGAACCTTGCGACGCGCGCCAAAGACTGTTGTCCGCGATGGGCGACCAGCGGCACCGGCTTGTCGTGGCCGCGGAAATTCAGGACCCTGCAATGCAGATGGAATGGGTTCGTCGCGGACATGGCCTCGGCCTGATGCCCTCGCGGCTGGCTGCGCGGGGGATTCCCGATGGCCTCGCGCTTGTCGACGCGGGCGATCTCGACCTTTCCATGCGGGTCGTGGCGCTCCGATCCCCGCATCTCAACGCCCTGGCGAAGGTGGCGGAGGCCATCGCTCGGGCCGTCGGCAAGGCGATCACGGTCGATATCTGACGCCGGCGCGCCGACGCAGCCATCCCTCCCTCCCTTGCCACTATGCGCGATTTGTGGTCTTGGAAGCGCCAAAGCGCGGCGGGCGCGTGAAAAATCTCATTCGGATCAGTTTATCATGGCCAAGATCAGTGGCAGCGAAATCCGTCCCGGCTATGTCATCGAGCACGATGGCGGCCTGTGGGTGGCGGTCAAGACCAACACCGTCAAGCCCGGCAAGGGCGGTGCCTACAACCAGGTCGAGCTGAAGAACCTGATCAACGGCACAAAGCTCAACGAGCGTTTCCGCTCAGCCGAGACCGTCGAGCAGATAAGGCTCGATCTCAAGGACTTCTCGTTCCTCTACGAGCAGGGCGACGCGCTGGTCTTCATGGACACCGAAAGCTACGAGCAGCTCGAACTGGCAAAGGACTTCGTCGGCGAGCGCGCCGCCTTCCTGCAGGACGGAATGATGGTAACGGTGCAACTCTACGAGGAGCGGCCGATCGGCATCTCCCTGCCCGACCAGGTGACGCTGACCGTGACCGAGGCAGACCCGGTGGTGCGGGGCCAGACGGCCGCTTCCTCCTATAAGCCGGCGGTGCTGGAAAACGGCATCCGCGTGCTGGTGCCACCCTTCATCTCGGCCGGCGAGCGCATCATCGTCGACACCAACGAAATCACCTACATGCGCCGCGCGGACTAAAGCACGATCCGAACCGAAGGTCAGCGCAGCAAAGTTGCAGATTTTTCGGACAAGATCATGCTTCAAAACAAATTCTGGAACGAGATAGGGTAATCTCGTTCCAGGCGGCCGAAAGCAGGAAGAAAAAATGGCGCGTTCAGCTCTCCTCAACGTCATGGTCCAGGCTGCGATGAAGGCCGGCCGTTCGCTGTCGCGCGACTTCGGCGAGGTGCAGAACCTGCAGGTCTCGATGAAGGGACCGGGCGACTATGTCAGCCAGGCCGACCGCAAGGCCGAAGAGATCGTCTTCGCCGAGCTGTCGAAGGCGCGGCCGGGCTACGCCTTCCTGATGGAGGAGCGCGGCTCCGTCGAGGGCGAGGACGCCCAGCACCGCTGGATCGTCGATCCGCTCGACGGCACCACCAACTTCCTGCACGGCATCCCGCTCTTCTCGGTGTCGATCGCGCTCGAGCGCCAGGGCCAGATCGTCGCCGGCGTCGTCTACAATCCGGCGATGGACGAGCTCTACACGGCCGAGCGCGGCGGCGGCGCGTTCATGAACGACCGCCGGCTGCGCGTTGCCGGGCGCTCCAAGCTGATCGACAGCGTTATCGGCTGCGGCGTGCCGCATCTCGGCCGCGGCCAGCACGGCAATTTCCTGATCGAGCTGCGCAACGTCATGGCCGAAGTCTCCGGCGTTCGCCGCCTGGGCTCCGCCGCGCTCGACCTCGCCTATGTCGCGGCCGGACGCATGGACGGTTTCTGGGAAACCGGCCTGTCGTCCTGGGACATCGCCGCCGGCATCCTTCTGGTACGCGAGGCCGGCGGCTACGTCTCCGACATGGATGGCGGACAGGGCATGCTGGACAGCGGCGAGGTCGTCGCCGGCAACGAGCTCATCCAGCGCGCGCTGCTGAAAACCGTGAAGAAGCCGCTGGCTCCCCGCTGATCAATTAGGCCCGGTTGCGCGTCGAAAGGACGCGCGGCTCTGGTCGCAAAACCGCAACCGAAGCTTGAAATAATGGCCCGCGAACGCCCAGATTAGGCGTTGCAGGATCATTCATGAACGACGCCCGGCCGGATACACCGCTTGACATTCCCTTTGTGGGGCGCTGGCACTATTCGCGCGCCGAAATGATCGCCGATGGCATCGTCCATGCGGTGGGCATCGTGCTGGCGATCGCCGCCGGCTCGGCGTTCCTGGCCTTGGCCGCCTTCCACGCCGGCCCCGGCGAATATGTCGCCGCGGTGTTCTATGTGGTGTCGCTGCTCACTGTGCTCTCGGTGTCGCTGGCCTATAATCTATGGCCGGTCTCGTGGCCGGCGAAGTGGATCCTGCGCCGCTTCGACCATGCCGCGATCTATCTGCTGATCGCCGCCACCTACACGCCCTTCCTCGCCCAGCTCGACAACTCGCCGCTGGCGCTGCCCATGATCGTCGTCGTGTGGGGTGCGGCCGTTGCCGGCATCGCCATCAAGATGTTCCTGCCCGGCCGCTACGACCGGCTGGCCATCGTCTTCTATCTCGCCATCGGCTGGAGCGGCGTCGTGCTCGCCGGACCGCTGGTCCGCACGCTGCCGACGGCCTCGGTGGCGCTGCTCGTCGCCGGCGGCATGGTCTATTCCCTGGGCGTCATCTTCTTCGCCTGGAAGGGCCTGCGCTTCCACAATGCCGTCTGGCACGGCTTCGTCGTCACCGGCGCCGGCCTGCATCTGGCCGCCATGGTCGACTGCCTGGTCGTCAACCGGTTCTAGGCCTGTGGCGCGGGCCAATCGGCCATATTGCCAAGCGCCATTCAATTTGGTCACAATTCCGTTTAGAGTCGCGGCAATTCTGCGGCGGGTGGCATCGGAAACGGGGCACGGATGGCTTTTCTCAGATCCTTCGGCAGGCGATCGGACGTCCTGGTCTATGATCCGCACAAGCTGTCCAGCCCGCAGGTCTTCCTGCTCACCATGGTGATCTTCCTGATCATCGTCGCTTTCATCGCCGCCATCCTCACCCGCCAGATCTCGACCGCCTTCTCCAGCAATCCGGGCCTCAACGGATTGATAGTCGGCGTGCTGGCGGTGGGCATCCTGCTTGCCTTCATCCAGGTCGGGCGGCTGTTCCGCGAGGTGCGCTGGGTCAACTCCTTCCGCGCCGGCTCCGAAACCACCGAGCCGGTGCTTCTGGCGCCGATGAAGGCGATGATCGGCCGCTCGTCGACGATCGCATTTTCGACCTCGTCGATGCGCACGATGCTCGATTCCATCGCCACCCGCCTCGACGAGAGCCGCGACACCTCGCGCTATCTGGTCGGCCTGCTCGTGTTCCTCGGCCTGCTCGGCACCTTCTGGGGTCTGCTCAACACCATCGCCTCGATTCGCGAGACGATCGAGGCGCTGGACCCGGGCACCGGCGACGCGGCGGCTGTGCTCGACGCGCTGAAGCAGGGCCTGTCGGCCCCGCTCGCCGGTATGGGCACCGCGTTTTCGTCCTCGCTGTTCGGCCTCTCCGGCTCGCTCGTGCTCGGCTTCCTCGACCTGCAGGCCGGCCGTGCCCAGACGCGTTTTTACACTGAGCTCGAGAACTGGCTGTCCTCGGTCACCGACCTCTCGTCCGACATCGTCGTTTCCGACTCGGCCAAGACCGAGTCCTCCGAGGACATCAGGCTCCTGTCGGAGCGACTGCGCAGCCTGCAGGAGAATGGCGGCGCGTCCAATCCGCGTGTCGCCACCGCCATGGCCAATCTTGCCGACGGCATCTCGGGGCTGGTCAAGAACATGCGCTCGGAGCAGCAGATCATGCGCGACTGGGTCGAAGCCCAGTCCGACGAGCAGAAAGCCATGCGCAACACGCTGGAAAAGATCGCCGACGCGCTGAAGAAGCAAGGGGTCCACTGACGTGGCACTGGCAAGACGGCGCGCCGACCGCCGCATCGACTACTGGCCGGGTTTCGTCGACGCACTGTCGACGCTGTTGCTCGCGATCATGTTCCTGCTCACCGTCTTCGTGCTGGCGCAATTCCTGCTCAGCCGCGAGATCTCCGGCAAGGACGCGGTGCTGAACCGCCTCAACTCGCAGATCAACGAGCTGACCCAGCTGCTCGCGCTGGAACGCACGAACAGCCAGGACAAGGAGGATTCGCTCGCCAACCTGCAGGCGTCACTGTCGGCGGCGCAAGCCGAGAAGAGCCGCCTCGAACAACTGCTGGCGCAAGGCGCCGGCGCCGGCGACGCGGCCAACAAGCGGGCGGACCAGCTTTCCGGCGAGCTCAGCAACCAGCGCCAGATCAGCCAGCAGGCGCTGAGCCAGGTCGAGATCCTCAACCAGCAGATCGCGGCGCTGCGCAAGCAGATCGCGGCGCTCGAGGACGCGCTCAACGTCTCCGAGCAGCGTGACCAGGAATCCAACACCAAGATCGCCGATCTCGGCCGCCGCCTGAATGTCGCGCTGGCGCAGCGCGTCCAGGAGCTCAACCGCTACCGTTCCGACTTCTTCGGCCGGCTGCGCGAGATCCTCGCCGACCGCGAGAACATCCGCATCGTCGGCGATCGTTTCGTCTTCCAGTCGGAGGTGCTGTTCCCGACCGGCTCCGACGTGATCAACGACGCCGGCAAGGTCGAGATGAAGAAGCTCGCCGACGCCATCATCGAATTGCAGAAGGAAATCCCGCCGGAGATCAGCTGGGTGCTGCGCGTCGACGGCCACACCGACAACAAGCCGCTGTCCGGCACCGGCCGCTATCGCGACAACTGGGAACTGTCGACCGCGCGCGCCACCTCGGTGGTGAAATTCCTGATCGAGAACGGTGTGCCGGCCAACCGGCTGGTGGCTGCCGGCTTCGGCGAGTTCCAGCCGCTCGATCCGGCCGACACCGACGAGGCGCGCAGCAAGAACCGCCGCATTGAGCTGAAGCTCACCGAACGGTGATTCATTATCACATGAAGTCACGGGAAGTTGTTCGCCGGCTGAATACTTAGCGCGACAAGTCCAACCGGCAAGGCTTGAAAACATTATCTTTTTTTAATTACACATCGCGAAATCACACTCCTAATTTGCCGCGCAGGGCCGGGGACCGCCGGCGATGCCTCCCATCGCGACGCGACGGAACCGGACGGCCCGGAAAGGTCGGAAGGCAATGCGGCAGGGCCGCCACCTTCCCTATAGAAGGATGCGCTGCCATGCGCGCTTCAACATCCCTCAAGACTGCAACCCTGGCTGCCGCGCTGATCGCGGCCCCGCTCGCCGGCGCCTATGCGGCCGGGCACCACAAGGGGCTTCTCGACGCGACCCCTCCAGCCGAGTTCATCGGCCCGCGCGTGACCGGCCTGATCGATCAGGTCCAGGGCGTGGATCAGGGCATCACCGACGCCCGGCAGGCCAACAACATTTCGGCTTCCGAGGCGCAGCAACTGCACATGCGCGCCGCGCGCATCAGCCAGGCCGCGGAGCATGTCGCGGCGTCGGATCACGGCAGGATCCCGTCCCCGCAATACCACGAGCTGCTGCGCCGCCTCGACAATGTCGACCAGAGGCTGATGAACGATACCGGCAGCGGCTTCATGGTGGGCGACGGCTCAGACGGCGGCAATTACCCGAACGGCTGACATTTCCGGAGGAAATGGAAGGGACCACCTGGCGCCCGCGGGACCTGGCCCCGGGGGCGTCCTTTTTCGATTGCTGTTCCGATTACAGGCCGAGCCAAAGCGCGACGATGGCGAGCACCGCCGGCACCGTCTGGATGAAGAGGATCTTGCGGCCGACGGTCGCCGCGCCGTGGAGGCCGGCTATCGCGACGCAGAGCAGGAAGAACATCTTGATCTGAAATCCGGCTGCGCCGAGGTAGAGACCCCAGATCAGGCCCGCGGCGAGAAAGCCGTTATAGAGGCCCTGATTGGCGGCGAGCACCTTCGAGGCGCTGGCGAATTCCGGCGTCAGCCCGAACGCCTTGTGGCCGCGCGGCGTGTCCCACAACACCATCTCCAGATAGACGATATAGCAATGGACCAGCGCCACCAGCCCGACCAGGATATTGCCGACCATCGTCCCCTCCAGTTTGTTCCCGGCATTGATCACGCAGTCACCTTGCAAGGCAAGACCGCTGGTTCCATTCCGGCCGATAAGGGTTGCCAAGGCCGGCGCCTTGGTATCTTTTCGCGCCAGCCAAATTGAAGCCCGGAATCCATCATGTCCTTCCAGAAACTCGACGAACTCGGCCACAAGCTCGAAGCGCTGGAACATGCTTTGGCTATCCTCGGCGCCGACGAGGCGACGCATATGGCGGTCGGCGGCGGCGAGAAGCGCGCCGAGGCGATGTCCTCGCTTGCCGGCATGCTGCACGCCCAAGCGACCGCACCGGAGATCGGGGACTGGATCGCCGCCGCCGAAGCCGAGCCACTGAGCGAAGAGCAGCAGGCGGCGGTCAGGGAACTGCGCCGCCAATACACCAATCTCACCTGCCTGCCTGTCGAGTTCGTCGAGCGCCAGACGGTGGCGCGCATGCGCTCCGAGCAGCTCTGGCGGAGCTTGCGCGCCACGAACGACTGGGCTGGCTTCCTGCCCGCGCTGGAAGGCGTCGTGGCCCTGGTGCGGGAGGAAGCCGCCATGCGTGCCGACGTGCTCGGCCTGGCGCCCTATGATGCGCTGATGGAGCAGTATGATCCCGGCAACCGTGCGGCCGACATCACGCCGGTCTTCGCCGAGCTGAAAGTCTTCCTCAAGGATTTCCTGCCGCGGGCGCTGGCCGCGCAGGAGGCGCGGCTGGCAAAACACCCGTTGAAGCCGCTTTCGGGCAGCTATCCCGTCGACCGCCAGCGCGAGCTCGGACTTGCCATGATGGCGGCCGTCGGCTTCGACCTCACCCATGGCTCGCTCTCGGTATCGCACCATCCTTTCTGCGGCGGCGTGCCCACCGACGTGCGCATCACCACCCGCTACAAGACCTCCGACTTCCTGTCGGCGCTTATGGGCGTGCTGCACGAGACCGGCCACGCGCTCTACGAGCAGAACCTGCCGAAGGCCTGGTCGCATTGGCCGCTCGGCAAGGCGCGCGGCATGGCCGTGCATGAGAGCCAGAGCCTGTTCGTCGAAAAGCAGATCGGCCGCAATCCGGCCTTCTGGCGCTGGGCGCTGCCGGTGGTCGAAAAGCATCTCGGCGAAACCTGGTCGATCGACGAGATCCTGCCGCATGTCCATCACGTCGAGCGCGGCCTGATCCGCGTCGACGCAGACGAGGTCACCTATCCGCTGCATGTCATCCTGCGCTACGAGCTCGAGCAGGAGCTCGTCGCCGGCCGGTTGGAAGTCGCCGATCTGCCCGAGGCGTGGGACGCCAAGATGCGCGATTATCTTGGCCTCTCGACCATCGACAACCCGGCCGACGGACCGATGCAGGACGTGCACTGGCCGGGCGCCGCTTTCGGCTATTTCCCCTCCTACACGCTGGGCGCCATCATGGCGGCGCAGCAATGGGCGGCACTGACCAGGGAGCATCCGTCGGCGGACGCGGATCTCGCCAAGGGCGATTTCAGCGCCGTCAACGAGTGGCGTCGCGACAGGATCTGGTCGCAGGGCTCGCGCTGGTCGACGCCGGACCTGCTCGAGCGCGCCACTGGTGAGAAGCTCAACGCCGTTTACTTCACGGAGCACCTGCGCAGGCGTTACGGCAACTGACGCATCCGTCGATGTCTGTTGAGCCACAGCGCAAAACATGCGCGGCCGGGCTTTACTTTGGCGGGAAAGACTCTGACAAAGAGTCTGGTTGCGTCAACGGGCTTGGATTGTGGGTAACAGTCTTCGCGGGGTCAGGTCTTTCCGCTGCCTCCTGCTCTTTTTAGTCTCGCTGGCAGGTCTGATCTCGCCTGCAGGCGCCGACGAGATCGTCCGCAAGGGGCCGGAAGCGGACTGGATCAAGGCCGTCGTTATCCCGGCTGCCGATCCGGCGCGCGCCGACCGCATCAAAAACGGCATTTCATGGCTGCTGGCGGATGAGCAGATTATCCATCGCGAGCATGGCTACGACGACTATTGGCGCTCCGTCTACAAAATAGTCGACCGTCCCGGCCTGGAACGGGGCGCCAGCATCGACCTGCAATTCGATCCCTCACGCCACAGGGTCACGCTCAATCATCTCATCATCATCCGCGACGGCCAGGTACTGGACCGGCTAGCCGATGTCAGGTTCGACATTTTCCGCCAGGAGAAGGACGCCGAAAAAGGCATCTATGATGGCTGGCTGACCGCTCACGTCAACATCGACGATGTGCGCGTCGGCGACATCGTCGACTATGGCCAGACCTATGAGAATACACCGCTCGTCGGCAAGGATCTGTTCTTCGACAGTTTCGCGACCGAATGGGACGAGCCGGTCGGGTTGATCCGCACCAGCATCACCTGGCCGGCCGCGCAGCCGCTGGCGATCAAGCCGCGCGGAACCGATATCAAGCCCGTCGTCTCCACGTCGGGCTCGGACACGGTCTATCTCTGGGAGATCGCGGATCCGAAACCCGTCAAGGTCGAGGACAATCTGCCGGCGGAATTTCCGGCGTGGGGATCGATCGACATCTCCTCGATCGCGAGCTGGCAGGGCGTGGTGGACGCCATCCAGCCTTATTACAAGCCGGCGACCACCTTCCCCGCTGCCTTCGCCGCGAAGTTGGACGAGATCGCGGCCAAGCACCCGCAACCCGAGGATCGCATGATCCAGGCGATGCGTCTCGTCCAGGATGAGATCCGCTATGTCAGCCTGTCGATGGGCTCAGGCTCATACATTCCGCGCGACCCGGCGACGGTCATCCAGAGCGGCTTCGGCGATTGCAAGGACAAGGCCCTGCTCTTGGCTTCGGCGCTGCGGCGGCTGGGCGTCCCGGCGCAGGTGGCGTTGGCCGACCTCGACAAGGGCCGCGCGCTGGACCAGCATCTGCCGGCAATCCGCGCCTTCGACCACGCCATCGTCAAGGCAACGATCGGCGCCAAGACATACTGGCTCGATGCCACCAACTACCTGCAGGGCGGCGATGCCAGCAACTTCTGGCAGCCGGATTACGGCTTTGCCTTGCCGCTGTTCGGCAACGGTCAACTGGAGAAGATGCCCGGTCAGCAGCTGACCGGCCCGTCCATCAAGGTCGCCGAGGACTTTTCATTTCCCGACAAGCATGATGGCCACCTGACGCTGGCGGTGCTTTCGACCTATTCGGGCGCCGACGCGGATGAGATGCGCAGCAGCTTGGCCAGCCGATCGCTGAGCGACCTATCGGACTCCTACCTGAAATATTACAGCAAGCGTTATCCCGGCATTGAGAGCGCGGCCAAGCTGGAGGTTTTCGACAATCGCGACGGCAACATCATCAATGTGCGGGAGAGCTACCAGCTACCGGCGCAGGCGTTGGCCACCAACGATCTGGCCAAGAATTTTCCGCTCAAGGCGGCCGATCTCGGCACCGATCTGCCGACGCCGACCATGGTGGACCGCGTCGGGCCGGTCGCGCTGGGCACGCCGATCTATCGCAGCCACGCCATAACGGTCAGCAATCTGAAGGCAAGGTTTTCCGGCGAGGACATGAAAAATGTCGTGACGCCCTATCTCTCGCTGAGATCGTCATGGAGCAACACACCGACCACATTCGAGGTGAAGTGGGACTTCCGGACGCTGGCGAGTGAGGTTCCGGCTAAGGCGATCGGCGACTATCTGAAATCGGTCAAGGATGTCGGCGACAACATCGACTGGTCTTTCAACTTCGCCTATCAGGATGCGCCGGACGATCCCGCGCCCGTCGCCGAGCCCGATAAAGCAGTACGATTGACTACCATATTGCTGGTGCTCTCGTTCTTTGTCGGCGGGCCATTACTGATGGCCTACCGGCGCAGCAAATCTTAAATTCACTCCGCCGCGCCCTTGAAGGCATTGGCGCCGGTCTCGAACTGCAGCTTGGCGAGCCGCGCGTAGATGCCGCCCTTGGCGACCAGGCTCTGATGCGTGCCTTCCTCGACGATGCGGCCGCCTTCCATAACTAGGATGCGGTCGGCCTTGAGCACGGTCGCCAATCGGTGCGCGATGACGATGGTGGTGCGGCCGCGCATCAGCCGTTCCAGCGCCCTTTGCACCAACGTCTCGCTCTCGGCGTCGAGCGCCGAGGTCGCTTCGTCGAGCAGGAGGATCGGCGCGTCGCGCAGGATGGCCCGGGCGATCGCGACGCGCTGCCGCTGTCCACCGGACAGCGTCACGCCACGCTCCCCGACCTGGCTGTCATAGCCGTTGCCCAGCCTCGCGATGAATTCGTCGGCAAGGGCCGCCTTGGCCGCGGCCTCGATTTCGGCCTCGCTGGCGCCCTGCCGGCCAAAGCCGATATTGTCACGGACGCTGGCGGCGAAGATGGTGACGTCCTGCGGCACGATTGCGATGCGCTGGCGGATGGCGGCCGGATCGGCCTCGCGCAAATCGACGCCGTCGATCACGACGCGGCCGCTTTCGGGATCGTAGAAGCGCAGGATCAGAGAAAAGACGGTGCTCTTGCCCGCGCCTGACGGACCGACGATCGCCACGGTCTCGCCCGGCTTCACCTGGAAGCTCAGGCCGTGCACCGCGGCGCGGTCCGGCCGCGCCGGATAGCAGAAGGAGACGTCGTCGAAGCTGATCGCCCCCTTGGCGGCCGCCGGCAACGCAACAGGGTCGACCGGCCGCCGGATCGCCGGCGTCTCGGCCAGGATCTCGGTCAGCCGTTCGGCGGCGCCCGCCGCCTGCGACAGCTCGCTCCACACCTCCGACAAGGCGCCCAGCGCGCCGGCGGCAAACACCGAATAGAGCAGGAACTGGCTGAGCGTGCCGGCCGACAGTGTGCCGGCCAGCACGTCGCGCGAGCCGAACCACAGCACCGCCACCACCGAGGAAAAGATCATGAAGATGGCGAAGAAGGTCAGGAACGAGCGCGCGAACACCGAGGCCCGCGCCGCTTCGAAGGCGGCGTCGACGGCGCCCGCGAAGCGGCCGGTGACCAGCTTCTCGTTGGTGAAGGCCTGCAACGTGCGCACCGCGCCGATCTGCTCGCTGGCATAGGCGGTGGCTTCGGCGAGCGTATCCTGCGCCTGCCGGGACTTGCGGCGCACCGAGCGGCCGAAGGCGACCAGCGGCAGCACGATCACCGGGATCGCCACCAGCACCAGGCCGGAGAGTTTCGGGCTGGTGACGACCATCATCGCCACCGCGCCGAGGCCGAGGATGAGGTTGCGCAACGCGACCGAGGCGGTGGCGCCGACCGCCGACTTCACCTGCGTGGTGTCGGCGGCAAGCCGCGAGACGATCTCGCCCGAATGCGCGCGATCGAAAAAGGCGGGCGACAAGGTCGTGACATGGGCGAAAACGTCGCGGCGGATGTCGGCCACGACCCGTTCGCCGAGCGTGATGACGAAATAATAGCGGCTGGCCGAGGCGGCCGCGAGCAGTGCCGCCATCGCCACGAGCGCGGCGAAATATTCGGCGATGAAGGTCGAGCCCGAGGCCTGGAAACCATGGTCGATCATGCGCCGCACGGCCATCGGCAGGGCAAGCGTCGTCACTGCCGCCACGATCAGCGAGATGATGGCGCCGATCGCCAGCTTCCGATAGCGGGTGATGTAGGGAAAAAGGCTGCGGAGCGGCCGGACCGAGCGTCTGCGCTCGCTTGCGCTGCCACCGATTTCCGCCATGAGCGTTTCCTCTGGCCGCTTGGCGGGACAGCGCTTCAATATGCGCCCGCCGCGGCCTTGTGATTCAATTCCGGCTGATGTATAGGCTCGCCGACCGTTTTAGAAGCCGTGGCTTTTCATTAGCTGCGGCTTCGAGTTTTAAAAAGGGGCGCATCGACGCAGGCCATAGGTCCGTCATCAGCGCCGGCAAGCCAGGACATAAGACAATGAAGGCCGATATCCATCCCGACTACCACACCATCAAGGTCGTCATGACCGACGGCACCGAATACCTGACCCGTTCGACCTGGGGCAAGGAAGGCGACACGATGAACCTCGACATCGACCCGACCACGCACCCGGCCTGGACCGGCGGCCAGCAGACCCTGCTCGACCGCGGCGGCCGCCTGTCGAAGTTCAAGAAGCGTTTCGAAGGTTTCGGCCTCTAAGCCGGATACGCTTGCAGATCTTGAAAAACCCGCCTTCGAGGCGGGTTTTTTGTTGGCTGCGCCTGCCCTACCTCCCCCTTGTGGGGAGGTCGGACCGAAGGTCCGGGTGGGACTGGCGCTGCCCCCTCCCCGCTGCTGCGCAGCGACCCTCCCCACAAGGGGGAGGGTGGGCGTTCCTACTTCCCCATCAGTTCCCTCAGCGCCATGCGCTTGTAAGCCGCGACCAGCCTGTCGCCCTCCTCCCGGTCGACCGAGATCGCCAGCCGCACCGCAGCCTCGCCCATCTGCCACACCAGAAATGCCGTCGTCTCCAGCTCGACCGGATCGGCGTCCGGCCTGAGCCGCTTGAGCACCGCGACCAGGAATTCGGCGTTAGCCCGGCTGTCGGCAAGCTCGAGTTCGCGCAGCGCCTTGTCGGCCTGTGTCCCCGACCAGACGTCGCGTATCACCGGCTCGGCCTGGAACAGGTGGTAATAGATGTCTACCAACTCCGAGAATGCGCTCTTGAAGCCCTCGACATCGCTGACATCCTTCAGGGCCGCCGAAATGCAGGCCTGGCTTTCCGCCGTGTAGCGTTCGGCCAGCGCCCAGACGATCGCCCGCTTGTCCGGAAAGAACTGGTAGAGCGAGCCGATCGAAACCCCTGCCCTTTCCGCCACCTCGCCCATGCGCATCGCATCGCTGCCCTGCTCGGCAATCAACGCCGAGGCGGCCGCGAGCATGCGCTCGACCCGTTCGCGGCTGCGCTGCTGGCTCGGTGACCGGCGTGGCGAGGCGATCGCGGCCTGATCCGGCTTGGCGGTTCTCTCATCCATGGCTCACTGCGGCGCCTTTTTTCTGAAACCTCGGCTTGACTCGCAAAATACGAGGGATTATCACGTTTTGCAAATGTGAGGGTTTATCACATTTGGGAAAATGACCGGCAGCAGGAGCAACTGAGATGATGAAACTTCTTCCCACCCTCACCTTCATCGCCGCGATCGGCTCCGGCGTCGTCGGCGGCGTGTTTTTCGCCTTTTCCAATTTCGTCATGGCAGCGCTTGCCCGGCTGCCCGTCCCGGCGGGCATCGCGGCAATGAATTCGATCAACGTCACGGTGATCACGCCGACCTTCATGACGGCGCTGTTCGGCACCGGCCTCATCTGCCTGGTGTTGATTGCCGCCGTATTCTTCGGCTGGAGCCAGTCCGGCGCGTACTGGCTGCTTGCCGGCGCGGTGATCTATTTCGTCGGCAATCCGCTCGTGACCATGGTCTTCAATGTGCCGCTGAATGACGCTTTAGCCGCCGTCGATCCGGAGAGCGCCGACGGCGCCGCCGTGTGGGCGAACCATCTCAGCCAATGGGTGATGTGGAACCACGTCCGCACCGTCACCGCGATCGTGGCGATGGCCTGCTTCATCATGGCGTTGATCTGAGATACGCAGCCGCAATACAAAGCCCCCGAAGATTGTGTCCAACTTTCGGGGGTCAGTTCAGTCAGGCGGGATCTGTCTTCTTGTGTCCCTTGCGGTCGGCGTGCCCCAAATCCCGCTCCGGATCGATGACGTCGCGGACCAGCTGCTTCAGCTTCGCCGCGTCCGGAAAGCCGCCGTCGCGCTTGCGATCCCAGATGAGCTGATCGTTGCAGGAAATGGCGAAGATTCCACCTGTGCCCGGCACCAGCACCACCTCGCCGAGATCGGTGCCGAAAGTCGAGAGCAGTTCCTGCGCCATCCAGCCAGCGCGCAGCAGCCACTGGCATTGCGTGCAATAGGTGATGCGGATGACGGGCAGCGGCTTCTCGCTCATATAAGATTGAGCTTCGCTCATATCGGCTCGCGTGACCGGTCAGGCCGCGCTGAGCTTGGCCATCGTCTCGTCGTCGACCTCGAAATTGGCGTAGACGCTCTGCACGTCGTCATCGTCCTCGAGCGTGGCGACCAGCTTCATCAGCGACTGCGCCCGCTCTTCGTCGACCGGGACATTGTTCTGCGGCTGCCAGATCGGCTTGACCGATTCCGCCTCGCCGAGCGCCGCTTCAAGCGACTTCGACACGTCGCCGAGGTTTTCGAAGGCGCAGTAGATCGTATGGCCTTCCTCGTCCGACTCGACGTCGTCGGCGCCTGCCTCGATCGCGGCTTCCATCACCTTGTCGGCGCTGCCGGCCGAGGCCGGGTAATAGATCTCGCCGACACGGTTCCACATGAACGACACCGAGCCGGTTTCGCCGAGCGCCCCACCGGCCTTGGTGAAGGCGGCGCGCACATTGGAGGCCGACCGGTTGCGGTTGTCGGTCAGCACTTCGACGATCAGCGCCACGCCGCCCGGACCGTAGCCTTCGTAGCGCACCGCCTCGTAGTTTTCGGCGTCACCCGCGGACGCCTTGTTGATGGCGCGCTGGATGTTGTCCTTCGGCATCGACACGGCCTTGGCGTTCTGCACCGCAAGGCGCAGGCGCGGATTCATTGCCGGATCCGGCGTGCCGGTCTTGGCGGCGACGGTGATTTCGCGCGCCAGCTTGGAAAACATTTTCGACCGCACCGCATCCTGACGGCCCTTGCGGTGCATGATGTTCTTAAACTGCGAATGGCCAGCCATGGCACCCCTGTCGTGTTCGGCTAGAGCATCTCGAAGCGAGGTGTCGTCACCGCGTCTTCGGCAGAATGCTCGAATTCAATCTTTCAGAACGCTCCAAGCATGCCTGCGAAGGCATGCGGCGCTCTTTGTCGGAATGGCCGGCTTATAGATAAATCGGCTCAATTCGTCCAGCCGCGCCGTCGCTCGGGCGTCGAACTGGTCTCTCACCCCTCCAGATCAGACTTCAGCCGGTCGAGGATGCTGATGGCGTGGCCGGCATACTGGCTGATCCAGCGATCGTGGATTTGCTTGATCGGCAGCGCGTTGAGATGGTTCCAACGCTCGCGCCCCTCGCGCCTCGCCACGACCAGGTCGGCCTCCTCCAGCACCTTCAGATGCATCATCACCGTGCAGCGGTCCATGTCCGGGAAAGCCTCGCAAAGCGCGCCGGTGGTCTGCGGCCGATCTTTCAGGCGATCCAGCAATTCGCGCCGGCGCGGATGCGCCAAGGCCTTGAAAACATGATCGTCCGCAGCT
Organism: Mesorhizobium sp. J8; assembly: GCF_016591715.1. NCBI lineage: Bacteria > Pseudomonadati > Pseudomonadota > Alphaproteobacteria > Hyphomicrobiales > Phyllobacteriaceae > Mesorhizobium > Mesorhizobium sp. J8. The sequence goes on from NZ_AP024109.1 coordinate 6,322,289, forward strand.
TGGCTTGACATGTTATGTTTCTATAACATATCGTTTCAGGCAGCAAGGAAGGAGCTGTGGATATGTCCCTTGGATTCAGGATTTCCGGGCGCATCGGCAAACCGGTCGCCGAAGTCTTTGACGCCGTCGTCAACCCGACGAAGCTCAGCGGTTATTTCACCACCATCGGCGGCGCTTCGGCTCCGCTTGTCGCGGGCACCACCGTCACCTGGTGGAAGTCCGTGCCGGTGGAAGTCGACGACGTGGTGAAGGACAAGCGCATCGTGCTGCGCTGGGACGCGACCGACGCCGACGGCAAACCCGCCTACAAGACCCGCATCGAGATGAATTTCGAGCCGCTGGACGACGGCGGTACCTTCGTCACCATCGCCGAGCAGGGCTGGCACGAAGGCGAGGTCGGCCTGAAGAAGTCCTACCTCAATTGCGAGGGTTGGTCGCAGATGCTCGCCTGCATGAAGGCCTATCTCGAATACGGCATCAATCTGCGCGACGGCTATTACCGCAGCGAGCTGAAAGGCGAGCCCGCCAACGAGACCAACATCTAAAGCTCAGCGTCTCCAGCCAGGGGAGGACTGTCGTGAAGGTAACGCCGTTCCTGATGTTCGAAGGCCGGGCCGAGGAGGCCGTGACCCTCTATTGCGGGACAATCCCGGAAAGCAGCGTCCTCGAGGTCGCACGCTACGTTGCGGGCGAAGACGGGCCCGAGGGAACCGTCAAGTTGGCGCGCGCGTCCATTGGCGGTGTGGAGGTCACGCTCTTCAACAGCCCGGTCCACCACGCCTTCACCTTCACGCCGTCCTTCTCGTTCTTCGTCGACTGTTCGTCCGAGGAGGAACTGGAGCGCATCGTTGGTGTCCTGTCCGAGGACGGGTCGTTCCTGATGCCGACCGGAAATTACGGCTTCAGCCGTCGCTTCGCCTGGCTGAACGACCGCTTCGGCGTCTCCTGGCAGATCAATCTGCCTTAAAACAATCCATGGAGGAAACCGTGGAACTCAAGCAAGCTCCAACTGCCCAAGCCGCCATGCTGATCCGCCGGCCGGTCGCCGAGGTCTTCGAGGCGATCGTCGATCCGGCGGTCACCACGAAATTCTGGTTCACGCATTCGAGCGGCAGGCTGGACGAAGGCAAGCCGGTCGAGTGGGAGTGGCGCATGTATGGCGTCTCGACGAGGGTCGAGGTCAACGAGATCGTTCCGAACGAGAAGATCGTCATGCAATGGAGCGATCCGCCGACCGCCGTCGTCTGGACCTTTACTCAAATGGCTAACGACGCAACTTTCCTCGAAGTCCGCAACTTCGGCTTTGCCGGCTCCGGCGACGAGCAGGTCAGACAGGCGATCGACTCGACCGGTGGCTTCTCACTGGTGCTCGCCGGCGCCAAGACATGGCTGGAACAGGGCCTGACGCTAGGCCTGATCGGCGACCGTCACCCGAAGGGCATTCCGGCCTAACGGCGCCGGCGAGGTAGCGGGCCTAGGGCGTTTCACCGTTTCACGGAAACGGCGAAACGCCCTATCTCTTTTTTACGCAATTCCGGACGGAAAACCGCTCACACTTTTCCTGGAATTGCTCTAGTGCCCGCCGCCCGAACCCTGCTTCTTGCGATTCCTTGCCAGCATGTTGAGGCCCTCGACCAGCGCCGAAAAGCCCATGGCGGCGTAGATGTAGCCCTTGGGCACGTGGTAGCCCATGCCGTCGGCGATCAGCGTCATGCCGATCATCAACAGGAAGCCTAGCGCCAGCATGACTATGGAGGGGTTCCTGGCGATGAAGTTGGCGAGCGGCGTCGCCGCCAGCATCATCACGCTCACCGCCACGATCACCGCAATATACATGATCGCGATCTCGTCGGTCATGCCGACGGCTGTGATGATGGAATCGATCGAAAAGACGAGGTCGAGCAGCAGTATCTGGAAGATGGCGCCGGCAAGGCTCAACTGCAGCGTGCCGCCGACCATCGTGTCCTGATGGTCCTGCGGGTCGACCGTGTGATGGATTTCCTTGGTTGCCTTCCAGACCAGGAACAGGCCGCCGGCGATCAGGATCAGGTCGCGCCAGGAAAAGCCGTGGCCGAAGGCGGTGAACACCGGCGTCGTCAATTGCACGATGATCGAGATCGTGGCGAGCAGGATGAGGCGCATGACCAGCGCCGCCGAGATGCCCAGCCGGCGGGCGCGGGCGCGCTGCGCTTCCGGCAACTTGTTGGTCAGGATCGAGATGAAGATCAGATTGTCGATGCCGAGGACGATCTCCAGCACCACCAGCGTCAAAAGCGCGACCCATGCGGTCGGATCGGCAACAAAATGAAAGTGCGGCGCCAGAAATTCGACAAGCTGCATGAAGGTCGTCCCCTCTACGATCTAGAGCAGTTTTCGCGGTTTCGTCGCCAGTTAGGTATTGATCTCGCTTATATCAATGTCACGACCAGAAGGACGGCGCCGTTTCTTCCAGGCGCGGCCCGCGACGAAACGGCGCGATTCTTTCGGCAAGCCCGGTGCGGTCTGAAATATCGACGCCGACGCCACAGAGCGTCGCGGGTCCTGACGACGCCTCGAAACGGCCCTTCGGCACCTTGGAAAGGAACCGGTTGAGCGGTTCTTCCTTGTCCATTCCGAGCGAGGAATCGTAATCGCCGCACATGCCGGCATCCGAAATATAGGCCGTGCCGCCATTGAGGATCTGATGGTCGGCGGTCGGTTGATGCGTGTGCGTGCCGACGACGAGGCTGGCGCGGCCGTCAACGAAATGCGCGAAGCACATTTTCTCCGAGGTCGCCTCGGCGTGGAAATCGATCACCGCCGCGTCCGCTTGCTCGCCGAGCGGGCAGGCGGCGAGCTCCCGTTCGCCGGCCTGGAACGGGTCGTCGAGCTCCGGATGCATGAAGACGCGACCCATGATGTTGGCGACCAGCACGCGCGCGCCGTTGCGGGCGATATAGACGCCCGAGCCACGCCCGGGCGTGCCCTTGGGAAAATTGGAGGGCCGCAGGAAGCGCTCTTCGCGCGGCGCGAAGATCAGGGCGTCGCGCTGGTCCCAGACATGGTTGCCGGTGGTGACGACATCCGCGCCGGCCGCGAGCGTCTCGCGAAAGATCTCCTCGGTGATGCCGAAGCCGCCGGCGGCGTTCTCGCCATTGACGATGACGAAATCGAGCTTGAAGTCGGAAATCAGCCCCGGCAACTGTTCCCACACCGCCGTGCGTCCCGTCTTGCCAACCATGTCGCCGAGGAAGAGGAGTCTCATAGCCACTTCTATCCAGAGCTGTGGATGCTAGGCAAGCGGTACGAACCGTCTAACGCCGGCTGAAGGTGCCGCCCTGCCGTGAGGACTGCCTTGGCCCCGCGCCCGACACGCGGCTGGCCGAAGGCATCATCGGCGGGGCCGGCGGCGCGGTGCGCCGGCGCAGCCAGAAGAACCACGCATAGAAGGCGACGAACCCGCCGGTGACGGCGAGCAGCAGCAGCCCGCCATGCCAGCCCTTCATCGCCACGGTATCGAGGTTCGATGGATCGGAAGGATCGTAGTAGAACTCTATCCTGTCGCCCTTGTCTGCCTTGTAGAGACCGATGTCCTTGCCCTTGCCGGACCAGGTCATCGGCACGTCGTTGACGACGTAAGCCAGGGCGACATCGATGCCGTCTGTTTTGAGGCCGTTCGCCTGCATTTCGCTGTAGGGACTGACATCCGTCACGGTGGCGAGTGTGCGCTGCCAGGTGGCCTGGTGGTGCAGGGCAGTTCCTATGATATGCGATGCCATCAAGAACAGTATCGCCGCGATCAGGGCGAAGGGCATCAGCAAATAGCGCGCGAGAACGAACACCACGACCCCCGGTCGGCTCGACTATAGCCGCAGGAATATTATCCGACTTGTCTTTGAAACGCGTTAAGCGGGTCGCGATAGTTTAATGCATGTCGCCCACAAGTGCGCAGCAGTTCTGGGGCAACGGCATGCATCCAAACAATGACTTAAAGCGCGTCGCCTGAATCCGGTTCAGCGCGACGCGCTTTAAGCTATATCGAAGCGGCGCAACCCGCTCTCAGTCAGTATTTCCGGAATGATGACGTCATGGTTCTCCTCCGGCACCCGCTCGACTTCCTGGCAATCGAAGGCGATGCCGATCAGCCTCGGTGCGATGCCCTTGTCGGCCAGCCTGGCGATCGCCCGGTCGTAATAGCCGGCGCCGTAGCCGATGCGATGGCCGCGGGCGTCGAAGGCGGCGAGCGGCACCAGCATCAGCGTCGGGTCGAGCACTTCCGCCTCCTCATGCGGCCCGACCGTGCCGAACCCCATCTCGACCATCGGCGCGCCGCGCACCAGCTCGCGGAAGACGATCGTGGTCTTGTCGAGGATCGCCGGCAGGCAGAGCCTGGCACCCTTCTCGCGCAGGGCGAACATCAGCGGCCGCACATCGACTTCCGAGCGCATCGGCCAGAAGCCGGAGACAACGCGGCCGGGCTCGAAGTCGATCTTCTCCTTCGCGGTCTCGGCCATCTCGAGCGCGATCTCCACGCGCCAGAATTCGTCGAGCGCATCGCGTCGCGCCAGCGCTTCCTTGCGAAGCTGTTTCTTCAGGTCTTTCGGTGAGGTCATGTGCGGACGCTAGAAAAGGCCGGATCGGGGTGGCGTTGCAGGAGCGACGTTTTCTAGCGCATGTCTCCCAAAATCGGGAGAGCGGCGATCCACACAACCGGTGGAGAGGTCGATCCCGGGTGCCTACAAAGTAGGTGGGCGCCGTGTGAGAAAACCCACGAGTCTTCCCAGGGACAGCTCCCTAAGGATCGATAAGGCCCCGGGGATAAGTTTCTCCTGCCGGGAAGCGCAGACCGCCGAGTGCAAATATAGGCCGATGGTTAGCCGTGCGCCAGAGAGACGAGCGACCATTTGCGTGTAATTCGGCTTGCAGGCCATCTCGCCCAGAGGCTCTTCGGCAACCGCCCTTGCGCGGTCCGTCCGGCCTCCTTACGGTCCGGCCGCAAGGACAGGAGAAAAAATGCGTTTCGAAGGCACAGCGGCCTATGTTGCCGACAAGGATCTGATGGTCGCGGTCAACGCCGCGATCGCGCTGGAGCGGCCCTTGCTGGTCAAGGGCGAGCCCGGCACCGGCAAGACCGAGCTCGCACGCCAGGTGGCATCGGCGCTCGGGCTCGAGTTCATCGAGTGGAACGTCAAGTCGACCACCAAGGCGCAGCAGGGCCTCTACGAATATGACGCCGTCTCGCGGCTTCGCGACAGCCAGCTCGGCGACGAGCGCTTCAACGACATCGCCAACTACATCAAGCGCGGCAAGCTATGGGACGCCTTCGCGGCGCAAAAGAAAGTCGTGCTTCTGATCGACGAGATCGACAAGGCCGACATCGAGTTCCCCAACGACCTCCTGCAGGAGCTCGATCGGATGGAGTTCTTCGTCTACGAGACCGGCGAGACGATCCGCGCGGAGTTCCGGCCGATCGTCATCATCACTTCCAACAATGAGAAGGAGCTGCCCGACGCCTTCCTGCGCCGCTGCTTCTTCCACTATATTCGCTTCCCCGACATCGACACGCTGCACCGCATCGTCGAGGTGCATTATCCCGGCATCAAGCAGAATTTGGTGCGGGCGGCGCTCACCCAGTTCTACGAAATCCGCGATGTGCCTGGTCTGAAGAAGAAGCCCTCGACCTCCGAGGCGCTCGACTGGATCCGCCTACTGGTCGCCGACGACATCGCGCCCGAGGATTTGCGCGCCGACCCGAAGAACATGCTGCCGAAACTGCACGGCGCGCTGTTGAAGAACGAGCAGGACGTGCATTTGTTCGAGCGGCTGGCGTTCATGGCGAGACGCCAGCAATAGCGCATGTCGCCCAGAAGTGTGCGGCGGTTCTGGGACAACGACATGCGTAAGAACAAGGAGCTAAAGCGCACTGCGCTTTAGCCGGCAGCAATAGCGCTTTCCTCGGCTGTGGACCGTTGCCTGCAAACCGCCTGTGCAGCAGCTTCCAGCCAAAGCATTGGAGGAGAAAAAATGTCCGAAATCACCGTTCGCCCGCTCGCGCAATCCGATCACGGCGAATGGCGCCGGTTGTGGACGGCCTATCTCACCTTTTACGAAACCAAGCTGCCGGAAGAGGTCTATGACCTCACCTGGAAGCGGCTGTTCACGGACGGCGAGTTCGAGCCGAAAGGTTTCATCGCCATGCTTGACGGCAAGGCGGTTGGTCTCACCCACTATCTCTACCACCGTTCCTGCTGGTCGCTGGTCAACAACTGCTATCTGCAGGACCTGTTCGCCGATCCGGAGGTGCGCGGCAAAGGCGTGGGCGCGGCGCTGATCAAGGCGGTGCAGGACGAGGCTGGCAAGATCGGCGTCAAGAACGTCTACTGGATGACACACGAGACCAACGCCACCGCGCGCCGGCTCTACGATCATGTGGCCAGGCGTACGGGCTTCATCGAATACGACCTGCTATAAGGAACTGATGTTCATCCCCTTCTTCCTGGAATTGAAGGCCGCGCGGGTTCCCGTTTCGCTCAGGGAATATCTGTCGCTGCTGGAAGGGCTGGAAACCGGACTGGTCGACTATGACGTCGAGGGTTTCTATTATCTCGCGCGCTCGGCACTGGTGAAGGACGAGCGCCATATCGACCGTTTCGATCAGGTTTTCGCGCATGTCTTCAAGGGCGTCGAGGCACTCGGCGGACCCGACGCCGTCGATGTCGCCAATATCCCTGAGGAATGGCTGCGCCGGCTGGCCGAGAAGCACCTGACCGAGGAAGAGAAAAGATTGGTCGAGGCTTTGGGCGGCTTCGACAAGCTGATGGAAACCTTGAAGCAGCGGCTGGAGGAGCAGAAAGGCCGCCACCAGGGCGGCTCGAAATGGATCGGCACCGGCGGCACTTCGCCCTTTGGCGCCTATGGCTACAACCCGGAAGGCGTGCGCATCGGCCAGCATGAAAGCCGCCACCGCCGCGCGGTGAAGGTCTGGGACAAACGCGAATTCAGGAATTTCGACGATACCGTCGAGCTCGGTACCCGCAACATCAAGGTCGCGCTGAAGCGGCTGCGCCGTTGGGTGCGCGAGGGCGCAGAAGAGGAATTCGACCTGCCCGGCACCATCCATGCCACCGCGGAGCACGGCTATCTCGACGTCAAGACCAGGCCCGAGCGGCGCAATGCGGTGAAGCTCTTGATGTTCTTCGATGTCGGCGGCTCGATGGACGACCACATCCGCGTTGTCGAGGAGCTGTTCTCGGCCGCGCGCGCCGAGTTCCGCCAGCTCGAATATTTCTACTTTCACAACTGCCTCTACGAGCGTGTCTGGAAGGACAATCGCCGTCGCCTGGCCGAGACGATCCCGACCTTCGACCTCATTCACAAATACGGCCCGGACTATAAGGTGATCGTCGTCGGCGATGCCTCGATGAGTCCTTACGAGATCATGCATCCCGGCGGTTCGGTCGAGCACTGGAACCCGGAGGCCGGCAGCGTGTGGCTGTCGCGGCTCTTGCAGCAATGGCCGAACGCGATCTGGTTGAACCCGGAAGCCGAGAAGAACTGGCGCTACACCCACTCGATCGCCATGATCGGCGAGATCTTCGGCGGCCGCATGTTCCCGCTGACATTGGCCGGACTGGAAGCGGCGACCAGGCAGTTGTCACGCAGGCACTGATCTGCTGGGATAACGTTGAAATTGAGGTCAGGCCGAGTCGAAAATGTTGGCGTCCGAGAACCGGAGCGGAGCGTACTTAAAGTACGTGAGCACCGGCATTTGCAGACCGGCCTCACCTGAATATGCTGTAACAAATGCCTATGTTTCAGCGAATACCCCTTGCAAGCAACAACGAGCCGCCAAGGCCGAGGAGATTTCATGGACACCCACGCCTATCCCGTCACCCGCACCGATGCCGAATGGCGCGCCCGGCTGACGCCGGAGCAATATGCCGTCATGCGCAACCACGGCACCGAGCGCCCCGGCAGCTGCGCCCTGCTCTATGAGAAGCGCGCCGGCACTTTCCATTGCGTCGGCTGCGGCCAGCCGCTGTTCGAATCCAAGCTGAAATTCGAGAGCGGCACCGGCTGGCCGAGCTTCAACGATCCGGTCCCGGGCTCGATCGAGACCACCGTCGACCGCAGCTACGGCATGGTCCGCACCGAATGCCACTGCTCGCGCTGCGGCAGCCATCTCGGCCACGTCTTCGAGGACGGCCCGCCGCCAACCGGCCTGCGCTATTGCATCAACGGCGTGGCGCTACGCTTCGAGCCGGCGGCTTGATGCTTCGGAAGCGGCTTCGCCAAGGGCGGCTTCGGCCGCCCTTTTTCGTTGGGGCAACTGCAGGAAAAGTTCGACGCGGTCAGGCGCGGCGCCTTCGCCGTAGCCCGCATTTGCTCCAGAAAAGACCCTCAAACAACGACGCTCGCGATCAGCCAGAGCGCCGAACCCAGCATCATCAGCTGCGCCTTGAACCCGCCGACCTTCTCCGCCGTTCGCCACACGGCGATGGTGAGAAAGATGTTGTAGGGCACGGGAAGGAAATGCACCGCCAGCACCAGCCAGAGCGGCAGCTTCAATCCGAGCAGGATCAGTGCCAGCGCTGAAGAGGCGACGCTCAAGACCGTTCCGACCAGCAGCATGTCGCGCCAGAACAGCCGGTCGAGCGGCGCTTCACCTCTCCAGCGCGTGCGGAAGAAGTCCGTCATCCCCGGCGACCTATTTCTGCCCCAGGACTTCGGTCACGGCATCTTCGAAGCGCGAGCACTCCGTTACCAGCCAGTCGGTCATGGCCGGCCAATTGTCCTCGGCATAGCAGTTCACGTGCCACAGTGAATTGATGCCAAGATCCTGCGCGCTTTGGTCAGGCCTGAGCTTCAGCTTGGCCTCGATCGCCGGCTGGAACGGTTTCAGCCGCGACCACGACTCCGTGGCGCCGAACTTCTCATTGCGTCCGAAGAAGACGCCGACATGGTTCTGCGCCGGCGCGACATACATCGAAAGCACCAAAGCGAAATCCGGCAGACCACGCTGCCAGAACCAAGGCCCACGCCGCGCCATCCTTGGCCTTTCCTCCGGATGACGCTCGGCGAAGAGTGTCCAGAAGCCGCGATGGCGGAACTCCGAGGCACGGCGGCCGCCGAAGTCGAATTCGTTCATGGCCGGCTCCCGGCCATGAGGCTTACACCATGCCGAGAGCGGCCTTGTAGAGGTCGAGGATGGACTCCTCTTCCTGGCGCTCCGCCTGATCCTTCTTGCGCAGCCGCACGATGGTGCGGATCGCCTTGGTGTCGAAGCCGGTGCCCTTGGCCTCGGCATAGACGTCCTTGATGTCGTCGGAGATCGTCTTCTTCTCTTCCTCGAGCCGCTCGATGCGCTCGATGATGGTGCGCAGTTGGCCGGCGGCTACAGTCTGGCTGGTCTCGGTGATTTCGTCGGCCATTTTTCTCTCCGCGTCTTCTTGAAGCCATGGCGATTCCCGCCACGGCGAATTGGAGCGGGTTCCCTGCCCGAGCGGGCGCGGCGGGTCAAGACACTTGTCGAGCGGCTGTGGACGGCTGCTGTCAGCCGCCCATCACGCATCGCTCTCCAACTATCATTTGAAAGCGATCAAGAGATCCTTCGCATCGATCTGGTCGCCGGCCTTGACCAGCACCTCGGCGATCTCGCCGTCGCGCTCGGCATGCAGCGCGGTTTCCATCTTCATCGCCTCGATCGACAAGAGCACGTCGCCCGCCTTGACCGCCTGTCCGACCGTCACGGCGAGCGCCGACACCACGCCGGGCATCGGCGCGCCGACATGCCCCTCATTGCCGGGCTCGGCCTTGCGGCGCGCCTTGGCGGCAGAAGCGCCATGCGCCCGGTCCGGCACCTTGATGCGGCGCGGCTGGCCGTTGAGCTCGAAGAAGACGGTGACCATGCCCTTGTCGTCGACATCGCCGAACGCCTGGCAGCGCACCACCAAAGTCTTGCCCTTCTCGATGTCGACGAAAATCTCGTCTTCCGACTTCATGCCGTAGAAATAGGTCGGCGTCGGCAGCACGCTGACCGGCCCATAGGTCTCTTGCGCCGCGACGAAGTCGGTGAACACTTTCGGATACATCAGCCAGGAGGCGAACTCGTATTCCGAGAGCTTGCGCTCGAGCTTGGTCTCGATGTCCTTGCGGCTGGCCTTGAGGTCGGCCGGTTTCAACAGCGAGCCGGGCCTGACCGTGATCGGCTTGTCCCCCTTCAGCGCCTTCTTCTGCAGCGCCGCCGGCCAGCCGCCGGGCGACTGGCCGAGATCGCCGCGCAGCATCGACACGACCGAATCCGGGAAGGCGATGTCCTTGGCCGGATTCTCGACATCGGCGACGGTGAGGTCCTGGCTGACCATCATCAGCGCCATGTCGCCGACCACCTTGGACGACGGCGTCACCTTGACGATGTCGCCGAACATCAGGTTGACGTCGTGGTAGGCCTGCGCCACCTCGTGCCAACGCGTTTCCAGCCCGAGCGAGCGGGCCTGTTCCTTCAGGTTTGTGAACTGGCCGCCCGGCATTTCGTGCAGATAGACTTCCGAGGCCGGTCCCTTGAGGTCGCTCTCGAAGGCCGCGTACTGGTTGCGCACCGCCTCCCAGTAGAAGGAGATGTGGCGGATCCATTGCGGGTCGAGGCCGGGATCGCGCTCGGTGCCCCTCAGCGCCTCGACGATCGAGCCGAGGCAGGGCTGCGAGGTGTTGCCGGAAAAAGAATCCATCGCTGCGTCGATGGCGTCGGCGCCGCTTTCCACTGCTGCCAGCACCGTCGCCGCCGAAAGACCCGACGTGTCATGCGTGTGGAAATGGATCGGCAGGTCGGTGGCCTCGCGCAGCGCCTTGAACAGCACGCGGGCTGCGGCCGGCTTCAGCAGGCCGGCCATGTCCTTCACGGCGATGATGTGCGCGCCGGCGGCCTCCAACTCCTTGGCCAGCCCGACATAATATTTGAGATCGTATTTGGCGCGGGCCGGATCGAGGATGTCGCCGGTGTAGCACATCGCCGCTTCGACCAGCTTGCCCTCGGCGCCCACCGCGTCCATGGCGACGCGCATGTTCTCGACCCAGTTCAGGCAGTCGAAGATGCGGAACAGGTCGACGCCGCCGCTTGCCGCCTGGCGCACGAAATGCTGGACGACATTGTCGGGATAGTTGGTGTAGCCGACGCCGTTGGCGCCGCGCAAAAGCATTTGCAGAAGAAGGTTGGGCGCGGCCTCGCGCACCTTGCTCAGCCGCTCCCACGGATCCTCGGTGAGGAAGCGCATGGCGACATCGAAGGTGGCGCCGCCCCAGCATTCAAGCGACAAGAGCTGCGGCAGCGCGCGCGCATAGGTGCCGGCGATGCCGACGATGTCATAGGTGCGCATGCGCGTGGCGAGCAGCGATTGGTGGCCGTCGCGCATCGTCGTGTCGGTGACCAGCACCTGGCGCTGATCCCGCATCCACGCCGCGAATTTCTCCGGGCCGAGCGTATCGAGCCTCTGCTTGCTGCCGTCCGGGACATGGCCGTTGAGATAAGGCACCACGGGCGCGGCCGCATTGGCCTTCGGCATCGGCCGGCCGCGCGTCTCGGGATGGCCGTTGACGCTGACATCGGCCAGATAGGTGAGCAGCTTGGTGGCGCGGTCCTGCCGCTTCACCTGCTCGAACAGTTCCGGCGTCGTGTCGATGAACTTGGTCGTGTAGGAATTGTCGGCGAAGCGCGGGTGGTTGATGATCGCTTCAAGGAAGGTGAGATTGGTGGCGACGCCGCGGATACGGAACTCGCGCAGGGCCCGGTTCATGCGCGAGATCACCTCGCCGGGCGTCGGCGCCCAGGCCGTCACCTTTTCGAGCAGCGGATCGTAGAAGCGGGTGATGACCGCGCCCGAATAGGCGGTGCCGCCGTCGAGCCGGATGCCGAAGCCGGCCGCCTCGCGATAGGCGGTGATGCGGCCATAGTCCGGGATGAAATTGTGCTCCGGATCCTCGGTGGTGATGCGGCACTGCAGCGCGTGGCCGTTGAGCCTGATGTCCTTCTGCGCCGGCACGCCCGATTGCTTGGTGCCGATGGCGAAGCCGTCGAGAATGTGGATCTGCGCCTTGACGATGTCGATGCCGGTCACCTGCTCGGTGACGGTGTGCTCGACCTGGATGCGCGGATTGACCTCGATGAAGTAGAATTTGCCGGTATCGGCGTCTTGCAGGAACTCGACCGTGCCGGCGCCGATATAGCTGGTCTCGCGCGCGATCTTCAGCGCATAGCCGCAAAGTTCCTGGCGCAGCTCTTCGCTGAGATAGGGCGCCGGCGCGCGCTCCACGACCTTCTGGTTGCGGCGCTGGATCGAGCAGTCGCGCTCGAAGAGATGCACCGCGTTGCCATGGGTGTCGCCTAGCACCTGCACTTCGACATGGCGGGCGCGTTCGATCAGCTTTTCGAGATAGACCTCGTCCTTGCCGAAGGCGGCCTTCGCCTCGCGCTTGCCTTCCATCACCTCGCGCGCGAGGTCGGCTTCGGAACGGATGGCGCGCATGCCGCGGCCGCCGCCGCCCCATGAGGCCTTCAGCATCACCGGATAGCCGATTTGCGCGGCGAGCTTCTTCACCTCGTCCATGTCGTCGGGCAGCGGATCGGTCGCCGGCACGACCGGCACGCCGACCTCGATCGCCAGGTTGCGCGCGGCGACCTTGTTGCCTAGCCGGCGCATCGTTTCCGGTTTCGGGCCAATGAAGGTGATGCCGGCCGCCGCGCAGGCCTCGGCGAATTCAGGGCTTTCCGAGAGCAGGCCATAGCCGGGATGGATGGCGTCGGCGCCCGACAGCCTGGCGACCCGGATCACCTCCTCGATCGACAGGTAGCTCTCGATGGGACCCATATCCTTGGCGAGATGCGGCCCGCGCCCGACCTGATAGCTCTCGTCGGCCTTGAAGCGATGCAGCGAATATTTGTCCTCCTCCGCCCAGATCGCCACGGTTTTGAGACCGAGCTCATTGGCCGCGCGGAACACGCGGATGGCGATTTCGGACCGGTTGGCGACGAGGATCTTCGTGATGGCCAAGGACTGGGCTCCAGCAGCGTAAGGGAGATGAACCGGCGCAATGATTAGCGTGAAAATGCTGCAGCGCAAACAAATTTGCGCGACAGCTAAAACGATTTAACTCGCTTGTTTGCGCCAAACCGTCATTGCCGTTCTGCCAATAGCGGCAGCCGGCGTGGGCGGGTATTCCGGGCGCGCGGCGCGGAGCTTCCGGCAAGGCCGCAAACCCGCAAACGAAAATGCCCGGCGCAAGCGCCGGGCATCCCGAAAGTCGGCTTGAATTCGCCGGCTTATTTCTCGAAGTAGGCGTACTTGCCGTCGTCGCCCTTCTTCCATTCGTAGATGACATAGTCCGGACGGGTGATGTCGCCCTTGGCGTCGTAGCCGATGTCGCCGATGGCCGTCTTCCAGGTGTTGGCCCGGATCGTCTCGGCAACCTTCTGCGCATCGTCGGCCGAGCCGGTCTTGGCGATGGCCTGGGCGATGATCTGCACGGCGGCATAGGAGTAGAGCGTGTAGGCTTCCGGCTCGAAGCCGGCTGCGCGGAACTTCTCGACCACTTCCTTGGCGGCCGGATTCTTGCGCGGATCCGGAGCGAAGGTGTTGAGCGTGCCGGCAACGGCATCACCCGCGATCGAGGCCAGCTCGTTGGAGACGATGCCGTCGCCCGAGAACAGCGGTGCCTTCAGGCCCTGGTCGGCCGACTGACGGATGATCAGGCCGGCTTCGGTGTGCAGGCCGCCCCAGTAGATGAGCGTGACGCCGTTTTCCTTCATTTTGGCGATGAGGGCCGAGAAGTCCTTGTCGCCGACATTCACGCCTTCGTACAACACTTCCTTGATGCCGTTGGCATTGAGGTTCTTCTTGGTTTCATCCGCGAGACCCTGGCCGTAAGGCGTCTTGTCGTGGACGATGGCGATCTTGGCGTCCTTGAAGTTCTTGGCGATGTAGTCGCCGGCCACCTTGCCCTGCTGGTCGTCGCGACCGCAGGTGCGGAAGGTGTTCCACATACCGCGCTCGGTGAACTTCGGATTGGTCGCCGCGGGCGTGATCTCGAGGATGCCGTTCTCCTGATAGACTTCCGACGCCGGGATCGAGACGCCCGAATTGAAGTGGCCGTCGACGTACTTGACGCCGTCGGCGACGAACTTGTTGGCGACCGAGATGCCCTGCTTCGGGTCGGAGACGTCGTCACCGATCTCGAGCTTGAGCTGCTGGCCAAGGATACCGCCCGCCGCGTTGATGTCGGCGACCGCCTGTTCCGCGCCCTTCTGCAACTGTGCGCCGAAGGCGGCGTTCGGGCCGGTGATCGGACCGGCGACGCCGATCAGGATGTCGGCCCACGCGCTGCCGCTGAACGCGACGAACGCGGTCAGCGCCACGGCGGACAAAAGTGATTTTTTCATTGAAACGCTCCCATTTACGGAGTGGGCGTGGATGATACTTTCATGCGATGCCCACCCTTATCGCAGAAAGCATAGAATGCCGATTTTCAGGCACTTGTCACGCCGATTCATGTCCGAAACGGCGTAATGGTGAACGTCAACCTTTCGGTTTCCAGCTTAATAAGGAAGCTCTTTCGTAGAGCCAGTTATACTGTGTCACCATTTGGTTGGTGCGCGTGTATTGATAGCCGAGGAAGCCCAATATCATCAGCACGATGGTGTCGACGATATAGTAATGCAGCGAGAACATCGTGCCCTCGAACAGCGCGTGATGGATGAACCTCACGCCAACACCGAGGCCGAGCACGTAGAAGAACAGCTGCAAGTGGCTGCTCCAGGTCTGCGCCGCCGCCTTGCCGGTCATCCACGCCGCCCCGCCGCCAAGCAGGCCTGTGACGAACAGGAACTGCCAGATCGAGGCCTCTTCGTAGAGAATACCCATGATTGATCTCCCCGATCTCAGTGATGTCCGCCTTCGAGATAGGCTGCGCGCACTTCCGGATTGGCGAGCAGTTCCTTGCCGGTGCCGCTCATCGTCACATTGCCGTTGACCATGACATAACCACGCGTCGCCAGTTTGAGCGCGCCGAAGGCGTTCTGCTCGACCAGGAACACGGTCAGCCCCTGCGTCTTGTTGAGCTCGCGGATGGCGTCGAAGATCTGCTTGACGATCAGCGGCGCCAAGCCCAGCGACGGCTCGTCGAGCAGCAAAAGCTTCGGCCGCGCCATCAGCGCGCGCCCGATCGACAGCATCTGCTGCTCGCCGCCCGACAGCGTGCCGCCGCGCTGGGCGATGCGCTCTTTCAGCCGCGGGAACAGCGTGAACACCTTCTCGACGTCCTCGTCATAATGTTTGAGGTTGTCGAGGCTGGCGCCCATCTGCAGGTTTTCCATCACCGTCATGCGCGGGAAGATGCGGCGTCCTTCCGGCGACTGGGCGATACGCAGGCGGGCGATCTCGTGCGTCGGCAGTTGCGTGATGTCGGTGCCGGCGAAGGTGATGGTGCCGGCGCGAGCGCGCGGAGCGCCGAAGATGGTCATCATCAGGGTCGACTTG
This sequence comes from Mesorhizobium sp. J8, assembly GCF_016591715.1. Classification (NCBI taxonomy): domain Bacteria; kingdom Pseudomonadati; phylum Pseudomonadota; class Alphaproteobacteria; order Hyphomicrobiales; family Phyllobacteriaceae; genus Mesorhizobium; species Mesorhizobium sp. J8. The sequence goes on from NZ_AP024109.1 coordinate 6,337,792, forward strand.
CCGGCGCCGTTGGCGCCGATAAGCGCCACGATCTCACCCTGGTTGACCTGCACGTTGACGCCGTTCAGCGCGCGGATGTTGCCGTAGTAGGTCTCGACGCCCTTGATGTCGAGCAGCGTTGTGCCGGCCATTATTTACGCCCTCCACGCGTCGCGGGCTTGGCCGCCGCTTCCTTCGCCAACGCCTTTGCCTGGCCGATCCAGTCTTCGCGCTCGATGCGCCCGTCAAAGGCGAGATAGGCTTCCGCCGCTTCGATATCGGCCTTTTTCCAGGCGGCGATCTGGTCGAAATGGAAGATGCCGTGCTCGTTCAGCTTCCGCTCGTTGACCGGGCCTATGCCCTTGATGCGGATCAGGCTGTCGGCCTTGCCGCCGCGCGGCGCGTCGAGGCGGTTGGAGATGCCTTCGGCCTTTGCGGTGGGCGCCTTCGCGGCCGCCTTTGTCGACCGCGCTTTTGCCGCCGGCTTCTTCGTCGCCGGCTTCGTCGCTGCTGGGGCGACAATCGGCTTGCTGGCGATTGCCGCGGCGCGCGCGTCGATCTGGGCCGCTTTCGAGGCCCCCTTCGACACCGTGACCCGCTCGCCCTCGTTGGCATGTTCGACGCTGTCGGAGACCGGGCCGGCCATCATCGAGGCGGAATTTCCCGGCCCGTGCGCGGCGTCCGGCCCGGTATCGAGCTGCTCGATCACATCCTCGTCGCCGACTTCGGTGAGCACTTCCTGCACTTCCTCGTCGTCGACGCCGAGATAGGCGGCGATGACGCGCGGATCGGTGCGCACCGACTGCGGATTGCCGTCGGAGATCTTGCGGCCATATTCGAGCACCACGACATGGTCGGAGATCTGCATCACCACCGACATATCGTGCTCGATGAGCAGGATCGATGTGCCGGTGTTGTTCTTGATGTCCATCAGAAGCTCGTTGAGCGCGGCCGATTCCTTCGGATTGAGGCCGGCGGCCGGCTCGTCGAGGCACAGCAGCTCCGGCCCCGTGCACATGGCGCGCGCGATCTCCAGACGGCGCTGCGCGCCATAGGGCAGGTCGCCGGCCGGGTCGTCGGCGCGGTCGACGAGGTCGGCCTTCTCCAGCCAGTGCCTGGCGAGCTCGATCGATTCGGCCGAGGCCTGTCGATAGCTCGGGAAGCCGAACAGGCCGAGGAAGGTGTAGCCGGAAGCCTTCATCAGCTTGTTGTGCTGCGCGACCAGAAGGTTCTCGAGCAGCGTCATACCGGAGAACAGGCGGATGTTCTGGAAGGTACGCGCCACATTGGCTCGCGCCGGGATCTCATGGTTGGGCAGGCGTTCGAGCAGATAGGTCGAACCGTCACGCTTGTTGAGCGTGATCATGCCCTCGGTGGGCTTGTAGAAGCCGGTGATGCAGTTGAACACCGTCGTTTTGCCCGCGCCATTCGGCCCGATCAGCGCGGTGATTTCGCCGCGCCTAGCCTGGAAGGACAGGTCGCCGATGGCGACCAGGCCGCCGAATTTCATCGACAGATGCTCGACCTGCAGGATGAAGTCGTTCGAGGAAGGGGTCGCGTTCATCAGCCGTGGCCCTCCTTGGTGAAGGAGGCCGAGACCGCTCTTCGCTCCTTGAGGAAGGCCGTTGGCTCGCGGCTGCCAACGAAGCCGCGCGGTTTCCACAGCATGACGATCACCATCGCCATGCCGAACAGAAGCATGCGGTAGAGCTCAGGCGTGAAGTCCGGCCCGAACACCACCTTGAGGAAGTCGAGCTCGCGCAGGATCTCGGTGCCGCCGATCATCACCAGCGCCGCCACCGCGATGCCGCCCAGCGACCCCATGCCGCCGAGAACGACGATGGCGAGGATGATCGCCGATTCCAGGAAGACGAAGGATTCGGGGCTGACGAAACCTTGCCGGGCGGCGAAGAACGAGCCGGCGAAGCCGCCGAACATGGCGCCGGTGGCAAAGGCCGTCAGCTTGGTGGTGGTGGTGTTGATGCCGAGCGAGCGGCAGGCGATCTCGTCCTCGCGCAGGGCTTCCCAGGCGCGGCCCACGGGCAGCCGGCGAAGCCTGATGGTGACGAAGGCGGTGAGGAAGCAGAGCGCCAGGATGAGGTAATAGAGGAAGATCTTGTAGTAGGCGCCCGATTGGGCGATGTGCAGCACCTTGGCGATGTAATTCGGGTCGGAGACGTTGAACGACATCAGGCCGAAGAACGACACTTTCGGGATGCCGGAGATGCCGGCCGAACCGTTGGTCACCTCGCGCCAGTTGATCAGCACCAGCCGGATGATCTCACCGAAGGCGAGGGTGACGATCGCCAGATAGTCGCCGCGCAACCGCAGCACCGGGAAGCCGAGCATCACGCCCCAGAACGCGGCCATGGCGCCCGCAGCCGGCAACAGGATCCAGAAGGACAGGCCGAAATGCGTGCCGAGCAGAGCATAGGCATAGGCGCCGACGGCATAGAAGGCGACATAGCCGAGATCGAGCAGGCCGGCGAGCCCGATAACGATGTTCAGGCCCCAGGCGAGCATCACATAGATGAGGATCTGGATGCCGAAATTGTCGACCCATTTCAGCGAGCCTTGGAAGCCGAAGAAGGCCACCATGGCGATTGGGTAGAGGATCAGCAAGGTGGCGCCGATCTTGTTGAAGTTCTGCCTGACGAAGCCGGGCTCGGCGACGACGGCGGGCGCCGCAGCCTTCGCGGCCTTCGACCGTTCCATGGCCGGGACGGCGTAAGCCACATAGAGGAAACGGCCGACGGTAACGGCGGCGACCACGATGGCGAGCAGGCCCCAGCGCTGCACCAGGATCAGCTCGTTGCTGATGTTCTGGTCGGTCCTGAGACCGATGAACAGCACGAACAGGCCAAGCGAGATGGCGCCAGCGTAGAGCGCTTCGCGAAAAGCGCGTTGGACAGGAGTAGCGACGGTGTCGCGCTCCGAAGACACGGTAGCGGCCATGAGGATCAGACCTTTTCGACTTCAGGCCGGCCGAGAATGCCGGAGGGCAGGAAGATCAGCACGATCGCCAGGATCGAGAAGGCGGCGACGTCCTTGTAGTCGATCGAGAAATAGGCCGACCACATGCTCTCGATGAAGCCGATCAGCAATCCGCCGAGCACGGCGCCGGGCAGCGAGCCGATGCCGCCGAGCACCGCCGCCGTGAAAGCCTTCACGCCCGGCACGAAGCCGTCCGAGAACACCACGACGCCGTAATACATCAGGAACAGCGTGCCGGCGACGGCGGCAAGGGCCGCGCCCATGATGAAGGTGATGGAGATGGTGCGGTCGACGTCGATGCCGAGCAGCGCGGCCATCTTGCGGTCCTGCTCGCAGGCGCGCTGCGCCCGGCCGAGCGCGGTTCGGTTGACGAGATACCAGAAGATCGCCAGCAATATGACGGTGACGATCACAATGAGGATCTGCTTCAGCGAGATGCTGATGCCGTCGATCGTGTAGACCTGGCTGACCAGCGGCGGGATCGGCTTGTTGCGCGGACCCTGCGTGACCTGCACGAAGTTGGACAGCGCGATCGACATGCCGATGGCGGTGATCAGCGGCGCCAGGCGGAAGGAGCCGCGCAGCGGCCGGTAGGCCACCTTTTCGATCGTCCAGTTGTAGAGACTGGTGAGAAGCATCGCCACGATCATCATGATCAGAAGCGCCACCACGACCGGCACCGAGTAGAACAGCGCGCCGAGGATCAGGAAGACGATGAGCGCGGTGAAGGCGCCGACCATGAAAATGTCGCCATGGGCGAAATTGATCATGCCGATGATGCCGTAGACCATCGTATAGCCGATCGCGATCAGCCCATAGATCGATCCCAGCGTCAGCCCGTTGATAAGCTGCTGGACGAAATATTGCATATTTATGCGGCTCCCCTGGAATGTCGCCTTTCAGGACGCATTCCTTTTCGTATTTCCCCTAGTCGTAAAGTTTCGAGCCCGGATTGCAACGTGATTTTTCAATCGCTCCGCGTGGTTTGGAAGCACGCCGCCCGATTGCCCGTTTTTTCGCACCCGACCCCTGGACTATCGCGGACCCTATCATTGGCACAACGCAATGTCTTTGACGATTCAACCTTATGATGAGCCTCCTGTCGAAGGAATCGGCGTAAAAATAAGTTGATGAGAAGAATCCTTGCATGAACCGAAGCACTCGGTTTTGCACCGCCGCACCTTCCGCAAGGTCAGGATTCCGCCTTGTGTGACGGTCGCGTGACGGCGAGGCGCACTCGATGGAAGGCGCCTCTGCGAAATAGAAAAGCCTCGAAGCAAAGTCTCGGTAAGCAGAGCCTGCCTGTCCTTTGAGCTTGTGTCTTTCAATCCCTTCGAGCGGCGGATGGAGACGCCCGCCGTCCGCATGTCGCCCGCGCGGCCGGCCCGAGGCCTGGGCGTATCCCGGCCGATCCTGTCACGTCACGATGAACCCGTGCGCAAACGGATCGCGGTCGTCGATGAAGATGGTGTTGAGACCGGTCATTCGTGCCCAGCCGCCGATCGAGGGGATGATCGCCGGCTTGCCGGCCACACTGACTTCCTTTTCGACCCTGCCCTTGAACAACGAGCCGATGATCGATTCATGCACGAAACTGTCGCCTTCCTTGAGCTTGCCCTTGGCATGGAGCTGCGCCATCCGTGCCGAGGTGCCGGTGCCGCAGGGCGAACGATCGATCGCCTTGTCGCCATAGAAGACCGCGTTGCGCGCATCGGCCTCGGCATGTTTCGGCTTGCCGGTCCACAGCATGTGCGACAACCGGTTGATGCCGGGATTCTCCGGATGCACGAAGGAGTATTTCTCGTTGAGGCGCTGGCGCACCACCGGGCTCCAGGCGATGAGGTCGCCTGCCGAATAATCGGCCATGTCCCGGTAATTCTTCTGCGGCTCGACGATGGCGTAGAAATTGCCGCCATAGGCAACATCGACGCTGATCTCGCCGAGCACCGGGCATTCGACGGTCAGGCCTTCGGCATAGAGGAAGGAGGGCACGTTGGTGATGCGCACCTCCTCGACATATTCGCCGACCTGCTTGTATTCGGCGATGACCAGGCCGGCCGGCGTGTCGAGCCTCAAGACACCCGGCGTCTTCGGCTTCACAAGCCCATGCTCGACGGCAAAAGTGACCGTGCCGATCGTGCCGTGGCCGCACATCGGCAGGCAACCCGACGTCTCGATGAACAGGATGGCGATGTCGCAGTCCTCGCGCGTCGGCGGATAGAGGATCGAGCCCGACATCACGTCATGGCCGCGCGGCTCGAACATCAGCCCGGTACGAATCCAGTCATATTCGGCGAGGAAATGCGCCCGCCGCTCCATCATCGTCGAGCCTTGGAGCAGCGGCCCGCCGCCGGCGACGAGACGCACCGGATTGCCGCAGGTGTGGCCGTCGATGCAGAAGAAGGATTTCCTGGCCATGTTTGTTTCCTGAACTTTCAGAACCGCTGCGCGCGGAACGGGCTGAGATCGAGCGGCGGAGTCTGCCCGAGAACGAGATCGCGGATCAAGCGGCCGGTCGCCGCCGACTGGGTGAGGCCGAGATGGCCGTGGCCGAAGGCATAATAGACATTCGGTGCGCGCGCCGCGCCGATCACCGGCAGCGAATCCGGCAGCGACGGGCGAAACCCCATCCATTCGCGGCCGCCGGACGGATCGAGTCCGGGCAGAAAACGCTTCGCCTTCTCCAGCATCGCCTTGGAACGCGCGAAGTTGGGCGGCCGCTCGATACCGCCGAGCTCGACGGCTCCGCCGACGCGCAGGCCGGTTTGCAGCGGCGTGATGACGAAGCCATGCCCGGAAAAGATCAGCTGCCGCTTCACGTCGAAAGCCGACGCCGGCAGTGTCGTGTTGTAGCCGCGCTCGGTTTCGAGCGGAATGCGGTCTCCGAGATTTCTTGCCAGGAGATGCGACCAGGCGCCGGCGGCGATCAGGAGCTTCTTGGCCCTCCTCCTGCTGCCATCGGCGAGCAGGATCGTGGCGCCGTCCGCGCCGGCCTCGATGCGCTCGCCCCGCGCATGCTCGAAACGGGCGCCGAGCCTTTCCGCATAGGCCCAGACCGCCTTACCGAGCAGCTTCGGATCGGCGACGGTCTTCCATCCCGGCACGAAGGTGCCCTTGACGAAGCGTGGCGAAAGACCCGGCTGGAGCGCCGCCATCTCCTCGCCCTCGACATGGCGGAAGCCGATGCCGAAACGCTGGCGCTCGGCCCAACCGGGCAGCGCGGCGCGGAACTCCGCCTCGCTCTCATAGAATTCCAACGAGCCGTCCTCGCGCAGCATCGGCCGCGTGCCGGACCGGTCGAGCAGGCCCATCCATTCGGCTTCGGCGAGCTTCATCATGCCCGCCTGCGTGGCGAGGCTCGTCTCGTAGTGCTTCGCCGCGCCCGCCCGCCAGAAACGGATCAGCCAGGGCAGGAGCTTGGGCAGATAGGCCGGCGGAACGGCCAGCGGCCCGAGCGGATCGGCGAGCCATTTCGGCAATTGGCGGATCATCCCCTTATGAGCCAGCGGCAGCACGTCGGAGAAGGCGAAGGCGGCGGCATTGCCGGAGCTCGTCTCCTCGCAGATGCCGGTGCGGTCGAAGACGGTGACGCCGCGCCCCGCCTCGGACAGGAAGGCCGCGGCACAGATGCCAATGATGCCGCCGCCGATGATGGCGATATCCTCCTCTTCTCCCTGTGAACGGGGAGAAGAGGCCAGAGGGGCGGATGACGGGCCGCCCCGTTCCTCGGAATTTCCCTGCACGCGAATGCAACCTCTTATTCGGCCGCCGCCAGACCGTCCGTCGACCGGGGCGACGTCTGCAGCGACGGCAGCTTCGGCCGCACCGCCAGCGCATCCCGGACGATCTTCTCGACCGCCTTGCGGCGTTCGCCCGACAGCGGCTGGCGCGGCATGCGCACGCGGTCATTGGTACCGATCGCCAGCACTTCGGCAAGCTTGATGTTTTGGACCAGATAGATCGAAACATCGAGGTCGAGCAAGGGCCGGAACCAGCGGTAGATCGCCAGCGCCTCGTCGCGGCGGCCCTGCCGCATGAGCTGGTAGATCGCGACCGTCTCGCGCGGGAAGGCGGTGACCAGGCCGGCGACCCAGCCGATGGCGCCCACCGACAGCGCCTCGAAGGCAAGGTTGTCGACGCCGGTGAAGAGGTCGTAGCGGTCGCCGAAGCGGTTGATGATCTCGGTCGAGCGGCGGATGTCGTCGGAGGATTCCTTGATGGCGACGAAGCGCTTGTCCGACGCCAGTTCCTCCATCAGGTCGACGGTGACGTCGACGCGATAGGCGAGCCGGTTGGAATAGATCATCACCGGCAGGTCGCCCGCCTCGGCCACCCCGCGCAGCGCCGCGACCGTCTCTTGCGGATTCGTGTGATAGATCGGGCTCGGCACCACCATCAGCCCGTCGGCGCCTTCCTTAGCGGCGCGCCTGGCGATGGCAGCCGCCTCGCGCGTGCCGGGCTCGTTGACAGTCAAGAGTACCGGCTTCTTCCCGGCGACTTTCTGCGCCGTCTTCAGCACCTCGATCTTCTCGTCATGCGACAGCATTGGCCCCTCGCCCAGCGAGCCGCAGACGATGATGCCGTCGCAGCCGGCCTCCATCTGCAGCCCGTAACAACGCTCCATCTCGGCGTGGTCGAGGCGGTCATCGGCGGTGAATTTGGTCGTGACCGCGGGGAAAACTCCGGTCCACATGGCTGTCTCTCCAATTGATATATCAGTCGTATATCTATTAAGAGCTGGCCCGTCAATGCTGAATCCGCTATGATATATGAAAAATATATCAGGAGCCCGCCATTGATCTCCCCGCTGATATCCGCTGACGCCAACACGACCTTCGAGCCGGTGGCGACCAAGGCTTATCGCGGGCTGGAGCACATGATCGTCACGCTCGAGCTGGCGCCGTCGAGCTTCGTCACCGAAGGCGCGTTGATCGAGCGGCTGAGTCTCGGACGCACGCCGGTGCGCGAGGCGATCCAGCGGCTGGCCTGGGAAGGACTTCTCGACATCAGGCCCCGCGCCGGCATCGCGGTCGCGCCGCTTCACGCCGGCGACTGGCTGCGGGTGCTGGATGCGCGGCGCGGCATCGAGGTGGTGCTCGCCCGCTCGGCCGCCCGCTTCGTCACCCGCGAGGCCGCCGACCTTTTCCATGAGGCGGCGCTCGCGATGCAGAAGGCGGTGATCTCCGGCAACGTGCTTGCCTTCATCCAGGCCGACAAGGCGCTCGACGAAGCGCTGGCGATCGCTGCCGACAACCCCTTCGCAGCGCGTGTCGCCGCCCCCTTGCAGACCCACAGCCGCCGCTTCTGGTATCGCTACAAGGCCGACACCGGGCTGGCCGAATCCGCCGAGCACCACGTCGCGCTGATCCGCTCTATCCTCGACGGCGACGAGGAAGCCGCCGCCAAGGATGCCAAGAAACTGATGGCGCTGCTGCGCGGCCACGCCGAGGTCGCCGCCACCCGGTAATGCCGTCAGGCCTCAATCGGCTCTTTTTTTGCTGCCCATTTCAGCAGCGCGTCGAGCGCCGGGCACAACGCCTGACCCCAGTCGGTCAGGCAGTACTCGACCTTCGGCGGCACCTGGTGATGAACGATGCGGCGCACAATGCCGTCTGCTTCCATCTGCCTGAGTTGCTGGATCAGCATCTTCTGCGAAATCGCGGGAATAGCTCGTTCGAGGTCGGAGAAGCGCAGCACGTTGCCGCCGAACAGGTGAAACAGGATCACCAGCTTCCATCGGCCTTCGAGAATGCGCAGCGCGTTTTCGACGCCGCTCGCCGCGGATGAAGGCGTCAGGGCCTCTGACTTACTTTCGGGTAAGTACCTTACTTTTTCGTCGGTTCTTGTCATTTCCACAGCATACCTCATCTTAGCGGCCGACAACAGCCGCCCCTCCCACAGACGGCGGCATCCAATCGGAGACAGACCGTGACTGTGACCCTTCCTCCGCCGCTGGCGGATTATTTCGTCGCCAACAACCGCCACGACATCAACGCGATGCTCGCCCCTTTCACGCTGGACGCCATCGTCAAGGACGAAGGCCAGACCCACCGCGGAACCGAAGCGATCCGCCGGTGGATGCAAAGCACGACCGACAAGTATCACGCCAAAGTCGAGGTGAAGGAGGTCGGTGTCACGGCCAACGTATGGCGGATCGCCGGCATCGTCTCCGGAGATTTCCCCGGCAGCCCGATACCGCTCCACTACAATTTCACGCTGGGCGGCGATCGGATCGCGAAACTGGAGATTGGCCTGTGACCATCCGGCAGACATTCGCGATCGATGACCGGGAGTTCCGGGGCAAGCGCGTGCTGGTGACCGGCGGCACCAAGGGTGCAGGCGAAGCTATCGTTCACCGGCTTGCCGCGGCAGATGCAAGGGTCGCGACGACCGCCCGTTCGCCCGACACCGGGTCACCGGCGGAACTCTTCGTGCAAGCTGACGTCAGCACTCTCGACGGCGCGGCAAACGTCGCCGCCGCCACTATCGCCGGACTTGGCGGTATCGACATCGTCATTCATAGCGTTGGCGGGTCGAAAAGCCCAGGCGGCGGTTTCGCTGCGCTGTCCGATGGAATCTGGCAGGATGAACTCAACCTCAATCTGCTGGCGGCAGTAAGGCTCGACCGATTCCTCGTTCCCGAGATGATCAAGCAAGGCTCAGGCGCGATCGTCCATGTCTCGTCGATCCAGCGCCGGCTGCCCTTGTATGAATCGACCATCGCCTATGCAACTGCGAAGGCCGCGCTCTCCACATACAGCAAGGCCTTGTCCAAAGAACTTGGCCCTAAAGGCATCCGCGTCAACGCCGTGGCGCCGGGCTGGATCCACACCACTGCGTCTGAAGCCATGGTCAAGCGGCTTGCCGCTCATGCCGGCTCGGACGAGGAAACCGCGCGACAAGGCATCATGGATGCGCTCGGCGGCATCCCGATCGGTCGGCCGGCATGGCCTCAGGAGATCGCAGAACTGGTCACCTTTCTGGTTTCGGATCGCGCACCGGCAATCCACGGCGCCGAGTACGTCATCGATGGCGGCACTATCCCGACGATCTGACCGCCACGTCGCGTCAAGCTTCCCGACAGCCCGGTTCAGGCACCAGGCATCGCAGCGGTGATCGACTGGCTGTCCCAACCCTCGCCGACGGAGAGCACGCAGCTTTGCCCCTTGGTGTCGGAAGCAAGCACGGTCCAGCTTCCCTGTTCCGAGACGAAGATCTCGAGCACGACGTTCGGATTGATCAGGCCGCGCCCGGCCTCGGTTTCATGGAACTTGTCGCCAAGGGCCTTGATGATGTCGGCGCGCGCCGCGCATTGCGCCGCCGCGCTCGCCGGAGCGGCTCCAACGGTTATCGCCGCCACCGCCAACGTTGCCGCCACAACAATTCGTGTCATCTGACACCTCCTCGCGCCAGACGAGAACCCCGGCTTGAACCGGCGCCGTTAGGTTGCCTGCACGCATGGCAGGAATACAGCCTAAGGCGAATGATGGTCTGTTGGTTCCATCACATGACGATGGAATTTTAGAAGGTGCGGATACGCTCTCGATGTGCCGTTCTTGGAGTCATGCACCTTGGATTAGACGCGGAGCGGAAAGCGAGAGGTTGACGCAGCATAAAAAGGAAGCGCGGTTCGCACCGCGCTTCCTCAATCTCAACTTGGACAAACGTCGCTCTAGTTCATCGTCGGGATGACGAACTCGGCGCCGTCCTTGATGCCCGACGGCCAGCGCGAGGTGACCGTCTTGGTCTTGGTGTAGAAGCGGAACGCATCCGGGCCGTGCTGGTTGAGGTCGCCGAAGGACGACGCCTTCCAGCCACCGAACGTGTAGTAGGCGATCGGAACCGGGATCGGCACGTTGACGCCGACCATGCCGACCTGAACACGGCTGGCGAAGTCACGCGCGGCGTCGCCGTCGCGGGTGAAGATGGCGACGCCATTGCCCATCTCATGGTCGTTGGCGAGCTTGATGGCATCCTCGTAGCGCGGCGCGCGCACCACCGAGAGCACCGGCCCGAAGATTTCTTCCTTGTAGATGCGCATGTCGGCGGTGACATTGTCGAACAAGCAGCCGCCCATATAGTAGCCGTTCTCATAGCCCTGCATCTTGAAGCCGCGGCCGTCGACGACGAGCTTGGCGCCTTCCTTGACGCCGATATCGACGTACCCCTTCACGCGCTCCAGCGCCTGTGCCGTCACCAGCGGGCCGAAATCCGCGGAAGAATCCGTCGAGGGGCCGACCTTCAGGCTTTCGACGCGCGGCACCAGCTTTTCCATGAGCCGGTTGGCGGTGTCGTTGCCGACCGGGACGGCCACCGAGATCGCCATGCAGCGCTCGCCGGCCGAGCCGTAGCCGGCGCCGATCAGCGCGTCGACCGTCTGGTCCATGTCAGCGTCGGGCATGATGATCATGTGGTTCTTGGCGCCGCCGAAGCACTGCACGCGCTTGCCCGAGGCGGTGCCGCGCGAATAGATGTAATGCGCGATCGGCGTCGAGCCGACGAAGCCGATGGCCTTGATATCCGGATCGTCGAGGATGGCGTCGACCACTTCCTTGTCGCCGTTGACAACGTTGAGGATGCCCTCGGGCAGGCCGGCCTCGATGAAGAGCTCGGCAATGCGCAACGGCACGCCCGGATCGCGCTCGGACGGCTTCAGGATGAAGGCGTTGCCGCAGGCGATGGCCGGCGCGATCTTCCAGAGCGGGATCATGGCCGGGAAGTTGAACGGGGTGATGCCGGCGACGACGCCGAGCGGCTGGCGCATCGAATAGACGTCGATGCCGGGGCCGGCGCCGTCGGTGAACTCGCCCTTCATCATATGCGGCGCGCCGATGCAGACCTCGACCACTTCGAGGCCGCGCTGGATGTCGCCGCGCGCGTCGGCGATGGTCTTGCCATGCTCGCGCGCCAGGATGTCGGCCAGTTCGTCATAATCGCGCTGGACCAGTTCGAGGAACTTCATCAGCACGCGTACCCGGCGCTGAGGATTGGTGGCCGCCCACTTCGGCTGCGCTGCCTTGGCATTCTCGACCGCCGCGCGAAGTTCCGCCTGCGAGGCCAGCGCCACCGTGCCGCGCACGGAGCCGTCCATCGGCTGCATCACATCCTGCTTGCGGCCGCTGGTGCCGGCGACACGCTTGCCGCCGATGAAATGACCGTATTCGATCATGGTTTCTCTCCCTGTCTTGGTGATGATCCCATTGTCCGCCTTCGCGGCCGCGATGGCAACGCGAGGAAGATCGCAACCGTTGTGCGAAAAATAGACAGCGACGGCGCAGTGTGCATTAATTGTCGCAAATGACTGGGTTGGCCCGTCATCGGGGATTTGTATGAACTGGGATGACGTCCGCATCTTCCTCGCCGTGGCGCGTGCCGGGCAGATCCTCGGCGCGGCCAAACGCCTGGAGCTCAACCACGCTACCGTCTCGCGCCGCATCGCCGCGCTGGAGGAGGCGCTTCGCACAAAACTCTTCCGGCGGCTCACCACCGGCAGCGAGCTGACGCCGGCCGGCGAGCGCTTCCTCGACATCGCCGAGCGCATGGAAGGCGACATGATCGCCGCGCGCTCGACCATTGCCGGCGAAGGCGACGACGTTTCGGGCACGGTTCGCATCGGCGCGCCGGACGGCTTCGGCGTCGCTTTCCTGGCAAAGCGGCTGGGCGAACTGACCGCTCTGCACCGCGAGCTCACCATCCAGCTGGTGCCGGTGCCGCGCTCCTTTTCGCTGTCGCGCCGCGAGGCCGATATCGCGATCACCGTCGAGCGGCCGACGGAAGGCCGGCTGGTGGCCGGCAAGCTGGTCGACTACACGCTCGGCCTCTTTGCCTCCCGCGCCTATGCCGAAGCCAGCGGCCTGCCGCAGGCGCCGGCGGAACTCGCCCGGCACACGCTGATCGGCTATGTGCCGGACCTCATCGTCAGTCCCTCGCTCGACTATGCCGCCGAATTCAGCCCCGAATGGCGCACCAGCTTCGCCATCTCCTCGGCGCTCGGCCAGGCCGAAGCGGTGCGCTCCGGCGCCGGCATCGGCATCCTGCATACTTTCGTCGCCCGCTCGATGCCGGAGCTGGTGCCGGTCGACATCGTCGCGCCCATCCGCCGCGCCTACTGGCTGGTCTATCACGAATCGGTCAGACCGCTCCGCCGCGTCCAACTGGTCGCCAACTTCATCACCAAGGCGGTGGAGCGGGAGCGCAGCCTGTTCGTCTGACTTCACAGACCTGCAAACGCAATTCGTGGCTCAAGGCGAGTCGAGAACAAACGAATTCACCACTCGCTCAGCCTTGTCTGCAATCGGCGCCCACATCCGCGCCACTTGCTCGGCGCTTTCGCCCATCACGCTGCAGTTCACATAACCATAGCGCGCCCCTCGGACTGAGAACGCGAACCTGGAGTGACCATAAAAGGTGGCATTCTCTCTACGAACCGTAAAATCCAAGTCGGCCAGGCGCACGGGGTAGGCATCGGGAAATCTCGCAAGCCTGTCATTGCTAAAATCGGCTGTGCTGAATGAGCTGCCTATCGTCTTTTTCCAATTATTCATCGACCAGCCCTCCATGAATTTGCCCGTATCGGGGATGGCGAGCCCGGTGCCGATTGATCGTAAAATGACGCAGAAACCATGCAGGTAAGATCGGCGGATTTCACGCTCAGGCGTATCTCTTTGTCGGAAGGCGTCTCATCAAGCCATTCTTCTGGAAAGCTCAGCGAAAACCCGTTCTTCTGGTCGTGGACGGTCTTGTCTGCAGCCTTCGCCGCGAAGGCGCACAAGACGAGAAACACCAAAGTGGTGGTCAGAAAACAAAACCGCATCGACGGGTATTCGTCCTTCAAACGTTTCGCGGAAATGGTCAACGCTCTATCTCATCATTTTTGACGCAATTCCTGGCGGAAAGCTATGGCGAAGCGCCGAACCTAACCGCGCTCACACTTTTCCTGAATTGCACTAATCCGCATCGAGGACGAACGACGTCACTATCTTCTCGGCCTCGTCCGCAAGCGGCGCCCATTTCCGCTCTACCTCTTCGGAGTTGGCGCCCGCGACCCCGCAATCGACGAAACCGTAATGCGAGTTGCGCAGCGTCAGCGCGATGCTGGAATGGCCGTAGAAGCTGACATTTTCGTCGGCATAGTGGAAATCCATCTCCGCAATGCGCACCGGATAGCCGTCCGGGAAATGCGCCAGCCTGTCCTGGCGGAACGCCGCCGCCTGATAGGCGGCGCCGACCATGGTCTGCCAGTTGCTCACCTTCCAGTCTTCCTCCATGAACGCCCTGACGTCGGGTGGATTGTCGGGAGCGGTCGGATCGTAGGCATTTTCCGACACGCGGCAGGTGAGTCCTTCTGCGCCGGATTTGATCTTGAGCCGAATGGTGTTGTCAAAGGCGGTTTCGCTCGCCCATTCCTCGGGATAGGTCAGCGAAAAGCCATGCTCCCGATCGTGAATGGTCTTGTCCGCGGCAAGCGCCGCCGGGGCGGAGGTCAGATATGCGGCCGCCATTGCCAAAAGAAAAAGACGCATCCCAAGGTCCCTCGCTGCGGCCGATCCTATCACAGGCAATTGGTCATGCCGCCTTGCCTGCGCCACAAATTCAGCCACTGTGGCACCCGCGCGCTTTGCCGTGCCATGATGGAGCGCTAGCAATTCTAGGAATTGCGTCAAAACAGAGGGATAGAGCGGATCGCCGGCTCCGTGAAACGGCGAAACGCCCTGGGGATAATCTTCGGAACGCCGGCGGAGAAATGCGAGCCTTTCTTGCCATTCTGCCGCTGCTTTTCCTGTCGGACTGCGCCAATCCCTGGGCGAAGGTTCCGGAAGCGGAGCTGCCGAAGCCGATCCGCTATGCCATGTCGCGCCCCTCGCCTTTCGTCATCGGCAATTATTGCGGCCCGGGCACGCGCACCGGCGATCTGTCGGCAAGGCCGGTCGACCGTCTCGATGCCGCTTGCCGGGTCCATGACGCCTGCTACATCGCAAGGCACGATCATTGCGACTGTGACGGCGCGCTTGTCGCTTCCGCCAGGAAGATCCGCGACGACCGGACGGCGCCGCGCAAGATGCGCAGCGAGGCCGAGTTGCTGATCGCAACTTTCGCGTTCCCCGTCTGCAGGATCTTTCCGCAGGGCTTCCTGCCGCCGCGCGATCCTGCCCAGCTCAAGGCCATGAACGGGGCGGCCGGATGAGCCTCAGGCCGGCCCTCGCCAAGGTATTGCTTGGACTGGCGCTGGCGTCATTTGCCGGTTGCGCCGGCATGCCGGGGCATTCCGCCTGCGCCTTCTTCCCAGGCGACGACGCTTGCGGCCGCCTGCCCGTCTCGGCGGACAGCAGCGGCGCGGAGATCGCTGGAGCCCACTACTTCGCAGGCGACGGCAATCGCGCCTACGAGAAACAGTTCCAGGCGCTGCTCGCCCAAAGCCGCCTCGATGCGCTCGACCGCGCCAACGGCACGGGCCGCTTCGGCCGCGACTGGCGCGATGTCCAGAACGGCGGTTTCCTCGCGACCTATCCGGCGCTGCAGCGGTTGGCCAGACCGCTCGACAACGCCGAGATTGCGCCGACACGAGAAAAGCCCGGCGAAGGCCGATTCGCCGGGCGCTGGCGCATGTCGCGGCAGACGCTCTATCTCGATGCCACGGCGCGGCCCTTGGCGCCCAAGACCTTCAGCTTCTCGGGCCTCCAGGCGCGCTCGGTCGAGATCGTGCTGCGCCAAGCCGGCCGACAGCCGGTCGACATCGGCGGCAGCTGCAACGGCCCGCTCGCGATCCGCGCATCGGGCCGTTCCACCACGGTTGCCAGGGCCGCGCCGTTCCATCTCAGCCTGCCGGCCGCCGAAACCTCGGTCAGCCTGTTTCCCGGCGAGGCGCTGACCCGCTGCGATCTTCGCATCACTTCGACCCTGGCGCCGGCCGGCACGCCGCTGACCTTGCTGCGCGAGGAGAGCGCCGATCCGTGGATCGCGGGGCTCGACAGCCGCTACGACCGCTGCCCGGTGCCAGATCCGGCGGGAATGGAGGAGCTCGACCGCGCCTTCTATGCCGGCCGCTGGCTGTCGCAGACTTGCGCGCTGCCATTGGGATCGCCGACCCTGCTGCGCAAATCGCGCGACGGCTTCAACGCCAAGGTCGAGGCCCTGCTCGGCAAGACGCTGCCGGACAGCGCCTTCGACAAGGCGGACCCTGAGCTGCCGCTCGATTTCTCCAACGCGCCGAAGCTCAGGCTGATCTATCTGTCGTCGCTCGAGTTCAAGGCGGACTTCTCCGGCCGCATCATGGACCGGCTGATCCGCCATCATGCGGCGCAGGGCGCCAAGGTACGAATCCTGGTGACCGACGTGCTGGAGCGGGAGAAGGACGACGCCATGCTGCACCGGTTGGCGGCGGAATTCCCCAATGTCGAGCTGCAGGAATATCGCTGGCAGGCCGATCACGGCGCGCCGATCGACGAGCAGCTCTCGCAGCTCCACAAGACCCACCACGTCAAGATGCTGGCGACGCTGGCCGAACAGCCCGGCCGCTCGCGCGTCATCATCGGCGGTCGCAACATCCATGACGGTTTTCTGTTCCACAAGCCGGTCGACCTGACCCGCTATCCGGAGCTTGAACAATACGGCAAGACCGACGGCTTCTCGCTGAACTACTATTCCAACTGGAGCGACTTCGACATCGAGATCGCTGACCCGGCGACCGTCGAGACGCTGGCCGCGCATCTGTCGACCATCTGGCTGCGCGATGCCGACACCAATCTGTCGCGGCCGTTCTCCATTCCGGTTCGCTCCATAGCTGCCCCGCGCGGCGTGGCGCGGCATTTCATTTCCGTGCCCTACGAGGACGGCCACGCGCTGGAGGCCTATTTCGTGGAACTGATCGACACCGCCGAGCAGCGCATCGAGATCGTCAATCCCTATCTCAACCTGACGCCAGCTATCGCTCGCGCCTTCGACCGGGCGCTGGCCAGGGGCGTGAAGATCGATGTCGTCGGCCGCATCGACCTCAAGGGCGATATCGGCGGCCGGTTCCTTACCGCGCTCAACAAGCTGTTCGTCGAGAAATATGGCGACCGCATCAACATCCGCGAGTTCAAGGCGCCGGATGTCGTGCTGCATTCCAAGATCATGATGATCGACGAGAGGCTGGTCGCCATCTCCTCGGTCAACCTCAACAACCGCAGCTTCTTCCACGACTCGGAGAATGGCATGGTCGTGCTCGATCCGGCCTTCTACCGCCGCATGAAGCCGGTCTATGACGATTACCTCGCCCATTCGCGGCCGGTCGCCACCAATGTCACGATCGGCTGGGCCTACCGGCTGCTGTTCAGCGACAAATGGGTCAGAGAGGCGTTTTGACGCCGCCGGACCGGAGCGAACTAAGGTGTGCTGAGATTCCGGTCAGGCCGTGCCGAGAATGGCGGCTTCCGAGACCCGGAGCGGAGCGTACTTGAAGTACGTGAGCACGCGCATGACCCCGAAAATCGTTTTCGATTTTCGGAAAAGGATCATGCGCTAAGTCAAAGTGCTACAGCGTCCTTTGCGCGTCCATCCGGACGCGCGGCGCTGTAGAAGCGCAAGAAGCCGCCATTCGCAGGCCGGCCTCACCGGAATATCAGCGCACCTTCAGATGGGCTTCAGATACCGCTCCGGGCTCAGGTCACGCGCGTTGACCTCGGGCACCCGGTTGGACATGATGTCGGCCAGCACCTTGGCCGAGCCGCAGGCCATGGTCCAGCCGAGCGTGCCGTGGCCGGTGTTGAGGTAGAGGTTGGCAACCTCGCTCAGTCCGACCAAGGGCGGTCCGTCCGGCGTCATCGGCCGCAAGCCGCACCAGAAGCTCGCCGCCTTGAGATCGCCGCCGCCGGGGAAGAGATCGCCGACCGAGTGTTCAAGCGTGCGGCGGCGCGATTCATGCAGGCGAAGGTCATAGCCCGAAATCTCCGCCGTGCCGCCGACGCGGATACGGTCGCCGAGCCGGGTGATCGCCACCTTGTAGGTCTCGTCCATGACCGTCGACACGGGTGCTGCCTCGGCATTGGTGATCGGCACGGTGATGGAATAGCCCTTGACCGGATAGACCGGAATCGGCCGCCCCAGCGTGCGCATGAATTGCGCCGAATAGCTGCCCATCGCCATCACGAAGGCGTCCGCGGTTTTCCATCCGCTGTCGGTGAGCACATTGGTGAGGCGGTTGCGGTTCCTGACGATGCGCCGGATGGTCGAGCCGTATTCGAAGGTCACGCCGCGCGCCACGCAGAGCTCGGCGAGCTTGTCGGTGAACATCTTGCAGTCGCCGGTCTCGTCGCCCGGAAGCCTGAGGCCGCCGACGAATTTGTCGCGCACCGCCGCAAGCGCGGGCTCGGCGGCGACACAGCCGTCGCGGTCGAGGATCTCGTAGGGCACGCCGTATTTCTTCAGCACCTCGACATCACCGCCGGTGCCGTCGAGCTGCTTCTGCTTGCGGAAAAGCTGCAGCGTGCCTTTGGTCCGCTCGTCATAGGTGATGCCGGTCGCCTCGCGCAGAGCCTTCAGCGTGTCGCGGCTATATTCGGCCAGCGGTACCATGCGCGACTTGTTGAGCGCGTAGCGCTCGGCCGTGCAGTTCCGCAGCATCTTGAGGAGCCACGTCCACATATTGGGGTCGAAAGCCGGCCGCACGACAAGCGGGCCGTATTTCATCAACAGCCATTTGATGGCCTTGACCGGGATGCCCGGCCCGGCCCAGGGCGAGGCATAGCCAGGCGACACTTCGCCGGCATTGGCGAAGCTGGTTTCGAGCGCCGGCCCCGGCTGGCGATCGTAGACGGTCACCTCATGACCGGCCTCGGTGAGGAAGTATGCGGTGGTGACCCCGATCACGCCGCCGCCCAGCACGATGACTTTCATTCTATGCTCCCTCAAAGGCCGATCATGCCGCCGAAGGGCCCGGATCGTCCCCCTCTGTCTGCCGGATTTTGCCGCGCCCGCCAAGGGGCCAGTCAGCGGCGGGCGCGCTGTGGACCAGCTTCAGGACATGGCGTTCGGAGGTGCGTTCCCGCGCTTCCCGCCGCGCGGCTTCCGGCTGATAGGCCACATCCTCGAGAAGGACCTCCTCGGCGGGGCCATCGGGCCGCTCGGCCAATGCCGATTGGCCCGCCTTCATGCCAAGCAGGCAGAGACCGTGCCACGTGGCGACCGACAGGCCGGAGCCGACGGGGGCGGATGCCTCGGCCTGCACCAGCGTGCGCGTTTGCGATGAACCGCCGCCGACGCGGAAAATCACCCGGCTGTTGAGCGTGGCAAGGTCGGGCTCGACGGCTCCGGTCGTGATGACGCGGCTTTCGGCGAGCTTGCGTTCGAGCATCGGCACGATCGGATCGGCGAACGCGCGACGGCGCATCAGCATCGCCTCGATCACCGCGAAATCCTTGGCCGTCAGGCGGTAGACAGTCCTGGTCATGGCGTCCTCGGCGCTTGTTCGACGGCATCGATCGTTGCCGAGAGAACCCGGCTGTCGCGGCTCTTCCAGGAAACTGTGCGTCCGGCCCGCGCGCCGATCAGCGCCGTTCCAAGCGGCGTCAGCACCGATATGCGTCTTTCGGCGATGTCGGCCTCGGCCGGATAGACCAGCGTCACCGTCTGGGTGCTTCCCTCCGGGTCCTGAAGCGTGACCGTCGAGCCCATCCGCACCACGTCGGCCGGCATTGCCGCCCCGGTGGCGACCCTGGCGCGGTCCATCTCGGCAAGCAGGTCCTCGGCCATATCGGGCACGCGGTCGAGAAAGGCCCTGGCGAGGCTGCTCAGCCGGTCGTGGTCCACCGCACTGACAAGGATGGAGTTTCGCGAACGCGCTTGCGTTGCTGCATGCATGGCACACCTCATATTCTGGCGCATCGTTTGCCCGAATGCGCGCAAGCCGCCACATCGAAGGCGGCGAACAAAGCCTGGCCGCAAGGGCCGCAGGCTCGATGAAAATGTTAGGAATTAAACGCCCCGGTTCACGCGGCCGCCGGCATTGGCGGCCACGCCGGGGCTACGCTCCCGCGATGGGGCAAACCCTGAAGCAGGTTTTGGTATAAGCGAGGTTGCTCATATCCCGAACCTTGCCGAGAAGCACCGGCTTGTCAAGCAAGGCGCCTGCCTCAACCGCCCGTGTAGCGGCGGTGAAAGCGCGCACCCAGGCTGGTCAACATCTCGTAGCCGATCGTCCCGGCGTGGCCTGCTGCCTCGTCGACGCTTTGCGAGGGACCGATGAGCTCGACGAGATCGCCCTCGCCGAGCCGGCCGGCGGGAAGCGCCGAGATGTCGAGGATGATAGAGTCCATCGACACGCGGCCGACGAAGGGCAACCGCACGCCCTCGAACCAGGCGGCCGAAGCAGCGCGCCGGTGCCAGCCGTCGCCATAGCCCAGCGAGATGGTCGCCAGCCTGAGCGGCCCGTCCGCTTGGTGGGTATGGCCGTAGCCGATGCCTGTGCCGGCGCCGATCTCGCGCGTTTGCGCCACCTTGGCTTCCAGCCGTATCACCGGCAGCATCGGGTTGGGTGCGTGGGGTGTCGGGTTGATGCCGTAGAGCGCAGCCCCCGGGCGGGCAAGCTCGTAGTGATATTCCGGGCCGAGAAAGATGCCGGACGAGTTGGCCAGGGAGGCGGGCGCCGCGGGCAGCAGCTTGCGCAGCCGCTCGAATTCGCGCCGCTGCTTCTCGTTGGCCCCCTGCTGCGGCTCGTCGGCGCGGGCGAGATGGCTCATCACGAAGCGGATGTCGATGCCGTCTAGGGCGCCCGCCTCGCTCGCGAGCGCCTCGACGTCCGCCGGCGCCATGCCGAGCCGGGCCATGCCGCTATCGACCTGGATGGCGGCAGGCAGGCTCTTGCCTGCGTCCCGCGCGATCTCGCGCCAGGCCTTTAGTTGAACGGGGCTGTTGATGACCGGGCAAAGCCCGGCCGCCAGCGCTTCCGGCTCCGAACCCGGAGGCAGTCCGTTCAGCACGAAGATGTCGGGCCCCGGCCCGATCGCCCTGCGCAGCGCGATGCCTTCCCCGAGCAGCGCGACGAAGAAGAGGTCGCAGCCTTCCTTCGCCAACGCCGAGGCCACTTGCGCGGCGCCAAGCCCATAGCCGTCGGCCTTGAGCACACCGGCGCAGCGGACGCCGTTCAGCCGCGCCTTCAGCCGGCGGTAATTTTCCCGGATGGCGCCAAGGTCGATCGTCAGGATCGCGCCCGCGGCCGCCTCGCTGACCGTCGAACCGCCGTCCGCATTTTTTTGTGCCGGAAACCCGCGTCCGGTGTCGTCGTTCATGGCGACCCCCGCTCATTGCATCGGCAATCAATAAGGCGACCGGGCCGGCTCGACAACCGGGGTGGATGAGGCCAGTCAGGGAGCCAGGTGTTGGAAGGCTGCCATCACCTGCTCATAGACCTTGCGCTTGAAGGGCACGATCAGCTCGGGCAGTTCGCGCATCGGCCGCCACGCCCATTCGTCGAATTCGGCCGTATGGCCGCCGGGAGGCGGATTGATTTCGATCTCGCTTTCGTCGCCCTCGAAGCGGTAGGCGAACCATTTTTGCGTCTGGCCGCGATAGCGGCCCTTGAAGGCGACGCCGACCAGATGTGGCGGCAGGTCGTAGTTGATCCAGCGTGGCGCCTCGGCAAGCAGCGACACGCTGCGCATGCCGGTTTCCTCATGGAGCTCGCGCCCGGCGGCCTCGATCGGCTCTTCGCCCTTGTCGATGCCGCCTTGCGGCATCTGCCAGAGCTGCGTCGTGCCGGCGAACTCGCTGTCCGGCTCGGCGATACGGTGCCCGACCCAGACCAGGCCTGCCCTGTTGAGGATCATCAGCCCGACACAGGGACGATAGGGCAGGGTTTCGGGATCGATCTTTTTGGCCATGGGGGCAGCGTTCCGGCGATCTTGAGAATTGACTGCGGCGAGGCTGTAGCGTTAGCCCTTTTGCGGATCGATCGCCACCGCCGAGATCGGCACGATCTCGATGCCGCGCTTCTTCGCTTCGGCAATCCAGGACGTCACCGTGTCAACGGTGATGTCGAAGGCCGAGCCGATGCCGACCGCCGAGCCCTTGGCCCGCGCCGTGGCTTCGAGACTGTCCAGCTTCTTGAGGATTTCGCCGCGATCCTGCACCGAATCGATCGCCATATCGCCGGCGACGAAAGGCACGCCGTCCTTCAAGGCAAGCTCCGGCGCAACGCTGCGCGCGGAAGACCCGTCGTCGATATAGGCAAGCCCCCGCTTGCCGAGCTCGGTCATGAACGGCTCCATCGCGTTCGCGTCGGCAGAAAAGCGCGCGCCCATATAGTTCATGACCGCGGTATAGTTCGTGGTCCTGGACAGTGCCCAGCGCAGGCTCTTCAGGTTCTCGCCCGGGCTGGCCGACACCGTCAGCGTGTTGCGGCCGGGATTGACGTTGGGATAGTCGAACGGCTCGAGCGGCACTTGCATGACGATCTCATGTCCGCTCTGCCTTGCCGCCTGCATCCAGCGGCCGATGCTGTTGCCTTGCGGCGCGAAAGCCAGCGTCACTTCGGCCGGCAATTTGGCGATCGCCGCTTGTGTGCCGGTCTGCGACACTGCGAGCCCGCCGATGACGATCGCAACGCGCGCCCCGCGCGCGCCCGACCACGGCCGCGCATAGACGTCGAAGGGCCGCCTGCCGTCGGCGGAGCGGATCGGCAGCGGACCGGTGTCGCTGGCCTCGATCAGCGCCCTGTCCGGAATATGGGCGACCTTGAGGTTCTGGCCGAGCGCCGATGGATCGCGGATGACGATGGCCGCTTTCGGCGGGCTGTCGCCCTCCTCGGTCTGGACGTGGATGATCTGCGGCCAGCCGCTCTTCATCGGCGTGCCGGCCTGTGGCGTCGCCGCGGCGACGGGGGCCGGCGCGGGTGTGGCGGGAGCAGGCGCGGCGGGAGCGGCGATGACCTTCGGCGTCGAAACCGCCACTTCTTCCGGCTTGCGGAACGGCTTTTCACGCAGCGCGATCGCGCCGGAGACGCCGATCACCGCAAGCACGGCGACCGCAGCGGCAAGCGTGCCGCCGCCGATGCCGCGCCGCACGGGCCGCTTTGGCGGGAGCGACTGTCCAAGCGGGCGTTCGATATCTTTGCCGATGTCTGCCAAGTCAAATTCCCAGCACGCCGCCTCGTGAATGTCACGTTGAACGTGAAATCCTGCGCAATCTTCGGCGCTATACTCCAGACGCGTGGCGCCCAGATCAGGATGACGTTTCGTTGAACCGCGATCCTGATCTAAATTCTTGTTGGAGCATGATCTTTTCCGAAAACCGGTTCCCACTTTTCGGGATCATGCTCTTAGCCTCGGTCCCCGAATCAAACTGCCGGAACCTCGCGGTCCCGGCAGCATTGCATTGCTTCGCTCGATCGGCCAGAGCCTGACCTAAAGCATGTCTCCCGAAAGTGGCCCCGGTTTCGGGACAAAGACATGCTTAAAATCAAAATTCAAAGCATGTCGCCCGAAAGTGCGCCGCGGTTTCGGGACAACGACATGCACATATTCAAAGACCGAGCCGCGTTACTGGTTCAGCACGGCCTTGTCCGGGTTCGGCGGGAAGGACGGATCGGTCTTCTCGCCGCGCAGCAGCTGCTCGGCATAGATCAGCTGCAGGTCGTCCTTGGGTTCCGGCGGCACATAGGCGGCCGAGCCGGAACCGTTGGCGTTCTCGTCGGCGCCCTTGATGTGGCCCTTGAGGTCGGATTCGCCGCGGGTCAGGTCGCGGCCCTGCAGGTCCGGCGGCAGCGGCTGGTCGACCTTGATGTCGGGCGTGATGCCCTTGCCCTGGATCGACTTGCCCGACGGCGTGTAATAGAGCGCCGTGGTGAGCCTAAGCGCGCCGTTCTCGCCGAGCGGGATGATGGTCTGCACCGAGCCCTTGCCGAAGGACTGCGTGCCGACAACGGTGGCGCGGCGCAGGTCCTGCAGCGCGCCGGCGACGATTTCGGAAGCGCTCGCCGAACCGCCATTGACCAGCACGATCAGCGGCTTGCCGTTGATGTCGTCGTTCTGCTTCGGCTTGGCGTCGAAGCGGGTCACGTCCTTCGGGTCGCGGCCGCGCGTCGAGACGATCTCGCCGCGCTTGAGGAAGGCGTCCGACACGCTCACCGCCTGGTCGAGCAGGCCGCCCGGATTGAGGCGCAGATCGAGCACATAACCCTTCAGCTTGTCGTTCGGCACCTGCTTCTTGATGTTCTCGATGGCGTTCTCGAGATCGTCATAGGTCTTTTCGGTGAAGGAGGTGATCTTCATGTAGCCGATGTCATTCTCGACCCGGTACTTCACCGCCTTGACCTTGATGATGTCGCGCACCACCGTCAGCTCGATCGGCTTGTCGGCGCCCTGGCGCAGGATGGTGAGCTTGATCGGCGTGTTGACCGGGCCTCGCATCTTCTCGACCGCGTCGTTGAGGGTGAGGCCGCGGACCTCCTCGCCGTCGATCTTGGCGATGTAGTCGCCGGCAAGCACGCCCGCCTTGGCGGCCGGGGTGTCGTCGATCGGCGTGATCACCTTGACGAGGTCGTTCTCCATGGTGACCTCGATGCCGAGGCCGCCGAACTCGCCCTTGGTCTGCACGCGCATGTCCTGCGCCTGTTCGGCGTTCATGTAGGAGGAGTGCGGGTCGAGAGAGGACAGCATGCCGTTGATGGCGTTCTCGACGAGCGACTTGTCGTCCGGCGGCGTCACATAGTTCGCGCGCACCCGCTCGAAGATATCGCCGAAGATCGCCAGTTGCTTGTAGGTTTCCGAGCCCGCAGCGTTCGCCGCCGAACCCGGTGCGCCGTAGACCAGGCTCATTGCCGATGCGCCCATCAGCGCGCCGGCAAACAGAAGCGACAGTTTCCGCATCATTTCACGTCCTTCCAGAGAATCGGTCCGCCCACCATGGGGCCGGATCGACGGGTTTTCCATCCTTGCGGAACTCGACATAGAGTTCCGGCGTCGCATTTCCATTCCGCGAGGCCGAGGTGCTTGCCACCCGGGCCTCTCCCATCGCGCCGATCGGCTCTCCCGCGAGCACCGATTGTCCGGTCGCGACGCTGATTCTGCTCATCCCCGCCAGGACGACATGATACCCGTCGCCCGCATTGAGGATCAAGAGTTGACCATAAGAGCGAAACGGCCCCGCATAAAGCACGTTTCCATCCGCCGGCGCGGTGACGATGGCTCCCGATTGTGTCGCAACCATGTCGCCCTGCATCGCCGCGCCATTGCCGTCGTCGGTACCGAAACGCCGTTTTATCTTGCCGATGACCGGCAGCGCGATCTGGCCTTGCAAGGCCGAGAACGGCGCCGATCCCGTCAGGCGGTTGGCCTCCGGCACCGGCAGCGCGGCGAGTTCGGTGGTCGAGGCCGTCGTGTCGGCGTCGGTCGATTTGCGCTCGCCCGCCTTGACCTGGTCCTGGGCCTTGCGCGCCTTGTCGGCTTCGAGCGAGGCGATCAGGTCCTTGAGGCTGCTCGCCTTCGCCGCCAATTCCTGCGAATGCTGCTGCTCGGCCACGATCGCTGCCTGGGTATCGGCCTGCAGCTTCTTCTTGGCCTCGAGCAGCATGGTGAGCCGCTTCTTCTCCGCCGTCTGGTCGGTGACGGCGGTGGTGAGCCTTGACCGTTCGGCCTCGATCGAGGCCGTCACACGCGTCTGCTCCTTGAGATCGGCCATCAGCCGGTCGGTCTGCTGGCGCAGTTCCGGCACGACAGCGCCAAGCAGGATGGCGCTGCGCACCGACGACAGCGCGTCCTCGGGCTTGACCAGGATCGCCGGCGGCGGGTTGAGCCCCATGCGCTGCAGCGCTCCCAGCACTTCGGCCAGCACGTCGCGCCGCGCCATGAGCGAGGCGCGCAGCTTCTTTTCCTCGGCTTTCAGCCCCTCGAGCTTGGCGCCGATGTCCTCGATGTCCTGGCCGAGCTTCTGCTCGGTCATCGCCGACTGGATGAGCGCCGCGGTGATGGAGGCATAGTCCTTGCGCACCGAAGCGATATCGGCGGCAAGCTTTGCCAGCCGCTCCGACGAAAGCGTGATTTCCTTGGAGACCTGCTCGTATTCGGCCCGGCTCTGATCCGGGTCGGGCGCCGTGTCGAGCGTGTTCTCGGTCGCCCGGACCGGCCCGAGCGCGAGCGCAGCGGCGACAAGGGTCAAGCCGCAGCGGCTGCGCCAGGCGCGCATGATCGGGTACCAGCCTTCAGACATCAGGCCTCTAACCTATCCGCCGCTTCGTTAACGAACCATCAACCATGTTGGAAGCGCCGCTCAGGGCAATTCCCGGACAAGCGTGTAACGGTTTTCCGTCTTCCGTCTGGAATTGCGTAAAAACAGAATACCGTTTGCTGCGCGATTGAGGCGGAAATCCTAGCGTGGGCCGGTAATCCCCAGCTTCTTGGCCGACCGGCTATTCATGAACGATGATAGGGATGACCCGCCAAGATGGTGGCAACCCGGTAGAGCTGCTCGCCCAGCATCACGCGCACCAGTTGGTGCGGCCAGGTCAACGCGCCGAAGGACAGCACCAGATCGGCCTGGTCGCGGAGGGATTTGTCATGGCCGTCGGCGCCGCCGATGGCCACCACCAGCGCCTTGCGGCCGCCGTCGCGCAGCTGGCCGATGCGGGCGGCCAGATCCTCCGAGGAGAGCGACTTGCCGCGTTCGTCGAGCAGGATGAGAACGGTTCCGGCCAGCAACTGGGCCTGCAGCTTCTGGGCTTCCTCGCGGCGGCGCTCGTCGGCGCTCTGTCCGCGGCTTTCGGGGATCTCGACGATGCCGGCAAATTCCAGCCCGACCGCGGGCCCGCTCTTGGCGAAGCGCTCGAAATAGCGGTCGGCGAGCTCTCTCTCGGGGCCGGTCTTCATCCGGCCCACGGCATGAACGGTGATCTTCATCCTCGCCCCGGCGAGCTTGCTTCAGCGCATACCGTGACGGTTCACGGCAGGCGGATCAAGGCTCAGTGCAAGGTCTCTTCCTCGAGGTCCGGCGCCTGCCACATCTTTTCGAGATTGTAGAATTCGCGGACTTCGGGGCGGAAGACATGGACGATGATGTCGCCGGAATCGATCAGGACCCAGTCGGCGCTGGCCAACCCCTCGACGCGCGCGGCGCCGAGGCCGGCATCCTTCAGCGCCTTGAGGAGATGATCGGCGACAGCCGAGACATGACGGTGCGATCGGCCCGAGGCGATGACCATATAGTCGCCGAGGCTCGATTTTCCCTGGATGTCGATTGAGACGATGTTTTCGGCCTTGGAGTCTTCCAGACTGGCAAGGACTGTGTCGATGGCGAGGGTCGCGGCGGCGTTGCCGCTGATCCCGGCCGGCGAAGGCATGATGTCAGCCTTCTTCCGCAGTGCTGTTCTCAGTGTGTTTCCTTTCCCAACAAGAACAACCAAATCACCCATGCAATCAGGTGACACCACTTAGATAGGCAGAGTTCCATTGCAGTTTCAAGACGACCGACCGTTTTGCCTGAGCTGCGCCCGGGGTCCGGACCGCAGCTTTAGGAGGGTCTAAAAAGCAGGAACTGATCCCGGACGCATGGGTTATCGGCGCACCGACCAACGGGATCCCCGCCATGCCCACCGACCCGCAAAGCGCCCTCATCACCATCCAGGCCGGGCTCGCACAGCTCAGCACCCTGATCGTTTCCTATTCCTTCTCGGCCATCGGCGCCATCATCCTTATGGTCGTCGGCTATCTCTTCGCCGGCCTTGCCGAACGCTCGATCCGTGTCGGGCTCGGTCATATCCATGGCTTCGACGCGACCTTGCGGCATTTCTTCTCCAAGATCGTGCGTTACGCCATCCTGATCCTGGTTGCCATCATGGTGCTCGGCCAGTTCGGGGTGCAGACGGCCTCCATCATCGCCGCAATAGGCGCCATCGGTCTCGCCATCGGACTGGCATTGCAGGGCACGCTGCAGAACATCGCTGCCGGCATCATGCTGCTCGCGCTGAGGCCGTTCCGGATCGGCGAATATGTCGAGGTCGGCGCGATTGCCGGCACGATCGAGGAGATCGGCCTCTTCGCCACCAAGCTGCGTTCCGCGGACGGCGTCTATGTGCTGGCGCCCAATTCGACGCTGTGGAACCAGCCGGTGCGCAATTTCACCCGCAACGGCGTGCGCCGCGCCGACATCACCTTAAGCATCGGTTCCTGGAACGATATCGACCGCGCGCAAAAGACGCTGCTTGCCATCGCCGGGGCTGAGAAGCGCATCCGCCGCGAACCGGCGCCGATCGCCTTCGTGGCCAGTCTCGGCGACGCGACCGTTTCGCTCACCTTGCGCTACTGGACTTCGGCCGCCGATTACTTTTCGACCCAGATCGACATGACCAAGCGCGCCAAGCAGGCTTTCGACAGCGAAGGTATCTCGATTCCGCTGCCGCCGCCGGAAGTGCCGGCGCCGGAAGCGCGCAAGCAATAGAGCAATTCCAGGAAAAGTGTGAGCGGTTTTCCATTCCGGAGTTGCGTAAAAACGAAGAGAGGCTTCCCCGATCAGTGCTTGGTCGCCGTCTCGTCCGGCGCGAAGGCAAGCTCCACCGGCAAGGGCGTCTGCGCCGACATCGGCGCGAAGCTGCCGCTTGGCGGAGCCGGCGTCGGCCGGCCAGCCGTCACGCGCCACAGCACGAACAGGCAGAAGGCCGATGCAATCACGATGCCGACATAGATGAAGGTTGCGGTGCCGAAGACGGCGGAAAGCGCCGTGACGAGGCCCGGCACGATGAAGCCCGCGAGCGACCAGGCAAACAGCATCGAACTCGACAGCGCCAGAAGCTCGTCCTTGGCGGCGCGATCGGCGGCATGCGCGCTGGAGAGCGCGTAGATCGATTCCGACGCCCCGTCCCAGATCAGATAGATCACCACAAGCGCCATCAGCGCACCGCCGTCGAAGACGATGGCAAGCACGCTGGCGACGGTCGCGAGCGCCGCGGCCCCAGCAAGCACGTAGCGCCGGTCGGTGCGGTCCGAAATCCAGCCGAGCGGGATCTGCAGGATCAGCGTCCCGACCGGCATCGCCGACAGCAAGAGCGCCACGTCGGCCTGGCTGTAGCCCTTGGCCGTGGCGTGGATCGGCGCGAAGCCGGAAACGATCATCGAGAGGCCGCCAACGGCGAGCATGCCGGCGACGCCGACCGGCGATATGCGCCAGGCACGGCGCAGCGCCACCGAGGCCGCCTGCGGCGCGGGCGGCTGGGCAAGCCGCGTCATGCCGACCGGCAGGATGGAAAGCGCGGTGAAGGTGATGCCGATCAGCGCCGCCGCGGCCGTGTGGATGTCGACCGCCGCGAGCGTCGCATACCCCACGCCGAGCCCGGCGATATAGGCGACGTAGAACACCGCCATCACCCGGCCGCGGATCGAATTCGGCAAGGCGTCGTTGAGCCAGCTCTGCGCGACAATGAACAGCCCGCAGATGGCAAAGCCGTAAAGCGCCCGCGCGGCGATCCATAAAAGCGGGATCGGGCCGGCGCCGATCGCGGCGTTGGAAAGCGCGATCAGCGCCGAAAGCACCATGAAGGCGCGGGCGTGGCCGACGCGCCGAACCAAGGGCCCGGTCAGGATGCAGCCGGCGAGCCCCCCGGCCGAAAGCCCGGTGACGATCAGCCCGGCCCAGGTCGGGTCGAAGCCGTCGGCGCCGAGACGCACGGGGATATAGGCGAACATCAGCCCGTTGCCGATCGCGATCAGCGCCATCGACACGATGACGCTGGCAATGGCGATCAGCGGCGCCGGTTGTTCGGCCCGGACGGCGTCGGTCGTGGTGGGGTTCTGCTTCAGCATGCCTGCGCAGCATCGCTGACCGGAGGGCGAAAAGCCGCCGTAAAAGCGACATGGCTGGGTTTTCCCTTCTCCCCCTGTGGGAGAAGGAAAAGGTGCTACCCCTTCGCTGCCTTGCGGATCGCGGTGGAGGAGAGCGACGAGCGCGGCCCGTGGATGAAGGTCCAGGCCGGCGCCTGCATGCGGGCGAGCAGCGGTGCGTCGCCCTCGTCGATGCGGGCATAGTCGAAGGTCTTGGCGACGACCGACGACAGGAAGGAGAGCGTCGCGCCCGGGCGATCGATGACCGCGATCGGGAAGGTCAGCACGATCTCGCGCCAGCGCTGCCAGCGGTGGAAGTCGCGCAAGCTATCCGCGCCCATGATCCAGACGAAGTCGACGCCCGGATTGCGCGCCTTGACCAGCGCCAGCGTGTCGGCGGTGTAGCGCACATGCTGCGCCGCCTCGAAAGCGGTGACCTTGATCCTGGGATTCCTGGCGATCTTTTCGGACAGCTCGATGCGCTCGGCAAGCGGCGCCAGCTCGCGCGCGCTTTTCAGCGGGTTGCCGGGCGTCACCATCCACCACAGCTGGTCGAGTGCGAGCCTTCTCAGCGCGATCTCGGCAACCAGCGCATGGCCGGCATGCGGTGGGTTGAACGAACCGCCGAACAGCCCGACGGTCAGCCCCTTGGCGGCGTGCGGCATGCGAAAGTAGCGGGCCGGGACAGGCTGCTCGGCTTGCGAAAGCATCCGCCTTGGCCTCCCCTCAGGCCTGCCGGGCGAAAAGCGTCAAGGCCTCACCTGTCCCGATCCGCGCACGCGGTATTTGAACGAGGTGAGTTGCTCGACGCCGACCGGCCCTCGCGCATGCATCTTGCCGGTGGCGATGCCGATCTCGGCGCCCATGCCGAACTCGCCGCCATCGGCGAACTGCGTCGAGGCATTGTGCAGCAGGATCGCCGAGTCGATCTCGTTGAAGAAACGTTCAACCGCCTGCGCGTCCTCGGCGATGATCGCCTCGGTGTGGTGCGACGAGAAGGTCTCGATATGCTCGATCGCGCCGGCGACGCCGTCGACCAGCTTCACCGCGATGATGGCATCGAGATATTCCGTCACCCAGTCGGCGTCGGTTGCCGGGCTGGCGTCGGCGAAGGCTTTCATCACCTCGGCATCGGCATGGATCTCGCAGCCGGCGGCGCGCAGCGCGTCCAGGATCGGCACCAGATGCGTGGCGGCCGCCGCGCGGTCGACCAGCAAGGTCTCGGCCGCGCCGCAGACGCCAGTGCGCCGCATCTTGGCATTGACCGCGATCTTCACCGCCATGCCGAGATCGGCAGAGCGGTCGATATAGAGATGACAGATGCCTTCCAGATGCGCGAAGACCGGCACCCGCGCCTCGGTCTGCACGCGCCCGACCAGGCTTTTGCCGCCGCGCGGAATGATGACGTCGAGATTGCCGCTCAGACCTTTGAGCATCTCGCCGACGGCGGCGCGGTCGGTGGTCAGCACCAGTTGGATGGCATCCTCAGGCAGGCCGGCCGCCTTCAGCCCTTCGACCATGCAGGCATGGATGGCTGACGAGGAATTGATCGAATCCGAGCCGCCGCGCAGGATCACCGGATTGCCTGCCTTGAGGCAAAGCGCGCCGGCGTCCGCAGTCACATTCGGCCTGCTCTCATAGATGACGCCGATCACACCGAGCGGCGTGCGCACGCGCTCGATATGCAGCCCGTTCGGCCGGTGCCATTCGGCGATGACGTCGCCGACCGGATCCTTGAGCGCGGCGATCTCGCGAATGCCGTCGGCCATCGCCTTGATGCGCGAGGGCGTAAGTTTGAGGCGATCCATGAAGGAGCCGGACAAGCCGGCCTCCTCGCCATTCGACATGTCGATGGCGTTGGCATCGAGGATCGCCTGCTCGTTGCGCAGGATGGCGTCCGCCATGGCGGCAAGCGCGGCATTCTTGGCCTCGGTTGAAGCGACGGCCAATGGTCGGGCGGCCGCGCGGGCGCGCCGGCCGATATCGGCCATCAGCGCCACCGTATCTTCGCCGGATTTTTCATGCAGCTTCAGCATGTTTCATCCTCCGCCCGTTCAATACTTATTCGTCGGCCAACACTTGGTCGCCGACAACGCTTACCACAAGGTCGTCACGATGGATCATCGCCGAACGCGCCTCGTAGCCGAGCACGTTTTCGATCTCGGCCGTCTTCAGACCCGCGATCCTTACGGCATCGGCGGCATCATAGGCAACCAGCCCGCGCGCAATCTCGCGGCCGTCCGGCGACAGGATCGCCACCGTGTCGCCGCGCGAGAAATTGCCGCTGACCAGTTTTACCCCGGCCGGCAGCAGCGACTTTCCGGACTTCAAAGCCCCGACGGCGCCGGCATCGACGGTGAGCCGGCCGGCCGGCTCGAGCTGCCCGGCGATCCAGGTCTTGTAGCCCTTCACCGGGTTGGCGCTCGGCTTGAAGAAGGTCGAGCGCTCGCCGCGCTCGATCGCCATCAGCGGCGAAAGCCGGGTGCCCGAGGTGATTATCATCGCCGTGCCGGCGGCATTGGCGATCTTGCCGGCGTCGAGCTTGGTGCGCATCCCGCCGCGCGACAATTCGGACGCGGCCGCGCCCGCCATCGCCTCGATGTCGGGCGTGATGCGGTCGACCACGGGGATGAATTTTGCCTGCGGGTCCTTGGCCGGCGGCGCCGTATAGAGCCCATCGATATCGGAAAGCAGCACCAGAAGATCGGCGCCCATCATCGTCGCCACCCGCGCCGCCAGCCGGTCATTGTCGCCGTAGCGGATTTCCGAGGTCGCCACCGTGTCGTTCTCGTTTATGACCGGTACCGCCTTCATCTTGAGCAGGGTCGAGATCGTCGCGCGCGCGTTGAGGTAGCGCCGGCGCTCCTCCGTGTCGCCAAGAGTGAGAAGAATCTGGCCGGACTTCAGCCCGTCCTTGCCGAGCGCGTCCGACCATGCGCCGGCAAGCGCGATCTGACCGACGGCGGCGGCAGCCTGGCTCTCCTCCAGCTTCAGCGCGCGCTTGCCGAGGCCGAGAATGGTGCGGCCGAGCGCGATCGCGCCCGACGAAACGACCAGCACTTCGGCGCCGGCCTCGGCCAGCACTGCGATGTCGTCTGCAAGCGAGGTCAGCCAGTCGCGCTTCAAACCTGTCGCGCGGTCGACGAGCAGCGCAGAGCCGATCTTCACGGTGATGCGCCGGTATGATTTCAGCGATTTCATGGGTTTTGCCAACGCGTCTCGACAGGAGCCGGAACGGCGTCGCGCGATTCGGCGACCACCGCCATCAGCGCGCGCAGCACCGCCTCGACGCCTTCGCCGGTGACGGCCGACAAAAGCATCGGCGCGCGGCCGGCTGCGCGCTTCAGCGAGGCGGCCTTCTTCTTGCGGGCGTCCGCGTCGAGGATATCGATCTGGCTGAGCGCCACGATCTCGACCTTGTCGGTCAATCCATGACCATAGGCTTCGAGCTCGGCGCGCACCGTCTTGTAGGCCTTGCCGGGATTTTCTTCCTGCGCCGAGACCAGGTGGAGCAGCACGCGCGTGCGCTCGACATGGCCGAGGAAACGGTCGCCGATGCCCACCCCCTCATGCGCGCCCTCGATCAGGCCGGGAATGTCGGCCAGCACGAATTCGCGGCCGTCGATACGGGCGACGCCGAGCCCGGGGTGAAGCGTCGTGAACGGATAGTCGGCGATCTTCGGCTTGGCCGCGGTGACGGCCGCGAGGAAGGTCGATTTGCCGGCATTGGGCATGCCGACCAGGCCGGCGTCGGCGATCAGCTTGAGCCGGAGCCAGATGCTCAATTCCTCGCCAGGCTGGCCGGGATTGGCGCGTCGCGGCGCCTGGTTGGTCGAGGTCTTGAAATGCTGGTTGCCGAAACCGCCATTGCCGCCCTTGGCGAGCAGGAAGCGCTGGCCGACCACGGTCAGGTCGCAGATCAGCGTCTCATTGTCCTCGGCAAAGACCTGCGTGCCCGCCGGCACCTTCAGCGTCACGTCGGCGCCCTTGGCGCCCGTCATGTTGCGGCCCATGCCGTGCATGCCGGTCTTGGCCTTGAAATGCTGCTGGTAGCGATAGTCGATCAGCGTGTTCAGCCCGTCGACCGCTTCCACCCAGACATCGCCGCCGCGACCGCCATCGCCGCCATCCGGTCCGCCGAACTCGATGAATTTTTCACGCCGAAAGGACAACGAACCGGCGCCGCCGTCGCCGGAACGGATGTAAACCTTGGCTTGGTCGAGGAATTTCATCTTGGTTTTCAGGTTTCTGCTATTGCGCTTGCGGATTGCTCTAAACCAAGGCAGGGCCAAGGGCGAGGCCGATTTGCGACTAAAGCGCCGGATGCCCTTTTGCCGGGGACGCGGTAGCACCGGTGCGGCGTGATTGGAGGGGCGCGGGAATGAAGATCGTCACCTACAACATCCAATACGGCATCGGGCTCGACGGCAAATACGACGTCGGCCGCATCGCCGACGCCGTGCGCGGCGCAGACGTCATTGCGCTGCAGGAGGTGACCCGCAACAACCCGCGCAACGGCGACCGCGACATGGTGGCCGAGATCGGCGAGGCGCTGCCCGATTATTTCGCCGCCTATGGCAGCAATTTCGAGGTCAATATCGGCTCGCGCCTGGAGAACGGCCGCGCCATCTCGACCTCCTTCCAGCTCGGCAACATGGTGCTGTCGAAGACTCCCATTCATCTGTCGCGCAATCTCCTTCTGCCGCGCAGCCGCAGCCTCGAGACCATGAACTTCCAGCGCGGCGCGCTCGAAGCGCTGATCGAGACGCCGCTCGGCTTCATCCGCTTCTATTCCACCCATCTCGACCACCGCAGCCCGGTCGAGCGCCAGAGCCAGATCCGTTTCCTGCGCCAGCGCCTGCTGAACTACGCGCTGGAAGGCGGCGGCCTGTCGGGCATTCCCGAGATCGGCCTGCCGGACCTGCCGTATCCGGAAGCCTTCATCGTCATGGGCGACTTCAACATGCTGCCGGGCTCGCCCGAATATGTCGAGCTTGCCGGCCGCCCGGACCATGAGTTCGGCATGCCGCTGACGGCCGATCTCGCCGTCGACATCGCCCAGCGTCTTGCGGTCGCCGACCTCGTCACCTGGGTCGATCCTGAGCGGCCCGCCGACAAAAGCCGCCACAAATGCATCGACTACATCTTCACCAGCGCCTCGCTCGCCAAGTCGCTGGAGCGCCTGTGGTCCGACCGGGATGCCATCGGGTCGGATCATCTGCCGCTCTGGGCGGAGCTCGGCTGAGTTCTGGACTTCCCCTCATCCGGCCGCTTCGCGGCCACCCTTCTTCCCGAGGGGAGAAGAGATTGCCGCCGGCCCTTACCTGCTCCTCTCCCCTCGGGGAGAGGTCGGATTGCCCCGAATTGCCCGTCGCAATTCGGCTGGCAATCCGGGTGAGGGGGCGCCGCTCACCTTCCGAAACACCTGTCAATAATGGATCCAGTTGCGCAGACTGTTCCACGTCTTGCGATCAAGGCGGTACCGCTCGACAGGCACCTGGCCGGCGACGATCGAGTTCAGCATGCCCTGGCCGGCATACTGGAAGCCGCATTTGTGGATGACGCGGCGCGAAGCCGGATTGATCACCCGGGTCGAGGCATGCAGCACCTGGATCGAGGTCCGCTGGAAGGCGAGGTCGACGAGCGCATGCGCGGCTTCCGTGGCATAGCCGCGCTTCCAATAGGGCTCGCCGATCCAGTAGCCCAGCTCCAGGCCGCGATCGGTGGTGTTCAAGCCGGCGCAGCCGACGAAGGTGCCGCCATCCTTGAGCGTCAGCGCGTAGACGATGCCGGCGCGCCGCGACGCCGCCATGGCAAGGAAGGTGCGGCCTTCGGCCTCGCCATAGGGATGCGGCATGCGTGCCAGCATTTCGGCGACATGTCGGTTGTCGGCAAGCGTGACGAGTTGCTCGAGATCGCTTTCGCGCGGGGCGCGCATGACCAGCCGCTCGGTGGCCAGCACCGGGCAATCGATCGCGTAACTTTCGTCTTCCGTGTCGTCCGCTTCCGCAACCATTTTAGTCCTCCAGGGCAAGAAAAAATGAAAAAGGAGAGAGGGCAAACCCATCTCTCCTGATCCTTTTCCTGGCCTGGCCAGACACCGGTTCCCGAGATGGGCGCCGGTGTTATGGTGCGGAACCGGCTACTCCGCTGCTTTGGTAATCGGGTTCACCGATACGTAGGTTCGGCCGTTGGCTTTTTTGTTGAAGGTGACTGCGCCGGCTTCGAGCGCAAAAAGGGTGTGGTCCGTGCCCATGCCAACATTGGTGCCCGGATGCCATTGCGTGCCGCGCTGACGAATGATGATGTTGCCGGCCACGACGGCTTCGCCGCCGAACTTCTTCACGCCCAGACGCTTGGAGTGCGAATCGCGACCGTTGCGCGACGAACCGCCAGCTTTCTTGTGTGCCATTTGACTAACTCCGATGCGCCCTGAGGCGCTTGAATGGTCTTATGAACGCGTTCGCGTTCCGTTTCAAGTCCCGTAGCGGCGACGATCGCCGCCGGTAAAATTACTTCTTCGCCAGTTCCTTGGCCTGCTCGCGCCAGTCCTTGATCTGGTCGGCGCTGAACGGCATGTGCTCGTCGATCTTGGCGACGTCCTTGTCGGTGAGCTTGGCGAGCTGCGCGAAGGTGACGATGCCCTGCTCGGCGAGGTCCTTCGCCGCGACCGGGCCGATGCCCTTGATGACCGTCAGGTCGTCCGGCTCGCCCTTTGGCGCCTTGAACAGCGGCGCGGGCTTTGCCTCTTCGCCGGCAGCGGCTTCCGCCTTCGGCGCAGCTTCCTTCTTGGCCTTGGGCTCCTTCGGCGCGGCTTCGGCTTTCGCCTCGGCAGCGACTTCGGCCTTGGTCTCTGCCTTGGCTTCCGGCTTGGCGGCGGCCTTCTTCGACGGCTTGGCGCCGCCCAGCAGGATCTCGGCGATCCGGACGGTGGTCAGAAGCTGGCGGTGGCCGATCTTGCGGCGCGAATTCTGGCGGCGGCGCTTCTTGAAAGCGATGACGGTGCGGTTCTTGCCCTGCTCGACGACTTCCGCCGTGACCATGGCGCCATCGACGAACGGCGCGCCGAAGGTGACGTTCTCGCCCTCGCCATGCGCGAGCACATTGCC
The DNA here is from genome assembly GCF_016591715.1 of Mesorhizobium sp. J8. Classification (NCBI taxonomy): domain Bacteria; kingdom Pseudomonadati; phylum Pseudomonadota; class Alphaproteobacteria; order Hyphomicrobiales; family Phyllobacteriaceae; genus Mesorhizobium; species Mesorhizobium sp. J8. Next base: position 6,374,651 of record NZ_AP024109.1, read on the forward strand.
GATTTCGACGATATCGCCGACCTTGGCTTCGAGTTTCTCGATCTTCAGGAGATCGTTGGCGGCGACGCGATACTGCTTGCCGCCCGTTTTGATGACTGCGAACATTTTTTGCCTTTCGCTGTTCGGTCGGCCTCGATGAACCGCCTCGGGCGGTTGGGCCGTCTTTTTGTCAGTCTGCGGGTTCAAAAAACAAGCGGCGCGGAAGAGCCTCCACGCCGAATGCGGGCTGTCCCTAACCGAAGGTTGCGCCGGAGTCAAGGCAAACGGGCTCGCCCTGGACGATACCCACGCGCATCCCGCCGGCAAAGGAGACGTCGGCGCAGTCAACGCCGCTTTTTAAAGAAGCTGGAAATCGGGCGAATAGGCCCTTGTAACTCCAGCAGCCAGCCGTTATCTAGTGCGCCGCGCCGGCAACGGCCGACCATGACCTCGCGGAGAGGTGGCAGAGTGGTCGAATGCACCGCACTCGAAATGCGGCATACTCGCAAGGGTATCGGGGGTTCGAATCCCTCCCTCTCCGCCATCCTGCTTCGCGCTGCGCGCTTCGCAGGATCGACGCGATCCGTCGCGCCAAGCAGGATGGCATCGGCAGCAGCGTGAAGCAGCACACACCGGCGTGACAAGAATCCGCTATGGTCGGTGGAATATGATCTCAAGGGACTCACCCTGCGGAGGGCCGTTCGACATGCGCTATGGACGGAATGCAACGGTATCAGGTCGCTCTTTGGGTTGGCTGCTGACCGGCCGAACCATAGCGATCGCCCTGGCAATTGCGTCCTCCATTTCGCCCGCGCACGCAGCACAGCATCGTCTGCCGAGCGGCTACAAATGGGGCCGCTGCCTGCTGGTCGTTCACGGCGAGACCCGCATATCCGGAAAATGCTCCTACCAAATAGAGAAGGGCGGCGATTTCAACATCCAGGGCCCCAAGCAGGTCTTTGCCGGCATAGACTATCCCGACACGCATAGTGGAGCGGGCGAGATGTCGAAGGATTACTGGGCCGTCATATACAAGGACGGTGATGCTTGGGCAGGCTATGCGAACGGGGATATTCGCGACACGCACGGCGAGGCAGGAGACTGGGGAGAGCTTCGCCGTGAAGGCGCCTGCTATGTCGGGAAGGACGTCAAGGTTTGCCTTTGGCGTTAGCCGCCTCCCTTATTCCTCGATCCGTTCGGTGATTTGACCTCGCCTTCAGTCGTCCCTCGCCCGGTCGATGGTCACCGTCGCCGACGTTCCGACCACCAGCCTTGCCTTCGTGACGGCATCGCCGTCCAGCGCGATATGCACGGGAACGCGCTGCGCCAGCCGCACCCAGGTGAAGGTCGGATTGATGTCCGCCAGCAGCGTCCCGGAGGTGCGCTCGCGGTCCTCGATGCCGGCGGCTATGCTTGCGACATGGCCCGAAAGCGACGATTTCCATCCCATCGGTCGGATCGTAGCCTTGGCGCCCACCTCGATGCGCGGCAGCTTCGTCTCCTCGAAATAGCCGTCGATGCGGACGGTATCGGTGTCGACCAGCGCCATCGTGGCCGCGCCCGTCGTGACATAGTCTCCGGGGCGAAGGCTGAGATTGGTGATGATGCCGTTGACCGGTGCCCTGACTTGCGCGCGGTCGAGGTTGAGTTGCGCCAGGTCGCGCGCGGCACTTGCCTGCAGGCTTTCCGACTCCGCCTCGGCCAGGCTCGATTGCGCCTCCTCGATCTGCTGGACGCTGACCGCCGACGCCGTCAGCCGCTTGAGACGTTCCAGATTTCTCCTCGCCTGGTCGAGCGTCGCCTGCCGGCCTTCGACCACTGCCTGCGCCTGCGCAAGCGCGACGGCAAAGCGCTGGCGGTCGACCTCGAACAGCACATCGCCCTTCTTCACCACCTGGTTATCCTTGACCAGGACCTCCGCCACGAGGCCCGAAACGTCGGGCGTGACGCCCACGACATCGGCGCGCACATGCGCGTCGCGCGTCCATGGGGCATTCATGTTGTCGTCCCAAAGCTTCCAGGCGGCAACGCAGGCGACGGCGACGACGGCAGCCGTGACGAGGACCCTGCCGGTCAGTCGAAGAAGACGGTATTTCATGAGAACAGCCGATTTGAGAGCGAGGACATTGCCCCGAGGATGAGGATGTAAAGCGCGAGGTTGAAAAGCGCCCGGTGCCAGACGAGCGAATAGAGGCCGGTCCATGACAAAACCTGCCAGACGATCCGCGCCACGACGAAGGCCGCGAGCATCGTGACCAGAAGTCCCGGCAGATAGACGCCGCCAATACTGATGTCGTTCTGCATGTATCTACTCCGCTACCAGGAGCATCGGTGCCGGCACTGTCGAATAAACAGGTGGCGCCGCGTTTCGGAACAGCGCGCGACGCAGCCCGACCAGCGCGTCGGCGGATCGGCGAGCCGGCGTGGCCTGACGGCCCGCGACGGTGGCAAGCGCCGCGTCGATGCGTTCGCGCAACCCCGGCGACGCCGGAACGGGCTCGCCGAGCCTGAGGCGTTCCTTGAACAGATCGGCGATGGCGGACAGCACATCGCCGATCGCCTCGCCCTCGTCGGATGTAAGCCGGCCGCGCAGCCGCTGCAGCTCCACGATGTTGAGGCCCAGCCTGATTTCCGCATAGCCGTCGATCGCCGACAATTCCTTGTTTTCCATGGATGCCAGCCGGGGAACGAGCTGCCCGAGGCGATCGAGCATGCGCCCGGCAAGCCTCCGCTGGTCCTCGGCGCGCTCGCCGGCGGCGAGCTGGGCAAGGTCCGACCAGCCGGCATGCACCAATCGCCGGGCGGAGATCTCACCGCCGAACGGCCGGATCACCAGCGTCCATACAAGCGCGAAACCGACGCCGGCGAGCGCGGCGAGCCCTCCGCCCGCGAAGGAGGTGAAATCGGCGGAAAACCTGTCGCTGAGCGCGATGAACGACGCGGTGTTAACGGTGAGCAGCATCGCCAGCATGTTGAGTTGGGGCCTTGGAATGAGAGTGCCGAGCACAAGGAACGGCGGCGCCAGCACGAGAACCAGCAAGGGAAAGCTCTGGATCGAAGGCAGGATGGCGAATTGATAGGCCGCGGTGACCATAAGGCTCACCGTGCACCAGATGAACATCGACAACAGCAGCGGCGCTGGCCGGTCAGTCGCTGCGAAGAACGAGCATCCGACCGCCACCATGAGCACGAATCCGGAGCCTTCGGCCCAGCCCGAATAGATCCACAGGGCGCAGGCGATCAGGATGGCGACGATCACCGAAGCGGCATAGAAGAACAGCATTCCATAATCGTGATGGCGGGTGCGCGAGAAAGTGCGCCGCCGCCGGAAGGCGAGCTTTTCGCCGCCGGATTCGCTGCTTGCGATCTGCTTCTTCAGGACGAGGCAATCGTGCCAGGCATCGACGATCTCGCGCAGCCGGGCGAGCGCGCTGTCGAGAATCAGGCTCCGCCAGTCGACGGCATAGGCAGGCGGACGCAAATCGGCGATGCGCGAGCGCAGCGCGACGGCGCGTCCCGGATCGGCGACGGCCTGCAGCCATGCGCCGACGTCGTCGAGCAGAGCGACGAGATCGTCGCGCAGCACACGATCCTGCGATCTCAGTTCGTGAAGCCGGTCATCGAGCGACGAGAGCAACGGAAGCAGCAGCATGAGACGCCCGCGCAATTGCCGCGCCTGCCGCGTAAGCCCGTGCGTCTGGTGATCGTATCCAAGCTGGCTGATGAGGATGTCGAACCCGGAAATGTCGGATGCCAGCTTCTGCCGGACCGGAGCTGCCGGCCTGGCCGCGCCCTCGCCTCGCAGGATCTCACCGGCCCAGGCAGCGGCGTCGCCCAGCCAGTTGGAAATGCGCGACGACATCAGCGAAGACAGCCCTATCGGAAACACCAGCTGCGCGACCACGCTGGCGCAGACGATGCCGAGGATGATCTCCTGGCTGCGGGCCGAGGCGATATCGAAGATCGTTTGGGGTGCGTCGACGGCCGGCAGGGCGATCAGCGGCAGCGAATAGCCGGCCAGCATGAAGACATAGCTGCGCGGCGTGCGATCGAGCATCGAGATGTAGAGCAGCACCCCGGTCCACAAGGCCACGACGATGCTCATCAACAGCGGCGAATTGACGAAGGTCGGCAACACGACGACGGATGCAGCGGCGCCGATCAGCGTGCCGAGCGCACGGTAGAGCCCCTTGGACGAAGTTGCGCCGGCAAGCGGATTGGCCACGACATAGACGGCCGCCATGGCCCAATAAGGCCGCGGCAGGTCGAAGGACAGCGCTATGTAGAGCGCCAGCATCGAGGCGAGGAACGCCTTGATCGAAAACAGCCAGTCCTGCCAGGAGGGAAGCGTCATGGGTTTGGTTCTCGCGCCCGCCTCCTCGCCGGCGGGCGCCACGGTTGGCTAGCGGTTGATGTCGACATCCTTGGTCTCGCGCCCGATCAGCAGGGCAACCAGCGTGAGCATCGCCATGGCCGAGAGGTAGACGCCGACCCAGAAAGGTCCGCCGCCCATGCTCCAGAGCGCCACGGCGATGAAGGGCGCCACCGCGGCGCCGAGGATCGACGACACGTTGTAGGAGATGCCAGAGCCGGTGTAGCGCACATTGGCCGGGAAGAGCTCCGGCAGCAGCGCGCCCATCGGACCGAAGGTCATGCCCATCAGGCTGAAGCCGGCGACGAGCCACGCCATGACGCCGGCGCCGCCGGCATGCAGCATCGGCACCCAGGAGAGCCCGAAGAGTGCGATGGCGATGGTTATCCAGATCAGCGTCCGGCGCCGGCCCCAACGGTCGGCCCACGGACCGGAGACCATGGTGAAGACGCCGAAGAAGACCACGCCGATGATCATCATCAGCACGAAGGTCGTGTAATCGTAGCCAAGGCCGGGCACGGAGGCCGTAGGCGCGGCGCGGCCGTAGCTTAGTGAAAACGTCGTCATCAGGTAGAACAGGACGTAGGTGGCAAGCATGTAGAACGTGCCGAGGACGAGCTCTTTCCAATGCGTGCCGACGACCGACGCCAAGGGTACCTTCCTGACCTTGCCGGCGCGCACGGTGTTGTCGAAGGCTGCGCTCTCGACCAGGTTCAGCCGCACCCAGAGGCCGATGGCCACCATGATCAGCGAAAACAGGAACGGGATGCGCCAGCCCCAGGAAAGGAAGGCCAGCGACGGCCGCGAGGGATCGTCCGACGGCAGTATGGCGGCGATGATCAGGAACAGGCCGTTGGCGATGATGAAGCCGATCGGCGCGCCCAGCTGCGGGAAAGTGCCGTAGACGGCGCGCTTGCCTTTCGGCGCGTTCTCGGTCGCGACCAGCGCCGCGCCGCTCCACTCCCCGCCGAGCGCGAAGCCCTGGGCCAGGCGCAGCACGACCAGCAGGGCCGGCGCCAGCCATCCGGCGCTCGCGTAAGTCGGGAGCAGACCGATCAGGAATGTCGCCAGCCCCATGGTGAGCAGTGCGCCGACCAGCGTGATCTTGCGGCCACGCCGGTCGCCGAGATGGCCGAAGAAGATCGCGCCCAGCGGGCGCGCGATCATGGCGGCGCCAAACACCGCGAAAGAGGCAAGCAGCGCCGTCGTGTCGTTGCCGGCGGGAAAGAACAAATGCGGGAACACGAGCACCGCCGCCGTGGCATAGACATAGAAATCGTAGAACTCGATGGTGGTGCCGATCAGGCTGGCAAGGATCACCCTGGAACGCGGATTGGCGGGGGAAGTTATTGGCACTGCGTCGAGAGCAACGGACATCGAAAACACCTTCGAGGGAGCCAGTCAGGGCCGGCCCCCTGGATCGAGAACGGAGACTTGGTGAGAGCGGACTTCTCCGATGCAACGGATCCATCGCGCCACCTCGCCGATATAGATTGCATCCTAATAGATTGTATGCGAATAATTAGCAATGGAAAATGAACGGTCCAGAAGCCGCGAAACGATCGGCCAGATCATAACCAATGTGGCGCGTCTCTGGCGCCGTACCGCCAACGAGCGGCTGGATCGCTGCGGCTTGTCCCACGCCATGGCCATGCCGCTCCTGGCGCTGTGGCAGTTGGGCGGCGAAGCCCGCCAGGGGGCCGTCGCCGAACAGGCCGGCCTCGAAGGTCCTTCCGTGGTGCGTCTCATCGATCTCCTGGTGGCGGAAGGCCTGGTCGCCAGGCGGGAGGACCCAAGCGACCGCCGGGCCAAGATCGTGTCGCTGACCAACGACGGCGAGGCGCGGATGAAGACCATCAACACCGTGCTCGCCGAGCTCCGGCACGAGCTGGTTTCGCTCATCGGCGACGAAGAGCTCGAGACCGCCTCCGCGGTGCTGCGCCAGATCCAGGCGGAGCTCGCCAACAAGCTCGGCGAGAGCTGAGCGCGCATCCGACAGTGAAGGCATGCGCCCTCGGGGAGCGCATCTACCCCAGCAATGTCAGACGTTCGAGGAAGCGCCCTTTCCCGGCATGGCGCTCACGGATCGACTGAAGCCGGAGACGGAATTCCCCGCCCTTTCTTTCGGCAAGCACCGACAGATCGGAAAGAAGCGCCGCCGCTTCGTCGTAACCGGTAATCCGGGCCCGCGAGGATAGACCCCGAAGCACCTGTCAAGGTCCTCAGTCCGACCCATCGGCCTGATGCGCCGCAATCGCAGCTAAAAACACCTCGCCGAACTCCTTGAGCTTGGCGGCGCCCACGCCGGTCACTTCGGCGAAATCGTCGAGGTCGCGCGGGCGGCGCTCGGCCATGTCGATCAGCGTGCGGTCGGAGAACACCACATAGGCCGGCACCTGGCGTTCCTTGGCGAGCCGCAGCCGCAGCGTCTTGAGCGTCGCCAGGAGCGACGCATCGACGCCCTCGCCATCCATGGCGAAGCCTTGCGCGGCACGCTTCCTGCCGCGCGCGAGACGGTCCCGGCCCTCGACACGATACTCGAACGCAACCTCGCCACGCCCGAGCGCACGGCCGCTTTCCGAGATGACGAGACCGCCATGGCCGTCGGGATCGGGCATCAGGAAGCCGCCGGCGACAAGTTGCCGGACGAGCGACAGCCAGACCGGCTTCCTGTGCATGATGCCGGTCCTGAAGCTTTCGAGCTTCTGATGGCCTCTCGCCAGCACCTTTTCGGTCTCGTGGCCGAGCAGGATGTCGATGACATGGGCGGCGCCGAAGCGCTCGCCGCTCTGCGCGACCGCCGCCAGGATGATCCGCGCCTCGGCGCTGCCGTCGGCGCGCGGCGCCCGGTCAAGGCAATTGTCGCAATTGCCGCAGGCTTGCGCCTCCTCGCCGAAATAACCGAGCAGCACCTGGCGCCGGCACTGCGCCGTCTCGCAATAGCCGATCAGCGTGTCGAGCCGGCGGTGCGCCCGTCTTTTGTGCTCGGGCGAGGTATCCTCCTCGTCGATGAACATCCGGCGCGTGCGGATGTCGCCGGCGCCGTAGAGCATATGCGCTTCCGCCGCCCGTCCGTCGCGCCCGGCGCGGCCGATCTCCTGGTAATAGGCCTCCAGGCTGCCCGGCAGGTCGGTGTGGAAGACATAGGCGACATCGGGCTTGTCGATGCCCATGCCGAAGGCGATGGTCGCCACCATGACGACGCCCGACAGGCTCATGAAGGCGTTCTGGTTCGCCTCCCGCGCCTCCTTGCTCATGCCGGCATGGTAGGCCAGCGCGCGCACGCCGTTCTTTTCCAGGAAAGCCGCCATTTCCTCCGTCTTGCGGCGCGACAGGCAATAGATGATGCCGCTCTTGCCCTGGTGGCGCTCGATGAAGCGCAGCAGCTGGCGCTTGCTGTCCTGCTTGGCCTCTATCGCCAGCTTGATGTTGGGTCGGTCGAAGCCCAGCACGAGGGTTTCGGCCCGCCCGGCGAACAGCCGCGCCTCGATATCGGCGCGCGTCGCCTCGTCCGCCGTCGCCGTCAGCGCGATGATCGGCACTTGCGGGAAGAGCCCGCGCAGCCGCGACAGGTCCTCATATTCGCGCCGGAAGGCCGGACCCCATTGCGAGATGCAGTGCGCCTCGTCGATGGCGATCAGGCCGACATCGAGCCGCGACAGCGCGTCCAGCATCCGCTCCGTCATCAGCCGCTCCGGCGCCAGATAGAGCAGCCGCGTCTGCCCGGAGGCCACGCGGCGCCAGGCCGCGACATTGGTCTCGCGGTCGAGCGAGGAATTGATAGTGTCGGCGGCCACGCCGGCAAGACGCAAGGCGGCAACCTGGTCCTGCATCAGCGCCACCAGCGGCGACACCACGATGGTGAGCCCGCCCTTGACCAGCGCCGGAACCTGATAGCAGAGCGATTTGCCGGCGCCTGTCGGCATCACCGCCAACACATGCCGTCCGGAGAGCAGCGCCTCGATCACTGTCGCCTGTCCGGGGCGGAAATCGTCGAAGCCGAACACGTCCTTCAGGACGCGCCGCTTGTGGTCCTCGGCCCGGATGCTCGCTGCCTGTGGGGTCACCGGGCAGACACCGGACAGGAATTCGTTTTCGGGATTGTGTGAAGACCAGCCAAGAGATTCACCCGTGCGATGCCCTGGAGTAGCGCAGCCGTCATCCGGCCACAACGACGGTTGGCGCAATCCCAGGAAAAGTGTGTATCGGTTTTCCGTCCAGAATTGCGCGGAAACAAGGACCCGAGTGATTCAGCGATCCCGCGGGACGGTGAACCATTCCGGCGGGGAAACGTCGCCTCGCGCCGATGCCCGTCCTCGAAAAGCCGCCGCTGGCATATCGGCGGGGGAGTTCCGACGGCGCATTCCGCGGTGCTATAACGCTGGGCCGCCTGCAGCCGGCGGCGGTCGACGCAAAAGGAACCTTCGCATGATCGATCCCGCCACGCTCATCACCTACGTAGCCGTCGTGTTCGGCTTCGTCTTCATTCCGGGGCCGGCGACTCTGCTCACCGTCGCGCGGGCGACGAGCTCGGGCACGAAGGTCGGCATCGCCACCGGCGCCGGCGTCGCCGCGGGCGATGTGATCCACACCATCATGGCCATCGTCGGCATCTCGGCCATCATCGCCGCTTCGGCGATGCTGTTCAGCATCGTCAAATATATCGGCGCGGCCTATCTCGTTTACCTCGGCATCCGCGCCATTCTCGAAAAGGCGCCGGCCGGGCTGGCGGGCAGGACGCTGCCCATCTCGGCGGGCAAGGCCTTCCGGCAGGCGATCCTGACCGAAGTGCTCAATCCGAAGACCGCACTGTTTTTCCTGGCCTTCCTGCCGCAATTCGTGCACCCGCAAGGCGGTTTCGTGATGCTGCAGCTGATGCTGCTCGGCATCATCTTCGTCCTGCTTGGGCTCTTCAGCACCGTCGTCTTCGCCGTCAGCGCGGGCGGCCTGGGTTCCTTCCTGCGCCGCCATCCGGCGGTGCTGAAATGGCAGGGCAAGGTGGTTGGCGGCATCTATTGCGCGCTCGGCATACGCCTGGCGCTGCAGCAGCGCTGAAGTCGTTCAGCCGGATAAGTCGGATCGAACCCAGTCGGGCATGTCATAGCCGAATTCGCGACAGAAGGCTTGCATGGGCGCGAGCGCGGCCGGCGACAGCGCTCGTTGAAGATAGGCACGATAGTCTTCGTTGCGCTCCCACTTGCGCAGCGAGCGTGAGTGGATGGGGCGCCCCCCGTCCCCGGTCACCGGCACTCTCGGGCGAAGCCCGAACCGGCTTGCGATCCGTTGTTGCACGGCGTCCGGATCGGCGATCGTGTCTTCGTAGCGCAGGTAAAGAATATCCCGCGCCGGCTGCGCCTTTCGCAAGCTCAGCAGGGCGTCGTATTCCAGGACCCAGCGGTCGGCCGTGGTATGGAATCGACGCTCCTTCATGGTCTGCGGATGCACGCTGGTGAGCACATCCAAGGGGTGCCGAACGCAATAGATGAGACCGATGTCGGCGGGCAGTTTCGCAAGATGGGCGAAGGCCCGGTAGTCGCGCTTGATGACCAGATTGTTTTCCTGGCGATCCAGCAGATAGAATTTCGTGTGCCGCGCCTCGCGCGGCCAGACGAAAGTATCCTCGAAGCTTTCCATGACGCGTTGCGTCAGGGTCGTTCCGCTGCGCGCACACCCGGCTATGAATATCTTGTTGGTCCGCGCGGCCGGCGCATTCGGCCTCGAGCGCCAGCGAATTTTAACGGCCGTTACAAGGCGATCGAGTTCCCTGCTCGATCGGGCAACCAGAAAACCGACAGCCGCCTGAAGTTTCCGCACAATCTCCGATCCCCCGATCACGCCGGATCACATTGCCGTGACCGCCATTAGCTGATTGGCCGATATGCGGGCGGGTTTCAAGGGCTGGAGACTCAAAGGGGGCTGTTAAACCTATCTTTACCCTGCTGCGGCACCGTTGCCCTCCTGCGGCGATGTTTGAGTACCGCGGCGGCGCGATGAGCGCCCAGGCAACAAACCCGCGCCCGACGGCGCGGGTTTTCCTTTTGGTACTCAGCCCAGGAAATCGGCACGGCACGGCGCGAAGCTGTCGACCAGGCGGCCGGCCTCCAGCGCCTTGACGCCGTGCACGAGATTGGACGGCACGATGAAGCTGCTTCCTGTTTCGACAAGCTCCGACCGGCCGTCGATGGTGACCTCGAAGCGGCCCTCGGCGACGTAGCTCGCCTGGACATGCGGATGCGAATGCAGCGCCCCGACGCCGCCCTTGTCGAAGGCGAACTCGACCATCATCAGTTCGTCGGTGTGCACCAGCACGCGCCGCCTGTTACCGTCCGCCGTCGGCTCCCAGGCTTTTTCGCCCGCATGGGAAAAGATTTCGGTCATCGCAAAACGTCCGTTCGAATTGGCGGGAAACGGTCACCGCGCCAGCCAGCCGCACCATCGCGCCGTGCATATAGTCCGACGCCCGCGAAGGCGGAAAGATCGCTCAAGCTCGTCATGCCTTTCGCTTGCCGCCGGTCGAAGGACCGGTCGTTCCGTGGCGCTGCGTCCTCACAGGCGATATGCTTTCTTGGCAAGCGTATAGGCCAACTCCCCGGCCACCTCATGCGCCTCGTCCTCGCGCAGTCGACGCTCGGCGACGAGGCGCGCCAGGAAGGCGCAGTCGACGCGGCGCGCGACGTCATGGCGCGCCGGGATCGAGGGGAAGGCGCGGGTGTCGTCGTTGAAGCCGACGGTGTTGTAGAAGCCGGCCGTTTCCGTCGTCATCTCGCGGAAGCGGCGCATGCCTTCCGGGCTGTCGTGGAACCACCAGGCCGGTCCGAGCTTCAGCGCCGGATAGACGCCGGCAAGCGGCGCCAGCTCGCGCGCGTAGCTGGTCTCGTCCAGCGTGAACAGGATGATCGTGAGGTCGCGCTCCAGCCCGACGCAGTCGAGCAGCGGCTTCAGCGCCGTCACATAATCGGTGCGGGTAGGGATATCGAAGCCCTTGTCGCGCCCGAACTTCTGGAAAACGGAAGGCGAATGATTGCGCCATGACCCGGGATGGATCTGCATCACAAGGCCGTCGTCACGACTCATCTTGGCCATTTCGGTGAGCATCTGGGCGCGGAACAGTTTTCGCTCGCGGCCGTCCTCCGAGCCACGGCGGATGCGGTTGAACAGCTCCTCCGCCGCCGCGTCGGAGAGATTGGCGGTCTCGGCGGTTGGATGGCCGTGATCGGACGAGGTGGCGCCGAATTCCTTGAAATAGGCGCGACGCTTCCGGTGCGCCTCGAGATAACCGGCCCAGCTGGCGGTGTCGCATCCGGTGATCTCGCCGAGCCGATCGAGATTGGACGCAAACCCCTCGAAATCGGGATCGACCACGGCGTCCGGCCGGTAGGCGGTGACGACGCGGCCGTCCCAGCCGCTGTCGCGGATCGCCCGATGCCATTTGAGGTCGTCGAGCGCGCCTTCGGTCGTCGCGATCACCTCGATGTTGAATCGCTCGAACAGCGCGCGCGGACGATAGTCGTCGCGTCGCAGCAGCGCGGCGATCGTATGGTAGGTGCGGTCGGCGCTGGCCGTGGAAAGCGACTCTTCGATGCCGAACAGATGCTCGAGCACGTGGTCGAGCCAGAGCCGCGTCGGTGTGCCGCGAAAGAGATGATAATGCTCGGCGAAGCGCCGCCAGATCGCGCGGCCGTCGGTCTCGACCGGCGAGCCGCCGAGGCTCGCCACGCCGAGCTCTTCCAGCCGCACGCCCTGGCTGAACAGCATGCGGAAAATGTAGTGGTCGGGCACGATCAGCAGCTGCGCGGGATCCGGAAACGGCTCGTTGAGCGCATACCAGCGCGGGTCGGTATGACCATGCGGGCTGACGATGGGCAGGTCTTTGACGCCGGCGTAAAGGGCGCGCGCGAGCGAAAGCGGGCGCCCCTCGGCGGCAAACAGCAGATCCGGATCGGTCAATGCGGCCACGTCGATCCCTCCTCCGGCGACCCACCGGTAGGGTCCGGGAGAAATGCTGTCAACACACGAAAAGCTGCGGCCTCGCCGCCCCGTCCATTGTCGGCGGAGGCGGCCGGTGCTACGCCGCCATCCATCTTTGCCGTCATCCCTGGCGGCCTGGCTGAAAACGATTGGAGCCTTCACGTCCGATGACGAAGCGCCTGTCCAACACTACGATTGCGAATGTGCCGGCGGCGATCCCGTCCTATGACCGCCGCGCCGTTACACCCGGCATCGTCCATCTCGGGGTCGGCGCTTTTCACCGCGCCCATCAGGCCGCCTATGTCGACGCCTGCCTGGCGAACGGCGAAAGCGATTGGGGCATCGTCGGGGTTTCGCTGCGCAGCCCCGACACGCGCGATGCGCTTGAGCCGCAGGATGGGCTCTACACCCTGGCAATCCGGGACAGCGCCGGCGAACAGCTGCAGGTCATCGGCTCGATCCAATCCTTGCTCGTCGCTCCCGAGGACCCCAGCGCGGTGCTCGCCGCGCTGACCGACCCGCGCACCCGCATCGTCACGCTCACCATTACCGAGAAGGCCTATCTCAGGGCAGCCGACGGCACGCTCGACGGCGCGCACCCCGACATCATCCACGACCTCGCCAACCCCGGATCGCCGAAGACGGCCCACGGCTTTCTCGCCGAAGCGCTGGCGCGCCGCCGCATTGCCGGCACGCCTCCCTTCACGGTGCTCTGCTGCGACAACCTACCGGCAAACGGCGCGACGCTGCACCGGCTGCTGATCGAATTCGCAAAGCTGCGCGATGCCGATCTCGCGCGCCATGTCGCCGACGGCGTGGCCTTCCCGTCTTCCATGGTCGACCGCATCGTGCCGGCGACCACCGATGCCGACCGGGCGCGCGTCGCCGACGAGCTCGGCGTCGAGGACGCCTGGCCGGTGATGACCGAGCCGTTCCGGCAATGGGTGATCGAAGACCGTTTCCCAACCGGCCGACCGGCCTGGGACAAATTCGGCGTCACCATGGTCGAGGATGTCGGCCCCTTCGAGGATATGAAGCTGAGGCTGCTGAACGGCGCGCATTCCGGCATCGCCTATCTCGGCCTGCTCGCCGGCCACGCCACCGTCGACCGCGCCTTTGCCGATCCGGCAATAAGGCAGTTCGTCGACCGGCTTTGGACCGAGGCCATTCCAACACTGCCGCAGGATGCCGGGCTGGACCCGATCCCCTACACGGCCGAGCTCGCCCAACGCTTTTCCAACACCGCGCTCGCCCACCGGACCGCGCAGATCGCCAACGACGGCAGCCAGAAGCTGCCGCAGCGCATCGTCGCTTCCGCGCTTGCCCGGCTGAAGGCGGGCCTGCTGCCGGAACATCTGTCGCTGGTTGTCGCCGCCTGGATCGCGGCATGCGCCGCGCGCGGCGGTCCTTTGCCCGAGGGACATTTCACCGATCCGCTCGATGCGGCGCTCGGCGACCTGTTCGGCCGCAATCTGCCGACGGCGACAATGGCCGAGGCCGTGTTCGACCTCGCCGGCTTCGCCATGGGCCACGCGGACCGCCGGACGTTGATCGAGCTTGTCGCCACGCATCTGGTCCGTTTCAAGCAGGGCGGCCCGAAGCTGGCTCTTGCCGCGCTCGGCATTGGTAGCAAGAGTGGAACAGCCGGATAGCGTTTGTGCCCGGTATTGGCTCGACGGTGAGCCGGGCGGCTTCACACTTATTGGCCGGCCGACCCGTTCACTAGAGCGTTTCACCGTTTCACGGAAACGGCGAACCGCTCTATCTCTTTGTTTTTACGCAATTCCAGACGGAAAACCGCTCACACTTTTCCTGGAATTGCTCTACCTGCCGCGCAGCATAGTCGACCCGATTCGCATTCGGGACTCTTTCGCAAGCGAAAAGCGGCAACAAAAAAGGCGGGGACAAGCCCCACCTTTCTCAATCACTTATCAGCAGCCGAAATCAGGCCGGCAGCAGCGCGCCTTCCAGCGTGGTGAGCTGGGCAAGGAACTGCTCCGCGCGGCTGCGTGCCACGTCGTCCTTGGCGTCGGCGGCGTCTTCCTTGGCGTCCTGGATGCGACGCGCGAGGTCGGCGCGGTCGATGTCGTTCACATGCACGGCCGATTCGGCAAGCAGCGTGCAGCCGGAAGGCAGGATGTCGGCGAAGCCGCCGAACACGACATAGCGGTCTTCCTTGCCGCCGGCGGCCTTCACCGTGACGACACCAGGCTTGATGGTGGTCATGACCGGCGCGTGCTGCGCCATCACCGTCATCTCGCCTTCGGCGCCCGGGATGACGACTGACTCGACCTGCTCGGAAACGAGCAGCCGCTCCGGCGAGACCAGTTCGAACTTGAAAGCTTCAGCCATGTAAAACTTAGCAGGTAGGGAATAGTGAGTAGTCAGTAGTGAAGGGACGCAACCGCCCGGATCACACCGCTATTCTCTACCCACTAACCCACTACTCCCTATTCGCTTTCTTATGCCGCTTCAGCCGCGAGGCGCTGCGCCTTCTCGACCGCTTCCTCGATGCCGCCAACCATGTAGAAGGCGGCTTCCGGCAGGTGGTCATAGTCGCCGGCGCAAAGACCCTTGAAGCCCTTGATGGTGTCGGCGAGGTCGACCAGCTTGCCCGGCGAGCCGGTGAACACTTCGGCGACGAAGAACGGCTGCGACAGGAAGCGCTCGATCTTGCGGGCGCGGGCAACCGTCTGCTTGTCCTCTTCCGACAGCTCGTCCATGCCGAGGATGGCGATGATGTCCTGCAGCGACTTGTAGCGCTGCAGGATCGACTGCACCTGGCGGGCGACCTGATAGTGCTCCTCGCCGACGACCATCGGGTCGAGCATGCGCGAGGTGGAGTCCAGCGGATCGACGGCCGGATAGATGCCCTTTTCCGAGATCGCGCGGTTGAGCACGGTCGTGGCGTCGAGGTGGGCGAAGGAGGTCGCCGGCGCCGGGTCGGTCAAGTCGTCGGCCGGCACGTAGATCGCCTGCACCGAGGTGATCGAGCCCTTGGTCGTCGTCGTGATGCGCTCCTGCAGCGCGCCCATGTCGGTGGCCAGCGTCGGCTGGTAACCCACGGCGGAAGGAATGCGGCCGAGCAGCGCCGACACTTCCGAGCCCGCCTGCGTGAAGCGGAAGATGTTGTCGACGAAGAACAGCACGTCCTGACCCTGGTCGCGGAAGTACTCGGCGACCGTCAGGCCGGTCAGGCCGACGCGGGCGCGGGCGCCCGGCGGCTCGTTCATCTGGCCGTACACGAGCGCGGCCTTCGAACCCTGGCCGCCGCCCTTCTTGTTGACGCCCGATTCGATGAATTCGTGATAGAGGTCGTTGCCTTCGCGGGTGCGCTCGCCGACGCCGGCGAACACCGAGAAGCCGCCGTGGGCCTTGGCGACGTTGTTGATCAGTTCCTGGATCAGCACGGTCTTGCCGACGCCGGCACCGCCGAACAGGCCGATCTTGCCGCCGCGGGCGTAAGGCGCGAGCAGGTCGAGAACCTTGATGCCGGTGACCAGGATCTGCGCTTCCGTCGACTGGTCGACATAGGCCGGGGCAGGCTGGTGGATGGCGCGCAGCTCGACGGCGTCGACCGGACCGGCTTCGTCGACCGGCTCGCCGATGACGTTGATGATGCGGCCGAGCATGCCCGGACCCACCGGAACCGAGATCGGCGCGCCGGTGTCAAAGACGTCCTGGCCGCGGACGAGACCTTCGGTCGAGTCCATGGCAATGCAGCGCACGGTGTTCTCGCCGAGATGCTGGGCAACTTCGAGCACCAGGCGGTTGCCGACATTGTCGGTTTCCAGCGCGTTCAGAATGGCCGGCAGATGATCTTCGAACTGCACGTCGACGACGGCGCCGATGACCTGGCGGACCTTGCCGGCGGCGCCGACGCGCTTGGCCGCGACGCTGGCCGCGGAAACCGCGGCCTTGGCCGGAGCGGCCGCCTTCTTTGCCGGAGCGGCGGCCTTCGCGGCGGCTGCCGGGGCCTTTGCCGCCTTCGGTGCCGATGCCTCCTTGGCCGCGGTCTTCGGGGTAGCTGCTTTCGCCATCGTCTTTGCCCTTTTCGTCTATCCGTTGTTCACGCCGCCGCGAGGTCCCGGACCTCGCCCGCGCGTGCCTAGAGCGCCTCGGCGCCCGAAATGATTTCGATCAGTTCCTTGGTGATCTGCGCCTGCCGCTGGCGGTTGTAGGTGATCGACAGCCTGTTGATCATGTCGCCGGCATTGCGCGTCGCATTGTCCATTGCGCTCATCTTGGCGCCCATCTCGCCGGCCGCGTTTTCCAGAAGCGCCCGGAAGATCTGCACGGCGATGTTGCGCGGGATGAGGTCGGAGAGGATCTCGCCCGGCTCCGGCTCGTATTCGTAGACGGCGCCGCCGCCATTGCCGCCTTCGGCTGCCGCCGAAGCCTGCGCTGCCGGGATGATCTGCTGCGCCGTCGGGATCTGGCTGATCACCGACTTGAATTGCGAATAGAACAGCGTGCAGATGTCGAAGCCGCCCTCGTTGAAGAGGTGGATGACCTTGCGCGCGATCGCATCGGCATTGGCGAAGCCGAGCGTCTTGACCTCGCGAAGGTCGACGCGTTCGAGGATCAGCGAGCCATAGTCGCGGCGCAGGATGTCATAGCCCTTCTTGCCGACGCAGATGATCTTCACCTGCTTGCCGTCGGCCAGCAGCCTGCGGATATGGTCGCGGGCAAGACGCGCGATCTGCGAGTTGAAGCCGCCGCACAGGCCGCGCTCGGCGGTGCAGACGATGAGCAGATGCACGTCGTCCCGGCCGGTGCCCGTCATCAGCGCCGGGGCATCGCCGCCGCCGCCGATCGCCTGGGTGATGTTGGCCAGAACCGCGCTCATGCGCTCGGAATAGGGTCTGGCCGCCTCCGCCGCCTCCTGCGCGCGACGCAGCTTCGCCGCGGCGACCATCTGCATCGCCTTGGTGATCTTCTGCGTCGCCTTGACCGAGGCGATACGGTTACGAAGGTCTTTTAACGAAGCCATGCTTCAAACCCGATCCCGTCCGGCTTCGTTCAAGCGAAGGTCTTGGCGAAGGCGTCGATTTCCGCCTTGAGCTTGGCGCGCAGATCGTCCGACAGCGCCTTCTCCTTGCGGATGCCGTCGAGCACGTCCTTGCCGGCCGCGCGCATGTGGCTGAGCAGGCCCTGCTCGAACTTGCCGACCTGGTTGAGCGCCAGCTTGTCGAGATAGCCGTTGACGCCGGCGAAGATCACGGCGACCTGCTCTTCGGTCTTCAGCGGCGAGAACTGCGGCTGCTTCAAGAGCTCCGTCAGGCGCGAACCGCGATTCAAGAGGCGCTGGGTCGCGGCGTCGAGGTCCGAGCCGAACTGCGCGAAGGCCGCCATTTCGCGGTACTGCGCGAGTTCGCCCTTGATCGAGCCCGCAACCTGCTTCATCGCCTTGATCTGCGCCGACGAGCCGACGCGCGACACCGACAGGCCGACGTTGACCGCCGGGCGGATGCCCTGGAAGAACAGGTTGGTCTCGAGGAAGATCTGGCCGTCGGTGATCGAGATCACGTTGGTCGGGATGTAGGCCGACACGTCGTTGGCCTGCGTCTCGATGACCGGCAGCGCGGTCAGCGAGCCGGCGCCGTTGTCGTCGTTGAGCTTGGCGGCGCGCTCGAGCAGGCGCGAATGGAGATAGAAGACGTCGCCCGGATAGGCTTCGCGGCCCGGCGGGCGGCGCAGCAGGAGCGACATCTGGCGATAGGCGACGGCCTGCTTAGACAGGTCGTCGTAGCTGATGAGCGCATGCATGCCGTTGTCGCGGAAATACTCGCCCATGGTGCAGCCGGCGAACGGCGCCAGGAACTGCATCGGCGCCGGATCGGACGCGGTGGCGGCGATGATGATGGAATAGTCGAGCGCGCCGCGCTCTTCCAGCACCTTCACGAACTGTGCGACGGTCGAGCGCTTCTGGCCGACGGCGACGTAGACGCAGTAGAGCTTCTCTTTTTCCGGGCCGTTGTCGTGCACCGACTTCTGGTTCAGCATCGTGTCGAGGATGATGGCGGTCTTGCCGGTCTGGCGGTCGCCGATGACCAGCTCGCGCTGGCCGCGGCCGACCGGGATCAGCGCGTCGATGGCCTTGAGGCCAGTCGACATCGGCTCATGCACCGACTTGCGCGGAATGATGCCGGGCGCCTTGACGTCGACGCGGCGGCGTTCGGTGGCCTTGATCGGCCCCTTGCCGTCGATCGGGTTGCCGAGCGCGTCGACCACGCGGCCGAGCAGGCCCGGGCCGACCGGAACGTCGACGATGGCGCCGGTGCGCTTGACGGTGTCGCCTTCCTTGATGTCGCGGTCGTTGCCGAAGATGACGACGCCGACATTGTCGGCTTCGAGGTTCAGCGCCATGCCGCGGATGCCGCCCGGGAATTCGACCATCTCGCCGGCCTGGACATTGTCGAGGCCGTAGACGCGGGCGATGCCGTCACCGACGGACAGAACCTGGCCGACTTCGGAGACCTCGGCCTCCTTGCCGAAATTCTTGATCTGGTCTTTCAGAATTGCGGAAATTTCCGCGGCGCGGATGTCCATCAGCCGACCTCTTTCAGTGCAAGCTTGAGCGAATTGAGTTTGGTTTTGAGCGACGTATCGATCTGGCGCGAGCCCATCTTGACGATCAGGCCGCCGAGCAGCGACGGATCGACGGTCATGGCGATGGCCACATCCTTGCCGGCGATGCTCTTCAGCGTCGCCTTGAGTTCAGTCTGCTGCGCGGCCGTCAGCGCATGCGCCGAAGTGACCTCGGCGGATGCCTCGCCGCGATGCTCGGCGGCGATCTGGCGGAACGCCTTGATCATACCAGGCACCGCGAACAGGCGGCGGTTCTTGGCGACGACGCGCAGGAAATTGCCGACCAAGCCGGTGATCTTGGCCTTGTCGACGATGGCGCCGATGGCCTTGGCCTGATCCTCGCTGGAAAATACCGGACTGTTGATCAGCCGTGCAAGATCGTCGCTGCCGTTGAGCAGCGCCTCGAAGCCGGCGAGGTCGGCCTCGACCTTGGCGACCGAATTGTCCTGCAGCGCGAGCTCGAACAACGAGCCGGCATAGCGCTCTGCGACAGCTGAGATTGGCGATGACGATTGGGCCACGGACCGTCTTTTCTCTTGTCTGACAGGCCGCAGATTGTTGGCGCGAGCGAAAACTCTGGCTAAATCTTTGACCTTACTGCGATTTTTCCAAGCACGGAGGCGCGGCTTCCGCTATCCCCGGTCGAAAGTCGATTGCCGTCTAGCACAGGCTTTTTAAGACCGCAATGCATCGTCCGGCATGGTTTTCAGGCACTTTTGTCGCATCACCGGGATAAGGCCAAGCTCAAGCGCCGGATTAGTCGCAGATTCAAGGCACCAAGCCGAAAGCAAAGGCCAGCGGCAGCGCCGCCAGCGCCAATTCAACCACGATCGAAATCCAGTTGAAAGGGGTGTTGGCGCCGTCCGACATCATCGACAAAAGCCGGCCGAAGGCGGTGAACAGCCAGGAGAAGCCCAGCGCCATGTAGAGCAGCGGCTGCGCCAGCAGGATGCAGCACAGACTGACGCCGAGATAGAAGCCAGACATGCGCCCGCGCCCCTCGGCGATCGCCGCCGCCTTCTCCGGCCTCGGCTGCAGGCGCAGCAAGCGAAAGGCGAGCCCCGGCGCCAGGAACAGGAACAGTCCGAGAACCAGCGTCACGACGGCGCTCGACCAGGCCAGCCATTCGCCCTGGCTTGCCGGCCATGGAAACGCGAAGTCCATCTTATCCCCTCGTAAAGTCTTGTTCTGAAATGCCGGTATTCTAGCGGAGGAAAATCGGCACGCCAGATGGCGGCAGGAACATTAGAGAAGACGCATCAGAGGGCTTGCTTCAGGCAAGCGCGAAGTCGATGGCGGCCTCGGCATGGATGCGCGTCGTGTCGAACACGGGAATGTCGAAATCGCCGTGGCCGATCAGCATGGTGATCTCCGTGCAGCCCATGATGACGCCGTCGACCCCGTCGTCGCGCCGCATCCGGCCGACCTCGTCGACATAGGCGGATTTCGATTCGGGCCTGACGACGCCCTGGCAGAGCTCGTCATAGATCACCCTGTGCACCATGTCGCGGCCGGCGTGGTCCGGCACAACCGGCTGAAGGTCGTATTTGTCGGCAAGCCGGCCCTTGTAGAAATCCTGCTCCATAGTGAAGCGCGTCGCGAGCAGCGCGGGCCGCTTCACGCCCGTGGCGGCGACGGCCTGCCCGGTCGCGTCGGCGATGTGGATGAGCGGGATCGATATGGCCGCCTGCACCGCGTCGGCGAGCTTGTGCATCGTGTTGGTGCAGATCACCAGACCCTCGGCGCCGCCGGCCTCCAGCCTGCGCGCGGCTTCCACCAGAAGGGCGCCGGCGCCTTCCCAATCGCCCGCATGCTGCCGTTCCGCGATTTCGGCGAAATCGAACGACCACAACAACAGCTTCGCCGAATGCAGCCCGCCCAGCCGCTCGCGCACGATCTCGTTGAGCAGGCGGTAATAGATCGCCGTCGATTCCCAGCTCATGCCGCCGATGAGGCCAAGGGTTTTCACAGCGGACTTGCTCCTTTCCTATACAATCTCTATATTGTGACCACATGAGACTACAAGGGAGATCGCCTTGAAAACCGTCCAGCTTCGGGAGGCTAAGGCAGGGCTCTCGGCGCTTGTCGAGGCCGCGGGAAATGGTGAGCCTACTACCATCACCAGGCATGGCAAGGCGATCGCCATGGTTGTTCCGATCGATGAGGGGCGAAAGCTTTATCCGCAGGGCAGCCAAAAAGCCTTTGTCGACTTCTTGCTTCAATACCCAGGCGGTATCGAATTCGAGCGAAACGAATCGCCGTCACGGGACGTCGAGTTTTGAGCGGTTACTTACTCGATACGTCGTTCCTGTCGGCCTTTGCACCTGACCGTCATCGGCTTCCCTCACATGTACTGACCTGGGTTGACGAACAGCGGGAACGTGGTTCCTGGCATACGTCATCCATCGTTGTTTTGGAGTTGGAAAAAGGCATTGCGAAACTGAAGCGATCGGGCGCGAGTGCGAAGGCAGCGCGCATCGGCGAATGGTTCGAACGGCTGCTAACGGAATTCGATCAACGCATTCTGGCAGTGGACGTTACAATCGCAAGAGAGGCAGGCAAGCTGGAAGATGCCGCAATCGCCAAAGGCTTCAATCCTGGCTTGGCGGACGTTGTGATCGCCTCGACTGCTCGTGTGAACGGCATGTCCGTCTTAACGGCCAATGTCCGGCATTTTGCAATTCTCGATGTGCCCTATCTGAACCCGTTCGCAGAGGGCGGCTCGGCGTAATCTCGCAACCTCAGAGGAAGCTCTGCGGGTCGATGTCGACCTGCACGCGAACCGAGCCGCGCAGCTTCGGCCCATTCGCCAGCATGGTACGGATGAAGCCCTGCATGTCGGCGCGCCGCTCGCCCTGGACGAGTAGGCGGAAACGATGACGCCCGCCGATCAGCGACAGCGGCGCCTCGGCCGGTCCCAGCACGAAGAGATCGGAGGCCTGCGGCGCCGAGCGCCGCAAGCCGCGCGCATGGCCTTCGGCCTCGCCCCGTGTCGCAGCACTCACGATGATGCCGGCGAGCCGGCCGAACGGGGGCAGCGCGGCCCGCTCGCGCTCGGCGATCTCGCGCTCGTAAAACGCTTCCGAATCGCCCGAGACGATCGCCCGCATCACAGGATGGTCGGGCTGGTAGGTCTGCAACAGGCCGAGGCTCTTCTTGCCGGTGCGGCCCGCGCGGCCCGTCACCTGGCTGAGCAGCTGGAAGGTGCGCTCGGCCGCGCGCGGATCGCCATTGGCCAAGCCCAGATCCGCGTCGACCACGCCGACCAGCGTCATGCCGGGAAAATTGTGCCCCTTGGCAACGAGCTGCGTGCCGATGACGATGTCGGCCTCACCATTGGCGACGGCCTCCAGCTCGAGCCTGAGCCGGCGCACGCCGCCCAGAAGATCGGACGACAGTACGATGGTGCGGGCATCGGGGAAATGGGCGACCACTTCCTCGGCGATGCGCTCGACGCCGGGGCCGCAGGCCACCAGATGGTCGAGCGTGCCGCATTCCGGGCAAGCTTCCGGCCGCTTTTCGTTGTGGCCGCAATGATGGCAGACGAGCTGGCCGCGAAAGCGATGCTCGACCAGCCAGGCCGAGCAGACCGGGCAGCCGAAGCGATGGCCACAGACGCGGCAGAGCGTCAGCGGCGCATAGCCGCGCCTGTTGAGGAAGAGCAGCGACTGCTCTTTTCTCTCCAGCGTGCGCTGCATCTGTTCCAAGAGCACCGGCGACAGGAAGCCGCCGCGCGCCGGCGGCGAGCGCCGCATGTCGATCGACTTCAGATCGGGAAGCGCTGCTTCCGCGAAGCGCGACGACAGCACGGCCCTGTCGTAGCGGCCCTGACTGGCGTTGACCCGGCTTTCCACCGACGGCGTGGCCGAGGCGAGCACGACGGGAAAGCCGCCGATATGGCCGCGCACCACCGCCATGTCGCGCGCATTGTAGAAGACGCGGTCTTCCTGCTTGTAGGCGGGATCGTGCTCCTCGTCGACGACGATCAGGCCGAGTTCCTTGAACGGCAGGAACAGCGCCGAGCGCGCGCCGGCGACGACGCGCACGCCGCCTTCGGCCACCTGTCGCCAGACGCGTTCGCGCATCCGCGGCGGCAGGTCGGAGTGCCACTCCGCCGGCTTGGCGCCGAACCGGTCCTGGAAGCGTTCGAGGAAGGCATGCGTCAGCGCGATTTCCGGCAACAGGATCAGCACCTGCCTGCCCTTGTTGAGCGCCGCCGCCACCGCCTCGAAATAGACTTCCGTCTTGCCCGACCCGGTGACGCCGTCGAGCAGCGTGACGTTGAAGGCATCGGCGGCGACAGCGGCACGCAGTTTATCCGCGGCCGCTTTCTGGTCCGGCATCAATTCCGGCACGGCGTGAGAGGGGTCGGGCGCCGCCACCACCGGCCGAGGCGGGATCATCACCGTCTCGAACACACCCTGTGCCCGCAATCCGTCGATTACGGTCGAGGACACGCCAGCCGCATGCGCCAGCCCCGAGCGCGTCCAGGCCAGGCCGCCTTCAGCCGTCTCCAGCACGCGTCGCCGCGCGTCCGTCAACCGGTCCGGCTCGGCCAGCGTGCGCTGCAACCCCTCGGTCCAGGGCTCCGGGTCGAAAGCCTCCGGCGCACGCAATAGCATGCGGGCCACCATGCCGGGGGCAGACAGTGTGTATTGCGCGATCCAGTCGACGAAGCGGCGCATCGCCTTGTCGATCGGCGGGCAGTCGAACACCTCCTCGATCGGCCGCAGTTTCTTCGCATCGACCGACTCGACCGCGCCGTCCCAGACGATGCCGGCCACCTGCCGGGGCCCGAGCGGCACGCGCACGATCGTGCCCGGCACCACGCGCATGCCGGGCGGCACGGCGTAGGTGTAGGGCCGCTCGGCGGGCATCGGCACCAGCACGGGCGCGGCCGCGACAAAGGGCGAATCTTCCATCATCAGGCGTGACCTTGCCTCGACTTTGCTCTAGATCAAAGGGGACCCTCTTATGTGCCTGGCCGACGCCGGGCGATCCCCAAGGAGACAGCCATGAAGTTTTTCGTCGACACCGCTGACATCAAGGAAATTAAGGAGCTGCACGATCTGGGGCTTCTCGACGGCGTCACCACCAACCCGTCGCTGATCCTGAAATCGGGCGGCAAGATCGCCGAAGTCACCAAGCAGATCTGCGACATCGTCGAAGGCCCGGTCTCGGCCGAGGTCGTCGCGACCGAATACAAGCAAATGATGGCCGAAGCCGAGGTGCTGGCCAAGATCGCACCGAACGTAGCCATCAAGGTGCCGCTGACGCTGGACGGCCTCAAGGCCTGCAAGACCATCCGCACCGAGATGAACCGCATGGTCAACGTCACGCTCTGCTTCTCCGCCAACCAGGCGCTGCTCGCCGCCAAGGCCGGCGCCTCCTTCATCTCGCCCTTCGTCGGCCGCATCGACGACACCGGCTCGGACGGCATGGAGCTGATCTCGGAAATCCGCACCATCTACGACAATTACGATTTCAAGACCGAGATCCTCACCGCTTCGGTGCGCACCGTGAACCACGTCAAGCAGGCCGCGCTGATCGGTGCCGATATCGTCACCGCGCCGCCGGCGACGCTGAAGGCGCTGGTCAATCACCCGCTGACCGACAAGGGCCTCGCCGCCTTCCTCGCCGACTGGGCCAAGACCGGCCAGAAGATCGGCTGAGGCCATCCGATCTGAAAAAGAAAAAGGCCGGGCGACCGGCCTTTTTTCGTAGGCGCAGGCGGTGCGCCAAGGCATGTTAAGATTCAGGTCAGGGCGAGCCGAAAATGACGGTTTGCGAGAACCGGAGCGGAGCGTACTTAAAGTACGTGAGCACCGGAAGCGCAGGAAGTCGCCGTTCCCAGGCCGGCCTCACCTGAATATGACATGCCTCAGGCTTTCTTGCCGTGCTTGGCCAGATCCTGCGCGATCGACAACCGCAGCAGGTCGGCCAGCTCGCGGGCGGCGCGGTTCTCGGCGTCGATCTGTGCGCGATAGGCCGCGAATTCCTGGCGCGGACGGTCGAAGGACGAGGGGATCGAGCGCTTGCCGACGGCAATCACCGTGTTGGTCGCGGTGTCTCTCAGCACATAGTTGGCCGTCAGCGTGACCGTGCCCGCCGTCGGCTCGTCTTCCTGGGTCTGCACCTGCACGATCGCCGCCGATTCGACCAGCTCGGTGACGCCGAGATCGAGCGTGTAGGCCGGCGAGGCCGGCTCGCCCGAGCCCTGCCCGAAGGCGAAGATCAGATTGTTGCGCACCTGCTGCGCGTAGCGGGTCTTGACCGGCTTGATCGAGATGGAGGCGAGTTCGGCGGAGGCGCTGAGCTGCGATCCGGGCGACAGCGGCTGGTTGGAATAGAGCGGCCGCACCGTGCAGGCCGAGACCAGCGCAAGCGCGGCGGCCATGCCGCAGACCGCAAGGCGGCCGCGCAAGCGGAGCGCTTCTGACTTCACCGGATCAGGCAACGACATTGACGATCCTCTGCGGGACGATGATCACCTTGCGCGGAGCTTTACCATCGAGCGCTTTTTGCACGAAGTCGAGAGCCAGCACCGCTTTTTCGACGGCACCTTGATCCGCGTCGCGGGCAATTGTCAAATCCCCGCGCTTCTTGCCGTTGACCTGCACCGGCAGCACGATCTCGTTGTCGACGACCAGCGCCGGATCGTAGACCGGCCACGGCCGCTCGGCGACCATTTGCGTGCCGCCCAGCGCCTCCCAGCATTCCTCCGCCAGATGCGGCATGACCGGCGCGATGATGTGCACCAGGATTTCCACGGCCTCGCGGCAGGCGCTTTTCAGCGCGGCGTCCGCCTTGCCCTCCGAGACATCGTTGAGCGGCGGCGCCAGCACGTTGGCGAGCTCGTAGATGCGGGCGATGGCGCGGTTGAAGCCGAGCTTCTCGATGTCTTCGCCGACCGCCTTCAGGCTCTTGTGCGCGGCCTTGGACACGGCGCCCGCCTCGCCATCTTTCGCCGCCGCCGGCGTCACGCCGGGTAGCTGCTCGGCCGCGATCTGCACGAGGCGCCAGATGCGCTGCACGAAGCGGTGCGCGCCGGCTGCGCCGTCGTCGGTCCATTCGACGTCGCGCTCGGGCGGCGAATCCGACAGCATGAACCAGCGCGCCGTGTCGGCGCCGTAGCCGTCGGTGATCTCTTCCGGGCTCACCGTGTTCTTCTTCGACTTCGACATCTTCTCCAGCGCGCCGATCGTCGCCTCCTCGCCGGTGGCGATCTCGACGGCGCGGCGCTTGCCGCCTGCGTCCTCGAGCCTGACCTCGCTCGGCGACAGCCAGCGTCCGTTGTTGGATGGGCCCCCGACACGGTAGGTCTCGTGCACCACCATGCCTTGCGTGAACAGGCCCTTGAACGGCTCGGCCAGATTGAGGTGACCGGTCTCGCGCATGGCGCGGGTGAAGAAGCGCGAATAGAGCAGATGCAGGATCGCGTGCTCGATGCCGCCGATATACTGGTCGACGGCCAGCCACTCATCGGCCGCCTTCGGCTCGGTCGGCTCGTTGGCCCAGGGCGCCGTGAAGCGCGCGAAATACCAGGACGAATCGACAAAGGTGTCCATCGTGTCGGTCTCGCGCCGCGCATCGCGGCCGCATTGCGGACACTTCACATGACGCCAGGTCGGATGCCGGTCGAGCGGATTGCCCGGACGGTCGAACTCGATGTCGTCGGGCAGCTTCACCGGCAGGTCCGCCTTCGGCACCGGCACCACGCCGCAGGCCTCGCAATGGATCATCGGGATCGGACAGCCCCAGTAGCGCTGGCGCGAAATGCCCCAGTCTCGCAGGCGGAAATTCACCTTGCGCTCCGCCATCGGCCGGCCGCCGATCGTCTTTGCTTCGAGCAGCTTCGCCACTTCATTGAAGGCCTTTTCGGGCTTCATGCCGTCGAGGAAGCGCGAATTGATCATCACGCCGTCATCGACATAGGCCTCCTCGACGATCTGGAAGGTCTTGGCGTCGGCGCCTTCCGGCATCACCACCGGGATCACCGGCAGGCCGTATTTGTTGGCGAAGTCGAGGTCGCGCTGGTCGCCCGACGGGCAGCCGAAAATGGCGCCCGTGCCATATTCCATCAGCACGAAATTGGCGACATAGACCGGCAGCGTCCAGGTCTCGTCGAACGGATGGACGACGCGGATGCCGGTGTCGAAGCCCTTCTTCTCGGCCGTCTCCAGCGCCGCCACCGAGGTGCCCATGTGACGGACCTCCTCGATGAACTTCGCCAGCTCGACATTCTCCTCGGCGGCTTTTCGCGCCAGCGGATGGTCTGCGGCGACCGCCATGAAGGAGGCGCCGAAGATGGTGTCCGGCCGGGTCGTATAGACTTCCAGCTCATGGGCGTCACCGACCGGCTTTGCCAAAGGCCAGCGGATCAGCAGCCCTTCCGAGCGGCCGATCCAGTTGTGCTGCATCAGCTTGACCTTCTCCGGCCACTCTTCGAGCAGGTTGAGCGAGTCCAGCAGGTCCTGCGCGAAGTCGGTGATCTTGAAGAACCATTGCGTCAGCTCGCGCTGCTCGACCAGCGCGCCCGAACGCCAGCCGCGGCCGTCGATGACCTGCTCGTTGGCAAGCACCGTCATGTCCTCCGGGTCCCAGTTGACCTTGGAGGATTTGCGCGTCACCAGCCCCTTCTCGACGAAATCGAGGAACAGCATCTGCTGGCGGTGATAGTAGTCGACGTCACAGGTCGCGAACTCGCGCGCCCAGTCGAGCGACAGGCCCATCATCTTGAGCTGCTCGCGCATGACCGCGATGTTTTCGTAGGTCCAGTCCTTGGGATGGACCTTGTTCTGCATGGCGGCGTTTTCGGCCGGCATGCCGAACGCGTCCCAGCCCATCGGATGCAACACGTTGAAGCCCTTGGCCCGCTTGTAGCGCGCTACCACGTCGCCCATCGTGTAGTTGCGGGTGTGGCCGATATGGATCTTGCCCGACGGATAGGGGAACATCTCGAGCACGTAGTATTTCGGCTTCGGGTCGTCGTTGCGGGCCTCGAACAGCTTCTTTTCGGCCCAGGCCTTCTGCCATTTGGGCTCTGACGTGCGCGGATTGTATCGTTCAGTTGCCATCGGATGTTTTTCACTTAAAAGCAGGGGCACGGTGCTGGATTGAGGCGTGTTGATATTCAGGTCAGGCCGAGCCGAAAATGGCGGGTTCCGAGAACCGGAGCGGAGCGTACTTGAGTACCTGAGCACCGGAAACGCAGGAAACCGGCATTTGCAGGCCGGCATCACCTGAATATCGACACGCCTGGCCGGCAGCCGAGACAATGTCGTCGCGGTGTTCACCATGGATTGCCGGACCCGTCAACTGCGGCGAGCCGGCCCGGCCATGAAAACTATAGGCAGGATAGTGGCATGACGAATGCCGTAGAGCAGCTTCACGCGGTCAAGGCGAGGATCGCGAGCGCCGAGCGAGAGGCAATGCGCGAGCCCGGCGCCGTCACGCTGGTGGCCGTGTCGAAGACCTTCACGGCCGAGGACATCCGCCCTGTGATCGAGGCCGGCCAGCGCGTTTTCGGCGAGAACCGCGTGCAGGAAGCCCAGGGCAAATGGCCGGCGCTGAAGGCGGCATTTGCCGGTCTGGAACTGCATCTGATCGGCCCGCTTCAATCCAACAAGGCGAAGGAAGCGGTGGCGCTTTTCGATGTCATCGAGACCGTCGACCGCGAGAAGATCGCCGCGGAGCTTTCGAAGGAAATGGCCCGGCAGGGCCGGGCACCAAAACTTTACGTCCAGGTCAACACCGGTTCCGAGCCGCAGAAGGCCGGCATCGAGCCGCGCGAGGCGGTTGCCTTCGTCAAGCGCTGCCGCGATGCGCACGGCCTCGCCATCGAGGGCCTGATGTGCATCCCGCCGGCGGAGGAAAACCCCGGCCCGCATTTCGCGCTGCTGGAGAAGCTCGCCCGCGAGGCCGGCGTCGCCAAGCTCTCGATGGGCATGTCCGGCGACTACGAGACCGCCATCGCCTTCGGCGCGACCAGCGTCAGGGTGGGGTCGGCGATCTTCGGCAGCCGGTAAGCGCCTCGACCGCTCGTCACGATCTCGTTACCGGCCCGCCAGCCGGACGATATCGTCCCGCCTTGGCTTGAAACGAAACGGTCCGTTCCTATTTGCCTGTTGTCATTCAAACCTTCTCTCGGGGAAAGCACACCATGCGCTACAATCAGCTTGGCAATACCGGCCTGTTCGTCTCGGAACTCTGCCTCGGCACCATGACCTTCGGCGCCGCCGGCGAGAACGCCCAATGGGGGCTGATCGCCAGCCTCGACCAGAAAGGCGTCAACGAGATCGTCGGCCGCTCGCTCGCCGCCGGCGTCAATTTCTTCGACACGGCCGACGTCTATTCCTTCGGCCAGTCCGAGCAATTGCTGGGACAATCGCTCAAGGATCTCGGCGTCAGACGCTCGGATGTCATCATCGCCACCAAGGTGCACGGCGCCATGGGCAACGGGCCGAACGATCGCGGCTCCTCGCGCGGCCACATCATGGATTCGGTCGATGGCAGCCTGAAGCGGCTGCAGCTCGACCATATCGATCTCTATCAACTGCACGGCACCGATACGGTGACGCCGATCGACGAGACGCTGCGCGCGCTCGACGACCTCGTCGCCAGCGGCAAGGTGCGCTATGTGGGCGTCTCCAACTGGCAGGCCTGGCGCATCGCCAAGGCGCTGGGCATTGCGGAGCGCAAGGGCCTTGCCCGTTTCGAGACCGTCCAGTCCTACTACTCGATCGCCGGCCGCGATCTCGAGCGCGAGATCGTGCCCTTGATCAACGAGGAAAAGCTTGGCCTGATGGTCTGGTCGCCGATGGCGGGCGGGCTGCTTTCCGGCAAATACGGCCCCGGCGCGCCGGGCAATGGCGAGGGCCGCCGCGCCTCCTTCAACTTCCCGCCGGTCAATGAGGACCGCGCCTGGGCGGCGGTTGCCGTCATGCGCGAGGTGGCGAAGAAGCACGACGTCAGCGTCGCCACGGTGGCGCTGGGCTACGTGCTGGCAAAACCCTTCGTCATGAGCGTCATCATCGGCGCCAGCCGCATGGACCAGCTCGAGCAGAACCTTGCCGCCACCGGCTTGCAGCTCGACGCCGACGATCTCGCCAGGCTCGACGAGGTGAGCGCGCTGCCTGCCGAATATCCTGGCTGGATGCTGGAGCGGCAAGGCGCCGGCCGGCGTCCGGCACCGTTCGTGCCGAAGGCGTAATTCCGTTCGAGCAGTGAGCCGCGTGCCACCGGCGCGCGGCTCTTTCCACACTCAGAGACGGACGGTCTCCGCGAGAAAGTCGAGGAAGGCCCGCACGCGGGCCGGCAGATGCTTGCCCTGGCCGACATAGACGGCATGCGTCGGCTCCTCGTCGCCGGGATTGAATTCCTCGAGCAACGGCACGAGACGCCCCGCGGCGATGTCGGGCTCGACATGCCAGCGCGCCAGCCGAGCAATGCCGGCGCCGGCCAGCGTCGTTCGCCGCATCGCCTCGCCGTCGGTGAGCGACATGTTCCCGACGATCGGCATGATGATCGATTTGCCTGCCGCATCGACGAAGGGCCAGCCTTCGATATGCCTGGCGAAGCCGAAGGCCAGCATGTTGTGGCGGGCGAGGTCGGACAATGCGCGTGGCGTGCCGCGCGCCTGGAGATAGGCAGGCGACGCGACCAGCACCATCCGGCTCTGGCCGAGCTTGCGCGCAACCAGGCGTGACTCGCGCAGCGGCCCGGCGCGGATGGCGACATCGGCGCGCTCCTCCAGAAGATCGATGACACTGTCGGTCAGCACGGCTTCGACGAAAATCTCGGGATAGCGCTCCAGGAAACGCGGCAGCAATTCCATCAAGCGGTGCTGGCCGAACGGCACATAGGAATTGACCCTCAACCTGCCGCGCGGCGCCGCGCCCGCCGCGGCTTCCCGTTCGGCTGCGTCGAGATCGGCGAGGATCCGCGCGCCGCTGTCGTGGAAGGCCAGGCCTTCCGGCGTCAGTTGCAGCTTGCGCGTCGAGCGGCTGATCAGCCGCGCGCCGAGCCGCGCCTCCAGCCGCGCGATCAGCTTGCTCACCGCCGACGGCGTCATCCGCAATGCCCGCGCCGCAGCGGAAAAGCTGCCCGCCTCGACGACGCGGATAAACACTTCGATCTCACCGGAGCGGTTGATGTCGAGCCTCGCCATTCATGAATCTATTTCACAGAAAATGTGCCTGATGCAAGGCTGGTTCACAGCTTGCCCGATCACGATCTTCTCCGCGCATGATCCCGAAAAGTGGAAACCGGTTTTCGGGAAGATCATGCGCCAGCAAAGATTTGGGGCGCGGAACTGAGCGTCCTTTCCTGGACCAGACGGACAATGCCATGCCCCTTGCTCTCTATGCCCTCACCGCCGGCGCCTTCGGCATCGGCGTCACCGAATTCGTCATCATGGGCCTGCTGCTCGATGTCAGCGCCGATCTCGGCGTCTCGATCTCGGCGGCGGGCCTGCTCATTTCCGGCTATGCGCTGGGCGTCGTCGTCGGCGCGCCGCTGCTTGGCGCCTTGACCGGCCGCCTGGCGAAGAAGACCCTGCTGCTTGCGCTCATGGTGGTCTTCACCGTCGGCAACCTGGCCTGCGCGCTGGCGCCCGACTACTGGACGCTGATGGCGGCGCGTGTGCTCACCGCCTTCGCCCACGCCTCCTTCTTCGGTGTCGGCTCCGTCGTCGCCACCAGCCTGGTCGCGCCCAACAGGAAGGCCTCAGCCATCGCGCTGATGTTCACCGGCCTCACCGTCGCCAACATCCTCGGCGTGCCCTTCGGCACCTGGCTCGGCCAGGCTTATGGCTGGCGCTCCAGCTTCCTCGCCGTCACGCTGGTCGGCGTGGTCGCCTTTGCCGTGATCGCATTGCTGGTGCCGCGCGACGAACCGGCGGCAACGGACGAGGAGGAAAGCTCCGAAGGCACGCTCGCCGTGCTCGGCCGCCGGGCAGTGCTGCTCGGCCTTCTGACCACGGTGCTGAGCTGGGTCGGCGTCTTTGCCGCCTTCACCTATCTGGCGCCGATCCTGACCCGCGTCACCGGCTTTTCCGAGGGAGCCGTATCGCCGATCCTGCTCGTCTTCGGCGGCGGGCTGGTAGCGGGCAATCTGCTTGGCGGACGCCTCGCCGACCGGCACCTGGTGCCGACGGTCGTCGGCACGCTGATAGGCCTGTCGGCGGTGCTGTTCATCATGGCCGCGGCGATCCACCAGCCGGTCGCGGCGATCGTCGCCGTTGGCCTGCTGGGCGCTGCCGCTTTCGCCACTGTCGCGCCGCTGCAGATGTGGGTGCTGGAGAAGGCCAAGGGCGCCGGCCAGGGCCTGGCCTCCTCCTTCAACATCGCCGCCTTCAATCTCGGCAACGCCATCGGCGCCTGGCTCGGCGGCTTCGTCATCGACCACGGCCCCGGCCTCGGCGCCGTCCCCCTCGTCGCCGGCCTGGTGCCGCTCGCGGCGCTCGGCGTCGTGCTGATCGCGCTGCGCCTCGAGCGCGGCCGGGCGATCGGCAAGCCGGTCACGGCGCAGTGCTGAGCGCTGACCCCTTCGACATCCAATCAGGAGAAAAAGATGGACTATCGACCTCTCGGCGCTTCCGGCCTGAAAGTGCCGGCGCTTTCCTTCGGCGCCGGAACTTTTGGCGGCTCCGGCCCGCTCTTCGGCCATTGGGGCAACAGCGACGCGAAGGAGGCGCGCCGGCTGGTCGACATCTGCCTCGAGGCAGGCGTCAATCTCTTCGACACGGCCGATGTCTATTCCAACGGCGCATCGGAGGAGGTGCTTGGGGAGGCCATCAAGGGCCGCCGCGACGCGGTGCTGATCTCGACCAAGACGTCGCTGCCGATGGGCGACGGCCCGGCCGACTGGGGCTCGTCGCGTTCGCGCCTGATCCGCTCCGTCGACGCGGCGCTGAGGCGCCTCGGCACCGACTACATTGACCTGCTGCAGCTCCATGCCTTCGACGCCTCGACGCCGGTCGAGGAAGTGCTGTCGGCGCTCGACGACATCGTGCGCTCCGGCAAGCTGCGCTATGTCGGCGTCTCCAACTTCTCCGGCTGGCAGGTGATGAAATCGCTCGGCCTGGCCGAGAAGCACGGCTATCCGCGCTATGTCGCGCATCAGGTCTACTATTCGCTGGTCGGCCGCGACTATGAGTGGGAGCTGATGCCGCTCGGCCTCGACCAAGGCGTCGGCGCGCTGGTGTGGAGCCCGCTCGGCTGGGGCCGGCTCACCGGCAAGATCCGCCGCGGCCAGCCCTTGCCGGAAAAGAGCCGGCTGCACGGCACGGCCGATTTCGGCCCGCCGGTCGAGAACGAGCATCTGTTCAAGGTGGTCGATGCCCTGGAGGCAGTCGCCGCCGAAACCGGCAAGACCGTGCCGCAGGTCGCCATCAACTGGCTCCTGCAGCGGCCGACCGTCTCGTCGGTGATCATCGGCGCCCGCAATGAGGAGCAGCTTCGCCAGAACTTAGGGGCCGTCGGCTGGGCGCTGACGCCGGAGCAGATCAAGGCGCTCGACGAAGCGAGCGCTGTGACGGCGCCTTATCCGTATTTCCCCTATCGGCGCCAGGAAGGCTTTGCACGGCTGAACCCACCGGCGGTGTGAGCTACCGCTGGTGGGTGTGTCGAGTTTCAGGTCAGGTCGAGTCGAGAAAGATGGCTTCCGAGAACCGGAGCGGAGCGTAGTCAAGTACGTGAGCACCGGAAGCGCAGGAAGCCGTCGTTCGCAGGCCGACCTTACCTGAATATCGGCACACCTAGTGCACCAGAAACTCCCCATCGACCTTCCGCCACTCGTTCGGCGCGATCAGCTTGTGGTGGGTATAGGTCACCGAGTGCAGCGGTCCGTCGAGCTTGGTCTTCCAGAACTCGATGAAACGGATCAGCACCGGGAATTGCGGAGCTATGTCGTAATCCTGCCAGACAAAGCTTTGCAGCAGGTGCGGATGGTCCGGGTAGTGGTAAAGGATCTTGGCCGTGGTGAGCCCATATCCCTTGAGCATCAGGTCCATTTCGGAATGGTCGCGCATTGCGTTTCCTTGGTTGATTCTCCTTCCTCCCAACGCCGAATTGTGCCCACGGTTGCTTAACTGTCTATGGATTTCTTCGAGCTCCTTCAAAATTTTTGTCGTTAAAACAGTTGGTTAGCAGCCGCGAAGCGGGAGTGCTAGTAGCAGTGGCGCTTGACCCTGCGTCATCCCGACGCGCGAATCCAACGTCTAATATTGCCGTCACGGCGGAACTGTTAATAATGCCCGCGAATTCGCGGCCGCATGCCGCGATGCCGCCGGCGCTTCAAGCCGGCGGAACGGTCCCGGAGGAAAGCTGAAAATGTCCGATGTCCATGTCCACCGCGTCCAGCCCGCGTGGAAGAAGAACGCGCTGATCGACAACGACACCTATCTCAAATGGTATGCCGACAGCGTGAAGAACCCGGACAAGTTCTGGGGCAAGCATGGCAAGCGGATCGACTGGTTCAAGCCCTTCACCAAGGTCAAGAACACCTCCTTCGACGGCAAGGTCTCGATCAAGTGGTTCGAGGACGGCCAGACCAACGTCTCCTACAATTGCATCGACCGGCACCTGAAGAAGCGCGGCGACCAGACCGCGATCATCTGGGAGGGCGACAATCCTTACGACGACCGCAAGATTACCTATAACGAGCTCTATGCGCATGTCTGCCGCTTCGCCAATGTCTTGAAGAAGCATGGCGTCAAGAAGGGCGACCGCGTCACCATCTACATGCCGATGATCCCGGAAACGGCCTATGCGATGCTGGCCTGCACCCGTATCGGCGCCATCCATTCGGTCGTCTTCGGCGGCTTCTCGCCGGACGCGCTCGCCGGCCGCATCGACGACTGCAAGTCGGCCATCGTCATCACCGCCGACGAGGGCCTGCGCGGCGGCAAGCCGATCCCGCTCAAGGACAACACCGACAAGGCGATCGACATCGCCGCCAAGGCAGGCACCAAGGTGGAAAAAGTGGTGGTCGTGCGCCGCACCGGCGGCAAGACCGGCTGGGTGCCTGGACGCGACGTCTGGTACCATGAGGAGGCCGCGACCGTTAAGGCCGACTGCAAGCCGGAGAAGATGAAGGCGGAGGACCCGCTGTTCATCCTCTACACCTCCGGCTCGACCGGCAAGCCGAAGGGCGTTCTTCACACCACCGGCGGCTACCTCGTTTATGTCTCGATGACGCACCAGTATGTGTTCGACTACCATGACGGCGACATCTACTGGTGCACGGCCGATGTCGGCTGGGTGACCGGCCACAGCTACATCGTCTACGGACCCTTGGCCAACGGCGCCACGACGCTGATGTTCGAAGGCGTGCCGAACTACCCCTCGCAGTCGCGCTTCTGGGAAGTGATCGACAAGCACAAGGTCAACATCTTCTACACCGCGCCGACGGCGCTGCGCGCGCTGATGGGCGCCGGCGACAGCCACGTGAAGAAGACCTCGCGCAAGTCGCTGCGCGTGCTGGGCACGGTCGGCGAGCCGATCAATCCGGAAGCCTGGGAATGGTATTACAACGTCGTCGGCAACGCCAAGGTGCCGATCGTCGACACCTGGTGGCAGACCGAGACCGGCGGCATCATGATCACGCCGCTGCCGGGCGCCACCGACCTCAAGGCCGGCTCCGCCACGCGACCCTTCTTCGGCGTCCGGCCGCAACTGGTCGACGGCGAAGGCAAGGTGCTGGAGGGTGCGGCCGACGGCAATCTCTGCATCGTCGATTCCTGGCCGGGCCAGATGCGCACCGTCTATGGCGACCACGACCGCTTCGTGCAGACCTATTTTTCGACTTACAAGGGCAAGTATTTCACCGGCGACGGCTGCCGCCGCGACGCCGACGGCTATTACTGGATCACCGGCCGCGTCGACGACGTCATCAACGTCTCCGGCCATCGCATGGGGACGGCCGAGGTGGAATCGGCGCTGGTCAGCCACGACAAGGTGTCGGAGGCAGCCGTCGTCGGCTACCCGCATGACATCAAGGGCCAGGGCATCTACTGCTATGTCACGCTGATGGCCGGCACCCAACCGAGCGAGGATCTGCGCAAGGAGCTGATCGCCCATGTGCGCAAGGAGATCGGCGCCATCGCCACGCCCGACAAGATCCAGTTCGCGCCGGGCCTGCCGAAGACCCGTTCGGGCAAGATCATGCGGCGCATCCTGCGCAAGATCGCCGAGGACGAGTTCGGCGCGCTCGGCGACACCTCGACGCTGGCCGATCCGGCCGTGGTCGACGACCTCGTCGCCAACCGGCAGAACAAGAAGGGCTGATGACTGGCGAGCTCGGCACCGTCAGCCAACTCTGGCGCTATCCGGCGAGCTCGCTCGCCGGCGAGCGGCTTGATGTCATCACCGTCGGGCTGAGGACCGTCGACGGCGACCGGCTGTTCGGGCTGGTCGATGCTGCCGACGGCGAGATCGCCAGACCCGACCGCGAGGCCAGATGGCACAAGGTGCCGCTGATCCGCACCCGGCTGAGCAAGGCCCCGACGAGCAAGGAATGGCGGCTGGAAGTCGCGGTGCCCGGCGGCGGCTGGTTGCCGGCGCCGGATCCTGAAAGCGACCGCGCGGTGTCCGCATTTCTCGGCTTCGACGCCTCGATCCGGCCGTTCGGCGCGCAGAATGCGGCGCCCTCCTATGCCGGCCCGCGGACCGAGGCC
Organism: Mesorhizobium sp. J8; assembly: GCF_016591715.1. Taxonomy (NCBI): domain Bacteria; kingdom Pseudomonadati; phylum Pseudomonadota; class Alphaproteobacteria; order Hyphomicrobiales; family Phyllobacteriaceae; genus Mesorhizobium; species Mesorhizobium sp. J8. The sequence goes on from NZ_AP024109.1 coordinate 6,411,238, forward strand.
CGCTATGCCAAGGCGCCGATCCATCTGCTCACCACCGCCTCGCTCGCAAGGCTGAAGGCGCTGCATCCTGAAGGCACGCCCGATCCGCGCCGCTTCCGACCCAACATCGTCATCGACATGGCGCCGGTCGAAGGCTCGTTTCCCGAAACGGAATGGATCGGCAGGAAGCTCGCGATCGGCGATCTCGAGCTCACCGTCTCCGAACCCTGCCGCCGCTGCGGCTTCACCGTCATTGCCCAGGACGGCTTCGACGCCGACCCCGGCATCTTGCGCAACCTGGTGCGCCACAACGCCCACAATCTCGGCGTCTACTGCACCGTCGACCGGCCGGCGCGGATCGAGATCGGCGCGCCGATGCGATTTCTGCCAGACAGTTGAAAAACAGGAGCGTGCCTGTTCCGAGGCAGATCAGTTTGCCGCTTCCGGCACCGAGAGACGGCGCGAGCCGAAAGCTCCGAGCTTCGTCAGACGCGTTCCTATCGCTATGCCGGGCGCTTCGATAAGCCGATAGCTGAGCGTCGCGAGCACGATGCTCAACGGGACGATCACCGCGGAGATGATAAGCCCCGCCGTTACGGCATCAAGGGACCACAGCGCTTTCGGCAATAGGTATGGCATATGGAGGAACGGCACATTCCAAAGGTAGATGCCGAAACTGACCTTCCCAAGAAATTGCGGCACCCGGGACACGAGCACAGGCGCCGTGGCCGCGGCGTCGTCGTGATAGAGCAGCGCCAACAAGACAAAGCCGAGCGCCGCCGTCGCCAGGTCCATTCCACCGAGGCATTGTCGGAGAAAGACGAAGGCCACGACAACGGGCATCCAACCGACAGGTCTCGCCAGCGATGCGGCGAAACGCCCAGCTCGGCTGGGCACCATGGTGCCCAGAACGAACAGATAACCGTATTCGCCAAGCGGTGGAGCTACGAATATCTCCTGGTTCTTTCTCGCAACGAGGGCCACGGCCAACACGGCGAGGACGCCCCGAATGCCCCAGCTCCGATGCACCATGCTCACGATGAGCAGGAGCGGAATGGCAAGCATTTCGACCTGCAGGGTCCAACTCGGGCCGACTACCTTGAAGTTCCACAGCGCCATGTTGCCGGCAATGTTCCCCCATGAAAGGGCGGACGGAGCAACCGCTGCCGTCACGGCAACGCATGGGATCAAGCCTGGATAGATCCGCAGTGCGCGCTTGATCGCAAAAGTGGCCGATACCGACAACCACGTACCCTTGGCCGCATCCAACGACCGGATAAGAACGCAGCCGCTGAGTAAGAAGAACAACTCCACGGCCGCCGCGCCGTTGAAGGTCGAGAGCCAGGCCTTCGCCCAGATATCGCTGGCATCCACCTCCCAGAACGTCTTTGTCAGCACCCTCTGGATGAGGCCCCGATCGAACAGCAAGATGGAGTGATAGACGATGACCGCGAGCGCGGCATAGGCTCGAAGCCCGTCAAGTGCCAGTAAACGTTGCTTCGACCCGTCCCCCATTTGTCTGTCTGTACAGCCAACATTCCCGGTCTTCAATTCCACGAGACATCAGTGACCACCGACGGCTGGAATGTCGAGCACCGGCCGACAGGATGGGGTGTGGAGATCGCAGGAGTGTCGCCCTCTTGTCTTTTGCTGCGGCGCACCCCATCATTGGGGTGTGTTCAACGAACTGAAAGGAGGTGATCCGATGTCGAGTGATTTCGTTTTCCATAACGTGAGCTCTGCGGATTGCACTTCCGGGAAGCAGTCTTCCCGTTAAGGCGCGAGACGCGCGGCAGGTAGCCCGGAGGGGCTGCCGCCAGGAGCCGCGTCATGGACGGAAACACGGAAGGCCGCCGGCTTCGTCAAGAAGCGGCGGCCTTTTCCGTTTGAATCACTGCGTCAGCGCGACCTTTTCAGTGTTGCGGATGATTTCCTGAAAGGCGGCATCCAACTCCGCTCCGGTGGACGCTTCGAAATAATGCTTGTTGGCGGAGGAGGTATCCTTCGACGAACAATCCTTCAGCACCGCTTTCGCCTGGTCCCGCTCGGTTGCCGACATGTGCTTGTCGTTCAGATCGAAGCCGATGGTGAAAACCTCGATGCCATCGTCTTTCATGTTGCCGCACAAGGTTTGAGCATTGCGGCGCGCAAGGTTGCCCTGGCTGTTGTAGTTGCCTCCCGCGCCGGCGAAGGCGGTGTTGAACTGGCCATCGGTCATCAGGATCGCGACCTTGGCGATCTTTTTCGCATTGTTGTCCGAGGGGCCGCTGCCCAGGCCGGCATTCTTGATCACCGTGCGCCATTGCGGCGACAGCATGTAATAGGTCCACTGAACGGCGATCGCGCCGGCCGTGTAGCCATCCGCCTGGAAGTCATCGATCGAATCGAGCAATGCACCGGAATCGGCGGTCAGCGGGATCACCGCCGCGGTAGGGCACTTGTTCATTCCCGAGCCGCTCAGATGATCGTCCCGGTTGACCAGGGCAAAATATTTCTTGCCATCCCTGTCCGTGCGGACCGTGTCGGGCCCATCAGCGCTGAAATCCGGATTGCCGCTTTTGTCCTTGCGCTCCGTGGCGCAATTATCGGGGCGAGGCGTCGCCGCGCCGACGATGGAGACATAGTCGCCGAAAGCCGGCAGCAGTTTGCTGTTCGTCTTGGCGACCAGAAGTGTGCTGCCGGCAACGGGAGGCAGGTCCGAGCCTCCTTGGTTTTCGACATAGACATTTTCCCCCAGCTTGCCGGCGTTCACGGCAGATGCATAGGGCACAAGCGCCACTCGGACGCGAGGGTTCTTCGGGTCCTGGTTCTGAAGCATCGTCTGGACGGCGTTTTTCGCCGCTGCTTTCAGATCGCCGATCTTGTCGACCTTGCCTTTCTTGGCCATCGACCCCGTTATGTCGAGCATCATCGCCACCTCGACCTGCTTGTCCGAATAGAGCGCCGTGGTCGAGGCGGTCACGCGGCGCATGTTGTCGGTGCTGAACAGCGGGAAAAAGAGGCCGACATCGACATGCGCATCCGCCTGTACCGTATTGGCCGTCCTGTTGACCGTAAGCTTGTCGAGCACGACCTGATTGGCCTGCAGGATGCCGGCCGCGCTGTTGGCGTCGAGGAATGCCTGCACCGTCTTGGTGGCGTCGGCATCCTTGATGACGCCGAGGGTGAGATCGCGGGCCGTCGAGGTCACAGCCGCGTCGACGACGCCCTGCAGGCTCGACCTCGCATTGTAGAGCTGCGAGATATTGACCGCGAATCCCACCCCCAGCGCGAGGACCGATGCGGCAGCTCCGAACAGAACCGTGAAATTGCCTTCGCGATTCCGGGTAAAGCCGTCCACCCCACGAACGACACCTCTGAGCTGCCGCATCCCTTCCGCCTCCACTGTCTGCGGCACTGCGCCGCTCAGCCAGGGCGTTGCAGGATTTCGGCCAGACCCGGCGAGCGACCGCCGAAAGACGCTTAACAGGCAGTTAATCCGTTGTTTTTGCTGGCTTTCGGCGGATTTGTGGGTGAACGGGAAGTAAACGAAAATGCGCTGGCGAGGCGGCCTTCACGAAGCGCTTACCATGATCTCGCGGGCTGTCGCGGCGGTTCCCGCTTCGATACAATCATGCTGTGCCGAAGCGGGCCAGCGGCAGCCACGAGCCGTGATGAAACAGGTGCGGCGCCGGCCCTATGCCAGCATCTGCGTGCTGGCTGTCCTGTCGACGCCGTGATGCGGAGGATTGAAGCGGTTGCCTTCCTGCTCGTAGGTCCAGACCTTGAACAGGCTGAGCCGGTGCGGACCGAAACTGTGCAGCAGCGGCACGTCGGTGGCGTCGCGGCCCCGCGCGATGACGACCCGGCCGATGCGCGGCCGGTTGTGGCGCGGATCGAACGTGTACCACTTGCCATCCAGGAAAACTTCCATCCAGGCCGAGAAATCCATCGGCGCCGGGTCCGCCGGCACTCCGATATCGCCGAGATAGCCATTCACATAGCGCGCCGGAATGTTCATGCATCGGCAAAGCGTGATCGCCAGATGCGCGAAATCGCGGCACACCCCGACACGTTCCTCATGCGCCTGGGCCGCCGTGCGGGTGGCGCGCGCATAGCCGTAGCCGAAGGAAAGCCGGCTGTTGACATAGTCGACGATCGCCTGGACGCGCGCCCAGCCGGGCGGCAGCTGGCCGAAAAGCTGCCAGGCGGTGTTGCTGAGATGGTCGGTTTCGCAGTAGCGGCTGCCGAGCAGATAGACCAGCACGTCGTCCGGCAGTTCCGCGACCGGCGTTTCCCGCGCCAGCGTGTTCACCTCGTCGGTCTCGCCGCTGTCCTCGACCGCCGCGTCATAAAGGATGCGGAAGCTTCCGGCAGGCGCCGTGAAACGACGGCAGATGTTGCCGTGGCGGTCGCGATAGGTATGGGTCGGCACCGAGGGCGAGGTGAGGACCCGCGTCTGCCGCTTGATGTCGGCGTGCCGTTCGGGATGGATGTCGAGCAGCGAGATGATCGGCGTCACCGCCTCGCATTCGATGGCGATTTCGTAGCCGAGCCGGATCAGCATCGCATTCCCCCTTGGTGATTTTGGAAGACTGCCTGTTCAACGCGACGAATCGGAGGTTGTTCCCGCGCGGAATCCAAATGGTGGGTATCTCGCCTTCTCAGGCGGTGATGACCGGTCTAAACTGTGTTCCACGTTTCGCCCTCCCCGAAAACGATTCCCCAGGAAATCCGATGTTCACAGGCTCAAAGTTCGCCGCCTTCCTGTTCGACATGGACGGCACGGTGCTCAACTCGATCGCGGCGGCGGAGCGAGTGTGGACGGCGTGGGCGAACCGGCATGGCCTCGATGTCACGGCCTTCCTGCCGACGATCCATGGCAGGCGCGCGCGAGAGACCATCGCCGCGCTGAAGCTTCCGGGCGTCGATCCGCTGGCGGAGGCGGATCTGCTGCTCAAGGCCGAAGCCGACGATCTCGAAGGCATCGTCCCTATCCCTGGCGCCGTCGCCTTCCTGGAATCGCTGCCGCCGGAGCGCTGGGCGATCGTCACCTCGGCGCCGCGCGAGCTGGCGCTGCTGCGCATCAAGGCGGCCGGCATCCCGGTTCCCGCCATGATGGTCACCGCCGAAGACGTGAGTCACGGCAAGCCGGCGCCGGACTGCTTCCTGCTGGCGGCGGGCCGTCTCGGAGTCGAGGCGCGCGACTGCCTGGTCTTCGAGGATGCGCCGGCGGGCATCGCGGCGGCCGAGGCTTCCGGCGCCTCGGTGATGGTGATCAGCGCCACGCATGTACACCCGCTCGTGACGCCGCACCCGACAATCCGTTCCTATGACGAAATCGGCATTGTGACGGACGATAGTGGCTGGATCGCGCTCGCGCCCGAGCGCGCGGTTGCTTAGAGTGTTTCACCGTTTCACGGAAACGGTGAAACGCTCTATCTCCTTGTTTTTAGGCAATTCCGGGCGGAAAACCGCTCACAATTTTCCTGGAATTGCTCTAGAAGTCGCTGGTGAGGCCTTTCACTTCCCAGTCGCCGTAGCGCCCGGGCTCCTTGCCGCCGCGGCCGCCGATTTCCTTTGGCATCGCCGCTTCCGCTTCGCGGTAGAGCTTACGCCTGGCCTCGGCTTCAGCCAGCGCGCGCCGCGCCTCCGGTGTCAGTTGCTTTTGCGGCTGGTCGGCGGCTTCGGTTTTGCCTTGCTCTTCGATCATGCGATAAGTCCTTGCCGATTGAAACGGGAGCGACCGTTTCCCATCATATAGCCATGAAATCGAGACGATCGACTCCTATTCGCCCCGACCACAGACGGATGAAACGATGAACACGCTTCGCACCGCCATGCTTCTCGCCGCGATGACGGCGCTGTTCATGGGCGTCGGCTATCTGATCGGCGGCTCGGGCGGCATGGTCATCGCGCTTCTGATCGCCGCAGGCACCAACCTGTTCAGCTATTGGAACGCCGACAAGATGGTGCTGTCGATGAACCGCGCCATCGAGGTCGACGAGAAGAACGCGCCCGAATATTACGCGATCGTCCGGGCGCTGGCCAAGCAGGCCGGCCTGCCGATGCCGAAGACCTATCTGATCGACAACCCGCAGCCCAATGCCTTCGCCACCGGCCGCAATCCCGAGAACGCCGCGGTGGCTGCGTCCACCGGCCTGCTCCAGCGCCTCTCCCATGAGGAAGTCGCGGCGGTCATGGCGCATGAGCTTGCCCATGTGCAGCATCGCGATACGCTGACCATGACGATCGTGGCGACGCTCGCCGGCGCCATCTCGATGCTCGGCAATTTCGCCTTCTTCCTCGGCGGCAGCCGGGAGAACAACAATCCGTTCGGCTTTGTCGGCGTGCTGGTGGCCATGCTGGTCGCGCCCTTCGCCGCCATGATCGTGCAGATGGCGGTGAGCCGCACGCGCGAATACGAGGCCGACCGGCGCGGCGCCGAGATCTGCGGCAATCCGCTGTGGCTGGCCTCGGCGCTCAGTAAGATCGCGCGCGGGGCGGAGCAGATCCCCAATGAGGATGCCGAGCGCAATCCGGCGATGGCGCATCTTTTCATCATCAACCCGCTGCATGGCGAGCGCATGGACAACCTGTTCTCTACTCACCCGAGCACCGAGAACCGTATCGCCGCGCTGCAGGAGATGGCGCGCGCGATGGGCGGTGCATCGGCTGCCGCCCGGCGCGAAGCACCGGCGCGGACCGCCGCCGATGAGGTGCCGGCCGGTCCCTGGGGCAAGCCGGCAGATCCCGCCCCGAAGGCCGAGCCGCCGCCAGCGAAGCCCAATCCCTGGGGCCGCAACCCGACCGGGCCGCGCAATGTCAGGTCGAAAGGCCCCTGGTCGTGACGCCGCCGAGGCGCGGGCAGCCAGGCAATCCGCAACGCCCAGGCAATTGGCAAGGCAAGGCCAGTGACGAGACAGCCGGCCTTGCCGCGCGCAAGGCGGCGGCGCGGCTGCTGGCCGCCGTCATCGATGCCCGCACGCCGCTCGACGGGTTGACCGACAACGAGCATGGCCACCCGCAATACAAGGCGTTGGACGGCCGCGACCGCGCGCTGGTGCGCGCCATCCTGGTCACCGCGCTGCGCCACCGCATGACCATTGCCGGGTTGCTGTCGAAACGGCTGGAAAAGCCGCTGCCGGCCAATGCGACGGCGCTCTCGCATATACTCAATGTCGCGGCCGCGCAGATCCTCTTCCTCGATGTTCCAGACAGCGCCGCCGTCGACCTTGCTGTCACCCACGCCAAGTCCGATCCGCGCACCACGCGCTTCTCCGGCCTCGTCAACGGCGTGCTGCGTTCGCTGGCACGCGCCAAGGACGCCGAGCTTGCACCGGCGCTTGCCGAGACCAGCGAGGCGCCACCATGGTTTTCGGGGCGACTGGTCTCCGCCTATGGAGCGGATAAGGCGCGCGCCATCCTTGCGGCGCACCGGCACGAGGCGCCGGTCGATTTCACGGTAAAATCCGATTCGGCGCTATGGGCCGAGCGCCTGGGCGGCATCGTGCTGCCGACCGGCACGGTGCGTGTCGAAAAACTCTCCGCCAATGTCACGGAGCTGCCCGGCTTCGGCGACGGCGCCTGGTGGGTGCAGGACACGGCCGCCAGCCTGCCGGCGCGCCTGTTCGGCGACATCAGGGGCCAGCGCGTCGCCGACCTTTGCGCCGCTCCCGGCGGCAAGACGGCGCAACTTGTCCTGGCCGGCGCCACCGTGACGGCGGTCGACACCTCGAAGAACCGGCTGGTGCGGCTGAAGCAGAATCTCGACCGCCTCGGCCTGCCTGCCGAACTGGTCCAGACCGACCTCTTGGATTACCGGCCGGCGCATTTGTTCGACGCCGTGCTGCTCGACGCGCCCTGCTCCTCGACCGGCACCGTGCGCCGCCACCCCGACGTGCCATGGACCAAGACCATGGCCGACGTCGAAAAGCTTGCCGACCTCCAGCGCCGCCTGCTCGCTCATGCCGTTACGCTTGTCAGGCCCGGAGGACGGATCGTGTTCTCCAACTGCTCGCTCGACCCGATCGAAGGCGAGGAACTCTGCCGGGCCTTCCTCGCCGAGGACCTCAGTGTGGTCGCCGACCCGATCCGGCCCGGCGAGTTCGCCGGCATCGATCCGTTCCTGACGCCGGAGGGCACACTGCGCACGACACCTGCCGACCTGGCGCTGGAATCGCCCGGAATTTCAGGCCTGGACGGTTTCTTCGCCGCGCGGATGAGACGGGCCGGTTGAAGCGTTATCTCGTAAAACTTGCTGACTTTTTTAGGGATCGGTACCGGCACAGCGGCGTGAAGTGGTTCACTTCGGCGAAATCCGCCTTCGCATAAGTTCTTGAATCGCATAAGCTTGTGCTTGGGTAATGGGGACATCAGGAGGGCTATTGGCACTTGTTGCCGGCAGCACGACGCGTCTTTGGACGCTTGTCGCGAGGGAGTTCTGGCGCAAAACGCGCCGGCGCCTCCGCGCTGGGCCGGTCTATCGCTGGCGCTATTCCGGCCGCACGCCCGAACGCGTCCTGATCGCTCCGCCTGACCTGCGGCTCGCCGATCCGCAGATCGCGCTGGAGATCTACTACGGACGCTACCCGCTGTCCGGCCATCTGGTCGAGACCGGCGGCAAATCGCCCTTCCAGCTCGACGTGCCCAACCGCGGCTGGCAAAAATCGCTGCACGGCTTTCGCTGGCTGCGCCACATGCGCGCCACCGGCACCGAGCTCGCCGCCGCCAATGCGAGGGCGCTGGTCACCGACTGGATCGCCATGCACGGCAACCAGATTTCGGGCGTCGCCTGGGAACCGGGAACGACGGCCAAGCGGGTGATCGCCTGGCTGCAGCATTCCTCGGTGGTGCTGCAAGGCGCCGAATTCCCCTTCTATCGCGCGTTCCTCAAATCGCTGGCCATCCAGATCCGTTACCTGCGCTCGATGGCGCGCGAGATGCCGGATGGCGAGGCCAGGCTGCGCGCCCGCATCGCGCTTGCCTTCGCGGCGCTGTCGCTGCCGGCGCCAGCCTCGGCACTGCGCGCCGCGACGCGCAACCTGGCGGAGGAGCTCGACCACCAGATCCTGCCGGACGGCGGCCACATCTCGCGCAAGCCGATGGCGGTGCTGGAGCTGCTGGCCGACCTGCTGCCTTTGCGCCAGACCTATGCCAACCAGGCCGAGGCACCGCCGGCGGCGCTGATCGGCGCCATCGACCGCATGCTGCCGGCGCTGCGTTTCTTCCGCCACCAGGACGGCAGCCTCGCCCGCTTCAACGGTATGGGCGCCACCATCCACGACCGCATCGCCACCATCATGCGCCATGACGACACGGTCGGCGCGCCACTGCTGCACGCGCCGCATTCCGGCTACGAGCGCCTGTCGATGGGCGGCGTGACGGTGATCGCCGATACCGGCCTTCCGCCGCCGGTCGACGTCTCCAATGCAGCGCATGCCGGCTGCCTCGCCTTCGAGCTCTCCTCCGGGCGCCAGCACTTCATCGTCAATGCCGGCATCGACACTTACGGCGCCCCGGAATTCCGGCCGCTGGCCCGCGCCACCGCCGCGCATTCGACCGCCACGATCAACGACACCTCGTCGGCGCGCTTCAGCCACTCGCTGCGTGTCAGCGACCTGTTGGGTTCGCCGTTGATCGGCGGCCCGCAGCATGTGCCCTGCAAGCGCCTCGACCAGAAGGGCATGCAAGGCTTCGTCGCCCGCCATGACGGCTATGTTCAGCAATTCGGCCTCCTGCATGAGCGCGAGCTGAAGCTGACCTCGAACGGCAACGTGCTTTCCGGCCGCGACCGTTTCCTGCGCCCGGGCAACGCCGCGATCCGCAACAACGGCCGCGACTTCGTCACCGTGCGCTTCCACGTCCACCCCGACATCAGCCTGCTGCAGGACGACCACGACCGCCTGACCCTGGCCGCCGCGCAGGGCGACAGCTGGGTCTTCACCTGCGCCGAAGTGGTGCCGGAAGTCGAGGAATCGATCTATTTTGCCGGCCTGAGCGGCCCGCGCCGCAGCCGGCAGGTCGTGCTCGCCTTCAAGGCATCGGAAATCGCCGAGGTCCACTGGCAACTGACCCGCACCGAGATCGCCGGCTACCCCGAAAACAACTGAGCCTGGCAGGCAAACCCAGCTTCGCGCCGATCCCAGATCGACTTGATTTCCGGGGCTCATATGCTAGGGCCGGCCAACGTCCCTTCCAACAGCTCTGAAAGGCCGCCCGCCATGGCCGTGCCCACAAAAAACATTCCGGCGCCCGATCTCGTTCCGGTGCGCCGCGCGCTGCTTTCGGTCTTCGACAAGACCGGCTTGGTCGACTTCGCCAAGGCGCTCGCCGCTGCCGGCGTCGAATTGGTCTCTACGGGCGGCACGGCAAAGGCCATCGCCGAGGCGGGCCTTGCGGTGCGCGACGTCTCCGACCTCACCGGCTTTCCCGAGATCATGGACGGGCGGGTGAAGACCTTGCATCCGGCCGTGCATGGCGCGCTGCTCGGCATCCGCGACGATAGCGATCACGTGAAGGCCATGCGCGACCATCGCATAGAGCCGATCGACCTTGTCGTCTGCAATCTCTATCCGTTCGAGGAGGTGCGCCGCTCCGGCGCCGGCTACGCCTCCATCGTCGAGAACATCGATATCGGCGGCCCGGCCATGATCCGCGCTTCGGCCAAGAACCACGCCTATGTCGCCATCGTCACCGACCCGACCGACTATGCCTCCGTCGTCAACGCGCTGGAGATGAATCTGGGCTCGCTCTCGCTCGACTTTCGCAAGATGCTGGCCGCCAAGGCCTTTGCCCGCACCGCGACTTATGATGCCGCGATCTCCGGCTGGTTCGCCGAAGCGTTGGAGATCGAGCATCCGACATGGCGCGCTTTCGGCGGCCGCCTCGACCAGGTGATGCGCTATGGCGAGAACCCGCACCAGAGCGCGGGCTTCTACCTGTCGGGCGACAAGCGGCCGGGCGTCGCCACAGCCAGGCAACTGCAGGGCAAGCAGCTCTCCTACAACAACATCAACGACACCGACGCCGCCTTCGAGCTGGTCGGCGAGTTCGATCCCGCCCGCTCGGCGGCGATCGCCATCATCAAGCACGCCAACCCCTGCGGCGTCGCGGAAGGCCCGTCGCTGAAGGCAGCCTACGCCAAGGCGCTCGCCTGCGACCCCGTCTCCGCCTTCGGCGGCATCGTCGCCATGAACCGCATCCTCGACGCCGAGGCGGCGGAGGAGATCGTCAAGACCTTCACCGAGGTGATCATCGCGCCGGAAGCTACCGACGAAGCCGCCGCGATCGTCGCGGCCAAGAAGAACTTGCGCCTGCTGGTCACCGGCGGCCTGCCCGACCCGCGCGCCGCCGGCACGATGGTGAAATCCGTCGCCGGCGGGCTGCTTGTCCAGAGCCGCGACAATGCCGTCGTCGACGACCTCGAACTCAAGGTGGTGACCAGGCGCGCGCCGACGCCAGCCGAACTGGCCGACCTCAAATTCGCCTTCCGCGTCGCCAAGCACGTCAAGTCCAACGCCATCGTCTATGCGAAGGATGGCGCCACGGTCGGCATCGGCGCCGGCCAGATGAGCCGTGTCGATTCCTCGCGCATCGCCGCCCGCAAGGCGCTGGACGCGGCGGAAGCCGCCGGTCTCGGCGAACCGTTGACCAAGGGTTCGGTCGTCGCCTCCGACGCCTTCTTCCCCTTCGCCGACGGGCTCTTGTCGGCGATCGAGGCTGGCGCCACCGCCGTCATCCAGCCCGGCGGCTCGATGCGCGACGACGATGTCATCGCCGCAGCCGACGAGCACGGCATCGCCATGGTGTTCACCGGCGTGAGGCATTTCAGGCATTAGCGCCGTCTTCCTTCTCCCCTTGTGGGAGAAGGTGTCGCCGAAGGCGACGGATGAGGGGTGTTCCAGGGAATGAGACGTTGACGATGATCGCTCCGGACGAGCGTGTTCGCCAAGCTGGAACACCCCTCATCCGTCTCGGCGCTGCGCGCCGAGCCACCTTCTCCCACAAGGGGAGAAGGAAACGCCGCGCTACCCCTTCGGCTTGTCCGCTGGATAGGGCGTCCCCGCCAGGATCGCCATGCCGATGCCGAGGAACAGGATGATCGCCGCCATACCGAGCCGCGGCGAATCGCTCATGGTGGTGATGCTCGCCACCATGAACGGCGCCAGGAAGCTGGTCGCCCGGCCGGCCAGCGCGTAGATGCCGAAATAGCGGCCCGACTCGGCGGCGGTCACGCTGCGCGCCATGTAGGAGCGCGACGAGGCCTGCACCGGGCCGAAGGCAAGGCCGATCAGCAGCCCATAGAGGATGTAGGCTTTTTCAGCAGCGGTGCCGAACAGGCCGCCGGAATCGGTTGTCGGCAGCGGGATCAGGCCGAGCAGCGTGAAACCCGGCCCGGTCGAGACGACGCCGATGGTGGCGACCGACAGCATCACCAGCGAAATCATCACCACCGCCTTGGAGCCGAGCGCGGTATCCAGCCGCGCCGCGATCCAGCAGCCGAAGATGGCGACGATGTTGAGGATGATGCCGAACAGGCCGATTTCGGTGATCGACCAATGGAACATGCCGGCCGCGAAGGTGCCGCCGAGCGCCAGCAGCGCGTTGACGCCGTCCTGATAGATCATGCGGGCCAGGAGGAAGCGCAGGATGCCGCTGCGCTGGCGGACCTCGGCAAGCGTCGACTTCAGCTCCGACAGGCCCTCGCGCACCGCCGGCCCGATCGGGATTCCCTTGGTGGCGTCGGGCGTGAAGAAGAACATCGGCAGGATGAACAGGAAATACCAGCCCGCCGACATCGGCCCGGTGAAACGCGCGTCCTCGCCCAGCTTCGGGTCGAGCCCGAACAGCGGGTCGAGGCCGATGAGCGTCTTGCCGGTTTCGAGATTGCCGGCGAGGAACAGCACCACGAAGATCAACGCCACCATGCCGCCGAGATAACCGAGCCCCCAGGCGACGTTGGAGATCCGGCCGATCTCTTCCTTCGGCACCAGCCGCGGCATCATGGAATCGTTGAACACGGTCGAGAACTCGGCCGCCACCGAGGCCAGCGAGAACAACAGCACGACCAGGAAGAGGTTCGAGCCGGGCGCGGCGAACCACAGCAAGGTGAGGCTGGCGATCTTGATCGTCGCGAAGAAGGCGATCCACGGCTTGCGAGGACCGGTCTGGTCGGCGATCGAGCCGAGCACCGGCGACAGCACCGCGATGACCAGGCCGGCCGCGGCGATGCCGTAGCCCCAGGCCGCCTGCCCGGCGGTCGGGTCGCTCGCCATACGCGAGACGAAATAGGGCCCGAAGATGAAGGTGGTGACGACGGTGAAGAAAGGCTGCGCCGCCCAGTCGAAGAACATCCATCCCCAGATGCCGCGCCCCGATGCCCGCTGCACTGTCTCTACTGCCGCCATGCTTTCTCCCCTGGCATCGCTCGCGCCGGGCGCCATGTCTGCATGTTTTCAGGCAGCGATGCAAATGAACAAGCGCCGCCGGTTCGCCTGGGTTCCTCGCCCCACGCAATGGCTAGGGGTGCACACATCTTCTGTGACTGGCGCTGACTGACCGGGCTTCGGCTAGATTGCCATGTGGTTCCCCCAATCCGTCGCTGCTTCGCAGCGCCACCTTTCCCCCCTCCGGAGGGAAAGGAAGGGCGCCTTGCTGGACGAGCGTTGACGGCAAAAGGCTTGGCGCCTTTCCTCTCCCCCGTCGATCGGGGGAGAGCGACTATCTGGCGTGTCAAGTTGCATTTGCGAACTCGGTTCTCGCGTCGCGTGCTTTTGCGTTGAGGATGACGAGAAGTTTTCTGGCGAGTGCGATGCGGATGAGCATTTTGGGCTTTCCCGCCTGCTGCAACCGTTGAGCGAACGCTTTGAGATGCGGATCGAACTTGGCGACGATGGCCGCGACGACAAAGAGGATGCCACGCGGTCCGGCTCGTCCGCCGCGCACATGCCTGTTGCCGGCGCGCCTGCCGCTGTCGTTGGCGATAGGGGCGAGGCCCGCCAGCTTGGTGATGGCCTTGTTGGAGATGAGGCCGATCTCGGGCAGCTCGGCCATCAGGCGGGCAACAGTGCGGCCAGCCACACCCTTGAGCGAACGAAAGGCCGACCCCAGCTTGGCCCACAGTGGATCGTCGTCGATCATCGAGGCGATCTCGCCTTCCAGACGCCGCTCTTCGCGCTTGAGGAAGGCCAGCATGGCCTCGATGCTGGCGCATACCTCGGCATCGCGTGCGGCGCTTTTGCGCTGTTTGTTGATGGTGGCATCGCCGACAACCTGGCAAAGCCGCCCAACCAGCGCAGCAAGGCGCTGCTGGGAATTACTGGGCGGTGGGGTCGGAGCCGTCTTCTTGACTGCGCCATAATGGGCAATGACAGCAGCGTCGATCCGGTCGGTCTTCTCCAGATAGCCCATCGCCTCGGCAAAGCGCCGCACGCTTCTGGCATTGACCAGGGCGCATGGCATGCCGTGCGCCCACAAAAGCATGAAGCCAAGCCGCTCATAGCCGCCCGATGCCTCCATCACCGCAACGGCCGCGCCGTGGCTGCGACAGAACAGCCAAAGAGCTGCGATCCCCGTTGCATCGTTGGCGAAGCGCTCTATCGCCCCACTCGGCCAGACATGCGCGTCCAGCCAATCCTTGGAAACATCAACTCCACAAATGATCCTGTTCACGGTAACCTGCCTTGTACGTACGGTTGGAACCAAGCGACTGTTCGGTCGTGCGTGACGAAGGCGAAGATCCCAAGCTCTCCCGCGGCTGTAACCTCAGGTGGTACGGGCGACTTCGCCAAGCCAAGGTCCGGCTGGCCGGCCGGACCTTGGCTCAACCGCTTCAATCCCACGAAATCTCTCTCGTGTAGATACAAGGTGGCTCGGCGAAGCCGAGACGGAGTGGGGGTCGACCAGCGCTGCATTAGGCAATCCACGCGCCAAGCTGCCATGCACGCTATCGTCAAACACCAGCCGCTTTGGCTGGGGCGAGGAACCAGCCTTGCTCACATCCCCGTCAGGTCGCTCATCAGGCCGGACGCCACCGAGAGCCGCGACACAGTGATGTCGCCGCCTTCGGTGAGCGCCTGCAGCCGCTCGCGGATGCGCGCGACGCGCTCGCCGCCGGCTTCGAGCCAGGCCGCGACCGGATCCGCTGCCGTCCCGTGCGCGGTCAGCGCCGCCACCGCGATGCCGCGGCGCGCCACGCCGATCGTGTCGGCCGCGCGCGACAGCGCCAGCTGGTCGTAATAGTCCGGCGGCATGATCGAGCGCGCCGCTTCCTCGACGCGCGGGATGCGGAAGGCGTCGCTGACTGCGAAGAAGGCCTTGGCCGCGCTGACGATGTCGGCATTGGCGGTGCGCGCGGCAAGCGCGATGTCCGGGATCAGTTCGGCCACCTCGGTCAGGGCGAGCTGACCGGCGAGCTTTTCCGGTGCGCCTCCCTTGAACAGGCCGTGCCGCCGCTCCTCGATGCGCTCGCGCGAGAAGGCCGGCAGCAGCGACACCAGCTTCGGCTCGAGCGCCTTGCGGGCTTCCTGCAATTCGGCGATGCGCTGGCCGAGCGGCGCGGAGCTCGCTTCATTCTTCAGATACCAGCCGCTGGTCATGAAGATAAGCCGGCTAACCGACTGGTAAAGATCGAGCTGGATCTGGCCGTCGATCTGGTTGTCGAGCGCGTCGATCTCGCGATAGAGCGCCGGCAGCGCGAAGCCGTCGCGCACCACGGTGAAGGTGCGCACGACATCGGCCGCCGTACGGCCCGTCGATTCCTGAAGCCGGTTGACGAAGGACGGACCGCCGCGATTGACGAGGTCGTTGGCGACGACGCGGGCGATGATCTCGCGGCGCAGCCGGTGGTCGCGGATCTCGCCGGCGAATTTCTTGGCCATGCGCTCCGGGAAATAGGCCATCAGGTCGCGGTCGAAATGCGGATCGTCCGGCACGTCGCTGGCGACGATGTCGGAGAACAGCACGATCTTGGCATAGGCTAGCAACACGCCGAGCTCGGCCCTGGTCAGCGGCTCGCCGCGCGCCTCGCGTTCGGCGAGCGCCGCCGGCGAAGGCAGCGTTTCGACCGCCCGGTCGAGCAGGCCGCGCGCCTCCAGCGCCGTCATGAAACGCGCCTGGTGCGCGATGTCGGCCAGCCCCCGCTTGCGCGCGAGCGACAGCGCCAGCGTCTGCTGGTAGTTGTTGGAGAGCACCAGCGCGCTCACCTCGTCGGTCATTTCGGCCAGCAGCTTGTTGCGCGCCGGCCGCGCCAGCGAACCCTTGCGCATGGCCGACGCCAGCGCGATCTTGATGTTGACCTCGACGTCGGAGCAGTTGACGCCGCCCGAATTGTCGATGGCGTCGGAATTGCAGCGGCCGCCGTTCATGCCGAACTCGATGCGCGCCCGCTGCGTGACGCCGAGATTGGCGCCCTCGCCGATGACCTTCGCACGGACATCGAGCGCGGTGACGCGGATGGCGTCGTTGGCACGGTCGCCGACATCCTGATTGCTTTCGCCGGAAGCCCGCACATAGGTGCCGATGCCGCCGAACCACAGAAGGTCGACCGGCGCCTTGAGGATGGCATTCATGATCTCGACCGGCGTCGCCGTCGTCTTGGCGAGCCCGATCGCGGCAGCGGCCGCCGCCGGCAGCGTGATCGATTTCTGGTTGCGCGAGACGATGACGCCGCCTTCCGACAGCTTCGACTTGTCATAATCCTGCCAGGACGAGCGCGGCAGCGCGAACATGCGCTGGCGCTCGGCCATCGACGCCGCCATGTCGGGATCGGGGTCGATGAAGATGTCGCGATGGTCGAAGGCGGCGATCAGCCTGGTCTGCGGCGACAACAGCATGCCGTTGCCGAAGACGTCGCCCGACATGTCGCCGACGCCGACGACGGTGAAGGGCGAGGTCTGGATATCGCGGTTCATCTCGCGGAAATGCCGCTTCACCGCTTCCCAGGCACCCTTGGCGGTGATGCCCATCTTCTTGTGGTCGTAGCCCGCCGAACCGCCGCTGGCGAAGGCGTCGTCCAACCAGAAATGGTGCTTCTCGGAAATCGCGTTGGCGGTGTCGGAGAAGGTCGCGGTGCCTTTGTCGGCGGCCACGACGAAATAGGGATCGTCGGTATCGCGCCGCACCACGCCGGCCGGCGGGATGACGCCGTCGACGCCGATATTGTCGGTGATCGAAAGCAGGCTGGAGACGAAATTCTTGTAGGCCGACGTGCCGGCCTCGAAGATGGCGTCGCGCCCGGCGCTCATCGGCAGCTTCTTGGGGTAGAAACCGCCCTTGGCGCCGACCGGCACGATGACCGCGTTCTTGACCTGCTGCGCCTTGACCAGTCCCAGCACCTCCGTGCGATAGTCCTGGGCGCGGTCCGACCAGCGCAGCCCCCCGCGCGCCACCGGGCCGAAGCGCAGATGCACGCCCTCGACCTCCGAGCCGTAGACGAAGATCTCGCGCCAGGGCCGTGGCGCCGGCAGTCCTTCGACCGCCTGCGAGTCGAGCTTGATCGCCAGCGACTGCCCCTTCGCTTTCGTATCGGCCACGAAATGATTGGTGCGGAGCGAGGCTTCGATCAGGTTGAGATAACGGCGGATGATGGTGTCGTCATCGATATTGGGCACCTCCTCCAGCGCATCCTTGATCTTGGCCTTGAGGTGCTTGGCGGCGACCGCGCCGTCGCCCTCCGCCGTCGGCCCGAGCCGGGCGACGAACAGTTCATGCAGGCCCCGCGCGATCTCCGGATAGCGATTGAGCGCGGCGGCGATGAAATCCTGGCTCTGCGGAATGCCGGCCTGCTGCAGGTAGCGGCCATAGGCACGCAGGATGGTGATCTCGCCCGACCACAGGCCGGCGGTCTGCGCCAGGCCGTTATAGCCGTCATTGTCGACATCCCCGCGCCAGACCGACAGGAACGCGTCCTCGAACAGCGCTCCGCCATCGGTAAGATCGATCGGTTTTCCGTAGCTGTTCTCCAGTTCCATGTCGTGGATGAAGACCTTGCTCGCGGGATCGTCGCCGACCTCGAAGGTGCGCTCGCTGATGACGCGGAAGCCGATATTCTCCAGCACCGGCACGCGCCGCGACAGCGCCACCGGGCTGCCGAAATGGTAGATCTTCAAAGCCGCCTGGTGCGGCTTCTGGTCGGCATGGCGGTAGTAATCGATAGCGATCGGGTTGTCGGCGCCGATCCTGGCGATGCGCCCGGCATCGGCAAGCGCCACAGCGGCGGAGAAGGTATCGCGATAGCTTTCGGGGAACCGCGCCGCGATCGCCTTCAGCGCCGGATCGCTGCCGGCCGCCTCGGCGGCTTCGGACAGCGCATCCTCCCAGGTCCGAACGATGTCGCGGATCGCCGCCTCGATCGTCGACTGCTCGACCTTCGGCGTCTTGCCGCCGGAACGGCCGATGATGAAATGCACGCGCGCCAGCCCGCCTTCCGGGAAGGCCGGGTAATAGGCCGACAGCCGGCCCTCGAACACGGTCTTGAGATACGCGCCGATCTTCTCGCGCACGACGCTGTCATAGCGGTCGCGCGGCACGAAGACGAGGATCGAGACGAAACGGTCGAACTGGTCGGCGCGCACCAGCGCCCTGACGCGCGGCCGCTCGATGAGCCCAAGGATGGCGGTGGCATGTTTGCGCAGGATGGGCACGGGAACCTGGAAGAGCTCGTCGCGCGGATAGCTCTCCAGCACGTTGATCAGCGCCTTGCCCGAATGGTCGTTCGGATTGAAGCCGGACTTGGCGATGATGGTCTCCGCCTTCGAGCGCAGATAGGGGATCTTCATCACCGAGCGCGTGTAGGCGGTCGAGGTGAACAGGCCGACGATGCGCAATTCGCCCGCCAGCGCGCCTTTGGACGTGTAGGTCTTGACGCCGATGTAGTCGAGATAGATGCGCCGATGCACCGACGACTTGGCGTTGGCCTTGGTGACGATCAGCGGCTCCGGCCCATGCAGGAAGGCGCGGATCTCCGGCGTCGTCGTCACCGCCTCGGTGCCGCGTCTCAGCACCAGCACATCGGGATCGGACAGGATACCGAGGCCGGGCTTCTCGGCGCGCTCGAGATTGCCGCTTTCCTCGCCGCCGATATATTTGAACTCGCGCATGCCGAGGAAGGTGAAGTTGTCGTCGCGCAGCCATTCGAGAAAGGCGATCGCCTCGGCGACGCTCTTCTTGTCGAGCGGCACGGCCGAATAGCGGAATTCGGAAATCGCCTGGTCGAGGCGGGCGAGCATGCGCTTCCAGTCGACGACGGCGGCGCGGACCTGCGAAAGCGTCTTGCGCAGCCGCTCGGTGAGGTTCTTCGACTGGTCGGCGCTCAGCCGCGGGATATGCACATGGACGACGCTCAGCCGGTCGTGCTCGTCATCCTCCTTGCCGCCATCGCCAAGCATCTCGACCACGCCGTTCTTGCCGTGGCGTACGGTCACGATAGGATGGGTGACCAGCGTCGGCTCGCCGCTGATCTCGGTGATCTCGCCGAGGATGGAATCGAACAGGAACGGCATGTTGTCGTTGACGACGGTGATGACCGTGACCGGCCGGCCGCCGCAGGCAACGCCCGAATCCGCCTCGACAGCGACGACGCTTTCGCCCTTCCTGTGCCTGGCGACCGCTTGGGCGGCGAGTTCGCCGGCGCGCTCCAGATCGGCCGCGTCATAGGCCGCGACGTCCTCGGCGGGCGCCCGCGCCAGCAAATGGTCGACAAGCCTTGCCGATTTCTCCTCCGCTTTCGCGACGGCTTTTTTCTTCGGCTTGGATTTAACGCTGGCCATGACGCTTAGTCCCTCCCGTCGTATGCTTTTGCGGCTATCGTAGCAGATGACCGCCGTTTCGCGACAAAGGTTTGACGACGCATTAAAAAATTCGAACCGATGCCGTCGCCTTGCAGGGAGAACGACCCATGACTGACAGGATTACCGCGCTTGACCTTGTCCAGGCGGAGCTCAGCGAAGCGACGAAAGCCTATTTCGACAAATGCCGGGAGAAGCTCGGCCTCGTGCCCAACGTGCTTCTCGCCTACGCCTTCGACGAGAAGAAGCTGCGCGCCTTCACAGACATGTACAACGACCTGATGCTGGGCGAGTCCGGCCTGTCGAAGCTGGAGCGCGAGATGATCGCCGTGGTCGTATCCTCGATCAACCACTGCTTCTACTGCCTGACCGCCCATGGCGCGGCGGTGCGCCAGCTGTCGGGCGAGCCGGCGCTGGGCGAGATGATGGTGATGAATTTCCGCGCCGCCGACCTGTCGGACCGCCAGCGCGTCATGCTGGAATTCGCGGTCAAGCTGACCGAAGAGCCGGCTAAAATCGTCGAGGCCGACCGCGCCGCTTTGCGCCAGGCCGGCTTTTCGGATCGCGACATCTGGGACATCGCCTCGACCGCCGCCTTCTTCAACATGTCGAACCGCGTGGCCGCCGCGGTCGACATGCGGCCCAACCCCGAATATCACGCCATGGCGCGGTAGGCTTCGCCTGGAAAGCCTGGGTCAGCGCGCCGCGATTGCAGCGGCGGCGCCCGCCATCGTCGTGGCGCTGACGCGGTTGGCGATCTTCATGGCGCGCTTGCTCTTGAGCAGCCGGCGTGCCTGCGAAGCGGCCAGCACCCAGGCAAGGTCGATGACCACCAGGACCACGGCCATGGTCAGCGTCAGCTCGACCCAGCCGACAACGCTGACCGAGGCAAGGTCGATGATGGTGGGCAGCAGCGCCAGATAGAACATCATGATCTTGGGATTGCCTAATGTCACCGCCATGCCGGCAAAGAACAGTTTCAGGGCCGAATCCTCGCGCGGCATCTCGCCTTCCTTGGCCTCGACCGGCGCCATCCACATCTTGAACGCCAGGTACGCAAGGTAGGCCACGCCAATCCACTTCACGACGACGAAGGCGTAGTGGAAGGTCTGCGCCACCACGGCCAGCCCGAACACGGCCAGCGACAGCCAGATAGCCTCGCCGATCCACATCGCCAGCAGGAACGGGAAGACATCGCGAAACCCTTTCGAGATCACCCGCGCCACCAGCGCTGCGATCGACGGACCGGGCGAGCCGGCGGCGACGAAAAGAGCGGCGGCGAAGATCAGCAGCGAGGCAAGATGCATGGGGGCGCTCCTGTGGTATAGAAAGAAAAGATAGCCGATCGGATTGGATTTGGCACGCCCCAGCAGACGCGAGTGTTGAGCAAGGAGACAATAGCTGCCAACGCCGGCTATTGCTGCTCTTGCCGCCCCCTTCAGCCTTAGCTAGAAGACCCGCCCGACATCATTTTCGAGCATCACTTTGCCTCAATAACCGCCGGTCTCGTCAACTCCCCGGAATGCACCGCAGGCGCAGCCACTGGCACGTCTGCTCAACCTCATGTGTTCTTCAGGCGGCGGTTCGAGACCGGTTTGGCATTGCTGAGCTGCTGTCGTGCGCATGCCGCACCGACGCCTGTACCACCAACGCAGTGTTTCGCCACGCCGTGCCCGCACGGGCAACTCGACATCGCCGGCCTGACGGACTTCCCAACGGGAAGGGCCTACCGGCATGTCTACCTTGCGCGTCCGCTGGACGATCGAGCCCGCAATTGCGCCACGACCTCTCATCAACTGCAACCGCTGCGGCGGCGTGAAACCTTATCGATGCGGCGAAAAATTCCGCGTCAACGCCAACGGCAAGCGCATCGACATTTGGCTGATCTATCGTTGCGTCGACTGTGACAATTCCTGGAACCGAACGATCCTGGAGCGCTGCAACCGGCGCGACATCGAGCCGGCGCTGCTTGCGACGTTCGAAGGCAACGAGCCGGCGCTGGTGCGACGCCATGCGTTTGATGCCGTGGCGCTCAAGGGCCGGATCGGCCGGATCGAGGAATTTCCCGACGTCACAGTCCGAAAAGATTTGCCGGACGGCAGGCCGGCAAGTGCGACGGCACTTTCGCTTGAACTTCGGCTCGACGCCGTGACATCCCTGCGGCTGGATCGCCTGCTTGCCGGTGAGCTCGCCCTTTCGCGATCAAGGCTTCAAGCCTTGGACGAACGAAGGCGACTGACCGTCGAACCTGACGGCGCCAGGGCCTTGCGCAAGCCGGTTCGCGATGGCTTGGCGGTGCGCATCGATCTCAACGGCGAAGCTGACTGCAACAATATCCTGTCGGCCGCGTACCGCTGAAACGAAAAGAGGGAGCGGATGCTCCCTCTTTGAACCCCTGGCCGGAAACCCTACGCCGCGCCCATCACCTTGGCGGCCTTCTCGAAACGCTTGCGTTCGTTCGGGTCGAGATAGAGCTTCCTGAGCCGGATGGTCTTCGGCGTCACCTCGACCAGCTCGTCGTCCTGGATCCAGGCCAGCGCCCGCTCCAGCGTCATGCGGATCGGCGGGGTCAGCTTCACCGCCTCGTCCTTGCCGGCGGCGCGGATGTTGGTGAGCTTCTTGCCCTTGAGCACGTTCACCTCCAGGTCGTTGTCTCTGGAGTGGATGCCGATGATCATGCCCTGATAGACCTTGACGCCCGGATCGATGATCATCGGGCCGCGGTCTTCCAGGTTCCACATGGCGTAGGCGACGGATTCGCCCTGCTCGTTGGAGATCAGCACGCCATTGGTGCGGCCCGGCAACTCGCCCTTGTAAGGCTCATAGGCGAAGAACAGCCGGTTCATCACCGCGGTGCCGCGCGTGTCGGTCAACAGCTCCGACTGGTAGCCGATCAGGCCGCGCGTCGGCGCATGGAAGACAAGACGTTGGCGGTTGCCGCCGGAAGGACGCAGCTCGACCATCTCGGCCTTGCGCTCCGACATCTTCTGCACGACGACGCCGGCATGCTCCTCGTCGACGTCGATGACGACCTCCTCGACCGGCTCGAGCAGCTGGCCGTCCTCGCCCTTCTGCATGACGACGCGCGGACGCGAAACGGCAAGCTCGAAACCCTCGCGGCGCATCGTCTCGATCAGCACCGCGAGCTGCAATTCGCCGCGGCCGGACACGAAGAACGAGTCTTTTTCCGCCGATTCCTCGATCTTCAGCGCGACATTGCCTTCGGCCTCGCGCAGCAGGCGGTCGCGGATGACGCGGCTGGTCACCTTGTCGCCCTCGGTGCCGGCAAGCGGGCTGTCATTGACGAGGAAGGACATGGTGACCGTCGGCGGGTCGATCGGCTGCGCATGCAGCGGCTCGTTCACCGCCGGGTCGCAGAACGTGTCGGCGACGGTGCCCTTCGACAGGCCGGCGATGGCGACGATGTCTCCCGCCTGTGCTTCCTCGATCGGCTGGCGCTCGAGGCCGCGGAAGGCGAGGATTTTCGAGATGCGCCCGGCCTCGATCTGCGTGCCGTCGTGATGCAGGACCTTGACCGCCTGGTTGGGCTTCAGCGTGCCGGATTCGATACGGCCGGTGATGATGCGGCCGAGGAACGGGTTGGCCTCGAGAATGGTGCCGATCATGCGGAACGGGCCGGGATGGACCGTCGGCGCCGGCACATGCCTGACCACGAGGTCGAACAGCGGCGCGAGACCCTGGTCCTTCGGACCTTCTGGATTTTCCGACACCCAGCCATCCCGGCCCGAACCGTAGAGGATCGGGAAATCGAGCTGCTCGTCGGTGGCGTCGAGCGCGGCGAAGAGGTCGAACACCTCGTTCACCACCTCGACATGGCGGGCATCCGGACGGTCGATCTTGTTGATGACGACGATGGGGCGCAGGCCCACTTTCAGTGCCTTGCCGACGACGAACTTGGTCTGCGGCATCGGGCCTTCGGCGGCGTCGACGAGCACGATCGCGGAATCCACCATCGACAGGATGCGTTCCACCTCGCCGCCGAAATCGGCGTGTCCGGGCGTGTCGACGATGTTGATGCGGGTGCCCTTCCAGTCGACCGAGGTCGCCTTGGCCAAGATGGTGATGCCGCGCTCTTTTTCGAGGTCGTTGGAATCCATGGCGCGCTCGGCGACGCGCTGGTTGTCGCGGAAGGCGCCGGACTGTTTCAGGAGCTGGTCGACAAGCGTGGTTTTGCCATGGTCGACGTGCGCGATGATCGCGATGTTGCGGAGGTTCATTTTGTCTGGTCTCGGGAACGTTGCAGGCAGCAGGCTTAAGAAGCGTCGCCTTTTTCGGTTGCGCGGCTCATACAGGGTTTTTCGCAATTGCGAAAGGGGAGGCCCTTCCCCAAATACATGGTCACTGATTCTTAAACGTCTTGGTGTGAAATGATTCTGTTAACCAAGGCGGAACCTTTGAGGGGCCGGGCAGTTCGATGTTCATGACCGATCAGATGTCCAGATTGCGTCCGGTTTTGGCGTGGGCGGCGCTTGGGTTGCTGCTTGCGGCCGGTGTTGCGCAATCGGCGACGGCTCTGCGGGAGAGCGGTTCCATCCAGCCGCCCGACGCCAGGACCGCGCAGCAGATGTTCGCCGACGCGCCCGACGGCGTCGACCCGATCGTCACCGGCCCGGTCAGCGCCGCCTTCAAGCAGCGCCAGAAGGACGCCAATTGCGACACGGCGGTCTGGCCGAACGTTCCGCGGGCTTGTTACCCGGATTGACGCCCGCAATAACGCGGCAAACGTAGCGATCCTTCACGCCCCCCTCTGCCCTGCCGGGCATCTCCCCCACATGGGGGGAGATTGGCTGTCATGCTTGCTTTCGCCAATCGCCGACCTTGCAAAAGGAGCGAGGCGCCGAAACTGCTGATCTCCCCCCAAGTGGGGGAGATGGCCGGCAGGCCAGAGGGGGGCGCTGTCCCGCCAACCTTGCCGATTTCTCGATCACCTCAAGCCGACCGCACCGGATCCAACGTCACCTTGTAAAGCTCATTGTCGTCGCGATCCATCAGCCGCACCGTGAGCTGCTCGGTCGCGCCGGAAATGTCGACCAGCCCGAAGAACTGCAGGCCGGCCGACGGCGGCAGGTTCTGACCCTGCTCGGCGGTCGGCGCCTTGATGAACTTCAGCTCGGGCCCAAAGGTCATGTCGAGGTCGTTGGGGCCGAACGTGCCGGCATGGATCGGGCCTGAGACGAATTCCCAGAACGGGTTGAAATCCTGGAACTGCGCCTTGTCGGGATTGTAGTAATGCGCCGCAGTGTAATGCACGTCGGCGGTGAGCCAAACCGTGTTGGTGATGCCGGCATTCTTGATGAAGCGCAGCACATCGGCGAATTCAAGCTCGCGGCCCTTCGGCTTGCCGTTGTCGTTGTTCGACACCGCCTCGAAGCCGACCTTCTTTGCCGCGTCGTCCCAGACGACCAGGCTGAGCGGCATATCGGCGGCGATGATCTTCCAGGTCGCCCTGGAATTGGCCAGCTCGCGCTTCAGCCATTTGGACTGCTCCTCGCCGATCATGCGCGACTTCGGCGTCAGCGTTTCGTCCAGATTGGCGCCGTTGGGGCCGCGATAGGAGCGCATGTCGAGGAAGAACACGTCGAGCAGCGGCCCGTGTGAGATCTTGCGGTAGACGCGGCCCGGCTCGGCCGGCTCGTAGCGGATGGTGGTCATCTCATGGAAAGCGCGCGCGGCGCGTGCCGCCAGCACATGGATGGATTTCTCTTTGTACCGGTCGTCCTTGCTGAGGTCCTTCGAGTCCGACCAGTTGTTCAGCACCTCGTGGTCGTCCCACTGGTAGAAGGTCGGGCAGATGGCGGAGAGGGCAAGCACATGCTTGTCCATCATGTTGTACTTCCACTGGTCGCGGTATTCGTCCAGCGTCTCGGCGACCTTGCGCTTGCCGTCGAGCATGACGACGTTCTTCCACTTGCCGCCGCCGGGCAGGTCGACCTCGTCCTTCAGCGCGCCGTCGGCATAGATCGTATCGCCCGAATGCAGGAAGAAGTCCGGCGTGTGCTTGGCGATGGTCGAGTAGGTCTTCATGCCGGTCTCGTCGATGCCCCAGCCCTGGCCGGCGGTATCGCCCGACCAGGCGAAGCGCACGTCGCGCTTCGACGACGGCGCGGTGCGGAAGCGGCCGACGATCGGCTCGGAGACGGCATTGATGTCGGAGAGGTCGGCGGCAGTCATGCGGTAGAAGATGTCCTGGTCCGAGGCGAGATCGGTCAGCAGCCGCTTCACCGTATAGTCGCTGGCCGGCGAGGTATCGAGCGGAGCCAGCCGCGTGGCATTGGCGAAGCTTTCGGTGGTCGACACTTCATACATCACGCGCGCGGGCCTGTCGGTGCGGGTCCACACCATGCCGGACGTCGCGTCGACGTCGCCGGACTGGACGCCATGCGTGAAGGCTGGGCGCTGATTGGCGCGGGAATAATAGGGCAGCGCCAGACCGGAGGCGCCGACAAGGCCGAAGGCGCTGGCCGAGGTGACGAAAGCGCGGCGGGTCAATGAGAGCTTGTTCATGGCTGTCTCCGGATGGCGTTGAACGGGACCGCCAAGCTCTCGCCTCAATGTTTCAGGCGCATATCGGAACCATGAAGTTTTGATAACAGTGCAGCGCTTTCCTTCTCCCCTTGTGGGAGAAGGTGGCTCGGCGCGCAGCGCCGATGAGGGGTGTTCCAGCGGAGTGAGACGTTGGCGTTTCATCGGAACGAGACACCAGCTTTCCCTGGAACACCCCTCATCCGTCGCCTTCGGCGACACCTTCTCCCACAAGGGGAGAAAGGGAAGCGGCGCCCTCAAGCCGCCTGCGGCTCCGGCTCGAAAGCCGGTCGGTCGGTATTGATCAGCAGCGAGATACAGGCCGCCGCGATGCCCGTCATGCCGGCGATCAGGAAGGCCAGCTCGTAATTGCCCTGCAGCTCGCGCATCGTGCCGCCGAAGGCGGCGGCGGCCGCCGCGCCCACCTGGTGGCCGGCAACGATCCAGCCGAACACGATCGGCCCGCTGCGATCGCCGAAGGCTTCGTTGGCGAGCCTGAGCGTCGGCGGCACGGTGGCAATCCAGTCAAGCCCGTAGAGCACGGCGAAGATGATCAGGCTGGTCGCCGAGAAGCCGGAATAAGGCAGGTAGATCAGCGACAAGCCGCGCACCGCGTAATAGACCCCGAGCAGCTTGCGCGGATCGAAACGGTCGGTGAGCCAGCCGGACAGCGTCGTGCCGATCAGGTCGAAAATGCCCATCATCGACAACAGTCCTGCGGCCTGCACCTCGCCGATGCCCATATCGCCGCAAAAGGCGATGAGATGCGTGCCGACCAGGCCGTTGGTGGTGAAGCCGCACACGAAGAAGGTGGCGAAGAGATACCAGAACACCCGTGTGCCCGCCGCGCGGCGCAGCGTGTTCAGCGTATGCGCCAGGAAATTGCCCTGCGATGCGGGCGACACCGGCGGCACGTCGTCCGCATCGGCGCCGTAGCGAACCTGGCCGATCGAGGCGGGACGCTCGGGCACCAGCAGGAAAACGAACGGTATCAGCGCGGCGGTGGCAAGCGCCACCGCGATCGCCACCGGCTTCCAGCCGCCGCTCTGCGCCAGCGAGGCGATCACCGGCAGGAACACCAGCATGCCGGTGGCGCTGGAGGCCGACATCAGGCCCATCATCAGGCCGCGATTGGTCTTGAACCAGCGGTTGACGATCGTGGCGCCGAGAACGCTCGCCACCGCGCCCGATCCGATGCCGGAAAACACGCCCCAGGTGATGAAGAGATGCCAGGGTTCGGTCATCAACAGGCTGAGCGCGGTCGACCCCGACATCACCGCCAGCGCGCCGAGCAGCGTGCGGCGCAGCCCGATACGCTCCATCAGCGCCGCCGCGAACGGGCCGGTGAGGCCATAGAGCAGGATGCCGATGCTGGCCGCCCAGGAGGTCACGTCGCGGCGCCAGCCGAAGCTTTCCTCCAGCGGAACCATCATCACCGAGGGCGCCGAACGGAGTCCCGCCGCGATCAGCAGGCACAGGAAAATGACGGCAACGACGACGAAAGCGTAGCGCTGGCCAAACGGGCGGGACTGGGCTATCATGTTACTGACCGGTACGTTGCAATGGGATGGTGTCATACATACGTACCGGTCAGTAACATTGTCAAGCGAGTTGTTTGCATGCCATCGGACAATAAAATTGAAGCGCCGTTGAAAGCAGCCCCCGCCCCGAAAGCGGCGGACAAGATCCTCGACGTGGCGCGCGACCTTTTTTATCGCGAGGGCATCAGGGCGATCGGCGTCGACGAGATCGTCAGGCGCGCCGGCGTCACCAAGCCCAGCCTCTATCGCAGCTTCCCGTCCAAGGACGAGCTTGCCGCCTCCTATCTGCGCAAATACGACCTCGAATTCTGGGACCGCTTCGACGAGGCCGTGAACGCGCATCCCGGCAATCCGCGCGCGCAGGTCATCGCTTTCCTGACCCGGGTCGGCAAACGCACGCAGAAGCCCGATTACCGCGGCTGCGGCATGACCAATGCGGCGGTGGAATATCCGGAGCGCGGCCATCCCGCGCGGGTGGTGAGCGAGAACAATAAGGTGGAACTGCGCCGGCGCCTGCGCGCCATGGCCGCCGCGATGGGCGCCGCCGATTCCGACACGCTGGGCGACGGCCTGCTGCTGCTCATCGAAGGCGCCTATATCAGCGGCCAGCTCTTTGGCGTGGGCGGACCGGCCGCGGCGGTTGCCCGCAACGCCGACCTCCTGATCGAAGCCAGCTTGAAGAAATAGCGGACGGCGCTACGCTTCCGGCAACTCGAAACGGAGTTGCCCGTGATGCGTGCTCTTTTGATCCCGCTTGCGCTTGCCGGTTTCTGCCAGGCGGCCCGGGCCGGCGACATCTCCAGCGCCTACACAGATCTCGATTCAAAGAAGGATTGCGCGACCTATGCGCGGGCCGCGGAAGGCGACGGCGATTGGGCGAGCCTCGTCTGCTCCGGCTATCGCGGCTACCCGGTCCTGATCGGCTACGACGACGCGCGCGAATCCGTCTATTATGGCTTTCCGTCAGACGACATGACTTCGGTCTGGGAGAGCTTCACCGCCTTCAACGGCTCCGGCCCGAAGGTGGAATGGCGCATCGAGACCAATGGCGACGCCGCCATCCCCTTCGCCGCCATTCATCGCCGCTCCGTCAGCGACCCCGAAGACGAGAAGAAGCAGACAGAAGTCCTGGTCGTCGCCAAGGTGGCGCAGCCGGAAGAGCATCAGGGCTGCACGATCGGCCTGGTTCTGGCCACCGGCAATCCGCAGGCCAACGACCAGGCGCGCAAGCTGGCCGACGAGAAGGCGAAGGCCTTCGTCTGCGGCAAGGACAAGCGCGACGTGATCGGCGACGTGCCGCCTTTCGGCCGCGTGGACAACTAACCGGGCCGCGGCTTCGTCAGCCTTCGCCGGCTTCCAGATGCCGGCTAAGCATCAGCCGCAATTCCTCAAGCACGCCGTCGCGCAGGCGCTTCTCGCCGATCAAGGTCAGCGGAATGCGCATCAATTGCGGCACGATCACCGCCAGCCTTTCGGCCTGGCCAGGCGGCAGCGGCGGATCGGCGGCGGCGAACAGCGTCGCGATCTGGTTCCGCCGGCGGCCGCGCATGGCACGCCGCCAGCCATCGTCGCCCGGCAGGTCGAGCAGCGCCGAATAGGCCGGATGCCCGGCCATGAAGGCGCCAAGCCGCGCGAACAATCGGTCGGCGATTTCCGCCGCGGTCATCCCTTGCGTGCGATCGCGCAGGTCGTCGAGCTCGGCTGAAAGCGCCTCCGCGTTCTGGGCGAGGATCGCCTGTGCCATTGCCTGCTTGGTCGGGAAGAACAGATAGAGCGTGCCGATGGCCGCACCCGCCTTGGCGGCGATCTCGGTCATGGTCGTCGCGTCGAACCCCTTCTCGACGAACAGATCCGAGGCCGCGGCCATCAGTGCGGCGACGCGGTCGCGGCCTCTTTTTTGCTGCGGCGCGCGCGGCTGCGGCACAGTTTCGCTTGATTTTTCCGAGGCCATCCTCATATTCCAAACCTGAGACTATCCTCATATATAGCCTGCCGGCCCTCGACGCGCCAGCAGCGCCGGACCAGAACGCCATGACCACCGCAAAACAAGACCGCCCACGGAGCCACAAATGGATGGTTCTGAGCAACACCACGCTCGGCATGCTTGCCGCCGCCATCAACGGCTCGATCCTCTTGATCAGCCTTCCGGCGGTGTTTCGCGGCATCGGCCTCAAGGCGCTCGACCCCGGCAACATCAATTACCTGCTCTGGGCGATCATCGGCTACATGATCGCCACCGCCGTGCTGGTCGTCGCCTTCGGCCGGCTGGGAGACCAGTTCGGCCGGGCGAAGATGTATAATCTGGGCTTCGCCGTCTTCACCGCCGCCTCCATCGCGCTCAGCCTTTTGCCCGGCCAGGGCGATTTCGCCGCCATGTATCTCATCGGCGTGCGCATCATCCAGGGCATAGGCGGCGCGCTGATCATGGCCAATTCCACGGCGCTGCTCACCGACGCCTTTCCCGAGAACGAGCGCGGCTTCGCCCTCGGCATCAATGTGGTGGCGGCGATCGGCGGCCAGTTCATCGGCCTGTTGATCGGCGGGCTGCTCGCCGACACCGACTGGCGGCTGGTGTTCTGGATCAACGTGCCCTTCGGGCTCGTCGGCACCATCTGGGCGTATCTGAAGCTGCACGACGCGCCGAACCGCTCCAGCCACACGATCGACTGGCTGGGCAACATCAGCTTCGGCCTCGGACTGGTTATGATCCTAACCGCCATCACCTATGGCCTGCAGCCTTATGGCGATCAGGTGATGGCCTGGACCAGCCCGAAAGTGCTGACGCTGTTTGCCATTGGCGTCGTCTCGCTGATCGCTTTCGTCGCGATCGAGAGCCGCGTTGCCAAGCCGATGCTCGACCTGTCGCTGTTTCGTATTCCGGGCTTTGCCTATGGCAACATCGCCAATCTCGCCTCCGGCATCGCCCGTGGCGGCCTGCAATTCATGCTGATCGTCTGGCTGCAGGGCATCTGGCTGCCGCTGCACGGCTATTCGTTCGAGCAGACGCCGCTCTGGTCGGCGATCTTCATGCTGCCGCTCACGATCGGCTTCCTGATTGCCGGGCCGATCTCCGGTTATTTCTCCGACCGCATCGGCGGCGTGCCTTTCGCCGTCGGCGGCATGGTCGCGGGCGCGGCAAGTTTCGTCGCGCTGATGCTGCTGCCGGCCGACTTCTCCTACACCGCCTTTGCCGGCCTGCTCTTCCTCAACGGCCTCGGCTCCGGCCTGTTCGTCGCGCCGAACTCGACGCAGATCATGAATTCCGTGCCGGCGCGCGAACGCGGCCAGGCTTCCGGCATGCGCGCCACAACCACCAATGCCGGCCAGGTGCTGTCGATCGGCCTGTTCTTCAGCCTGATGCTGGCCGGCCTTGCCGCCAGCCTGCCGGCGACGATGGAGGCCGGCCTTCTGGCGCAACATGTGCCGGAGGCGATCGCGCACCAGGTCGCCAACATGCCTCCGGTCGCCAGCCTGTTCGCCGCTTTTCTCGGCTACAACCCGATGGGCGAGCTGATCCCGGCCGACGTGCTCCATGCCCTGCCGCCCGCGAACGCCGCGACATTGACCGGCAACCAGTTCTTTCCCGAGCTGATGTCGGGACCGTTCAAGCACGGGCTGGTCTTTGCCTTCACCTTCTCGGCGGTCCTCTATCTGGTCGCCGCCTTCGCTTCCTGGCGTGGCGGCCGCGGTGCCGAAGCGGAGATGCCGGAGAGCCTGGCGACCGAAGCCGCCGGCCGGGGCTGACCCGACATCCGTTAGGCCAACGCCGGATCGGGTTCCCAATCGCGGGCCGGCCTAGTAAACCCGTATTCCGATCGCAACCGGTCTCGGGAGGTTCCGCTTGTCCAGTTCTGTCAGCGTCGCGAACGAGAACGGCGTGGCCGTCGTCACCATCGACAACCCGCCGGTCAACGCGTTGAGCTTCCACGTCCGCAAGCCGCTTTTTGACGTGCTCACCGCGCTGCGCGAGGATCCCGCCGCCAAGGCGATCGTGATCGCCTGCGCCGGACGCACCTTTGTCGCCGGTGCCGACATCACCGAATTCGGCAAGCCAATCCAGCAGCCGGAACTGCGCGCAATCATCGCCTTGCTGGAAACGGTTCCCAAGCCGACGGTCGCCGCCATCCACGGCACGGCGCTGGGTGGCGGGCTGGAGCTGGCGTTGGGCTGCCATTTTCGCGTCGCCGATCAGGGGGCAAAGCTCGGCCTGCCGGAGGTGAAGCTCGGCCTCTTGCCGGGCGGCGGCGGCACGGTGCGCCTGCCGCGCTTGGTCGGCGCCGCGAAGGCGCTTGGCATGATCGTTTCAGGAACGCCGAATTGGGCCGGCGAGGCGAAGGCGGCGGGGCTTGTCGACGCCGTCGTCGACGGCGATCTGCTGGCAGCGGCAGTTCGTTTCGCTGCCGAAATGGTTGAACAAGGCGGTCCGTTCGTGCCGGTGCGTGACCGCAACGACCGCATTGCCGAGACCGATCTTGCCGCTTTCGACCGCCAGGCGGCCGACCTTGCCAAAAAAGCGCGCGGGCTTGAAGCGCCGATTGCCTGCGCGGAGGCCGTGCGCAACGCGATCACCTTGCCGTTCGACGCAGCGCTTGCCGCCGAACGACAGCTTTTCCAAAAACTCGTTTCCGGCGACCAGTCGCGCGCTCAGCGGCATCTGTTCTTCGCCGAGCGCGAGGCGGCGAAGGTGCCAGGCAAGGATCTCCGGAAACGCCGGATCGAACGCGTCGGCATCATCGGCGCCGGCACGATGGGCGGCGGCATCGCCATGGCCTTCGCCAATGGCGGTCTGCCGGTGACATTGCTCGAGACCAGCGAGGAGGCGCTGCGGCGCGGGCTGGCGATGATCGAGAAGAACTATTCCGTCTCCGTCAGCCGCGGCTCGCTGAGCGAGGAGGCCAGGCAGAAGCGGCTCGGCCTGTTCATGGGCAGCACCGACTATACCGACCTTGCCGATTGCGATTTGATCATCGAGGCCGTGTTCGAGGACATGGCCGTGAAAAAGGACGTCTTCGGCAAGCTCGACGCCATCGCCAGGCCCGGCGCCATCCTTGCCACCAACACCTCCTATCTCGACGTGAACGAAATCGCCGCCTCGACCTCGCGTCCGGGGGACGTGCTCGGCATGCACTTCTTTTCGCCGGCAAACGTCATGAAGCTCCTGGAGATCGTGCGGGCCGAAAAGACCGCACCGGAGGTGCTGGCGACGGTCGCCGATCTCGCCCGGCGCATCGGCAAGGTGGCGGTCGTCGTCGGCGTCTGCCACGGTTTTGTGGGCAACCGGATGCTCTCTGCGCGGGGTGCTGAAAACGAAGCGCTCCTGCTGGAAGGCGCCACACCTGCTCAGGTCGACAAGGCGTTCACCGATTTCGGCTGGCCGATGGGGCCGTTCCAGATGGGCGACCTAGCCGGCCTCGACATCGGCTGGCGCAACCGCAAGGCGCGCGGCCTCACCGCGGTGATTGCCGATACGCTGTGCGAGCAGGGCCATTTCGGCCAGAAGACCGGAAGCGGGTGGTATCGCTATGAGAGCGGCGCGCGAGAACCGGTCGCGGATCCGGAAGTCGAGGCGCTGATCCGTGCCAAGGCAGAGGAACTCGGGATCGCCCGACGCCAGATCGGCGCGGAGGAAATCATCGAGCGCACGCTTTACCCGCTGGTCAACGAAGGCGCGAAGATCCTCGAGGAAGGCATCGCCGCGCGGGCATCGGACATCGATGTCGTCTGGGTCAACGGCTACGGCTTCCCGGTCGGCAAGGGCGGCCCGATGTTCTGGGCCGGGCTGGAAGGAGCGGGCAAGATCGTCGAACGGCTGGAGCATTGGCATGCGCGGACGGGACGGGCGATTTTCGAGCCGGCGCCGGTGCTGAAAAGGTTTGCCGAGACTGGGGCATGGGAGGGTGCGGGCGCCCGGTAATTTCATCATTCCAGGGCGAAGCGAAGCGGAGACCCTGGTATCCATGCCGTTCCGTCAATCGAAGAATACAACGGTGCAGAACAAGGCCGGCGCGGCCGACGCTCGTTCTGCACTGTTGCGGCGCTCGGTCGTCGCGGCATGGATCCTCGGGTCTGCGCAGCGTCGCTACGCTCCTTGCTCCGCCCGTGGATGACGAACGCAGAAGCGACGCACCAAATTTGACCATGTGGACAAATCTCAGGCGCCGTTCCATAGTCCTGCGCGTCTGACATTTTGGAACAGCCGGCTCGACACGGCTGTCGAACAGAGGGGCACTTCAATGGAAAACGACCATAGCAAAACGCAACGCGCCGGCCTGTCGCGGCGCAACCTGCTGGAACTCGGCGCGCTCGGCCTCGCGGCTACCGTGCTGCCCGGCGCGGCGTTCGCCAAGGACAAGAAGCTGAAGGTGGCGGCAATCTTCGCCACGCCGATCGAGGAACCGTGGGACAACCAGATCCATGTCGCGCTGCAGAAGGCCGAGAAGGAACTGGGCATCGAATACAAATGGTCGGAAAAGGTGCAGACCGCCGACTTCAGCCGCGTAATGCGCGAATATGCGCAAGGGGGCTATCAGCTGGTGCTGGGCGACGCCTTCGCCGCCGAGCGCGAATCGCGCCGCACGGCCAAGCAGTTCCCGAAGACGGCCTGGCTGTTCGGCTCCGGCGCCGGACCGGCCGAACCCAATTTCGGCGTCTTCGACAACTGGATCCATGAGCCGGCCTATCTCTCCGGCATGATCGCCGGAAAGATGTCGAAGTCGGGCACGGTCGGCGCGGTCGCGGCGATGGGCATTCCGGAAGTGAACCGGCTGGTCAACGCCTTCTTCGCCGGCGCCAAGGAGGTCAACCCGAACGTCAAGAAGAAGGTCGCCTTCATCGGCTCCTTCTTCGATCCGCCCAAGGCCAAGGAAGCGGCCGTGGCGCAGATCGATGCCGGCGTCGACGTCATCTATGCCGAGCGCTTCGGCGTCATCGAGGCGGCGGTGGAGAAGAAGATCTACGCCATCTCCAACATGTCCGACCAGTCCAGCCTCGGCCCGGACACGGTCATCACCGGCCCGGTGTGGGACATGTATCCGACGGTCGAGCAGGCGATCAAGCTGGTCAAGGCCGGCGTCTTCACCGCGCAGGACTATGGTGACTTCTCGCGCATGGCCAAGGGCGGCTCCTATCTGGCGCCCTACCACAAATTCGACAAGACGCTGCCGGCGGAGGTGAAGGACCTGGTCGAGAAGAAGAAGGCCGAGATACTCGAAGGCAATTTCCGCGTCGACGTCGACGAGAACACGCCTGTCTCGGATTGACCTTACCCTCCCCCTTGTGGGGAGGGTCGATCCGCGAAGCGGAGCGGGGTGGGGCTTCGGTGCCGCACCCCCGCCCCGGCTCACAATCTCCGCTTCGCTGCGATCGTGAGCCGACCCTCCCACAACGGAGAGGGTAAAGAAGCGCGCCATTTTCACCAGGATTCACCCTTGTCCGCCCCACTCATCGAAATGCGCGGCATCACCAAGAGCTTCGGTTCCGTCACGGCGAACGAGGCCGTCGACCTCAGCGTCGCGCCCGGCGAAATCCTCGGCCTGCTCGGCGAAAACGGCGCCGGCAAGACGACGCTGATGAACGTGCTGTTCGGCGCCTACGCGCCGGACGCCGGCGAGATCCTGGTCGAGGGCAAGCCGGTGGCCATCCGCAATTCCGCCGACGCGCTCACCGCCGGCATCGGCATGGTGCACCAGCATTTCCACCTCGCGCCGCGCCTTACGGTGCTGGAGAATCTCCTGATCGGCATTCCCGGCAAATCCGGCCGCATCGACCGTACGCGCGGGCTCGCCCGGCTGGCCGAGATCGGCCGGCAGTATGGGCTGAGCCTCGATCCGAACCTGCCGGTATCAGCCTTGTCGGTCGGCGAGCAGCAGCGGCTGGAAATCATCAAGGCGCTGTTTCGCGGCGCGAAGCTTTTGATCCTCGACGAGCCAACCGCCGTGCTGGCGCCCTCGGAAGTCGATGGGCTGTTCGCCGCCTTGCGCTCGATGGCGGCTCAGGGACTCGGCATCATCTTCATCTCGCATAAGCTCAACGAGGTTCGGGCGCTCACCCATCGCTGCGTCGTCCTGCGCCACGGCAAGGTCGCCGGCCGGGTCGACCATCCGGCAGAAACCACATCGGCCGAGATGGCCAGGCTGATGTGCGGCCACGAGATCGTGCCACCGGTCAGGGAGGCTTCGACGCCCGGCGCCGCCGTGCTGACGCTCGACGGCATATCCACAGCCGGCCATGCCGGCACGCCGCTGCGCGACGTCTCGCTTTTTGTTCGCGCCGGCGAGATCCTCGGCATCGCCGGCGTCTCCGGCAACGGCCAGCGGGCGCTGGCTGATGTAATCTCAGGCATGCTGCCGCCCAGGGCCGGCACGATGACCATTGCCGGCAAAACGGTCGCGCAGTTCTCCGCGCGCGAGCTGCAGGCGCTCGGCCTCGGCCGCATCCCGGAAGACCGGATGACGACCGGCCTGGTGACCAACCTGCCTCTGGCCGATTCCATGGTGCTGCCGCGCATCGGCACCGAAGCCTTCAGCCGCAAGGGCTTGCTCAACCCGGCCGCGATCCGCGCCTTCGCCGAAGAACAGATCAAGGCCTATGACATACGCTGCCCCGGTCCGATGGTGCGCGCCGGCGCGCTCTCCGGCGGCAATCTGCAGAAGGCGCTTTTGGCGCGCGAGCTCGCCTTCGATCCCAAGGTGCTGATCGTCTCGCAGCCGACGCGCGGCCTCGACATCGGCGCTGCCCGCTTCATCCATGAGAAATTCCTCGCCATGCGCGCCAAGGGCCGCGGCATCATCGTCATCGGCGAGGATCTCGAGGAATTGCTGATGCTCTCGGATCGCATCGCCGTGATGTATGAGGGCCGCATCGCAGGCACGCTTCCCAGCGCCGAGGCCACCGTCGCGAGGCTCGGGCTGATGATGACCGGCGCCGGGCACACCGAGGAGGCGGCCTGATGTTACGCCTCGAGGCCCGCACGTCGACGCCCGCCTGGTTCAACCTGGCCCTCCCGCTCATCGCGATCGCCGTGACGCTGGTGCTCTGCAGTGGACTGATCGCTGTGGCCGGTGCCGGCGTCGTCGAAGCCTATGGCGTCATGCTCTCGGCCTCGCTCGGCGACAGCTACGCCATCACCGAGACGCTGGTGCGCGCCGCGCCGATGATCTTCACCGGCCTCGCCGTGGCGATCGCCTTCCGCGCCAAATTCTGGAACATCGGCGCCGAGGGCCAGCTGCTCGCCGGTGCCGTGGCCAGCTGCTTCGTCGGCGCGATCCCGATGCCGGGCTATCTCGCCATGCTGTTGATGGCGCTGGTCGGTGCGGCGGCCGGCGCGCTCGTCGCGCTGGTGCCGGCGACGCTGAGGGTCAAGTTCAAGGTCGATGACGTGGTCAGCTCGCTGCTGCTCAACTCGGTCATCTACTACGCGCTGATGGCGTTGATCGAAGGACGGTGGAAGGACACCTTCTCCGGCTACCCGATCTCGCCGCCGATCGAGGATTCCGCCAATTTGCCGGTGCTGATCGAAGGCACAAGGCTGCATCTCGGCGTCGTCGTGGCGCTGATCGCGGCACCCCTCTGCTGGTTCCTGATCGCGCGTACCACGCTCGGCTTCCGCATCCGCGTCACCGGCGAGAACCCGGAAGCGGCGCGCTATGGCGGCATCAACGTGCAGCGCGTGCTGCTTTCGACAGCCCTGCTTTCCGGCGCGCTGGCTGGCCTGGCCGGCGTCGGCGAGGTCGGCGGCGTGCATTTCCAGGTGATGAGCGACATCTCGCCGGGTTACGGCTATTCCGGCATCGTCGTCGCGATGCTGGCGAGGCTGAACCCGCTCGGCGTGGTGCCGGCGGCGATCTTCCTGGCCGCCGTCATGACCGGCGCCGAGGCGATGTCGCGCGCCACCGGCGTGCCTGCTTTCCTGAGCGACGTCATCCAGGGCACGGCGCTGCTTGCCATGCTGGTGGCGCTGCTCTTCACCGCCTACCGCATCCGCCGCGTGGGAGCACAGGCATGAGCGCGGTGTTCGAGCAGATTTTCCAGGTCGGCTTCCTTGCCGCCATCATCCGCATCGCCACGCCGCTCGCTTTCGCCACGCTCGGCGAAATGTTTTCCGAACGCGCCGGCGTACTCAATCTCGGCATCGAAGGCATCATGCTGTTGTCGGCGATGGCGGGCTTCACCGCCGCGAGTCTGAGCGGCAGCCTGTGGCTGGGCGTGCTGGTGGCCGTGCTGGTCGGCGCGCTGATGGGCGCGTTGCACGCGCTGTTCACCGTCGCGCTGGGCTTGAGCCAGCATGTCTGCGGCATCGGCGTGACCTTGTTCTGCTCGGGCCTCGCCTATTTCCTTTACCGGCTGATCTTCGGCCAGCAATCGGTGCCGCCCAGCATCGACGGGTTCAAGCCGGTGCCGATCCCGCTGCTTGCCGACATTCCGGTGCTTGGCCCCGCGGTGTTCAACCAGTTCACGCTCGTCTATCTGGCGATCATCGCCATTCCTCTCGCCGCCTTGGTGCTTTACCGCACGCCATGGGGACTCTCGGTGCGGATGGTCGGCGAAAAC
This sequence comes from Mesorhizobium sp. J8, assembly GCF_016591715.1. Lineage (NCBI taxonomy): Bacteria > Pseudomonadati > Pseudomonadota > Alphaproteobacteria > Hyphomicrobiales > Phyllobacteriaceae > Mesorhizobium > Mesorhizobium sp. J8. The sequence continues at coordinate 6,449,615 of NZ_AP024109.1, forward strand.
CCGCGCGCGGCGGACTCGGCCGGCGTCAGCGTCGTCGCCACCCGCTTCCAGGCGGTGATCCTCGGCGGCGCACTGATGGGCCTTGCCGGCGCCTTCCTCACCATGGCGCAGTTCAACGCCTTCACCTTCGGCGTCGTCTCCGGCCGCGGCTGGGTGGCGATCGCGCTGGTCGTGTTCGGCCGCTGGGATCCCTGGCGCTCGGCGGGAGCGGCGCTGCTCTTCGCCTTCGTCGACGCGCTGCAGCTCAGGATGCAGGCAAGCGGCCTCGGCCACATCCCTTACGAAGCCTTCCTGATGCTGCCCTTCATCTTCACCATCGTCGCCATGGCCTTCATGTCGCGCAATGCGGTGGCGCCCTCGGCGCTGCTGAAGCCGTTTCGGAGGGAAGAGCGGTAGGACGCGGATTTCCTCGCCCCCGCAAAGCGGGGGAGAGGAAGAGAGCTCAGATCGCCGTGAACGCGTTGTCGACAAACAGATGCGCGCCATTGACGAAGCTCGATTCGTCGCTGGCCAGAAACAACGCCGCCTTCGCCACCTCCTCCGGCTCGCCGATGCGCCCCTGCTGCGCGGCCATCGCCGCGTCCGAGACATCGACGCCGAGCTTGCCGAGATCGGCCACTTCGCGCAGGCCGTGCGGCGTGCGGATGAAGCCGGGGCAGACGGCGTTGCAGCGTATGTTGCGGTCGCGGAACTCCACCGCGATCGCCCGCGCGAACATGTGGCAGGCGCCCTTGGTGGTGTCGTAGAGCACTTCGTTCGGCGTCGCCGCCACCGCCGAGATCGAAGAAGTGCAGACGATCGAGCCGCCGCCGGCGGCTATCATGCCGGGCAGCACCGCGCGGGTCATCAGGAACATCGAGCGGACATTGACGGCGTGCAGCCAGTCCCATTCCTGCAGCGTCGTCTCGAGGAACGGCTTTATCACGATGGTGCCGGCGTGGTTGAAAAGCACCGTGACCGGACCGAGCTTCGCCGTCGCCGCCTTCACCGCCGCCTCGACCTGCGCTTCGTCCGAAACGTCGGCCACGAAATGCTCCGCGACGTAACCGCGTTCACGGATCGCCGCGGCGGTCCTGCCGGCGGCCTCGCCATTGCGGTCGATGATCGCCACCTTGGCGCCTTCGGCGGCAAACAGCTCCGACGCCGCCCCGCCCATGCCCGTCGCGCCGCCCGAGATGATGGCGACCTTGCCCGCCAGCCTTCCGCCCATGTCTTTTCTCCGTATGTTTTGAAGGGTCTTTCTGCCCGCAACCGATGCTACGCTTCACGTTCCGGATGGCCAAGGGCGCCGCCCGAGACGGCGAACTCCTCTTCTGGCGACAGCACGAGGCGGTGACGGCGGTAGAAGGCAAAATAAGCAAGCCCGATTAAATACCACAGCGCCGCCGCGATTGCCGCCCAGCGGTAGAGTGGATCGAAGAACTGGTAAGCAAGCGTAACCAGGCAGATCAGGATGGTGGCATAGGCGCCGAAGCGGCCGAGCGGGCTGACGAAGGGCCGCGCGATCGACGCGTAAATCGTGCGCAGGCGCAGGAAGGCTATGCTCTGCAGGATGTAGGACACCATGCCGGCGAATACGATCATCGACACCAGGAACCCGCCCATGAAGGCGACGTCGTTTTCGCCGCCGAGATACCAGACCAACAGCAGCATGAACAGCGCCATGCCGGAGCCGGCGGCCAAAGCGCGGTTCGGCGTCTTGGTGCGGGCGCCGGTGACCGAGAGCGCCGTCGGCAGATAGCCGGCGCGCGACAGCGAATAGATGTTGCGGCCGGAGGCGAAGCTGCCTGCAAAGAAGCTCGCGGCCAGTCCGAGCACCGCGACGGATGCCAGCAGCTTGGCCCAGCCATCGCCGAAGATGGTGCGGAAACCGTCCAGCAGCGGCTCGCCCGACGAGCCCATGGCATGCGCTCCTTGCGGGATCGAAGCGCTGAAGAACAGCACGCCCAGCGCCAGCGCGATCAGCGTTGCGATCGACAGGATCAGTGCGCGCGGCATGTCTCGCGTCGGATTCTTCGCCTCCTCGGCGGTCAGCGGCAACTGTTCGACGGCGAGGAACATGTAGACGCCGAAGGGCAGCGACAGCATCACGCCGGTAGGCCCGAAAGGCAGCCAGTATCCATTGCCGTCGGGCAGGGCAGCCGCCCCCTCCGCCGCCGTGCCGATGTTCAAGGCATATTTGAAGAAATCGACATGCGGGATGGCTACGACGAAGAAGAAGAGCAACACCAAAATCGCGGCGACGGTGACGTAGATGACGACCTTCATCGACAGTTCGAGGCCGCGCAGCGACAGCCCCAGCATGACGACATAGCCCGCCATCCACCAGAGCGGCAGCGCGCTTTCCGGCGTCCCGAAGATCGCCGCAAGGTAGGAGCTCATGAAGAACATGTTGGCGGCCGGCGCTAGCACGAATTCGATGTTTTCGGCGAGGCCTGTGGTGAAGCCGCCCCAGGGGCCCAGCGCGGTACGCGAGAAGGAATAGGCGCCGCCGGTATGCGGCAGGGCGGCGCTCATCTCGCCGATCGAGCAGCACAGGCAGATATACATGAAACCGATGATCAACGCGCCGAGCAGCATGCCGCCGAAGCCGCCCTGCGCCAGCCCGATGTTCCAACCGGAATACTCGCCGGCAACGACGGCGCCGACACCCATCATCCACAGGGAGAACAGGCCGGCATGGCGCTGCAACTGGCGCTGTTCGAAATAGGTCTTGTCGACGTTCTGGTAAGTGACGCCACCGATCGGGCGATCCAAGGCTTGCTCCGTCATCGCTGTTCCCCTTCCTTCGGGCAAAGCTCATAGGCTTCGCCGATTGCGACCGGGCGATAGTTCAAGAGCGCTTTGTCGGCGTATATATCCCCAAGGGGATATGTCATAGGCACGGGGCCGGCCGCAGAATGCCGGACCAGAGGCAGGAGAATGGAGAGGCAGGATTCATCGCCGCTGGCGGGGTGGCACAAGGCGCTGCCGTCTCTGGTCGGGCTGATCGGCAAACAGGGCTTCGCCGAACGGCTGGATGCCGCGCTGCGCAGCGTGGTGCCGTTCGATCTCTCCTGTATCTTCGCCTATCCGGGCCGCGACCGGCCGCTCTATCTGCATGACGGCCTGGGGGCGGTCTCGTCCAGCCAGATCATGGCCAACTATCTCAACGGCACCTATCTGCTGGACGCCGTCTACTCGGCTTGCCTGCGCCGCGCGCCCGAAGGCCTGCACCGCCTGAGCGCGCTGGCGCCGGACGCTTTCTTCGAGGGCGAATATTACAATTCGCCCGATGTGCATCCATGCATTTCGATGGAATCCGGCACTCTGGCTGAAGAGATCGTCTATCTCGTTCCGGTGCTGGGCAACTTCTACATCGCCTATTCGCTGCTGCGCGCCAGCGCCAGCCAATCGTTCTCCGAGGCTGACTTCAACCTGCTCCTCGAGACCGCGCCGATGGTGACTATGCTGGCGCGACGCCATTGGGAGCATCTGGCGCCCGTGGAAGTTGCCGTCGAACCTAAACCGAACGGCCAAGACGTTGAACTGGCCTTCGAGACGTTCGCCCCGTCGAAGCTGACCCGCCGCGAGCAGGGCATCGTCAGCCTCATCCTGCGCGGTCACTCGTCGATGTCGATCGCAAAGATCCTGGAAATCGCGGAAGGAACGGTGAAGATCCACCGTAAGCACATCTACGCCAAGCTCGACATTTCCAGCCAGACCGAGCTGTTCAACCTGTTTATCAAGCATCTGCTGGCGGATCGCTGAGGTCGGGCACTCTTTTCCCTGGCGCACTTCCTCGAAAAGTGAATCTACAATCCTGCGCGTTATGAGAACAACTTTCTAGGGAGAGCGGGAAAATAGCAATCGACAAAGTCTATTAACTTTATAGATTAAGCGCTGAGACGGAGGCCGATATGTCCTATATCCAGAACGCTCAGACCGCCCGCAAGGGGCAGAGGCTGACAGCCGACCAGAGCTGGAGGCCCGCCTATGGCGGCACCTTCGCCTATCTCGTCTTCGCGCTCGCCTTCGTGTTCACCGGCGCGGTGGTGCTGGGGCTGATCCCCTGATCCAAGGCGGGCCGAGACCCGCTGTCAAACAATCTGAGTTGAGTAACCGGAGTGGAAAACTGGCCGGGCGCCGGGGCGTCGTTGCGCGTCCGCGTCTTGGATTTGTTCAAAAGGCTTTGGAGCGGGGCAAGCCGACGTGATGGAGGAGATGGCAATGCCGATCGAGTTCACGCATGTTCCAGGCAAGCCTGCCAATGGCAGCTTCTTCTACGATTTCGCCGAAACGGCGACCAAATTGTCGCTGATCGAGGACGCGGGCTTCCGCAAGCTGGTGGTGGACGATCCGGCCGGCCTGCTCACCAATATGGACATCGCCGCGCAGACGCTCGACCGCACCGGCTCGCTCGAAGTCGTGCTGACGCATTGGGCCGGCGTGATCGAGCCGACGGTGGCTGCAAGGCAACTCGCGGCGCTCGACCGTCGCGGCGGCGGCCGCCTGTCGCTTCGCATGCTGAGCCAGCCGCTGGAAGACAGCGATGCCGAGGCGCGGCCGGTCGGCCACGGCGTCGTGTGGCAGCGCATCGACGAATATCTCGTGCTGTTGAAACGCCTGTGGTCGAACGACACGCCCTTCGACCATGAAGGCGCCTTCTACAGTGTCCGGGGCGGCTTCGTGCCGCGCAAGGGCCCGCATGGCGCCAATCTCGTCATCCGGCTCGGCGGCCAATCCGGCACCGCGCTGAAGGTCGCCGGCAAGCATGCCGACGTCTTCGAGCTGGCCGCCGGCTCGCCCGACGAGGTGCGGCAATTGATGGAGCGTGCGCGCGGCGCCGCGGCGGAACATGGCCGCGGCGGCAGGCTTCGCTTCGCGCTGCCGGTCCGCATCCACCCGGACGGTTGGACGGACGCCCCGGATCACAAGGCGGTCGAGATCGCCGGGCCGCCGGCGCGGCTGGCTTTGGCGCTTTTGCCCTATGCCGCGCTCGGCATCGAGGAGTTCATGATCGGAGGCATCGACCGCCCGGGCGAGATTGCCCGCATCGGGCGCGAAACCATCACGCTGCTTGCGAATTCGCTGGCGCGCCGCGAGGCGGAGGTTCCGCAACCGGGAGCGTTTGCCTCATCCCCCTTTGCGGAACACCGTATAGTTTGAAGTCACGGCGTGCCGGAGTACTCCAGGCCGTCCATCACGTAATCCGCGAACAGGAAGTCGCGGATGCCGGCGATCCGGCCGTTCTCCCAATCGATGAGGATGAAATAGCGCGGTGGCCCGTCCGGGCGTTCCGGGCTGGTGACCAGGATGGCCGGCCGGCCTTCGACAAGTCCGGTCGTGAAATGCCAATGCGTTTCGTCGGCATAGCGGCCGAAATAATTGCCGACATACTCCTTGCCGTCGGCGCGCAGGCGGTTGACCAGCTCCAGTTTGACGTCCTCGGCCAGCAGCCCGCGCAGGGTATCGAAGTCCCTGGCGTTGAAGGCGGCGACATAGTCGCCTAGGCGCCGCATGTCCTGCCGGTCGAGCGCCGGGCGGGGCGATGCCACGCGCGGCGCGGCCGCCAGCTTGCGCAGGTTCTCGCGCCCGCGCTGCAGGGCGCCCTTGATCGCCGTGTCGGAAGTTTCGAGGATTTCGCCGATCTCCTCCAGGCTGTTCCCGAGCACATCCTTCAGCACGACCGCGCATCGTTGCGCCGGCGGCAATTGCATCAGCTCGGCAAGGCTCGCCTCGGCGGCGATACGAGCATCCAGCGCCGAACTCTCGTCGGCGATCGTGTCGAGCTCGACCTCGCTTTCGCGGCCCCGCAAGCGGGCTCGCTTGCGCAGGAAATCGAGGGCCGCATTATGCGCGATGCGGAACAACCAGGGCTCGGTCTTGTCGGGCATGTCGCCATTCCTGATCGCCACGAAGCCTTTGGCCAAGGCCTCCTGCACGATGTCTTCGCCGTCGATGACCGATCCGACCATGCGCGACGCGTAGCGGTGCAGCTTGGCTCTCAGCGAAGCGGCCTCGCGCTCGAAGGCGCGAAGCCTGGCTTCGGTCGTTGCAACGGACTGATCCTGCGAACCGGCCACGCGACCTCCTCAAGCATGTCTCCCGAAAGTGGGAACCGGTTTCGGGACAAAGACATGCGCAGAATCAAGAACCTAAAGCGCAGGGAGCGAATCTGAAAGGTCGCGACGCGCTTTAGTCTTCGATTCCGCCCGTATGCGAATAGATCGTTTGACCCATCATGCTTTCGCCAGCGGCGAGCTCGACGATGCTCTTCATGTAATCGGCGAAGCGGGGATCGGCGCGGAAGGCCGCGATGTCGTCGGCCGAACGCCATTGCGAGATGTTGGCGACCTTGCTGCCGTCGCCGCCGACGACCACGGATGACGACAGCGAGCCCGGCTGCTTGCTGAAGAAGTTCCGCGTGCCTTCGGCGAGCGTCCTGGCGAGTTCCTGCTGCTTGCCTGGCTTGGCGGTGAAGACGTTGATCAAGGTCACTGCGGTCGACATGGCTTGGCTCCGTTTGTCCTGATGGCGGAGGCCGTCGCGGCTCTCCCACCTGTTACGACCCTCAAGACGAAGCCGGAACCGAAAACGGAACGGTAGGGCGAAAATTTTTGGTGAGCAATGAATTTGGCCCGGCCGGGAGGCTGCCGCGGACATTTCGAGCGCCGGTCGGGAAAAAATTTATGCTCACCGTTCCGAAACGCATCGATCCTTCGTCTTGGCGAGTGCCGAGGTTTGCAAACGTCGGCCTCAGCCAAGGGAGAAGCAAATGTCGATCCTGTCATCCATCGGCCGCATCGCGGCCGGATACGCTGCGACCCGTGCCCGCTACCGGGCAGCACGGACGCTTTATCTGCTGCCGCTCGACATCCGCAAGGACATCGGCTGGCCGGAGCTCGGCGATCCGGGTGACGCCGATATCTTTAGCGCGCCGCGCTCGCGAGCAGCCGCAATGCAGCGATGACGGCTTCCGAATCCGCCAACGCGCCGAAGACGCCGTCCTCGACCGTCACCATATGCAGCGCGGCTTCATGTGCATATTGGTCGCCGCTGGCGCAGGCGTCCGAAATCGTCAGGCACTGGAAGTTGCGGTCGCAGGCCTCGCGCAATGTGGTGTGCACGCACACATCCGTCGTGCAGCCGGTGAACAGGAGGTGCGTTATGTCCCGCGCGCGCAAAACGAGTTCCAGGTCTGTATAGGTGAAGGCGCTGTTGCAGGTCTTGTCGATGACGATGTCCTGCGGCGCCACGTCGACGTCGGCGGAGATCTGGAAGCCGGGGCCGGAACGCAGCAGGACATCGGTGCCGTCGAGGCCGGCCCGCCTGCGGCGCCATTTTTCATAAGGCGTCATGTCGGCCATGTCGGCGCGGTAGCCCTGCCTGGTGTGGATGATGGTGAGCTCGGCGGTGCGCGCAGCGCCAATCAGCCGGTTGACCGCCGGCAGGATGGCTCGCAGCGGCGAAGGATCGTAGCCTTTTCTGGCGAAGTAGCCGGTCGGCGACAGGAAATCCTCCTGCAGGTCGATCACCAGCAGCGCCGTGTGCTGCGGTTCCAGCCTCCCGTCATAGGGAAAGTCGAAGGGTGTCGCCTTGATCATCGGTCGCCTGCTTTCGAGCAATTCCAGGAAGGTGCATAGCGGTTTTTCGTCCGGATTGCGTGCAAAACTGGAACTTGGTTGCTGCATCGTGCCCGGCAACCGACCTGCGGTCCAGCCCGCGGCATATCAGGCGGACATCGGCGCATCGTAAATTGTTGAGCCGCATAGTCATCTTTATAGTTGACTCGTAATGTCATGTTTCATAGTCAACCGGAATGGCCGCTTGGCGTCTGCACGGCGTGCACGCAGGCCACCGCATTGCGATGATGAAGCGAGGACGAGCCTTGTCCTGGAACGGTCTTTTCGCGGCGCTGGCCGCGTCTCTCATTCTTTCCACCGGCATCGCCAGGGCGCAGGAACAGCCGCCGGTTCAAGCGCCGGCGCAGCGGCCGGCGGCACCCGCCGTGCAGGCCCCGGCCGAACAGTCCCCGCGAGCAACGGCCGCCCCGGCCCCGCGCGCAACGGCCGCGCAGGCGCCCGCCGCCGCGCCGGCGGATCCGGCCATCCAGCCAGCTGCGAGCGGCGCCGCCGGCCAAGAGCCTTCCATCTCGCTGGCGCTGCCGCATGACCTGTCGCCCTGGGGCATGTTCATGAATGCCGACATCGTGGTGAAGGCGGTCATGGTCGGGCTGGCCTTCGCTTCCCTGGTCACCTGGACGATCTGGCTCGCCAAGTCGCTGGAGGTCTTGGGCGGCAAGCTGAGGGCCCGTCGCGCCGCCGATGCGATCGGCAATGCTGCGACGCTGATGCAGGCCGGCCGGGAGCTTGGCCACAGCGGCGGTCCGGGCGCCCTTCTGGTGCGGGCGGCGGAAGAAGAGCGGGCGCTATCGGCCGGCGCGCTCGACCATGCCTCCGGCGACGGACTGAAGGAGCGCGTCGCCTCCCGGCTTTCGCGCATCGAGGCGGCGGCGGCCCGGCGCATGTCGCGCGGCACCGGCCTGCTCGCCACCATCGGCTCGACGGCGCCCTTCGTCGGCTTGTTCGGCACCGTGTGGGGCATCATGAATGCCTTCATCGGCATCTCGCAGGCGCAGACCACCAATCTCGCCGTGGTGGCGCCCGGCATCGCCGAGGCGCTGCTTGCGACCGCGATGGGCCTTGTGGCGGCCATCCCAGCTGTCGTCATCTACAATGTCTTCGCGCGTTCGATAGCCGGCTACAGGCAGATCCTTGCCGACGCCTCCGCCGGCGTCGAGCGGCTGGTCAGCCGCGACCTCGACTTCCGCACGGTGCCGCCGGCAACGGCGATGGCGGCGGAGTAGCGGCGATGGCGGCGCGCCTTCGCGAGACCTCCGGCGACGATCTCGAGGAAAGCCACGACATCAACGTCACGCCGTTCATCGATGTCATCCTGGTGCTTCTGATCATCTTCATGGTCGCGGCACCCCTCGCGACCGTCGACGTCAATGTCGACCTGCCCGGATCGACGGCGACGCCGGCGCCGCGGCCGGAGACGCCTTTGTTCCTGACCCTGAAAAGCGACCTCACGCTGGCGATCGGCAATGACAGCGTGCCGCGCCCGGCCTTTGCCGGAGTGCTCGACAGCCGCACCAGGGGCGACAAGCAGACGCGCATCTTCCTGCGCGCCGACAAGACGGTCGGCTATGGCGACCTGATGGAAGTCATGAACCTTTTGCGCCACGCCGGCTATCTCAAGGTCGCGCTGGTCGGCCTCGAAACCGCTGGCGGTGCCGGGCAGGCCACGCCCGGAACGCCTGCGGCCGGCGCCAACCCTTCCCCGGCGCCGGGTGGGAACCCGGCGCCATGACGGTCGCCGCTCTCTCCCGCATTTCCCGGCCGCGCTTCGGCGCCCGTGAGGCCGGCCTGTGGACGAGCGCGGCCGCGATCATCCTGGCCGCGCATGTGGCGGTCGCCTTCGCGGTGCAGAATTTGAGTTTCGCCGACATGCCCGATGGCGGTCCGCCACCGGCGCTGGCAGTCGAGATGGCGCCGCTGGCCGTCGCGCCCGCCACGCCGGAAGAGACGGCGCTGCTGGACACGCTGACACCGGAGCCGCCCGATGCGGCGGGCACGGAGAAGCCCGTCGAGATGAAACCGGTGACCGATCCCGCACCGACGGTGGAACAGGGCGAGCCCATAACCGAACAGCCATCCGATGCCGACGACACGCAACAGGCTGAGCAGGCCGCGCCGGCGGAACAGGCCGTTGCGGCGCTGAGCGAGCAGCAGCCTCTGGATGAGGTCGTGCCCGACCCGGTCGAGGCGATCGCGCCGGACGTGGTCATCCCGCTGCCGCAGCCGAAACCCGTGGAAGCCGAGGTGAAGGCGAAAAAGCCGGCCGAACCCGGGAAGAAGGCCGAGAAGAAGCCGGTCGAAAAGCCGAAGGAACGGGTGAAGAAGGAAAAGGCGCCCCCGCCCAGGGCGACGACCACTGCCAGCATCGACGCCAAGGCGGCGGCGAAGACGGCGGCGCCACTATCCTCGAACGCGGCGCCGCGCTTGAGCGTCAGCCCGTCGCGCTGGAATTCCAGCCTTGCGGCATGGATCAGGCGGCACACCCGCTATCCGACCGCGGCGCGCTCCAGGCGAGCCGAGGGCACGCCGAGCGTGACCTTCACGGTCGACACCTCCGGCAGGGTGGTCTCAGCGCGGCTGGCGCGATCCTCCGGCGACTCGGACCTCGACCGCGCGGCGCTCGCCGCCCTGCAGGGCGCCTCGGTGCCTGCGCCGCCGGCGGAACTCGGCGCGCGCGTCACCCGCACCGCGCCCTTCGTCTTCAGTCTGCGCAATTAGACGTCCCAGCATGCCGTCCAACTTTCAGGCTTGACTGGTGGACGGTACGGAATAGGGTAGCGCGCGAAAATACCGGCTTTGGTCGCCGGGCGGCAAGAACGCCTCGTATGCCTCGCCCATCCGGCGCTGGCTGCGGGGCTTTTTCATTTTTGGGGCCTCGCTTGAAGCGACGTATCGAGATCGGCATCCTCTATTCCCGGTCGGGCAGCTACCAGCTCGTCTCGGATGCCTGCCGCACCGGTGCGATGCGGGCGATCGCCGACATCAATGCCGATCGCGCGCAGACGATCGAGCTCGTTCCGGTCGAGCGCGATCCGCAAAGCAACGCCGACCGCTACGCGACGCTCTGCGAGGACATATTCCGCGCCAGCGGCGCCCGCCATGTCGTCGGCTGCATCACCTCCTGGAGCCGCAAGGAGACGATACCCGTGCTGGAGAAGGCGGGCGGCATGCTCTGGTACGCCTGCCCGTATGAAGGCTTCGAGGCCAACGAGCATGTCGTCTACATGCACGCCTGCCCAAACCAGCATCTGGTGCCGCTGATGGCGCATGTCGCGCCGCGCTTCGGCGCCGACGGTTTCCTGCTCGGCTCTAACTACATATGGGGCTGGGAGATGAACCGCGTCGCGCGCGACCTGATCGCCGACGCCGGCGGCAAGGTGCTCGGCGAACGCTACCTCCGCATCGGCGAGACCGATGTTTCGCGCCTGATCGAGGAAATCCGCGTCACGCGGCCGAACTTCATCCTGAACAACCTGATCGGCACCTCGTCCTACGCGTTCCTCGCCGCCTATCGCGAGCTGGGCCGCGAGGATGCCGCCTTCAGGCCCGACGCCTGCCCGGTGGTCTCGTGCAATCTCACCGAGGCCGAACTGCCGGCGATCGGCGAAACGGGCAAGGGCCATCTGTCGGCCGGGCCTTATTTCGCGCCGCGTCCGGCCGCCTTCGCCTCGTCTTTCGAGGCCTCCGCCTATGCCTCGGTGCAGGTGATGGCGGACGTGCTTGCCGGGAACCCAGACGCCGGCCCGGCGGAATTCGCGAAAGCCTTCGCCGAACGCCGCTTCGCGACGCGGCTGGGACCGATCGCCATCGACCCGAACACCCAGCATGCGACGCTGCCGGTCATCATCGGGCGCATTGCCGACGGCTTTTTCGAGGTGGTGAGCCGCGAGGAAGAGGTGGCGCCCGATCCCTATCTTTCGCGTTACGATCCGGCCAAGGCCTTCGGCCGTCCGCGGCTCCGGGTGGTGTCGTGAGCCGCGCCGCGCGCATCCCCAATCTCGGTGGCGCCAAGGCCTTCGTGCTGCATCGTCCGCACACGACGGTGCAGGCGATCACCAGGCAATTGTCGGCGATCGGCCTCGATGCGGCCGAGTGCTGGCCGCATCTGCCGACGGAGGCGCTGGCGGCGGATTTCGTCTTCTTCGACGCCGATCTCGGCTTCGACGAGCAGTTCCCGTGGAAGCCCGGCGAGGCGCCGATGCCGCTGGTGGCGCTGATCGGCTCGGAAGCGCCGGGCCGCATCGAGTGGGCGCTGTCGCACAATGCCGACGCGCAATTGCTGAAACCGGTGGGCACCGCCGGCGTCTACAGCGCGCTGCTCATCGCCCGGCAAAGCTTCGAGGCGCGAAAGCGGCTTGCCGGCGAGATCGCGTCGCTGCGCCAGCGGGTCGGCGAGCGCCAGACCATCGTGCGCGCGGTCGCCGCCCTGTCCAAAGGCTGCGACGACGACCGCGCCTACGCACAGCTCAGGTCGCTGGCGATGAGCTGGCAGATCAGCGTCGAGGAAGCGGCGCGGCGCATCGTGGCGATGACCGAGGCGGAGGGCGGCGATGACCAATCCCATCGCGCCTGACCTTCCGGCCGGCGGGATGCCGGTAAAGCCCCGCGCCGGCGTCTTGCGCAGGCTGGTCAAGCGGCCGCTGGCGCTGCTCGGGCTCCTCATCGTCGCCATCGTCGTCGCCGGCGCCATCCTCGCCCCATGGCTGACCGGCTACGATCCCAACGAGCAGATGTTCGACGGCCTGACGCTCGAAGGCTCGCCATTGCCGCCGAATGCCAAGTTCTGGCTGGGCACCGACCTGCTCGGCCGCGACCTGTTGACCCGCATCCTGTTCGGCGCCCGCACCTCGCTGATCATCGGCATCGTCGCCAATGGCGTGGCGCTTCTGATTGGTACGCTGGTCGGGGTCACGGCCGGTTATTTCCGCGGCTGGATCGGCAGCGCGCTGATGCGCTTCACCGACCTGATGATGGCCTTCCCGGCGCTGCTTTTGGCCATCTGCCTGGCGGCAGTGTTCGAGCCGAGCCTCTGGATCGTCGCCATGGTCATCGCGCTGGTCAACTGGGTGCAGACCGCGCGCGTCATCTACACCGAAACCTCCTCGCTCTCCGAGCGCGAATTCATCGATGCCGAGCGCACGATCGGCGCCAGCGCCCCGCGCATCCTGTTGCGCCACATCCTGCCGCATCTTCTGCCGACTATCATCGTCTGGGGCACGCTCGGCATCTCGACCACGGTGCTGCTCGAAGCCACGCTCAGCTATCTCGGCATCGGCGTGCAGCCGCCGACCGCCTCCTGGGGCAACATCATCTTCGAGAACCAGACCTATTTCCAGGCCGCGCCCTGGCTGGTGTTCTTCCCCGGCGCCGCGATCCTGGCGCTGGCGCTGGCCTTCAACCTGATCGGCGACGCACTGCGCGACATCCTCGACCCGACGCAAAGAGGGCGGGAATGATGGGAGGCCGCTTATGATCGCCTATCTCGGCCGCCGGCTCATCCAGTCGCTGCTCATCCTGCTCGGCGTCTCGCTGATCACCTTCGCGCTGCTCTATCTTTTGCCGGCCGATCCGGTACGCCAGATCGCCGGGCGCAGCGCCACGCCCGAAACGGTGGAGAACATCCGCCGTCAGCTCGGCCTCGACCAGCCCTTCATCGTCCAGTACTGGCATTATCTCGCAAGGCTGCTCGGCGGCGATCTCGGCCGCTCCTACATCCAGCGCTCGGAAGTCACCGAACTGATCGTCTCGCGGCTGCCGGCGAGCCTGCTTCTGATGGTCGGCGCCATCCTGTGCGAGCTGGCGATCGGCCTCACCATGGGGCTCGTCGCCGCAGTCAGGCGTGGAAGTGCGACCGACCAGACCCTGATGGTCGCCTCCTTCGTTGGCGTCTCGGCGCCGCAATTCGTCGTCGGCCTGCTCCTGCTCTACGTCTTCGCTGTCAGGCTCGGCTGGTTCCCGATCGGCGGCTACGGCACTTGGCGCCACCTCGTGCTGCCTTCGCTGACCATGGGCATCCTCGGCGCCGGGTGGTACGCGCGCATGATGCGCTCGTCGATGATCGACGTGCTGCGCCAGGACTACATGCGCACCGCCCGCGCCAAGGGCCTGGCGCGCGGCGCCATCCTGTTCCGCCACGCGCTGCCCAACGCCATCCTGCCGGTCGTCGCCATGATCGGCATCGACATCGGCGTCTTTATGGGCGGCATCGTGGTGGTCGAAAGCGTGTTCGGCTGGCCCGGCATCGGCCAGCTCGCCTGGCAGGCCATCCAGCGCGTCGACATCCCCATCATCATGGGCGTTACCCTGGTCTCGGCCTTCGCCATCGTGCTCGGCAACCTGCTGGCCGACGTCATCGCGCCCTTCATCGACCCCAGAATTAAACTGAGATGAGCATCAAACTGAGATGACATGAAAAACAACCGGAGAAAGGGAACACCGACATGAGACGATTTCTGGCATCCACAGTGGCCGCGTCGGCGCTTGCGCTGATGCTCGGCATGGCCGGCGCGCGCGCCGACGACGCCGTCGACCCGAACATCAAACAGGGCGGCGCCATCACCATCACCTACAAGGACGACGTCGCCACGCTCGATCCGGCGATCGGCTACGACTGGCAGAACTGGTCGATGATCAAGAGCCTGTTCGACGGGCTGATGGACTATGAGCCCGGCACCACCAAGCTCAAGCCAGACCTCGCCGAGAGCTACGAGATCTCGCCGGACGGCAAGACCTTCACCTTCAAGCTGCGCCACGGCGTCAAGTTCCACAACGGCCGCGAGATGACCGCCGACGACGTCAAATATTCGCTCGACCGCGTCACCAATCCGAAGACGCAGAGCCCGGGCGCCGGCTTCTTCGGCTCGATCAAGGGCTATGACGAAGTCGCCGCCGGCAAGGCCGACAGCCTCTCCGGCGTCACCGTGGTCGACCCCTACACGATCAAGTTCGAGCTGACCCGGCCGGACGCCACCTTCCTGCATGTCATGGCGATCAACTTCTCGCATGTCGTGCCGAAGGAGGAGGTCGAGAAATACGGCGCCGATTTCGGCAAGCACCCGGTCGGCACCGGCGCCTTCAAGCTCGCCGAATGGACGCTCGGCCAGCGCATCGTCTTCGAGCGCAATCCCGACTACTGGCACAAGGGCCTGCCGCATCTCGACAAGATCACCTTCGAGATCGGCCAGGAGCCGATCGTGGCGCTGCTGCGCCTGCAGAAGGGCGAGATCGACGTGCCCGGCGACGGCATCCCGCCCGCCAAGTTCCAGGAGGTGATGAACGACCCGGAACAGAAGGCGCGCGTCGTGGTGGGCGGCCAACTGCACACCGGCTACATCACCATGAACACCACCATGGCGCCCTTCGACAACGTCAAGGTGCGCCAGGCCGTCAACATGGCGATCAACAAGGACCGTATCGTCCAGATGATCAACAACCGCGCGGTGCCGGCCAACCAGCCGTTGCCGCCCTCGATGCCCGGCTACGACAAGGCCTTCAAGGGCTACGCCTATGACGTCGCCAAGGCCAAGGCGCTGCTGGCCGAGGCTGGCCATCCCGACGGCTTCGAGACGCAGCTCTTCGCCATGAACACCGACCCCAATCCGCGCATCGCCCAGGCGATCCAGCAGGACCTGGCGGCAATCGGCATCAAGGCCAGCATCCAGTCGCTCGCCCAGGCCAACGTGATCGCCGCCGGCGGCGACAAGGCCGGCGCGCCGATGATCTGGTCGGGCGGCATGGCCTGGATCGCCGACTTCCCGGATCCGTCCAACTTCTACGGCCCGATCCTCGGCTGCGCCGGCGCGGTTCCGGGCGGCTGGAACTGGTCGTGGTATTGCAACAAGGACCTCGACGCCAAGGCGGCCGAGGCGGACTCCGTCGTGGATCCGGCCAAATCGGAGGAGCGGGAAAAGATGTGGAGCGCGATCTACGACAAGATCATGGAGGACGCGCCCTGGGCGCCGGTCTTCAACGAGCAGCGTTTCACGCTGAAATCAGGCCGCATGGGCGGCGCCGACAATCTCTATGTCGACCCGGTCCATATCCCGATCAACTACGACAATGTGTATGTGAAAGATGTGCAGTAACTGCGACTACACCATCCACGGGCGCCATCACCATTTCGGCTGGGACAATTCCTTCGCCCCGGCCGAGCGGGTGGCGCCCGGCTCGACGATCGAGTTTCAGTGCCTGGATTCGTCCGGCGGTCAGCTCAAGGCGGACAGCACGGTCGCCGACATCGCCAAGCTCGATTTCGGCCAGATCAACCCTGTAACCGGGCCGATCTTCGTCGAGGGCGCCGAGCCCGGCGATGCGCTGAAGGTGACGATCGAGATGTTCAAACCGTCCGGCTTCGGCTGGACGGCGAACATTCCGGGCTTCGGCCTGCTCGCCGACGACTTCAAGGAACCGGCGCTCGCCATCTGGAAATATGACGCCGCCTCGCTCGAGCCCGCTCTGTTCGGCACACATAGCCGCGTGCCGCTGAAGCCTTTCGCCGGCACGATCGGCAACGCTCCGGGCGAGAAGGGCCATCATTCGGTGGTGCCGCCGCGGCGCGTCGGCGGCAATCTCGACATTCGCGACCTCGCCGCCGGCACCACGCTCTATCTTCCGGTGGAAGTGGCGGGCGCGCTGTTCTCGGTCGGCGACACCCATGCCGCACAGGGCGACGGCGAAGTGTGCGGCACCGCCATCGAAAGCCCGATGGACGTGGTTTTGAAACTCGACCTGGTCAAGGACGCGCGGCTGAAGACGCCGCGTTTCACCACGCCCGGCCCGGTGACGCGCCACCTCGACGCCAAGGGCTACGAGGTGACGACCGGGATCGGGCCAGACCTGATGGCGGGTGCCAAAGAGGCCGTCGCCCAAATGGTCGACCTGCTGTCCGCCCGTTACAAGCTCGACCCGGTCGACGCCTATATGCTGGTCTCCGTCTGCGGCGATCTCCGGATCAGCGAGATCGTCGACATGCCGAACTGGGTCGTGTCGTTCTACTTCCCGCGCTGCGTGTTCGAATGAGCGCAGGCGTGGTCGACGAACGCGCTGATGCCGCCGCAAGGACGGCCGCGGGGCCGGTGCTCGAAATCACCGGCCTCTGCGTCGGCGTGCGCGGCGAGGACGGCGAGCGCGAGGTGGTGTCCGGCCTGTCGCTGTCGCTCAACCGCGGCGAGACGCTGTGCATCGCCGGCGAGTCCGGCTCCGGCAAGTCGATGACGGCGCTGGCGATCATGCGGCTCCTGCCGCAGCCGGCCGGCCGCATTGCCGCGGGCACGATCCGGCTCTTCGACAGGGATCGCGGCGCCATCGAGCTGACCGCCCTCGACGAACGGCGCATGCGCGATATTCGCGGCGACCGCATCACCATGATCTTCCAGGAGCCGATGACCTCGCTCAATCCGGTGCTGTCGATCGGCCGGCAGCTCACCGAATCGATCGAGGCGCATACCGGTCTCTCACACGCCGAGGCGCAACGGCGCGCCGTCGAGGCGCTGAAAGCGGTTCGCATCTCCGAAGCCGAAAGCCGGCTGAAGCAGTTTCCGCACGAATTGTCGGGCGGCATGCGCCAGCGGGTGATGATCGCCATGGCGCTGGCGCTCGAGCCCGACGTGCTGATCGCCGACGAGCCGACGACCGCGCTCGACGTCACCGTGCAGGGCGAGGTTCTGGAGCTGCTGCGCGACCTGCAGCGCCAGCACGGCACCAGCGTCATCCTGATCACCCACGACATGGGCGTCGTCGCCGAAATGGCCGATCGCGTCATCGTCATGCGCAATGGCCGCATGGTCGAAGAGGGCGCCACCGCCGATATTTTCGCCAGGCCGCGGGCGGCCTACACGCAAGAGCTCCTCGCGGCGGTCCCGCGCATCGGCTCGGGCACCGGGCGGCGCGACACGGGCGATGCCGCCGGCGCGACCGGTCAGGACAAGGTGGCGGTGGTGAACGACCTCCATGTCCGCTTCGACCTGCGCGGCGGCTTCTTCGGCCGTGTCAACCGGCGGGTGCATGCCGTCGAGGGCGTCTCCTTCTCGATCGCGCCGGCCGAGACGCTGGCGCTGGTCGGCGAATCCGGCTGCGGCAAGTCCACCACCGCCAAGGCGCTCGCCGGCCTCGTGCCCTATACGGGCGGCGTGACGATCGGCGGCCGCGAACTCTCCGGGCTTGCCGGCGAGGCGCGCAAGGCGGTGCGGCGCGACGTGCAGATGGTGTTCCAGGATCCTTACGCTTCGCTCGACCCGCGCATGCGCGTCGGCGATCTGGTGGCCGAGCCGTTGCTGATCCATGGCATCGGCTCAAGGCAGGAGCGCCGGGAACGCGTAGCCGCCTTGTTCGAGCGGGTCGGCCTGTCGCCGCAGCAGATGGAACTCTATCCGCATGAATTCTCGGGCGGCCAGCGCCAGCGCATCTGCATCGCCCGCGCGCTGGCGCTCAGGCCGAAGCTGATCATCGCCGACGAGAGCGTCTCGGCGCTCGATGTCTCGGTGCAGGCGCGCGTACTCGATCTCCTGAAGGAATTGCAGCGCGAGTTCGGCGTCGCCTATCTCTTCATTTCGCATGACATGGCGGTGGTCGAGAACATCTCAGACCGCGTCGCCGTCATGTATCTCGGCCAGATCGTCGAGATCGGCAGCCGCGACCAGGTCTTTTCCAATCCGCGCCATCCCTACACGCGCCGGCTCATCGAGGCGGTGCCGGTTCCCGATCCGTCCCGGCGCCGCGCACGCTTTGCCCGTCTCGACCGCGAAATTCCAAGCGCGACCCGGCGGATCGGCGAAACCGTGCCGAAACTGCTGCTCAAGGATTTCGGCGGCGGACACCTCGCCGCGATCTCGGATTGACAGGCATCCGCAGCGGCGATCTGCCCTTTTCGTGAACTGCTTCGCGAATTGCGCGAATGGTGGTAAAGCTGACGCAGCAACTCACCTATTTAGGATTCGAATGTCGGCCCTCACACGCCGCAAGTTCCTGCAAGGCGCCGCGGCCGCAGGCGCGGCCGGCATCGGCCTCTCCTGCGCCGGTAAATTTGCCGGCTGGGCGGCACCGAAGCCCGAATCGCTGATTCTGAAGACCGCAAGCGTTCAGGCGCAACTGATGGAGGGCGCGCCGACCAAGAACGTGCTGACCTATGGTGACGCAGGTCCGCCGCCGGTCGTCAGGATGAGGAAGGGCGAGCCGTTTGCCGCGCGGCTGATCAACGGCATCGATGACCCGACGACCATCCACTGGCATGGCGTCCGCGTACCCAACAAGATGGACGGCGTGCCGTTCATGGTGCAGCCCTATGTCTATCAGGGCGACCATTTCGACTATGCCTTCACGCCGCCCGACGCCGGCACCTTCTGGTACCATCCGCATTGCAACACGCTGATCCAGATTGGTCACGGCCTGACCGGCGTGATCGTGGTCGAGAACCCGCACGATCCGGTCTTCGACGTCGAGATGGTCGTCAACCTGCGCGACTGGCGGCTCGGCGATGACGGCCAGTTCATCGAGCCGTTCAGGCCGCGCGACGCGGCCAGGGCCGGTACCTTCGGCACCGTGCGCACCGCCAATTGGCTCGACCAGCCGCAGTTAGACGCGCCGGCCGGCGGGCTGGTGCGGCTGCGCGCCGCCATCACCGACGTCACCCGCATCTATGCCTTCCGCGTCGACGGCGCCGAGGCGACGGTCATCGCGCTCGACGGCAATCCGGTGCCGCAGCGGTTTGCACCGGACGCCTTGCAGCTGGGACCGGGCCAGCGGCTGGAGCTTGCCATCCGCATGCCGGACGAGGAGGGCGCGATCGTCGGCCTGCGCGATGTCCGGGGCACCAAGCCGAAAATCCTCGCGACGCTGCGCTCGGTCGGCAAATCGCTCAAGCACGATCTGCGCGATCTCGGTCCGCTTGAAGCCAATCCGGTGGCCGAGCTCGACATCGCCAGCGCCAGGCACATTCCGCTGGCGCTCAGCGCGACGGCGGAAAACGTCGCCACCGACAGCATTTGCGGCTCGCTCGGCTACAGTTTCTGGGCGATCAACAAGGTTCCGTGGCCGGGCGACACGCCGGACCCGACGGCGCCGCTCGCCGAACTGAAGCTCGGCCAGAGCTACATCATCGACATGGAGAACCTGACCCCGCACGCGCACCCCATCCATTTGCACGGCATGAGCTTCAAGGTGCTGTCGTCATCGACCAGGGCTGTGCAGCCGCTTATCTCCGACACCTATCTGATCCAGCCCGACGAGAAGGTGCAGCTCGGCTTCGTCGCCGACAATCCCGGCGACTGGCTGCTGCATTGCCACATCATCGAGCATCAGAAGACCGGCATGACGAGCTATCTTCGGGTGGCGTGAGCGCACGGCCCCGCCGGTGTCAGCGTCCTTCGGGGTGAATGGCGCCGGGCTCCTTTTCGGAGGCGTCGGGCAAAGCATGCAGGGCCCGGTCTCTGCTTGATTCGGGCGGCGGGACATCCATCAGGTTTCTGACCTTGGCATTGTTGTGAGCCTGGATCACCGCGCGACCGAAATGAAGTAAAATCCCGAGCACTGACATTGGCACGTCCTCCATGGATTGCTGATATGTCGGTGGCGGGCGCCTGACGGTGCCCTTGGTCTGTTTCACGGGAATGGCTTGGAAAACAGCTGATCGTTTCCAAACCCATGGGTTTGGAAACATTTTCGCGCAAATAGCTTTAATCGCGATGGCCCTCCGCGAAAGTGCCGAGAGGCTCCGGGGAGCAGCCCGAAATTCGTCCGGCGCGAGGCCCATGTTTCGGCAGGATTCAGTCGGGCGCCGGAAGCATGTATGTTTGACGATACTGATTCTTCCGATCGTTTTGGCTGGTCGATGTGAGAAAAATCGTCGCTGCACTCACCGTAGCCGTCGTTCTTGTGGTCGGGCTGCTTTTCCTTCTGCCCGCGCTTGTTTCAACCGATCGGGTTCGTGCCGAACTGAGCCGGCAACTGTCATCCGCGACCGGAATGACGATTCGGCTGGACGGGCCTGTCCGGCTGTCGCTGCTGCCCAGGCTGGCGGTGGTCGCGGACGATATCTCGCTCTCGACCGGCACGGGCGACATCGCGATATCCGCGCCACGGTTCTCGACGTCGATAACGCTATCGTCGCTGTGGTCGAAAAAGCTCGAGATCCAGTCCGTCGCGCTGGCGGATCCGACAATCGCGTTGAAGGCTTCGGCGAACGAGGAGCCAGCTCCGGAACCGAAGGATGTCCAGGCCGATCCGTTCGCGGCGGCTGTCGATATGCTCGAGCGGCTGGCGATCAACCAAGTGACGATAACGAACGGCACCCTTACCTCGGGCGGGTCGACCGGCGGTGCCAAGGTGACGGCGATCGACGCCGATCTGAGGGTTCCGGACCTCGACCGGGAGACCTCGTTCTCGGTAGCCGGCACCAGCGGCGGCCGTCGGGTTGAAATGAGCGGCAGCCTTTCCGCCTTGAGGCCCGTCCTGAAGCGGCAGCCGACCCAGATCGCCATCAAGGCGCGGCTGGACCCGGCGCCGGTTCCGAAGTTCTCTTCCTTGCAGGCGAGCGGCGAGATCCAGCTCAACGGCAACGGCAGTTATCAGATCAAGGGCGGAAAGTTCGATATAGGCGACCAGAGCTTCCAGATGGACGCGCTCTTTCAGCCCGGCACGCGGTACCGCTTCTTCGCCGACCTGGCGGCGAAGCGCGTCGATGTCGACGCCTTGAGCGATATGGGAAAGGGCGGCTCCAGCGCAGGCGAGACTTCGGCCGGCTCCGGCGAGCCCGACCTTGCCATCCTGTCCGCCTTCGACGCGGACATCAGCGTTGCGATCGATGAACTGGTCGGCGGCAAGATACGGGCTTCCGACGTGCAGCTCGCCGCAACGCTGCATGACGGGCATCTCGAGGCAAAGCTGGAGCACTTCGGCCTCGATGCGGGAAATCTCACCGCGACAGCCTCGACGACCGTCGGTGAGGCACCACCGACCATACGGGGCAATATTGCCAGTTCGGGGCTGGACGTCGGCTCGTTGGCGAAGCTTGCCGGACAATCCGTGCCGTTGTCCGGCAAGCTGACCGCCGATATGGGGTTCGCGTTTCGCGGGCTTACCGCCGAGCGCATACGCGGCAGCGCCAATCTGCAGGGAACGGTCAGGATACGGGAGGGCAAGCTTACGCTTGCAGCACTTGCCGAGAACCGGACGGCCGACGACATCACCGGGCTCACTCTTGACGCGAAGGTTCGCGATATCGGCAAGCCGGTCGATGTGACGGGTAAGCTTGCCTGGCGGGGACAGGCCGTGACGTTCAAGTCCCAGCTCGCGCCCGCATCCTTTCTGGCCGGCGGCTCCGTTGCGGATGCGTCCGGGCCGGTCAGCCTTTCGGTCTCCTCCAAATACCTCGAAGGCAGCATAAGCGGCTCTTTCGGGGTTGGCGGCACGTTCAAGGGCCAGGTCTCGGCCACCTCGCCCTCGGTCGACAGACTGATGCAATGGTTGGGGCAGGGCGCTGCCCGCAGCCTGCAGGATTTTGCCTTCAAGGGCGATGTCGACGCCGGTCCGAAGCAATTCTCCTTCCAGAAGGCCACCATTGCCTTGAACGGCGTCAAGGCGTCCGGGCAAGGCTCGGTGAAACTGGGACAGCCCCTCACCATCCGGACGTCGCTCAATTTCGCGAAGCTTGACGTTGCAGCGCTTGCCGGCAGCGGCGGAGCCTCCGCCGGCGGCACGCAGAAGCCGGGCGCGGCAACCGACGCACCGATCGATCTCTCCTTCCTCAAAGGAATTGACGCTAAGGTGGACATCAAGGCCGACAAGCTCGGCTATGGAAAAGTCTTTGCCGGGCCGGTGGCGACCATCCTGACGGTGGCGGATGGGAAGGCTCACCTGAACGTGCCGCAAAGCCCCTTCTATGGCGGCACGATTGCCGCGGAGATGACGGCAGACGGCTCCGGCGATGCCGCGTCCTTGGACCTGAACACGGCGATCGCCGGCGCGGCCGCGGCGCCCCTGCTCCGTGACGCGGCGGATTTCGACCGAATCGAAGGCACGCTCAATGCGACGGTCGCGGTTTCCGGCGCGGGAAAGACCACGAAATCGCTTGCCCGATCCCTCGGCGGCAAGGCGGCGGCGAAATTCAGCGACGGCGCCTTCCGCGGCATCGACATAGCGGAGGTCTACAACAATTTGGTCGGGCTGCTCGCCGGTGGCTTCAAGCAGGATCAGACCAAGAAGACGACGTTCACCGAGCTCGGCGCCTCGTTCGCGATCGAGAACGGCATCGCGCAGACGACGGATATCAGCCTGCTGGGCCCGCTGGTGCGAATGGACGGCTCGGGCAGGATAGACCTCGCCGACCAGACGCTCGACATCCGCCTCAACCCCCGCGTCGTCGCCTCGCTAGCCGGTCAGGGAGGCGACCTCGCCGTGAACGGCATCGGGGTGCCGGTCGTGGTCCAAGGCCCGCTGTTCGCGCCCCGGGCCTATCCGGACCTGAGCGCATTGGCCAAGGACCCGCAGGGCGCGCTGGACATGTTGAGCAGACTTGGGCTGCCAACCGGAAAACTCAAACTCGACAAGCTGATCCCGGGCCAAACCGGCTCGAACGGATCCGGCAAGGGCGCGGCGGATCTGATCGGCGACCTTCTGGGCAAAGCCGCGCCAAAGCCCAAAGCCCCGCCTCCCGCTCCGGAACCTGCCGTGGCGCCGGACAACGCCAATACCGAAGACGCGACACCGCCAAGTTCGAACGCCGGTGGCGAGGCGGAAGCGGAGGCCGCGGCACCGGCGGCCGAACCCGCCCCGATCGACCCGCAGGCTGCCGCCGATTCTCCCGAAGCGCCGAAGAAAGGCGAAATAGACACGCTTCTCGACCAGCTGGCGAACTAATTCCCATACACAGAGATTTTGAACGGCTGCCGTTTGTCTTGGTGTGAGATTTCCGTTCTGGTCCGTGAGACCCGGCGCAAACGCCGGAGATTGGCTGACGCCTCGCAATGTCGCCATTCCGTGGCCGGCGTTCGGCGCCCCGCCAGCGCCTTTTGCCGGCCATCCGCAAAGAGCGGGAGGCTTCTACCGCTTCAGCGCGATGCTCATTCCGCTGAGATCGGCGTTCACCTGCAGGCCGACCTGCCGGCCGGTGAGCTCGAGCTGGGCGCCCTTGTCATTGGTCATGACGATCACCTGTGCGCCTCTGCCCAGCGCCCCGCCGCCGCCGGCCGCGCCGTAGACGCCCGTCACGTCGCTGGCGCGTCTGATGTGGCGCACCCTGCCCTGGAAATAGGTCTTGGACGCGCCGAAGGCGAAGCCGCCCGAGACGCCGCCGATCGAGATCGGATAGCGCTTGCCATGAAAGGTCAGCGTGCCCTCGCCGCCGGAGCCGCCGATGAAGAAGGCCGCCTTGTAGACGGAAAAGCGGATCGTGCCGCTGTCGGCATGCGCGGCGCTGGCAATGCTCACGCCGACGGCGGCGATTGCCGCGACCGCGACGGAACGGAATTTGGACGAAATCTGCATGATGGTGACCTCCTCGCACATCGCCGCTTACCCAGCCGGCCGGGGCTTATCAACTTCAAAAGTATAGCTGAACCGTCTTGCCCCGCCATTGGTTCCAAGCGGCGGCCCGAAATCCGGCGGTAACGAAAAGGCGAGCGAGGAGGGCAAAGCCGACGGGAGGCTGCGGCGTGCGCTGGCTGGTGGAGCTGAGGGGGATCGAACCCCTGACCTCATCATTGCGAACGATGCGCTCTCCCAGCTGAGCTACAGCCCCGTTCCAGCGGATGGGCTTGTATCGGTCGCGGCCGTTTCATGTCAAGGCGAAACGATGGTCTGACGCCACGCCGTGGCCGGGCGGGCCTTGCATGCACGCCAAGCCCGCGGGCCTTGCCTGAACGCCAAGCCCGCGGGCCTTGCCCGCTCGCCAAGCAATGGCTACATGTCGGCGACAATTTGGAGACCGGCATGATCGCCCTTATTCAGACCATCGTCATGGCGCTTGATATCTACTGGTGGATCATCATCGCCTCGGCGATCTTTTCCTGGCTCTATGCCTTCAATGTCGTCAACTCGCGCAACCAGTTCGTCAGTTCCGTCGGCAACATGCTCTATCGGCTGACCGAGCCGGCCTTGCGCCCGATCCGCCGCTTCATGCCCGATCTCGGCGGCATCGACATTTCGCCGATCATCCTGCTTCTGATCATCTTCTTCATCCGGCAGTTCCTGATCACCACCGTCTGGTCCTGGGTGGTGGCCGGCGGCTGATGAGCCCGCCGTTTCGGCCGCGCGAGAACGGCATCGAGCTCTTCGTGCGGCTGACGCCGAAAGCCGCTCTCGACCGGATCGACGGCGTCGAGACCTCCGCCGACGGTCGCGGTCATCTCAAGGCGCGCGTGCGCGCCGTGCCGGAAAACGGCGCCGCCAACCAAGCGCTGGAACGGATGCTGGCCAAGGCGCTGCATGTGCCGGCGTCGGCCGTTTCGGTGGTCGCCGGCGGCACGGCGCGGCTGAAGACGCTGCGGGTCGTGGGCGATGCGGCTGAACTGGCGAAGAGCATCGAAGCTCTTTCCAGCTAGAGCAATTCCAGGAAAAGTGTGAGCGGTTTTCCGTCTGGAATTGCGTAAAAAACAAAGAGATAGAGCGGTTCGCCGTTTCCGTGAAACGGTGAAACGCTCTAGCCTTCAATCCCCCAGCGGCAGCTTCGGATCGTCCACCTTCAGCGTGTTCACGCTCTGCTTGATGCGGCGCAGATTCTCCAGCACTTTCGGTCCGCGCGATTCCGCCACCGTGGTGGCGATCATGTCGACGATGGCTAGAAGCGCGTAGCGCGACGAGGTCGGCTTGTAGATGTTGCCGTCCTCGACGGG
This sequence comes from Mesorhizobium sp. J8, assembly GCF_016591715.1. NCBI lineage: Bacteria > Pseudomonadati > Pseudomonadota > Alphaproteobacteria > Hyphomicrobiales > Phyllobacteriaceae > Mesorhizobium > Mesorhizobium sp. J8. Next base: position 6,475,059 of record NZ_AP024109.1, read on the forward strand.
CTGCAGGAAGATCACCGTGTCGGCGACCTTGGCCAGGGCCGAATCCGGCGCGGTGATGGCGACGGTGGCGGCGCCATATTGCTGGGCGACCTCGACGGCTTCGATCACCGAGCGCGCATAGCCCGATACCGAGAAGGCAAGCAGCGTCGTCTCCGCCGTCGCGACGGCTGCATACATGCGCTGCAGCTGGCCGTCGGTCTGGGCGAGCGCCGAGAGACCCAGCCGGAACAACCGGTTCTGCATCTCGGTCGCCATCATCGAGGAAATGCCGCCGGAGCCGATGCAGAGCACATTGCCCGAACCGGCGATGCGGGCGGCGACATCCATCAGCGTCGTCATGTCGAGGTTTTCGCTGGCGCGCTGAATGGCGGCGATCGCCGCCTCGGTGATGGCCGAGGCGATGCGCTGCTCGCGCGCGTCGCGGCTGAGCGGCTCGGGCGACAGATACTGGCCGCCTATGGCGATCGCCTGGGCGAGGTAGAACTTGAAATCGCGCAGTCCCTCGCAGCCGAGATTACGGCAGAAACGGGTGACCGTGGGCTCGCTGACGCCGACGCGCGCGGCGATCTCCGAGATCGCCGCCTTGGAGGCGAAATCGAGATCGGAAAGCACCAGTCCCGCCAGCCGGCGGTCCGACTTGGTGCCGTCCTGCGACATCAATTGCAGGCGGGTGATGATGTCGGCCGGGCTCCTCATCGTCTTCTCACAGCGGCAGGCCGGTCGCCTTGTCGAAGAGGTGGATGTTGCGCGGATCGACGCTCACCGGCAGCCGGTCGCCTGGCTTGACCTGCAGCCGGTCGCGGAACACCGCGCGCACCGTGTCGTCGCCGACAGAACCGTAGACATGGGTTTCCGAACCGGTCGGCTCGACCACGTCGACCTTGATGGCGAGGGCATCGTCACCGGCGCCGACGACGAAGTGCTCGGGCCGTATGCCGGCCTCGACCGTCCCGCTGCCGGGAGTTGCCTTGCCCGAGACCGCCAGCCGGCCGCCGCCGCTGGTCTCGAACCAGGACCTGGCCCCGGCCGTCTTCAGCGCGCCGGAAACAAAGCTCATCGACGGCGAGCCGATGAAGCCGGCGACGAACTTGTTGGCCGGCTTATCATAGAGCTCCAGCGGCTGCCCGACCTGCTGGATGCGGCCGCGGTCCATCACCACGATGCGGTCGGCCATGGTCATCGCCTCGATCTGGTCGTGGGTGACGTAGACGATGGTCGATTTCAGCCGCTGGTGCAGCGCCTTGATCTCGGTGCGCATCTGCACCCGCAATTGCGCGTCCAGATTGGAAAGCGGCTCGTCGAACAGGAACACCGAAGGCTCGCGCACGATGGCGCGGCCCATGGCGACGCGCTGCCGCTGGCCGCCGGACAGCTGCCGCGGATAGCGGTCGAGATAGGAGAAGAGGTTGAGCACGCCCGATGCCTTCTTCACCTTGTCGTCGATCGCCGCGCGGCTCTCGCCACGGATCTTCGGGCCGAAGCCGATATTGTCCGAAGCCTTCAGATGCGGGAACAGCGCGTAGGACTGGAACACCATGGCGATGTTGCGCTTCTGCGGCGGCAGGTCGTTGGCGCGCGTGCCGCCGATGACGAGATCGCCGGAGGTGATCGTCTCCAGTCCGGCCAGCATGCGCAAAAGCGTGGACTTGCCGCAGCCGGACGGGCCGACCAGCACGACGAATTCGCCGGTCCGGATGTCGAGGTTGATGTCCTCGAGGATCCTGTGCTGGCCGAAGGATTTCGACAGGTCGCGGAACTGGACGTCGGTCATGGTCACGCTCCCAATATGTCGTCGATGAAAGGCAGGTAACCGGCAGTCAGGCCGGCGTCGACCGGCACGACAGCGCCAGTTATGCCGGAAGCGCGGTCCGAGGCAAGGAAGGCAACCGCTTCGGCCACTTCCCGCGCGTCGACGATGCGGCCGAGCGGATAGAGCCGCTTCAGCCGGCCGAGGATTTCCGGATCCTTGGCCAGGCGGTGGTCCCAGGCGGCGGTGCGGATCGAGCCCGGACACACGACATTGGCGCGCAACCCGCTGCGGCCGAGCTCGACGGCGATCGACTTGGCATAGGCGTTGATGCCGGCCTTGGCCGCCGCATAGGCCGGATTGCCGAAATGCGCGATGGCGTTGACCGAGGAGATGAAGATGACGCTGCCCGAGCCGCGCTTCGACATCTCCTTGATCAGCGGATCGGCGAAAGTCATCACGCCGGTGAGGTTGAGGTCGAGTTCCTCCTCGATCTTGTCAGCCGTCAGCGCCTTCAACGTCTCGGCGCGCGTCCAGCCGGCATTGTTGATCAGGATGTCGGGAACGCCATCCTTGTCGAGCAAAGCGGGGATCGCCGCTTCGATCGAGGCCCGGTCGAGCAGGTTGAAGACATGCCGGGAGGTGACATGCCGGCTGGCCAGCGCCTCCGTCGACTGGTCGCAGCCGACGACGCGCGCGCCGCGCCCGGCCATGAGCTCGACGATCGCCGAGCCGAGCCCGCCGCCGGCGCCGGTGACGACTACGGTCTTGCCTTCGAACTCGGCTGTCGAACCCACGCTGCGCGCTCCTCCACCCCTTATTTTGAGCCGATACGCTACCCAAGCAAATGTAATTAAGCAACATGATAATCCGCTTGCGTACCGCCAAATGATGGATAATGTAGGAAAGTCACATAAATCCTGCGCCCAAGAAGGGGCAGGCGCCAATGCGCATCAATGGGAGAGATCAGATGAGCCTTGCGAAATGGACTGTCGGCCTGTTGGCCGGAATGAGCATGCTGGCTTTTGCGGCGCCTGCGGATGCCGGCGAGGTGCGCGTCACCGTCGCCGAATACAGCGCCAAGACCGGCCCCTATTTCGAAGCGGTGAAGAAGGAATTCGAGGCGGCCAATCCCGGCATCACCATCAAATATGAAGTGGTGCCGTGGGACGTGCTCCTGCAGAAGCTCACCACCGACATCACCGCCGGCACCAATGCAGACCTTTCGATCATCGGCACCCGCTGGCTGATCGACTTCGTGCAGCAGGATGTCGCCGAGCCGCTCGACAGCTACATCAAGCCCGAGTTCAAGGACCGCTTCATCGACACCTTCCTGTCGCCCTCGATCATGGACGGCCATACCTATGGCCTGCCGATCGCGGCTTCCGCGCGCGCCATGTATTACAACAAGGAGCTGTTCGAGAAGGCCGGCATCGCCAAGCCGCCGGCGACCTGGACCGAGCTGCAGGAAGACGCCCGCAAGATCAAGGCGATCGGCGCCTTCGGCTTCGGCCTGCAGGGCAAGGAGATCGAGACCGACGTCTACTACTACTATGCGATGTGGTCGCAGGGCACCGAGATCCTCAACAAGGACGGCACGTCCGGCCTGAGCACGCCCGGCGCGCTCGAAGCCGCCAAGCTCTACAAGTCGATGATCGACGAGGGCCTGACGGAACCCGGCGTCACCTCCAACAACCGCGAGGATGTGCAGAACCTGTTCAAGCAGGGCAAGGTCGGCATGATGATCACCGCGCCTTTCCTGTCCAACCAGATCAAGGAGGAAGCGCCGAATCTGAAGTACGGCGTCGCGGCCATTCCCGCAGGACCGACCGGCGCGCGCGGCACCTATGGCGTCACCGATTCGATCATCATGTTCAAGAACTCCAAGAACAAGGACGAGGCCTGGAAGCTGCTCGACTTCCTGTTCACCAAGGAGCAGCGCGCCAAGTTCACGCAGGGCGAAGGCTTCCTGCCGGTGAACAAGGAAGAGGCGAAGATGGACTATTACGTCAACAACGCCGATCTCGCCGCCTTCACCGCGCTTCTGCCCGATGCTCGCTTCGCTCCGGTCATCCCGGGCTGGGAGGAGATCGCCCAGATCACGTCGGACGCCATGCAGAAGATCTATCTCGGCAGCGCCAAGCCGGAAGACGCCTTGAAGGAGGCGGCCGACAAGGCAAACGCGGTGCTCAAGAAGAAATAAGGGCGTCTCTCCCTGCGCCCCGTGGCGCGCCCTACCCCCGCGGGGCGCGCCACATCTTTTAGGAAGGTGCTCGGTCGAATAGCCGGACGAACAGGTGGTCATCCCAAACAAAGGGACAAATCTTCGACGTCGGCCCCGCCCCTCATTACCCTGCCGGGCATTTCTCCCCGTATAGTGACGGAGAGAAAGAAGCTGGCCGCAACCTCGGAGCCGCGCCTGCAACGTTGGCGATTGGCGAAAGCGGCGGCGACAGCGTCCCTCTCCCCGTCACTATATGGGGAGAGGATGCCGGCAGACAGGTGAGGGGCAGCGCTAACGCCTGGAAAAGTATTCGAGACTAAGCGCCTGGAACAGGCGAGCATTGCATAAGCTGGCAAACCAGCACCGCCAACAACGCAACGCAGTACAAACCAGCCGATGCAAAATCGCTTCCTGCCCTATCTGCTGACGCTCCCCAGCCTGCTGCTCGCGGCGGTGGTGATCTTCTGGCCGGTCTGGGACCTGATCCAGATCTCGACGCACGACGTCAACCGCTTCGGCCAGTTGCGCGAGTTCAGCGGCCTTGGCAACTTCAGCGAACTGTTCGCCGATCCGGATTTCGTCGCGGCACTCTGGCGCACCGGCCTGTGGACCGTACTGGTCGTCGGCGGCGCGCTGTTGCTTTCGATCCCGGTGGCGATGATCCTCAACATGGATTTTTATGGCCGCGGCCTCGCCCGCGTCATCATCATGCTGCCCTGGGCGGTGTCGCTGACCATGACCGCGGTGGTCTGGCGCTGGGCGCTCAACGGCGAGAGCGGCATGCTGAATTCGGCGCTGATGAAGCTCGGCCTGATCAGCCAGAACATCCAGTGGCTGGCGAGCGCCGAGACCGCCTTCCCGATGCAGGTGCTGATCGGCATCTTGGTGACGGTGCCCTTCACCACCACCATCTTCCTCGGCGGCCTATCGTCGATCCCGGACGATCTCTACGAGGCGGCGGCGCTCGAGGGCGCAACGCCGTTGCAGCAGTTCCGCGAGATAACCTTTCCGCTGCTCAAGCCCTTCATCAACATCGCGATCGTGCTCAACACCATCTACGTCTTCAACTCCTTCCCGATCATATGGGTGATGACGCAAGGGGGGCCGGCGAACTCGACCGACATCCTGGTCACGCATCTCTACAAGCTCGCCTTCCGCATCGGCAAATTGGGCGAGGCGTCCGCCGTGTCGCTGGTGATGTTCGTGATCCTGCTGGTCTTCACCATGATCTATGTGCGCCTTGCCATGCGGGAGCAGCGCGCATGACGCCGAAGCTGAAACGCACCATCATAGCCTGGCTGCTGCTGGCGCCGTTGATCGTCGTGACGATCTTCCCCTTCGCCGTGATGTTCCTGACCGCCGTCAAGCCGCGCACCGAAGTGCTGACCCCCACCTGGTGGCCGAGCGAGTTCCGCTGGTCGAATTTCGCCGACATGTGGGTGGCGACCGGCTTCGGCCAGGCGCTTGTCAACTCGCTCTACGTGTCGGCGCTGGCGACGATCGGCGCCATCTTGATCTCGGTGCCGGCGGCCTATGCCATGTCGCGCTTCCGCTTTGCCGGCTACGGCGCATTCCGCCAGTTCCTTTTGATCTCGCAGATGATCTCGCCGATCGTGCTGGTGCTTGGCCTGTTCCGGCTGATGGCCGCCTGGGGCCTGGTCGAAAGCACCACCGCGCTCGGCTTCATCTACATGGCCTTCAACGTCGCCTTCACGGTGTGGATGCTGCAGAGCTATTTCGACACCATCCCGCGTGACCTCGAGGAAGCCGCCTGGATGGAAGGCGCCGGCCGCGGGCTGACCTTGCGCAAGGTCTTCCTGCCGCTCTGCCTGCCGGCGATCGCCGTGACGGCGATCTTCACCTTCATCAACGCCTGGAACGAGTTCGTGGTCGCGCTCACAATGCTGCGCAGCCAGGAAAGCTACACCCTGCCGATCCAGGTTTTCTCGCTCGTCGCCGGGCGCTATACGATCGAATGGCACCATGTCATGGCGGCCACGCTGCTGGCGACCCTGCCGGTGGCGATCCTCTTCATCTGGCTGCAGCGCTACCTCGTCCGGGGCCTCGCGCTCGGGGCCGTTAAATAGCTGCATCACCTCACGGAGCGTTCATGCGCATCTTCACCGCCTCGCTGGCGACGGAAACCAACACCTTCTCGCCGGTGCCGACCGACCGGGCCTCGTTCGAGATGGCATTCTACGCCGGCCCCGGAAAACATCCGGAGACTCCGACGCTGTGCTCCTCGCCGATCGTGGCGCTTCGCAAGCGTGCCGCGAAGGAAGGGCTAACCGTCATCGAAGGCACCGCCACCTGGGCCGAACCCGGCGGCCTGGTGCAGCGCCAAACCTATGAAGCGCTGCGCGACGAGATCCTCGACCAGCTCAAGGCGGCGCTGCCGGTCGATGCGGTGATCCTCGGCCTGCATGGCGCCATGGTGGCGCAGGGCTATGACGACTGCGAGGGCGATCTGCTGGAGCGCGTGCGCGCCATCGCCGGGCCGAAAGTGGTGATCGCCTCCGAATTCGATCCGCACAGCCATCTGACGCCGAAGCGCGTCGCGGCTTGCGATGTCATGGCCTATTTCCTCGAATTCCCGCACACCGATTTCTACGAGCGCGGCGAGCATGTGGTCGAGCTCGGCCTCGCCGCGGCGCGCGGCGAGATCAAGCCGGTGATCTCCACCTTCGACTGCCGCATGATCCAGGTGCTGCCGACCAGCCGCGAACCGATGCGCTCCTTCGTCGACAGGATCAAGGCGCTGCACGGCAAGGACGGCGTGCTGTCGGTCTCGGTCATCCACGGCTTCATGGCCGCCGACGTGCCCGAGATGGGCACGCGCATCCTGGTCGTCACCGACAACGACAAGGCCAAAGGCGACAAGCTCGCCGAAACGCTGGGGCGCGAGCTCTATGCGCTACGCGAGCAGACGGCGATGACGATGCTTCCCGCCTCGGCCGGCATCGAGCGGGCGCTGGCCGTGCGCGCGGAGCGCCAAGACAAGCCCGCGGTGATCGCCGACATCTGGGACAATCCGGGCGGCGGCGTGCCGGGCGACGGCACCATCGTGCTGCGTGAGCTGCTCGAGCGCGGCGTGACCAAGGTCGGCGTGGCGACGATCTGGGATCCGATCGCGGTGACCTTCTGCCATGCCGCCGGCGAAGGCGCGGTCATCGACCTGCGCTTCGGCGGCAAGGCCGGCCCCCAGGCCGGCGAGCCGATCGATGCGCGCGTCACGGTGCTGAGGACGGCCAACGAGGGTTGGCAAAGCTTCGGCCCGAGCCGCGTGACGCTGGGGCCATCTGCGGTGGTGCGCATCGAAGGCACCGAGGTCGACGTCATCTTGAACACCAACCGCACACAGACCTTCGAGCCCGATGTCTTTTCCAACATCGGCATCGATCCGATGGCGAAAGACATCCTGCTGATCAAGTCGACGAACCACTTCTACGCCGGCTTCGCGCCGATCGCCGCCGAGATCATCTATGTCGCGGCGCCGAGTTCCTATCCGAGCAATCCGGCGAAGACGGATTACAGGAAGCTGAACCGGGCTATATGGCCGAGGGTGGCGGATCCGTGGAAACAGCCCATCTCCCCCCTTGTGGGGGAGATGCCCGGCAGGGCAGAGGGGGGCGCGAAGGAACGCGACCTCACCTAGCCTTGGGCAGCGAACGAACCGAGGGCGGCCACTATGATGGACTGAAAGGTCGGCGGGACAGCGCCCCCCTCTGGCCTGCCGGCCATCTCCCCCACAAGGGGGGAGATCAGCCAATCACACCAGCCCCCGCTTCACCATCATCGCTTCCGGCGACGGCATCTTCCCGCGGAACGCCGTATAAAGCTCCTCCGGGTCCTTCGAGCCACCGGCGGCATAGATGTTCTTCCTGAGCCGCTCGGCGAGTTCCGGATTGAAGGCGTCGCCCGTCTCCTCGAAAGCCGAGAAGGCGTCGGCGTCGAGCACTTCCGACCACATGTAGGAATAATAGCCGGCTGAATATCCGTCGCCGGCGAAGACATGGCCGAAATGCGGGGTGCGGTGGCGCATCGCGATCGTGTCCGGCATATGCAGTTTTTCCAGCGTCTCGGCCTCGAAACGAAGCGGCTCGGCTGGCGCGTCCGCCTTTGCGTGATAGGCCATGTCGATCAGCGCCGAGGCGGTGAACTCGACCGTGGCGAAGCCGGCGCCGAAGGTGCGGGCAGCAAGCATCTTGTCGAGCAGGTCCTTCGGCATCGGCTTGCCGGTCTTGACGTGCAGCGCGTGCTTTTCCAGCACCGCCGGCACCGTCAGCCAATGCTCGTAAAGCTGCGAAGGCAACTCGACGAAATCGCGGCTGACGGAGGTGCCGGAGACCGACGGCCAGGTCACGTCGGTCAGCATGCCGTGCAGCGCATGGCCGAACTCGTGAAACAGGGTCTTCGCCTCGTCGACCGACAGAAGCGCCGCCCCGCCGGCCGGTGGCTTGGCGAAGTTCATGATGTTGTAGATCACGGGCTTCGAACCGTGACCGAGCTTGTAGCCGGATTTCAGCGCGCTCATCCAGGCGCCGGAGCGTTTTGACGGTCGCGCGAAATAATCGGCCAGGAACAGGCCGCGCTCGCTGCCGTCGCCATTCTTCACCAGGAAGACCCTGGCGTCGGGATGCCAGGCGGCGATGCCCTTTTTCTCCTCGAAACTGATGCCGAACAGTTTCGTCGCGACATCGAAACAGGCTTCGATGACGCGCTCGAGCTGCAGGTATGGCTTCAGCTCCGCCTCGTCGAAGGCGAATTTCTCGGCGCGCAGCTTCTCCTGGTAGAAGCGCCAGTCCCAGGCCGCGAACTTCTCGTTGCTGCCAGCTTCCGCCGCAAGCCGCTCCAGCTCTTTCTGGTCGGCGGCCGCTTTTTCCAGGGCCTTCTCCCACACAGGATCGAGCAGCTCGTGCACGGCTTTCGGCGTCTTCGCCATCGTGTCGTCCAGCTTGAGCGCCGCGAAGGAATCGTAGCCCAGAAGCTTCGCCTTCTCGGCGCGCAGCTTCAGCATGTCGCGCACGACATCGGTGTTGTCGGAAGCGCCGCCATTCTGGCCGCGCATGATGAAAGCTTTGAAGGCGATCTCACGCAGGTCGCGGCGTTCGGAAAAGGTCGAGAACGGCTCGTAGATCGAGCGCGACAGCGTCACCGCATAGCGGCCCTTCTGGCCGCGCATCTCTGCCGCTTCCGCCATGGCGCTCTTCAGGAAGTCCGGCAGGCCGGCAAGATCGGCCTCGTCGAGGAACAGCGCCCAGTCGCGCTCGTCGGCAAGCACGTTCTGGCCGAATTTGGTGCCGAGCGAGGAGAGTTCCTCATTGATCGCCGCGAGTCGCTTCTTGCCGTCGGCATCGAGCTTGGCGCCCGAGCGGACAAAGCCCTTCCAGGTCTTCTCGAGGACACGCAGTGTTTCGGCATCAAGCTTGAGGCTGTCGCGCCGCTGGTAGAGATCGTCGATGCGGGCAAACAGTTTTTCGTTCATCGAGATCGCCGAGAAATGCCTGGACATCTTCGGCGAAACCTCGCGCTCCATCGCCTGGATCGTGTCGTTGGTGTGAGCGCCGGCCCGGCACCAGAAGATCGACGAGACATGGTCGAGCGGCTCGCCGGCGAGTTCCAACGCGGCCAGCGTGTTGTCGATCGTCGGCGTCTCGCCGTTGCCGGCGATCGCGTCGATCTCGGCCTGGTGCGCCGCGAGCGCGGCGTCGAAGACCGGCCCGAAGTCATCGTCGCCGATGCGCGAAAAATCCGGCAGGCCGAGCGGCCCTTGCCAGACGGTCAGCGGATGAGCGGCGAGGTCGACGGTTTTTGAAGATGACATGAGCGATTCCGGTGAGTGGATGAGCGGTGCCTCGATGTAGGGCGACGTCCCACACCGCGCAACACGGCGGAGTTCAATAGCCGCTGCAATCCTGCGCCACCGCCGTCTGCGTGCTGGCGACGATGCGCCCGCCGGCGACGGTGAAGGTCTCGCGCATCAGCGTGTCGCTGCTGGGAAAATCATAGCAGGCGAGCACGGTGGTCTCGCCATTCTCGCTCTTTTCGATGCGATGGCGGATCGCCGCGCCCGCGACGGCGCCCTGCCATTCGTCGATCGAGGCGATGAACTCCTGCTTGGTCTGGACGACGCCGATGTCGTCGAGCTTCATGCGCACGTCGTCGGCAAGCAGCTCGGACAATTCGGTGCGGTCCGCGACCAGCAGCGCCGAATACCAGCGGTCGATGATGGCACCGTCATCGGCACTGGCGCGGACGAGCGAGGACATGAGCAGCGCCGCCGCCAGAATGATCCTCCAGCTGATCCGCCGCATGACCCCTCCCCTACAGCTCAGGCCGCTCGAAATCGCCGGTTTCCTTGTTCATCACCCACAGCTCCCCGGTCGAGATGTCGAACCATGCGCCGTAGAGCGAGAGCTTGCCCTTGCCTTCGAGGATCGAGACGCAGGGAAAGGTCCTGAGATTGGCGATCGAATAGCGGACGGAAATACGTTCCAGCGCCGTCTGGCGCTCGGTCGCCGTCATCATCGTGCTGGAGGCCACGGTCTCGGCGGCCGGCGCGATCAGACTCATCCATTTGCCGATGAAGTCGCCGGGCGATAGCGGCGAAGAATTGGTGTCGAGCGCGGCGCGGATGCCGCCGCAGCGGCCGTGGCCCATCACCACGATGTTCTTGACCTTCAGGCTCTGCACGGCGAATTCCAGCGCGGCCGAGGTCGAGTGATACTCGCCGTCCGGCTCATACGGCGGCACCAGATTGGCGACATTGCGCAGCACGAAGAGCTCGCCGGGGCCGGCATCGAAGATCGCTTCCGGCGCCGAGCGCGAATCGCAGCAGGCGACGATCATCGTCTCCGGCGCCTGGCCCTCGCGCGCCAGCGAGCGGTAGCGCCCGCTCTCGGCGGGATAGCGGCCATTCATGAAGTTGCGGTAGCCGGTGATCAGATGCTCGGGCAGATGCGGCATGGGCGGCTGAAGCCTTTCCGGGTTTGAGGCGGCAAGGTCGTGGCGATCAGAATGCCTGTAGCGGCAAAAGCCCGGTGTGAGCAATGCAGAATTGTCGGCGCTTGTGACGAAGCCATGCATCAGGCGCAAAAACCCGCGTCAGGCCCAGATAGCGACGGGGATGCCGAAACGGTCCAGCAGCGGAGGATCTGGCGAGGGACGCGCCTCGCCCCTGGCGATACGCCCGGCAATCAGCATCATCGCCGCCGCGTCGAGGAAGTCGTCGCTTGCGGCACCTCGCGGCGGCGCCTGATCGAGGAACGCTTTTTCGTAGCCATGCCGGCAAAGCAGCGCCTTGCGCTCCTCCATGCCGGCCGGGTTGACCGCGCCTTTGATCTTCTTCGGCAGCACCATCGCGGCGCCGCCGTTCAGCCGGCAGAACGCCACTTCCGGATGCGATTCGAAGACGCGCACGCGCAGTTCGGGCCGCGCGATCAACAGCTGATCGATCTCGCGGATCTTGGAAAAAATGCCGAAGGCCTGGATCGAGACGCCGCGCGGCGGGTCTGAGGTCTCCATCGCCACCGCGCTCGCCCGCCGGTGCGCCGCATACCAGGCCTCGATCGTGGTGAAGTCGCTGGTGTCGGCATAGAGCGCCGCCCGCGAGGGGATGGCGAAAACGCTCGACTGCCTTGCCCCGAGCTGCCGCCGCACCAGCGCTTCCGGCCCACGGCCACCCTTGCGCGAAAACTCCGGCAGGCCGATCGGCATGTCGACGGCGATCGTTGCGTCGGGCAACGCGTCGAGCAGTGCCTGGAAGCTCGGAAAGACCGAGACCGATGGCGCGGCGTCCGCTTCACGATGGACGGCGATCCAGCCGGCCTTGCAGCCGTCGACGCCTGCCAGAGTGGGATGCAAATTAGTAGAAGTTGGCATCCCGCTCTGGCTGCTTGTTTAGCCGCATTTTTGCGACGCCAAATTTCATTTGGCTGCAAAATGCTTGGTTCACGCCCGCTTGTCCCGCCCGGGATGGAGCAGATGCCGTAACTGCACCATGGCCATCGGATGCGCCAGGCTCTGCGCGTCGGTCTCGAGCTGAAGCTCGTCGCCGCCGCGCTTGGCGGTGCGGGCGAGGATCTCATAGACGGCCGCGGTCGTCGATTGCAGGGCCTTGACCGGCGCCAGGCCGGAAAGAACGCGCGCCAGATAGACCGCGGCGGTAAGGTCGCCGAGCCCATTCGGCGGTCTCTCGATCACGCGGTGCTCGGCAAGCAGCGCCTGGCTGCCGTCGAGCAGGAAATTGCCGGTGCCGCCGGCCATCATCGCCGGCGCCGAGGTCACCAGCATGGTCGAAGGCCCGGCGTGAAGGGCGGCTGCCGTCACCGCCTTGATGTCCGGCAGCGGCGCGCCCGCCATCCATTCGAGTTCATAGCGGTTTGGCGTGGCGATATCCGCGATCGGCATCAATTTGTCGCGCATGGCGGCGGCCGTCGGCTCCGGCACATAGAGCCCGCCAGAATCGCCCATCACCGGGTCGCAGACGTAAAGCGCGTTCGGCGTCCTTTTCTTGACGGCGGCGACCAGCGAGGCGACCGCATCGGCCTGGCCCGCCTCGCCGAGATAGCCCGACAGCACGGCCCGCACCTCGCCCAGCCAGGGCGCCCGCTCGAGATCGGCCATCAGCGCCTTGAACTGGTCGAGCGGCGGCACGATGCGGGTTGCGCGGCTGTGCCCCGGATGCCAGGGCAGGACGACGGTGGGCACCGCCCAGACCGGGAAGCCCAGCGTCTCCAGCGCGAACACCGCCGCGCGGTTGCCGACCGATCCGCGGGCGACATGGCTGGAGATGACGATGACCGCGCGCGGCGCGTCGGTTTTTTCTGCACTCATGCGGGTTGATTCCTAAGAGCAAGTCCAGGGAAAGTGTGTAGCGGTTTTCCGTCCGGAATTGCGTCAAAACAAAGTGCCACGCGTGGCGGCATACACCAGCCAGACCAATAGCCCAATGGCAATGACGAGGCCGAGCGTTCGGCCAATGCGGGTTCCCCAATATTCGATGGGATCGGCGCGGTCGGCGTCGGCGGCGGTTACATGGTCACGCGCATCCTTCGCCGCGCGTGTGATGAACGACGCGCCGCCCGGCGCCGTCTCGCGCGCCACGCGTTCGAGGATGCGGCGCGATTCGGCTTCGTCGTCCCGGCGCTCTGCCATGGCAAATGTCCTTTCTCGTCCGCAGCTTAGCCTGTCCGCGCTGACATTTACAGTGGCGTGCGGTCGAGCCGGGGCAGGCGTCATCAGCCGGGCATTTTCTTGCGCGTGGATTGTGGTAATGCTTCGCATGCAACTTCTGTCGAGGGACCAATCATGATCACCGAGCGCCTCTCACTACCCTCCCGCTTCCGCAGCCTGCCCGCCTTCCTGGTGATGGCTTTCGTGCTGCCGCTGCTTGCCGGCTGCGGCTACAACACCATTCCGACCGCGGAAGAGAACGCCCATGCGGCCTGGAGCGAGGTGCTCAACCAGTATCAGCGCCGCTCCGACCTGATCCCGAACCTGGTCGAGACGGTGAAGGGCTACGCCTCGCATGAGAAGGACACGCTCGACGCGGTGGTCGAGGCGCGCGCCAAGGCGACGCAGATCACGGTGACGCCGGACACGCTGAAGGACCCCGAAGCGCTGAAGAAGTTCCAGGATGCCCAGGCTGGGCTGACCAGCGCGCTGTCGCGGCTGATCGCCGTGTCGGAAGCCTATCCCGATCTCAAGGCCAACCAGAATTTCCTCGCCCTGCAGGCGCAGCTCGAAGGCACCGAGAACCGCATCGCAGTCGCGCGGCGCGACTACATCCAGGCGGTCAGGGATTACAATCTGACGCTGAAGACCTTCCCGTCCGTGCTGTGGGCGACCTTCTGGTTCCGCGGCAATCAGCCCTTTGCCAACTTCACCGTCGAGGAGGACAAGATGCAGGTGCCGAAGGTCGATTTCGGCACGAGCACCACCAAACAGGGCGGCTAAAGGCTCCGGCTGAATCTGATCGAGCTTGCAGGCCTTGAGTTCCTTCACACCCCCCTCTGTCCTGCCGGACATCTCCCCCGCAAGGGGGGAGATCGGCAGCTTGACCGCCGGATCTCCCCTTCCAACGTTGGAGATTTGCGAAGGTGGGCGTGACATCCAATCTCCCCCCTTGCGGGGGAGATGTCCGGCAGGCCAGAGGGGGGTGCCTCGCGCCTACCTCGCTTTTCTTGGCCTTCTTGCCTTTTTCCTCCTCCCCGTCGCCGCCTTCGCCGCCGACCTTCCCGCCCTCACCGGCCGCGTCGTCGACAATGCCGGCATCATCGATGCCGGCACCCGGGCGGCGCTGACGCAGAAGCTCGCCGACTTCGAGACAAAAGGCTCCGACCAGATCGTCGTCGCCACCATACCCAGCCTCGGCGGCGAGGAGATCGAGCCCTACGCAAACCGGCTGTTCCGCTTCTGGAAGCTCGGCCAGGCCAAGGAAAACAACGGCGTGCTGCTGCTCGTCGCCCCCAACGACCGCAAGATGCGCATCGAGGTCGGCTACGGGCTTGAGGGCACGCTGACGGACCTTCACACCAAGCTGATCATCGAGAACGACATGGTGCCGGCCTTCCGCGCCGGTGACTTCTCCGGCGGCATCACCAAGGCCGTCGACGACATGATCATGGTGCTTGAGGGCAATCCGGAGGAGCTCGAGGCGCGCGGCAAGCGCAACGAGCAGGCGCCGTTCAATTCCGACGACCTGTTCTTCGCCATCTTCATCACCATCTGGGCGCTCATCTTCTTCGGCGGCATCGCCATGACGATCCTGCCGCCGATCTTCGGCCAGAAGATCGGACCGGGCCGCTACCGCTGGCTGGGCATGACCTTCGATCAGAACCGACGCTCTTCCTCGGGCGGCTGGTCGTCCGGCGGCGGAGGCTGGTCGTCGGGCGGTGGTGGCTGGTCCTCGGGTGGCGGCGGATTTTCCGGCGGCGGCGGCTCGTCCGGCGGCGGCGGCTCTTCGGGAAGCTGGTGACGCACCATGGCAACACGACCGATCAGCGCCGAGGATCATGACCGCATCGCCGAGGCGATCCGGACGGCCGAGCTGAAGACCGACGGCGAGATCTATTGCGTCGTCGCGAGAGCCAGCGACGGCTATTTCTTTCCGGCCGCATTCACCGCCACGATCGGCCTTTTCATCGCGAGCCTCGCCGTCGCCTACGGGCTGGAGGGCCTGTGGCTCACCATCCGGCTGCCGCATTTCGTGCTGGCGCAGCTGCTGGCGCTGGCCTCGGTGTTCGCCCTGCTCTGGTTCCTGCCCGTCTTGCGCATTCATTTCGTGCCGCGAAGGCTGCGCTATCAGGCCGCGCACGCCAATGCGATGAAGCAGTTCCTGGCCCGCAACGTCCACCGCACGCAGGCGCGCACCGGCGTGCTCATCTTCGTCTCCATCGCCGAGCGCTATGCCGAGGTCGTCGCCGACTCCGGCATCGACGCCAAGGTCGGCCAGCATGTCTGGGACGGCGTGGTGCGCGACCTCACGAAGCACGCCGGCGACGACCGGCTGGCCGATGGCTTCGTAAAAGCCGTCGAATCGGTCGGCGCGGTGCTCGCCGAATATTTCCCGGTCACCGAGGGCGACACCAACGAACTCGACGATCATCTCGTCGAAATCTGACAATAGCTTCGGCCGGCGACATGTCTTTCGCCTGTGCGAAAGCGTCGGGACGTGTTGGGGACTCTTTGCAATCGGACGAGGCGGGTTTATGGTTAACCAATCATGAACACGCTGACCATCGACATACGGAAGGCAGAACCGCGCGACGCGAGCGCCATCGCCGAGGTGCACCAGCAGGCTTGGCGCGGCGCCTATTCGGGCATCATCCCGCACCGCACGCTGACCTCGATGATCAACCGTCGCGGCGTCGACTGGTGGGCCAACGCGATTCGCCGCGCCGCCACGGTGCTGGTGGTCGAGATCGGCGGGACGGTTGCCGGCTATGCCACGATCGGCAAGAACCGCGCCCGCGAGCTCCGCCAGCAGGGCGAGATCTACGAGCTCTATCTGCGGCCGGAATATCAGGGCATCGGGCTCGGCAGCCGGCTGTTCAAGGCGGCCAAGGCGCGCCTTGCCGACCATGGCCTGCGCGGCCTCGTGGTGTGGGCGCTGGAAGACAACCACAACGCCTTGGCCTTCTATGCCGGCAATGGCGGCCGCGATATCGCCGAAGGCGTCGAAGTCTTCGAGCAGAAGGCGCTTAAGAAAGTGGCTTTCGTCTGGAATGACTAACCTCGCCTAGGTTACAATTCATCACAAACTGTGCGCTTTCATTAGCGTTCAGTGCTATTCGCCGCATTGCACCATGACGCTTCGCCCGCTATCGGTCTTTTCAATCGAGAGAGGGATTTAGCCATGCGTATCGAAGCCGTGCCCACCGGGAAGAACCCGCCTGACGACGTCAACGTCATCATCGAGGTGCCGATCGGCGGCGAGCCGATCAAATACGAGATGGACAAGGAGGCCGGCACTTTGTTCGTCGACCGTTTCCTGCACACCTCTATGCGCTATCCAGGCAATTACGGCTTCGTGCCGCACACGCTGTCGGGCGACGGCGACCCTATCGACGTCCTGGTCTGCAACACCCGCGCGCTCGTGCCGGGTTGCGTCATCAATGTGCGGCCGATCGGCGTCCTGATCATGGAAGACAATGCCGGCCAGGACGAGAAGGTGATCGCCGTCCCTTCGCCCAAGCTGACGCTGCGCTACGAGAACGTCACCGAATACACGCATCTGCCGGAGATTACCCGCCAGCAGGTGCAGCACTTCTTCGAGCACTATAAGGACCTCGAGCCCGGCAAATGGGTCAAGATCGAGGGCTGGCATGATTCCAAATACGCCAAGAAGATGATCGTCGACGCGATCGCGCGGGCCAAGGCCGCCAAATAAGGCGGGGCTCTCGCCTTATCGCGAGACGGTGGGCGGAATCCTCACCGCACCGCCTTCTCGCCGCCGGCCGCCGTGATCACCCCGACGATGATCAGCCCGGTCAGCACCAGCCGCACGCCGGCGCTGACGCCGAAGGTGTTGAGCATGGTGAGCAGCAGCACCAGGAACAGCCCGGCGCCCCAGACGCCGGGTACGTTCGCCTTGCCGCCGGCCACCGAGGTGCCGCCGATGACCACGACCGCGATCGAGGCAAGCAGATATTCGTTGCCGATATCGACATTGGCGCCGCGGAAATAGCCGGCGAGCAGCGCCCCGTCGATGCCGCCCAGCGCCCCGCACAACGTGTAGGTGAGGAAGCGGATGCGGCCTATAGGGACGCCGGCGAGCCAGGCGGCGCGGATATTCTGGCCGATCGCCAGCACCGAGCGGCCATAGATCATGCGCTGCAGCGCAAGTGCGGCGCCGACGGTGAAGACCACCGTCAGCAGCGCCAGTAGCGGAACGCCCAGCACCTGTCGGTTGGTGAAGTCGGCGAAGCCCGGCGGCGGCTTGATCTGTAGGCCCCGGCCGTAGCTGATGTCGACCGACTGGATGATGAAGCTCGCCGACAGCGTCGCGATGATCGGCGGGATGCGCAGCGCCCAGATCAAGAGATAGTTGATGGCGCCGATGGCCGCCCCGCAGGCGAGCGCGGCAAGCAGCCCGACGACGATCATCGAATCGCTGCCGCCCATCACCTTCATGGCGACCGCGCTTGCGAGCCCGATATTGGCCGGCAGCGACAGGTCGACATTGCCCGGCCCCAGCGTGATGACGAACATCTGGCCGACGCCGACGATGACCGTGAAGACGGCGAGCGAAAGCGCCGCCGTGACCATGCCGCCGGCGCCGTAGCCGCCGGTGAAGATGACCGTCACCACCCACACGACGAGCGCGCCGGCGAAAGACCAGAGCCAGGGTTTTTCAAGCAGGGTGCGCATTGAGGTCATCGCTCACCGCTCCCTGCGGCTGATCAGCACCCGAGCCGCCAGCACGATGATCAGGATCGCGCCATTGGCGGCGACCTGCCAGTCGGGCGGGATGTGCATGAAGGTCAGAAGAGGCGAGGCTGCGAGCGCCAGCGTCAGCGCACCGATGACCGCGCCGATCGGCGACACGCGGCCGCCGACGAACTCGCCGCCGCCGAGGATGACGCCGGCGATCGAAAGCAGCGTGTAGCCGTTGCCGATATTGGCGTCGGCCGAGGTGGTGATGCCGATCAGCGCCATGCCGGACAGAACGCCGAACAGCCCGGTCAGCGCGAACAGCACGATCTTGGTGCGAAGCAGCGACCAGCCGGCGCGCCTGAGCGCCGCGGCATTGCCGCCGGAGCCGCGCAGGATGACGCCATAGGACGTGCGCATCAGGCCGAAATGCACGACCGCGGCGATGATCAGTGCGGCAAGGATCGGGAATGGGATGTAAGGCGGCTTGAAGGACATGATCGCAAGCAGCCAGTCTGGCGCCTTGCCGCCGGGCTTGGGCAGGATGAGGATGGCAAGCCCTTGCCAGACGAAGCTCATGCCGAGCGTCACCACGATGGACGGCAAATTGCGCAGATGGATCAGCGCGCCGAGCAGCGCATAGGCGCCGATCGAGCCGAGCAGCACGACAATGCCCAGCAGCGGCGCCTCCCTCAGCCAGGTCGCGGTGACGCAGCCGACGAAACCGACGAAGGTGCCGATCGAGAGATCCAGCTCGTTGCCGGCGATGACGAACATCTGCGCGATCGTCGCCAGCGCGATCGGGATCGCCAGGTTGAGCATCAGGTTGAAGCCGAAATAGCTGATGGCGCGCGGGTTGAGCCAGGCGATGGCGATGAGCACCAGCGCCAGCGACAAGGCCGGCAGAAGGCCGCGCAGCAGGCGCGCCCGGGCGGCGCTGCCGCGCGGTGACGATTTCGGGAGCGTGCCGGGAGCGATCGCGGTCATCTCAGGCCGCATCGCCGAACGAGGACTGGATGATCTTTTCCTCCGTCAACTCGTCGCGGCCGAGATTGGCGACGATGCGGCCGTTCTTGAAGACATAGACATGGTCGCAATTGTCGAGCTCTTCGGTCTCGGTGGTGTACCAGAGGAAGGTCCGGCCCTTGGCGGCCTCCTCGCGCACCAGGTCATAGACTTCGAGCTTGGTGCCGATATCGACGCCGCGCATCGGGTCATCCATCAGCACGATCTCGGCGTCGGAGCCGAGCGCGCGCGCAAACAGCGCCTTCTGCTGGTTGCCGCCCGACAGCGAATAGATGTTGTTGTTCATATCCGGCGTGCGGATGCCGATCTTCTTCTTCCAGAATTCGGCGAGCTCCGCCTCGCGCTGCGGCGAGATCAAAAGGCCGTTGCGCAGCCGGGCCAGCGAGCGGATGCCGATGTTCTGGGCGATCGACCATTGTGAAAAGATGCCGTCCGACTGGCGGTCGCCGGCGACCAGCGCCACGGGCGCGGTGACCTCGATGCCGGCCTTGGCGCGGGCGGCCGCCGAGAAAATCGCCAGCAAAAGGTCAGTCTGGCCATGCCCGGCAAGCCCGGCAAGGCCGATGATCTCGCCGGCGCGGGCGACAAGCTCCTTGTCGTCCTGCTGTCTGGCCGGACGCGCGCGAACCCTGAGCGCGCCGGCCTCGATTTTCCGGGCTTCGGCGGCGGCCTTCTGATGTCCTTCGGCGCCGCCCATGGCGGCGACGAGCTTGTCGCGGTCGAAAACAGCAGCGGCATCGGCCGCAACCACCTTGCCGTCGCGCATCACCACGATGCGGTCGGCATTCTGCAACACCTCCCCCAGCACATGCGAGATCAGGATGCAGCTTCCGCCCTGCTCGACGAAACGACGGACGAAGGAAAGCAACTGTCCCGCCGTATGCGCATCCAACGAGGAGGTCGGCTCGTCGAGGATGACGAGATGCAGCGGCTCGCGGGTGAGCGTGAAGGCGCGCGCCACCTCGACCATCTGCCGCCGCCCGATCGAAAGGTCGCCGGCGATGTCGTCCGCCGAAATGCCGTGGTCCGGAAAGATCTCGTCGAGCTTGGCGCGGATGAGATCGGCGGCTCTGCGCCGCCAGCCGAAGCCGGCAAGCGAGGGATGGTTGATGCGGGTGTTCTCGGCGACGCTGAGATTGGGGCAGAGCGACAGCTCCTGGAAGACGCAGCGTATGCCGAGTTCCAGCGCACGGGCCACGGAATAGCTCGCCTCCTGATTGCCGCGCACGGCGATCTGCCCGCCATCCGGCCGCAGCGTGCCGGCCACCATATGCATGAGCGTCGACTTGCCGGCGCCGTTATGACCGACGAGCCCGACGCATTCGCCGGCGCCGACATGGAAGTCGACGCCGTTAAGCGCCCGAACGGCGCCGAAATGCTTTTCGGCGCCGTTCAGTCTGACGATATCCGCAACAGCCTGAAGCATCCTCAACTTATCCGGTTGGCGATGCGGCCCGCAATGTCGCGCCGCTATTGCTTGATGTTGGCCTTGATGGCCGCGAGAGCCTCTTCCTGCGTGTATTCGTGCGTGGCGACGCCGCCTTCCTTGATCTTCGGCAGCGCGGCCTCGAAATCGTCCTGGGTGAAGGCGAGATAGGGCACCAGGAGGTCGTGCGGAATGTCCTTGCGTCCGTCGAGCACCTGCTGCGCCACCCAGAAGGCGAGCGTCGAGACGCCAGGGGCGATCGAGGCCGACCAGGTCTTGTAGCCGTCCTTCTCTTTCTGCTCCTTCCACCATTTCAGCTCGTCCTGGCGGTTGCCCATGATGATGGTCGGCCGCGGCTTGCCGGCGGCGGCGAAGGCTTGCGCGGCCCCATATCCGTCGCCGCCCTGGTCGACGATGCCGACGATGTCCGGCAGCGACGGCAGGATGGTCGCCACCGCCTTCTGCGCCGTCGTCTGGTCCCAGTCGCCGGTCACCGAGCCGACGATCTTGAACTCGGGATGCGCGGCGACGCCTTCGAGGATGCCGGCATGGATGGCATCGTCGATCGAGGTGCCGGCGAGGCCGCGGATTTCCAGCAGATTGCCGCCCTTCGGCTGGAATTTCGCCATCTGCTCTACTTCCTGCTTGCCCATATCCTTGAAGTCGACGACGACACGGTAGGCGCAGGGCTCGGTGACGATGCCGTCGAAGGAGACGACGACGATACCGGCATCGCAGGCCTGCTTGATGGCGCCGTTGAGCGCATCCGGCGAAGCGGCGTTGATGACGATGGCGTCGTAGCCCTGCAGGATCAGGTTCTGCACCTGCGCCGCCTGCGTCGGCACTTCCTTGTCGGCGGTGGTGAAGACGTCCGCCGCGGCGACGATCTTGTCGTCGACCGCCTTCTTGGTGACGATGCCGTAGCTGTCGAGCATCGCCTGGCGCCACGAATTGCCGGCATAGTTGTTGGAGAAGGCGATCTTCTTGCCGCTGGTATCGGCAAGCGCGGTGCCCGAGGCGAGCATCGCCGCGAACGCACTTAAAACGAGCAGTTTCTTCATAGGTTTCCTCCCGGGGTTGCTGGTCTTAAACGGATGGTCGTAACGCGAATTACCTGTTTTTTATCTATTGTCAGACAAATTCAGAGGAACCGCAAGGTGTCAACTGCAAAGCATTGGCACTGCCCGATCAACTTGCGGTTAGGCGATTGAAAAGACGGCGACTCCTGGTCTAGGAACGCGGCAGGAGGCCAATGCATGGCAGTGACGCCGACCGTTGCTAAAGGCGCGCCCGGAATCCCCGCGCGCTGGACGTCGAGCGCCAAGAGCGGCGTCGGAACCGCCCTTTCGGCAAAAAGCCCGCTCTGGTTCACCACCAGCCACGGCATCCTGAACGAGATCTATTATCCGCGCCTCGACAGCGCCTGCACGCGCGACCTGGGGCTGATCGTCACCGGTCCCGGCGGTTATTTTTCAGAAGAGAAGCGAGACGCGGCCCACACCGTCGAACCTTTCGAGGACGGAGTGCCCGGCTACCGGTTCAGCAACACCGCTTCCGATGGCGCCTACCTCATCGAAAAGCGTATCGTTACGGATTCGAAACGACCTGTCCTGCTGCAGGAGACCAGTTTCACCGCACTGAAAGGCAACGCCACCGACTATCGCGTCTACGCGCTGCTGGCGCCGCATCTCGTCAACGCCGGCATGGGCAACACGGCCTGGATCGGCGAGCATAAGGGGCAGCGCCTTCTCTTTGCCACCGGGCGTGGCGTTTCGCTGGCGCTCGCTTCGTCCTTGTCTTGGGGCGCCTGTTCGGCCGGCTATGTCGGCTTTTCCGACGGCTGGCAGCAACTGCACGACAGCGGGGCGCTCGATCCTTCCTGTTACACGGCCGAAAACGGCAATGTCGCGCTCACGGGCGAGATCGGCTTTTCGGCCGGCAGGACTGTTGCCCTGCTGGCGCTCGGCTTCGGCGCTTCGCCGGAGGAAGCCGCCGATCTCGCCCTTGCAAGCCTGAAACAGGGTTTCGAGCCGGCCGCGAAGACCTATGTCGACAACTGGCGGACATCCCAGGCAAGGCTGGAAAAGCTCGACCGCCGCACCGCCTCCGGTCTGAACTCTTATCGCGCCAGCGCGGCGGTGCTGGCGACGCATCTGTCGATCGCGAGGCCGGGCGCGGCAGTCGCCAGCCTGTCGATCCCGTGGGGCTTCAACAAGGGCGACGACGACCTCGGCGGCTATCACCTCGTCTGGCCGCGCGACCTCGTCGAGACGGCGGGCGGCTTTCTCGCCGCCGGCGACGGCAGGCAGGCGCTGCAGATCCTCACCTATCTGCGCTCGATCCAGCAGCCGGACGGCCACTGGCCGCAAAATTGCTGGTCCGACGGAACCGCTTACTGGCCCGGCATCCAGATGGACGAATGCGCCTTTCCGCTGCTGCTCGCCGATGCCCTGCGCCGTGCCGGCCATCTGCCGAAGCCGAAGCTCGCCGACTTCCTGGCCATGATCGAGAACGCGGCCGCCTATGTCGTGCGCAACGGCCCCGTGACCGGCGAGGACCGCTGGGAAGAAGATGCCGGCTATAGCCCGTTCACGCTCGCCGTGCAGATCGCGGGCCTGCTTGCCGCGGCCGACATGCTCGACGCCTGCGGCAAGAATGAGCCGGCAAACTATCTGCGCGAAACCGCCGACTGCTGGAACGACCAGATCGAGCGCTGGACCTATGTCACCGGCACGGAGGCAAGCGCCAAGGCGGGGATCGAGGGCTACTATGTCCGCATCGCCCCGCCCGACGACGGCGGCGCGGCCTCGCCGAAGGACGGCTTCGTGCCGATCAAGAACCGGCCGCCGGGCGACACCGACAGGCCGGCGGAAGCGATCATCAGCCCGGACGCCCTGGCGCTGGTCCGCTTCGGCCTCAGAGCCGCGGACGACCCGCGCATCCTGAACACGGTCAAGGCGATCGACGCCGAGTTGCGCTGCGACCTGCCGCAGGGGCCGCTCTGGTATCGCTACACCGGCGACGGCTATGGCGAGCACGAGGACGGCGCGCCTTTCGACGGCACCGGCCAAGGGCGGCCGTGGCCGCTGCTTGCCGGCGAGCGCGCCCATTACGAGCTGGCCGCCGGCCGCAGGGACAAGGCGGCGCAGCTGCTGGAGACGTTCGAACGCTCGGCCGGCGCGGGCGGCCTTCTGCCGGAGCAGGTCTGGGATCGCCCCGACATGCCGGGCCGCGAATTGCGATTGGGCGCCCCTTCGGGCAGCGCCATGCCGCTGGTCTGGGCGCATGCCGAGCACATCAAGCTGCTGCGCTCGCTGCGCGACGGGGTCGTCTTCGACCTGCCGCCGCAGGGCGTCGAACGCTACATCAAGGGCAAGACGGTCTCGCCGCTGCGGATCTGGCGCTTCAACAACAAGATCCGCTCCATTCCCGCGGGCAAGCTGCTGCGCGTCGAATTGTCGGCGCCCGGCGTCGTCCATTGGAGCAGCGACAAGTGGCTGACCGTGCAGGACAGCAGGACGGTCGAGAATGCGTTCGGCATCCATCTGGTGGATTTGCCCGTTAACCGCCTGCAGCCGGGAACCACCATCGTCTTCACTTTTTTCTGGCCCGAGGCGATGCGTTGGGAGAATGTCGACTTCAGCGTCGGCATCGACGCGTCATAAATCGACGCAACAGGGCCATTAGATTTCTTCTTTCCTCAAGCAATCGGGATGAAACCATGCAGATCGGAATGATGGGACTGGGCAGGATGGGCGCCAACATGGTGCGGCGCCTGATGCGCGACGGCCATGAATGCGTCGTCTACGACATCAATTCGGCAAGCGTCGCCGGCATGGTCAAGGACGGCGCCATCGGCGCGGCCTCGCTGGAGGAATTCGTCGGCAAGCTCGCCAAGCCGCGCTGCGCCTGGCTGATGCTGCCGGCCGCGATCACCGGCAGGATCGTCGATCAGGTCGCGGCGCTGATGGAGCCGGGCGACATCATCATCGACGGCGGCAATTCCTATTACCACGACGCCGTCGACCAGGCGGCGAAGCTTGCGGTCAAGGGCATCAACTTCGTCGATGTCGGCACCAGCGGCGGCGTCTGGGGCCTCGAGCGCGGCTATTGCCTGATGATCGGCGGCCCCGACGAGGCGGTGAAGCATCTCGATTCGGTCTTCGCCACGCTGGCGCCGGGCGCCGATGCGGGGGCCAATCCGCCCAAGGATGCCGGTACGGCGCCCTTCGGTTACCTCCATTGCGGCCCGAGCGGCGCCGGTCATTTCGTCAAGATGGTGCATAACGGCATCGAATACGGCGTCATGGCCGCCTATGCCGAAGGCATGAACATCCTGAAATCGGCCAATGCCGGCAAAAGGCAGCGCACTGCCGATGCCGAGACCAGTCCGCTCGAAAACCCGCAATACTACCAGTTCGACATCGACCTGCCCCAGGTCGCCGAGGTCTGGCGGCATGGCAGCGTCATCGGCTCCTGGTTGCTCGATCTCACCGCCGGCGCGCTGAAGAACGACCCGACGCTCGCCCAGTTCGGCGGCCGCGTCTCCGATTCCGGCGAGGGCCGCTGGACGTTGAAGGCGGCTATCGACACCGGCGTCCCTGCTCCGGTGCTGTCTTCGGCGCTGTTCGACCGCTTCTCCTCGCAGGGCGAATCGCAATTCGCCGACAAGCTCCTGTCCGCCATGCGCTATGCCTTCGGCGGCCATGTCGAGAAGAAGACCGGCGCGTGAGGGGAGAGCCAGCCATGAGCCAGGAGAGGTCCGACACGCTGGTGCTTTTCGGAGCCACCGGCGACCTTGCGCACAAGAAAATTTTCCCGGCGCTCTACCAGATGGTCGCCAAGGGCACGCTGACCGAGCCGGTGATCGGCGTCGCCTTCGAGCCCTGGGAGCTCCCCAAGCTGGTGGACCGTGCGCGCGACGGCATCGTCAATGCGCTGGGCGCTGTCGACGACAAGGTCTTTTCCAAGCTCGCCTCGCTGCTGCGCTATGTCAGCGGCGATTACCGTGACTCGGCGACCTTCGAGAAGTTGAAGACGGCGCTGGGTTCCGCCCAGCGACCGCTGCACTACATGGCCGTTCCCCCGACCATGTTCGAGACGGTCGTGCAAGGCCTGGAGCAGTCCGGCACCGCGCGCGGCGCGCGGCTGATGGTGGAAAAGCCTTTCGGCCACGACCTGCAGTCGGCGCGCTGGCTGAACCGGGTGCTGCATCTGGTGTTCGACGAGCAGTCGATCTTCCGCATCGACCACTATCTCGGCAAGGAAGCGATCCAAAACCTGCTCTATTTCCGCTTCGCCAACTCCTTCCTCGAGCCGATCTGGAACCGCAACTTCGTCGAGAGCGTGCAGATCACCATGGCCGAAGATTTCGGCGTCGAAGGGCGCGGCAAATTCTATGACGACGTCGGCTGCATCCGCGACGTCATCGAAAACCACCTGCTCAACATCCTTTTGCTGCTGGCCATGGAACCGCCGGTCGGCCGCTCGGCCGACGACCTGATCGACGAGAAGGTGCAGGTGCTGCGCGCGATCCGCACGCTGACCAAGGACGATGTCGTGCGCGGCCAATTCGACGGCTATCTGGCCGAGCCGGGAGTGCGGCCGAACTCGCCGGTCGAAACCTTCGCCGCGGTGCGCTTCTTCGTCGACACCTGGCGCTGGCAGGACGTGCCCTTCTTCATCCGCGCCGGCAAGAACATGCCGGTGCACGCCACCGAAGTGATCGTGCGGCTGAAGCGGCCACCGCTCGACGTCTTCGATCCGATCAAACCGGGCGACGCCAATTATGTGCGTTTCCGTATCGACCCGCAGGTGGCGATCTCGATCGGCGCGCAGCGCAAGGTGCCTGGCGACGACATGATCGGCGAGCAGGTGGAGCTGACCGCGCTGGACGACACCAAGGGCGACATGCCGCCTTATGAAAGGCTGATCGGCGACGCCATGAACGGCAACAGCCAGCTCTTCACGCGTCAGGACGCGGCCGAGCTTGCCTGGCGCATCGTCGGGCCGGTGCTCGGAGACACCACGGCGCCGGCGATCTATGCGCCCAAGACCTGGGGACCGGCCGACGCCATGCACGGCTTCGGCCCACCCGACGGCTGGATCAATCCGACCAAGTGACTTCCGGGAGGACAAAATGGCGAAGGCAGCAAAGAAGGCCTCGGCAAGCAGCGATCCGATCGTGCTCACCATCGATGTCGGCGGCTCGCATGTGAAGATCCTCACCAGCGCGGGCGGCGAGATGCGCCGCGTCGCGTCCGGACCGAGCCTGACGCCGGATCAGGTCGTCGCTTCGGTCAAGAAACTGGCCGAGGGCCTCGACTACGACGTCATCTCGATGGGCTATCCCGGCCCCGTACGCGACAACAAGCCCTCGCTCGATCCCTTCAATCTTGGCAAGGGCTGGAACGGCTATGATTTCACCGCCGCCTTCGGCAAGCCGGTCAAGCTCGTCAACGACGCGCTGATGCAGGCGATCGGCAGCTATGACGGCGAGCGCATGCTGTTCCTCGGCCTCGGCACGGGCCTGGGCGCTGCCATGATCATCAAGAATGTCGGACAGCCCATGGAGCTTGCCCATCTGCCCTACAAAAAGGGGGCGACTTTCGAAGATTATGTCGGCGAGCGCGGCCTGGTGAAGCACGGGAAGAAGAAATGGCGCAAATACGTTTTCGACGTCGTCGGCAGGCTTCGCGCCGCCTTGCAGCCGGACTATGTCGTGATCGGCGGCGGCAATGTCGACAAGCTCGATGAATTGCCTGAAAAATCCCGGCGCGGCGACAACACTCGCGCTTTCGAGGGTGGATTTCGTCTATGGCGCGACAGGGCTCTGATCATCTGATATTGTTACATTTCAGTATAATTGTTCAAAACAGCGTGTATTGACGCGACAAAACGTTGCGTCGCGCAGATTTGCCGACTAGGAATTCGCCGGCCTGCGGCCCCCGCGGCTTTTCAGAATTCGCCAACGCTCGCAGCGCTTTGATTTTTACACACCGCGAAAGCCGGATCGGTTTCGCGGCCTTGCGGCAGAAATGGAGGGACTACGTGGACGAGGACACCAGCACAGCCAAGGAAGTCGACCTGCTCGAGCTCACCGCTCATATCGTATCGGCATATGTCGCGAAAAACCGCCTGCCCGCTTCGGAGCTGGGCGGACTGATCGCCAGTGTCGCCTCATCGATCGGCGGGATCAGCCAGCCGGCGGAACCCGCGGCGCCCCCGCCGGTCCCCGCGGTCAACCCGCGGCGCTCGGTGACGCCGGATTACATCATCTGCCTCGAGGACGGGAAGAAGTTCAAATCGTTGAAGCGCCATATCGGCGTGCATTTCGGCCTGACGCCGGAAGCCTATCGCACCAAATGGGGCTTGCCGGTCGACTACCCGATGGTCGCTCCCAACTATGCGGCCTCGCGCTCGCAGCTCGCCAAGTCGATCGGCCTTGGCCGCAAGGCGGAACCGGAGCCGGCGAAGCCAGCCAAGGGCAGGAAGGCCAAGGCGCCCGCTTGAAATAGCGCGCCTGCACCAATGATTTGAGGAAGCCTGCCGAGGAATCGACCTTGGCAGGCTTCCTGCTTTTATGGCTTGGATAGGGCCAGAGACCGCTGGGGGAGACGGCCATGAACTACGCCAGGATGGTGATCGAGAAGGAAGCGCCGGAGGAATACGGCTACGACCGCATCCGCTACAACCTCTCCGAAAGCTCGATCGCCGACCAGAAACTTTCCGACATCGGTCTCGCGCTGCCTGACCTCACCCTGTTCTATGGCGAGCATCGCGGCGACAAGGAGTTGCGCGCGCTGATCGCCGCGCAGGACAAGGGCCTTTCCCCCGACGATGTCCTGGTGACCGCTGGCGCGGCAGGCGCGTTGTTCATCATCGCCACCGCGCTTTTGTCGGCCAGTGACCACCTCGTGGTCGTACGGCCGAACTACGCCACCAACATCGAGACCCCGAAAGCGATCGGCTGCGCCATCTCGTATGCCGATCTCGATTTCGACCAGGGCTTTGCCGTCGACATCGAACGCGTGAAGGCAGAGATCCGGCCAAACACCAGACTGATCAGCGTCACCTGCCCGCACAACCCGACCGGCACGATGATGACACGCGCCGAACTCGACGCGCTGGTCGCGCTTGCAGAGAGCCGCAAATGCCGCCTGCTGGTCGACGAGACCTATCGCGACCTCTCCTACGGCGAGCGCCTGCCGGCGGCGGCTTCGCTCAGTCCAAACGCGATCAGCGTCTGCTCGCTGTCCAAGGCCTTCGGCATTCCAGGCATCCGCATCGGCTGGCTGGCCACCCGCGATCCGCAACTGCAGGAAACCTTCCTCGCCGCCAAGGAACAGATCGGCATCTGCGGCAGCGTGATCGACGAGGCGATCGCCCGCGCCACGCTCGAACGCCGTGACGGCTTCCTGGCCTCGCTGCTGCCCGAGATGGCCAGGCGCCGCGACACCGTCCAGGCCTGGATCGACGGCGAGCCGCTGGTCGACTGGGTGCGGCCGCAAGGTGGCGTCGTCGGCTTTCCGCGGCTGAACGTCGATGCCGGCTTCGATCTCGACAAGTTCTACAGCAGGCTGCTCGAGGAGCACGGCACCTATGTCGGCCCCGGCCACTGGTTCGAGATGCCGAAGCGCTTCTTCCGCCTCGGCTTCGGCTGGCCGACGGAAGCGGAACTGCGCGGCGGGCTGGCGGCCGTCTCGGCCGCGCTGCGGAGCTGAGCCGCCATCCCGGGCAAAAATTCGATTTTCTTTGATCCGGCGCGGATTTTTTGCGCGCATGGCAAGACGAACTGGGCTAAAGGGTTGCGGCCGGACCAGCGCCCACCGTGGAAGTGCCCCGCCGGCCATTGTCGCAACGGGGCCCTCGAATCATGACAGCCGAAGCAACCTCACCCGACCAGCGCTACGCCGCGTTCCGGCACCGCCCGTTCCTCAGCTACTGGACGGCGCGTTTCCTCACGACTTTCGCCACCATGATCGTGTCGGTCGCCGTCGGCTGGCAGGTCTATGACCTGACCCGCGATCCGTTCGACCTCGGCATTGTCGGCATCGTCCAGTTCCTGCCCTCGCTGCTCCTGGTCCTGGTCACCGGCGTCGTCGCCGACCGCTTCGGCCGTCGGCTGATCATGACACTGGCCACGCTGATCGAGGCCGGCTGCGCGCTGGCGCTGCTGCTTCTGACGCTGCGCGGCCTGACCACCCCGCTGCCGATCTTCATCGTGCTGGTGATGTTCGGCATTGCGCGCGCCTTCTACGGCCCGGCTTCGTCGTCGCTCTTCGCCAATCTCGTGCCGCAGGAGGACTTCGCCAACGCGATCGCCTGGAACTCTTCCGCCTGGCAGACGGCGACCATCGTCGGCCCGGTCGCCGGCGGCCTGCTCTACGGCGTCTCGGCGGAAGTCGCCTACGCCACCGCAGCCATATTGATGCTCGCCGCCGCGCTGCTCGTCTTCACCATCCCGAAGCCTGCCCAGCAGACGGCCACCGACAAGCCGACGATGCAGACGCTGTTTGCCGGCTTCGGCTATATCTGGGGCGAGAAGATCGTGCTCGGCGCGATCTCGCTCGATCTCTTCGCCGTTTTGCTGTCGGGCGCCTCGGCGCTGCTGCCGGTTTATGCGCGCGACATCCTCGAGCTCGGCCCCTGGGGCCTCGGCCTGCTGCGTTCGGCGCCCGGCATCGGCGCCATCTGCGTTGCCGTCTGGCTCGCAGGCCATCCGATCCGCGATCATGCCGGCAAGATCATGCTGGGCTTCGTCGCCCTGTACGGCGCCTCGATAGTGCTGTTCGGCCTGTCAACCATCACCTGGTTGTCGATCGTGGCGCTTGCCCTGCTCGGCGCCACCGACATGTTCAGCGTCTATATCCGCGAGACGCTGATCCAGCTCTGGACGCCGGACGATGTGCGTGGCCGCGTCAACGCCGTCAACCAGGTCTTCGTCGGCGCCTCCAACGAGGTCGGCGAATTCCGCGCCGGCACCATGGCGGCGCTGATCGGCACCGTTCCCGCCGTGGTGATCGGCGGCATCGGCGCGATTGCGGTTGCAGGGTTGTGGGCCTACCTGTTCCCGGCGCTGCGGCAGGTGCGGCATCTCAACAGCCGCAATTGACAGAGTCCCGGATCCGAGCCGCTGGATCCGACTCGGTCGGTCCAGGGAGCTTCAGCCCAATCCAGATCGCCCGCCTGCCGAAGCTTTAACCTTGGGAAGCGTGAATGGCTTCACGGTTCGGGCGCTCCCGTTTGCTACTATTCGCCAGCCTGACGATGAGGCGACGATGGGGGCAATTGCCATGGTTCATTCCGGACGCTCGTTCTGGTCAGATCAGGGTTTGGCCAGGTTGATCATCCTGCTTGTCACGCTGATTGCCTCGCCGATCGGCGGCGCCAGGGCGCAGGAAGTCGAGACGGTTCGCGTCGCGACTTTCAATGCCTATCTGCTCTCGCCGATCTTCAAATGCGCCAATCCGAACTTTGCTGACTGTCTGGTGCAGATCCGGGGCCAGACCGAAAAGCAGGCCAGGCATCTGGCCGACACGATCCTGAAGGATACTGACCGCTTCGATATCATTGCCATCAACGAGGCATGGGATGAGGATGCCAAGCAGATCCTCATCGACAAGCTTTCACCAGTCTATCCGAACTATGTCCGGAAAATCGACGCCGCGCTTTTGAAGATTCGACCGCAGGCTCTTGTCGACGCCATCACCAGTCTCGATCCGGCGGCTGCGGTGGCGATCTATGGCGAGCCGGTCGAGAAGATCGACGGCGAGGACAGCGGCCTGATGTTGTTTGCCAAGAACGATTTCAAGTTCATGCCGCTGCCCGACGACAGCTTCAAATGGGGCAGGAACGACGGCGAGACACTGGATGCGGTGACTGACGAGGTCGGCTTCACCCTCTACGACCATTGCGGCGGTGTCGACTGCCTGTCGGGGAAGGGCGCGGCGATCGTGCGGCTGCTGCATTTGCCCTCGCAAAGCAACTACACGGTGGTTTTCACCCATATGCAGGCTGACTATTTCGACAAAAACCCGGCCGAGCTGCATGCCGACGCGCGCGATGCGCAGTTCGATCAGATCGAGAAGCTGATCGAGACGACGCTGTCGCCTCTGACGGCAGCGCAACGCAAGCGCGAGCGCGTGCTGGTGATGGGCGACCTGAACGTGCCGCTGTTCCACCAGCCGACGGGCGAGTGGGCGCGCCGCTTCGCCACCCCCGGCACATACTGGACATCCCAGCACTATGACAGCTGGGCGGTGACCAACCGTGCCGATCCCGGAATCTCCAACTACATCGATGGCGAGCGCTACGATTATATCCTCGCCGCACCGAAGCCCTATCTGAGCGGCGGCATCGAGGGACCGATCTGCGTTCAGCACGTGACCATCCCGACCGATTTCGTCGACCTCGAAAGCGACCACAATCTTCTGACGGCCGACCTCAACCTGGGCAATAATTTCTGCAGCCCGTCGATCGCCTATCCCGTCAATCTGGCGGCGAAAAAGGGGCCCGACGGCAAGCCGCAGGCCGAAGAGCTGATCGATTTCAGGAACGGCCAGGACGTCACCCAGATTCGCTATCCGGGTTCCATGCAATGGTTCCATGTCGTGCGTCAGGACGCGGGCAGCTATTCGATCGGCCCCGACAATCCGGACGTCGACATCGACATCTACC
Source organism: Mesorhizobium sp. J8 (assembly GCF_016591715.1). Classification (NCBI taxonomy): domain Bacteria; kingdom Pseudomonadati; phylum Pseudomonadota; class Alphaproteobacteria; order Hyphomicrobiales; family Phyllobacteriaceae; genus Mesorhizobium; species Mesorhizobium sp. J8. The sequence continues at coordinate 6,507,036 of NZ_AP024109.1, forward strand.
AGCCGTCCAACATGACGACGCCGATCTCCAGCTACTATGGCAGCACGAGGACCGTGCAGGACGGCGAACACATCTTCACCGTGCACACCTATTCGCTGCCCAAGGAATTCTTCATCCGCGTCACCGGCAAGGACCGCAAATGGCAGGGCAACTACGCGCTCCTGGTGCGCCGCCACACCTGCGCGACCAGGGAAGAGGCCTGCCCGCTGCAGCCGGGCGAGCCGCCGCAATTCGCCTCGCTGACCGAAGCCGGCAGCCTGCTCGGCAATCAGGACGAAGCCTGGTTCCGCTTCGACGTCGTCGGCCAGGCCGACAGCGGCGCCGACCAGACCGTGACGCTGACCGCTGATGGCCTACCCGATCCGAGCCGCTACAAGGCGACGCTGGAGGAATTCGACAACCCGCATGGCGGCGAGCCGCCGGTCGCGATCTCAGGCACCAGCCGCATCGTAACCGACGCCATGGGCGACGGAACGCATGGTTATCTCGTCATTCACCAGGCCGCTGCCGGAAGCCAGCCGGTGCGGGTGCGCGCCTCCATGCAGACCACGGTGCGCAATCTCGAGCTCAAGGCGCTGATTTGCGAGGACGAGACCAATCCCGAATTCGGCTCCGACGACATCTTCACGCAATTGTCGATCGACAGCCGCACTATCCGCTTCCCGGCTGGGGGCGAGGTCGAGTTCGACTGCGACGACTCCGCCGACCAGAAGGACTGGGCGACACGCTTCGGCAGCACGGACCTTACCTTTGTCGACCATGCCGGGATGAAGGTGTTCGAGCAGGACGACACCAGCCCCAACGATCCCAGCCATGCCAAGGAGTTCCCCAGCCTGCCGGCCGGTGCCAGCTCGATAGATGGCGTGCGCAACCCGCTGATCTGGAATTTCGAGGGCGGCCGATACCGGCTGAACTACGAGCTGACGATGAGAAGGAACGAACCAGCGGCGGCAGCGCCGTGATCCGGTTGATCCGGTCCTTTCCGGTGCCGGTGGTGGAGATCGGCTCTGCCTGCGGTCTCCTACTCGGAAAAGCTCACGCTGACGCCGCGCTGACGGAAATAGGCCTGCATCAGCTTGCGGCCGGCGCGGTTGTTCTGCACCAGCTTGGTCGGATCGAAGACAGCTTGCTTTTTTCCCTCTCGCGCCAACGCTGCCTTGAGCGCCGCGATATGCGCATCGATGTCGGCATTGTCCGCTCGGAGTGAGGCATAGATGTTTTCGGTCGCCTCGGCCAAGGTCAGTTCGCTCACGGGTGTAGTCCTTTGGTTGATCGGGCGGCGCATAACACAGATTCGTGGCCGCGCCGATACCATCCATTTGTTCCTCGCGTTTCGAGGGGACGGCTTCTATTTTGGTCGGGCCTAACAGGAGGGTTACGTTGTGAAGATACGCACGACGACGCACAATCATCCGGGAGAACCAGGCGTCATTCTGCTGGATCAGCCATTGGCGAACATGATCGTGGCGACCGACATTCGCGATGGCGCAACGACGCTGTTCGGAACCGTCGATCTCCAGGTGAACTATTCCGGCAAGTACGACATCAGAGTTGAACTGTCGCCGGACGAACTCACCCGCGTCTACCAGCTGCTGGTCAAAAATCTTCTCGGGAAAATCCAGGAGCTCACCGCCGAACCAGCGGCTTGAAACTGTTTAACCCGGGATTTCACATAAGCACCTGACACCGAGCCGCGCGAAGTTCGCGATGGCGGTATCCCTACTCTTTGACGATCTCCGTCACGCAGTGGACGTAGTCCATCCGATGGCCCTCGGGGGCCTGCGCGACATCGGCTTCGTAGGCGCCGTAGAGATCGTCGACGATTGCGGCACGGTCATTGGCGGGACGCGAGGGATCGAGCGCGTTCGCAAAGACGGTTTCCGACCAGGAGCGGAGCGTCGGCACATAGGCCTTGGCGAAATCCTGCGCACTGCCATGGACCCGGAAGGCCTCGGCATAGGGGCACGGCGTTACCATGGTGAAGATGTTCTCTAGTCTCAGCCCTGCCCGCGACACCGGCGAAGCGGGATCGCGGAAGGGCGCCGCGAACTCGTCCGGCGTCTTGTAGAATTGCTGGAACGTCGCGTCGACATATTCCGCCTCGCTGATCCGCCCCGCTGCAAGCAAATCGCGCCAATGGCGCGCGAAGCTGTCGAACATGTCGACCCCGGTCGTGTGCCCGAGATAGCGCCCTTCCTCGTCGACGCAGAAGTTGGCCAGCGCCAGCCGGCCGCCGGACCTCAGCTCACGGGCCCTCGCCAACAGGATCGTCTCCCAATCGCGCAGCGCCTGCGCGCGAAACTGCGCCCGCTCGGCCTCGGTCGCGCCGACCGCCTGGACATGATCGGCGATCATGCAGGGCCGCTTGCTGATCCAGTGCATCGCCGTGGCGGAAAAGCCGAACGACAGCGAATTGTCCGGCAGGATCTGGCGGTAGAAACTGGTGCCGCTGCCGAAGATGTAGAGCCCGGGCGTTTCGGCCAGCGGAATGTCCGTCGAGTTCCCGAGCAGTCCCTGGCTCAACCGGAACAGGGTCGAGAAATCATTATGGGGCAGGTCGGTATAGGTGATCGAGATCGTACGGTCCGGTTCCCTCTCTCGAACGGCGCCGACCAGCCGCCGCATCATGTCCATCGAGGTGCCGCCGTCGGCGGCGCCGAAATCGGCGACGGCGAATGGCTGGCCATCGGCCAGTCGGGGCATCCCGGCGACCGCCTTGACGACGAGATCGCCGACCTTGTCGATGACGTATTTGGCGCCGACGGTGTTGGCCGAGTAGTAGCCCGCCCCACGCATGGCGATCTTCTGGCCCTCGGCTGCGCTCATTTTGTTCTCCCCTTCTTATTCATCGTCCACCCGGCCGCCCCCTGCGCCGCGCATGCGCGATCGCTCGCTTTCAGGCACATAGGTTCTGGCGGCGAAGCAATTGAGCGCCGCAAGCGTCCGCTCGTCGATCGCGCCGCGCCGGCCCGTGATCGGCTGCCCGATTTCTGCGCGGAGCTCGACGACGACATCGGCGCGCATCGCCGGACCTATAGGCCGCACTACCATGGCCGAGCGGCGCAGCATGGCGTCGAGCCAGATGGGCAGACCGACATTGCTGATCGCCAGCGGCAGCGCGCTCGCCGGAAGCGGATCGTCGAGCAGCAAGGCCGCCGTTCGGATCGGACAGAGCGGCGTTTGGGCAGGTTTGTCGGCCTCGCCTCTTCGCCAGCCCGCTGCCCGAGCAGGATCGGGCGGGTCGAGGGATTGCGCGTTTTCGGCGAGGCTCAGCATGGCTATGCCCCAATTGTCGTCCTCGACGGCGATCCGGCGCGCGGCGCGGCCGATATCCTCGGCCAGTCCCCATGAAAATCCGGCGCCTCGGGCCGCCTTGGCGCTCAGCGTTTCCACCTCGTTGAGGGACAGGTCGATCATGCGGCCTCTCCCGCCATCGTGGCGACATCCTCGATCAGCGGCTCGCCGCTGAACAGCGCGATGCGCAGCCAGCGGTCCGAGCGCGGATCGAAGCTGCGCGCGCCGAAGAAGGCCAGCTTGGCGCGCAATATGTCGACGGGCCGCAACTCGGCGCCGATCAGATTGTCGTGGATCTCGGCATAGGGGAATTTCGCCACGATTTGCGCGCGCCGCACCGCATGGCGCCATTCGGGCCGGCGCAGCAGGAAGTCCGCGACACGGGCCGAGGCCGGCTCCTGCGCCAGCGCGGCCGCCAGGCTGAGCGCGTCGCGCGCGGTGGCCAAAGGTTGTTCGAACTCGGCGCCGTCTTCCTCGAACCGCTCGCCGAGCCGGGGCTCGAGCTTCTCCGCCGACACATACCAGAAGCGCGCGTTGGCGGCCGGATCGGCGAAGTCGACTTTTTCCGCCCAGGAATAGCTGTCGAGGAGCGCCCGGCGAAGCGAAGCGCAACTCATGCTGCCGTCGATGGCATGGCCAGGCGTCTCGTCGGCTTTCATCATGTCGCCGAGCTCGTCGACCAGCGCCCCGTGCGGCTCGAGGATCAACGAGACGCAGGCCTCCTGCCCTTCCAGGGAGAAGTGCTCTTCCGCGAAGCGGTAGAGCGCATCCCAGGGCTGCGGTTTCGCCAGAAGCCGGTCGAGGTTTTCGGACAGTCTATCGAGATCGGTGGCCAAGGACCGGGTCGCGGCGGCCTGACGGTCGTCGTCGCTGTGCCAGCGGGCGACGCGCTGCCGTAGATCGGCGAGCGCTTTCAAGAAAGCGTCCCGTTCCGTCGCGCCGGTATGCTCTTCGGCGCGCACCCGCGCCAGCGCTGTTTCGCGCGCCAGGAACCAGCTATGCGTAAGCAGAGGGTGGCGCACGAGAAAGGGCGCCATGCCGAGTCCGGTCGCGTTGCCCACGCCGAGCGCCCGGCGCAATTGCGGCGCCAGCCTTGCCGCGCCGGCCGGGTTGCGGCGACGCGCGATATGATCGACAAGGTCGAGCGTGAAGGACCGGATCAGCCAGACGGTGAGCATCTCGGCCTGGAAGGATCCGGCAAGCTCCGGCCGTGTCGCGATCTCGTCGCGGTCGGCGATGCCGAACTTGCCGTTGCCGTAAACGGCCGTGGTGCGCAGCAGATAGCCGACGCCGAGAAGTTGCTCCTCGTCCGGCTGTTCTCCCCGCGCCAGCGCCGACGCCACGTCCTCGAACAGTCGCACGCTCTTGTTGGCGCGCGCCAGCACCAGCTCGCTCCTGGTGTAGCGGCTCGCCTCCTGCAGCGGCGCATTTGCCTCCAGCCGCTCGATTTCGGCGGCGTCCGGCAATCCGTCGTAAAGCACGTAGCTCGTGTCCCAGGCCTGCGCGATCACCCGGTCGGACCGCTTTTCGTCGTCGAGCGGGGTCGAGAAGGCAACCAGACTGTAGGTCCTTGCCGGCGTCTCGACGGCATAGACCGCACGCCCGAACCCGTTGTCGTCGAGGTCGAACAGGTGCTTGCGGACGCGCCATTTCTCCCTGGTGGCGCGGCGGATCAACTGGCGCAGGAAGCTGAGCCGCGTCGGATGCGCCGCGCCCAGCCGCTCAAGGCGCATGACCACCTCCGGCGGGCGCAGCGCGATCGCCGTCATGCGGCGGTCCCGGCCAGCTTTTCGAGCGTGGCGAGCGTCTCGGCCGCGACGTCGATACCGTCCCTGGTGTTGTGTTCGCGCGCGCCGAAGCGCCTTGTGCCGGGAAGCCTCGCCTCGCCGGTGAAGGCGCCAGCGACGGTTTCCAGATTGCCCGCGAACGCGCCGCCCGACGTCGCATCGGGCGAGATTGCCAGGAAGAACTGCCCGGTTCCCGGCGGGCCACCGGCCGTGCCGGAGAAGGGGCTGGCGACAAGCCCGGGATTGGCTCCCGTCAGGCATGCGGCGAAGATCTCCACCAAGAGCGCGGAACCGACGCCCTTGTAGCCGCCCGCCGGCGCCATCGTGCCCTTCAACGCCTCGCCGGCATCGGTGGTCGTCCCCCCGCTTGCGTCGAAAGCCCAGCCGGGTGGGATCGGCTCGCCGACGCGGGCGCGCTTGATGACCTCGCTCTTGGCGACGACGCTGGCGCTCTGGTCGATGACGAAGCGCGCGCCGCCTTGTCCGTCCGGAACCGCAAGCGACCAGGGATTGGTGCCCAGCGCCGCCTTGCGGCCGCCCCACGGCGCGATCGAGGCTGGCGCGTTGGTGAAGCCCAGACCGACCAGGCCGGCTTGGGCGATCCGTTCGGTGTGGTAGCCGAGCGCGCCGCAATTGTAGGAGTTGCGGATGGCGAGCGCGGCCACGCCCTGCGCGTGCGCCGCCTCGACCAGCGCCGGCAGGCCGACGGCGATTGCCACATGCGCGAAGCCGTTGGCGGCATCGACGGCGACGACCGCCGGAGCCGGCCGCGTCAGGCGCGGTTCGGCCTGCCCCAGCACCTTGCCGCAGGTCAGATGCTCGCAATAGGTCGGCAAATACATCAGCCCGTGCGACTTCAACCCGTCGCGTTCGGCGGCCGCGATGCCGGCGGCCAGCGCCCCGGCCTGCCGCTCGCTTGCGCCATGGCGCATCAGCGCGGCGCGGGCGAGCGTTTCGATGCGGGCTTGCGTCAGGCGTGTCATAGCCTCACCCACCGATCATGCCGCCGCATAGCCGAACTCCTCTTCGCTCGCCCGCGTCTGCAGGCGGATGCATTCGATGAAGCGCAGCGACGCCGGCTGAAGGTTACGGCCCTCCTTGGCGATCCAGCCGACGGTGCGGCTCGAACGCGGATCGGCAAGCGGCACGAAGCGAACGTCGTGGCTCGATTTCCAGCGGCAGAGCCGGGGCAGGATGGTGACGCCGAGCCCGGCCTCCACCATCGCCAGGTTGGAGCTCACATTGGTCGCGGTGAGCTTGGAGCCGGCGGCAAGCGCTTCGGTTTCGGCCAGTCCGAGTGCCGCGGCCGCGCCGTTGCGGATGAAGCTCTCGCCGTCGAGCTCACCCCATTTCAACGGGCGCTTCGATCCTGCCAGGGGATGGTCGGCCGGGCAGACGAAATCGAGCGGCTCATGGAACAGCGGCTCGAAGCTGAGTTGCGGCCGCCTGGTGGCGAGCACGCAGAGGCCCACCTCCACCATGCCGTTCTCAACCGCCTCGACGATGGCGCTGGAATCGCTGTCGCGGACGTGGATGTCGAACCGGCTGCCCTCGGCACGAAGCTGGGCGATCGCGCGCGGCAGCAATGTCACCGCGACCGAAGGCACGCTGGCCACGTCGCAGCGGCCTTGCCGGTCCGCCGCGTAGCTGGTCATCGCCAGGCAGGCGCGATCGTAATGCGCGATCATGGCGCGCGCCTCGTCGAGCACGATGCGGCCGACCGGCGAAAGCGCGCCCTTGCGCTCGCTTTCGAACAGCGGCGCGCCGATATCGTCCTCCAGCTGCTTCAGGGTCATCGACACGGCCGACGGCGTGCGGCCGATCTGGTCCGCCGCGGCGCGCACGCCTCCGGTCTCGCAGACCGCGACGAAGCTGCGCATGCCGGTCAGGCTGATGGTTTTGGTCACTGTTAAGCTTGCCTGAACATTTACGCCAAAAATTGAGCTTGATTGAAGTTCACAGCATTGGTTAGGTCGTTGTCAACCGAATTGATGCAGGTCGAACACGATGCTGAGCGGTCAGAACTTCGTTGCAGGTGAATGGCGCGATGGTGCCGACTGGGTCGAGGATATCAATCCATCCGACGTGACCGACGTTGTCGGGCGTTTCTCCCAGGCGCGGCCGTCCGACATCCATGACGCCGCCGCTGCGGCGCAAGGCGCCCAGCGGGAATGGGCGGCGGCAGGCCTCGAAGCGCGAGCCACCGTTCTCGACGCCATCGGGCGCGAGTTGATGGCGCGCTCGAAGGAGCTTGGCGAGCTTTTGTCGCGCGAGGAGGGCAAGACCCTCCCCGAGGGCGTCGGCGAAGTCTATCGCGCCGGCCAGTTCTTCACCTATTTCGCCGCCGAGGCGCTGCGCAATCTGGGCGCCTCGGCCGACTCGGTCAGGGCGGGCGTTGACGTGCTGGTCGAGCGCGAGCCGCTCGGCGTCGTCGCGATCATCTCGCCCTGGAATTTCCCCATCGCCACGGCGTCCTGGAAGATCGCGCCGGCGCTGGCCTTCGGCAATGCCGTCATCTGGAAGCCGGCCAGCGTCACGCCGGCCAGTGCCTGGGCGCTCACCGAGATCATCAGCCGGCAGGCGATCCCGAAAGGCCTGTTCAACCTGGTGATGGGATCGGGCTCGACGATCGGCCGCGAGCTTGCCGCCAAGGCCGACATACAAGGGTTGAGCTCACCGGCTCGGGCGCCGTCGGCTCCGGCATCGCCGCGCTCGCCGCCGCGCGCTTCGTGAAGCTGCAGCTCGAAATGGGGTCGAAGAATCCGTTCGTGATCATGGACGACGCCGACCTCGAGCGCGCCGTCGACCTTGCGGTGAACGGCGCCTTCGGCGGCACCGGTCAGAAATGCACGGCCTCGTCCCGCCTGATCGTCCACCGGCCGGTGCATGACGCCTTCGTCGAGAAGCTGCTGGCGAAAACCAGGGCCCTGAAGGTCGGCCATGCACTCGAGGCCGGCGTCCAGATGGGGCCGGTCGTCAGCGCCGAGCAGCTCTCGGCCAATCTCGATTATGTGGCGCTCGGCATCAGCGAGGGCGCCGAGCTTGCGACCGGCGGCGAGGCGCTCGATCTGGCGCATCGCGGCCACTACATGGCGCCCGCCATATTCCTCAACGGGCGCTCGCGCATGCGCATCAACCAGGAGGAGATGTTCGCACCGATCACCTGCGTCATTCCAGCCGACGATCTCGACGAGGCGATCTTCCTTGCCAACGACACGCCCTATGGGCTGACGGCAGGCATCGCCACGCGCTCGCTGGCGCGCGCCACGAAGTTCCGCCACGCCTCGCGTTCCGGCTGCGTCATGGTCAACCTGGCGACCGCCGGCACCGACTATCATGTGCCGTTCGGCGGCGTTCGTGCCTCGAGCTACGGCCCGCGCGAGCAGGGCCGTTCGGCGGTCGAGTTCTACACGCAGGTCAAGACATCCTACATCCACGCGGGTGCGCCCGAATGACCCCCGACGCGCCGCAGGTGCTCATCGACGGGCTGCAATACTGCAACTGGTCGCGCGCGATTTTCGAGGAGATGCGCCGGGGCGGGCTGACCGCGGTCCACGCCACGGTGGGCTATCACGAGGGCTTTCGCGAGACCGTGCGCCACCTGGTCGATTGGCGCACTTGGCTTCGCGATAATCAGGACCTGATCCTCCTGGCGCGCAATGCCGGCGACATCGAGCGGGCGCGGGCCACGAACCGCACGGCCATCTTTCTCGGCTTGCAGAACCCGATGCCGATCGAGGACGACATCGGCCTGATCGAGATGCTTTTCGATCTCGGCATCCGCTTCATGCAGCTCACCTATAACAACCAGTCGCTGCTCGGCTGCGGCTGGATGGAAAAGGAGGACAGCGGCCTGACGCGAATGGGGCGCGAGGCCATCGCCGAGATGAACCGGCTCGGCATGATCATCGACCTGTCGCATGCCGGCGAGCGGACCGCGCTGGAAACGATCGCGCTCTCAGAGCGGCCGGTGGTCGTCAGCCACGCCAATCCACGCTGGCTGCGCGACAGCAACCGCAATGTTTCCAAGACCCTCTTGCAGGCATTGCGCGCAAAGGAGGGGTTGCTCGGCCTGTCGCTCTACCCGCTGCACCTTCCGGACGGCTCGGACACCACGCTGGAGCAGTTCGGAAAAATGGCTGCGGAAGCGGCCGGGATCATGGGACCTGACCATCTCGGCATCGGCTCGGATCTCTGCCAGGACCAGCCCGACAGCGTGGTGCGCTGGATGCGCGAGGGCCGCTGGACCCGCGATGTCGAGGCGACCGCGAGCTTTCCCGCCCAGCCGTCCTGGTTCAGATCGAACCTCGATTTCCCGAAATTGGCGCAAGGCCTTTCCTCGGCCGGATTCGGTGCGGCCGAGACCGCGCTTGTTCTTGGCGGCGCCTGGCACCGCTTCCTCAAGGCCAGCCTGCCTTCCGCCCGGGATTCGCAGCCAACGAGCCGATAGGCGCAAGCTCGTCCACTCAGGGCTATCGACTATTCCACAGCCGGCCTGCCGAAAATCAGACCCAGAAACTCGCCCAGCCAGCGCTTGAGATGCATGTCCCAGATCAGCCGGCCGCCGAGATGGTCGCGGCCGGGCTGCGCGCCGGGCAATTCGAAGCGATGCGCGCCGCGCACTACCCAGCGATGCATCATGATGCGTGTCAGCTCGCCGTGGAACTGGATGCCCCAGGCATTCTCGCCGTAACGAAACGCCTGGTTGGGATAGGTTTCCGCGGTCGCCAGCAGCGTCGCTTCCTTGGGCAGCGAGAAGCCCTCGCGGTGGAACTGGTAGACCATCTCCGGCCAGTGCAGCAGTTTCTTGCCGGCCTCGGTCGCCTTCAGCGGATACCAGCCGATCTCGACCAGGCCCTCGCCATGACCCTCGACCTTGCCGCCGAGATGGTTGGCCAGCATCTGCGCGCCGAGGCAGATGCCAAGGAACGGCCGGTTCTCCTTGAGCGGGATTTCCAGCCAGTCGGTCTCGCGGCGGACGAACTCGTCCTCGTCATTGGCGCTCATCGGACCGCCGAACACCACCGCGCCCGCATGATCGTCAAGCGTGCAGGGCAGCTCGTCGCCGAGCGGCGGCCGGCGGATATCGAGGTCGAAGCCTTCTTCCAGGAGCATATGGCCGACGCGGCCGGGGCTCGAAGTCTCCTGATGCAGCACGATCAGGATCTTTGGTCTCGGCCTCGGTCTGGGTGGCATGGAAGGCGAAGGGTCCCGTTATTCGTCGCTCGGCTTGCCCTTGGCGCCAGGCGCCTCGGCCGCCGCCTTCCGGCGCGCCTCGATGCGGTCGCGGCGCTCGACGCCGATCAATTCGGCGACCCGCCAGACCGTGTTGTCCTCGAGCTCGTGCAATTCGCCGTCGGCATAGACGATTTCCCACATCAGGCCGATGAAGGCCTTGCGCGCCTCGGCATCGAGATCGCGCTTCAAGACGCTGGTGAAGGCGTAGAGGTCGATCGCCTCATTGTCGGCGCGCTCGCCGGCCGCCGCAAGCGCATCGAGCTCCTCGCCGCTCACCGAGTAGGTCTCGGCCAGGATCTGCTTGAAGCGTTCCCATTCGACGTCCTGGCGCACGCCGTCGGCGTTCATCACGTGGTAGAGCAGCGCGGAAGCCGCGACGCGCGGATCGTCGGCGCTCGGCCTGGCTTCGCCGCCGGCCGGCAGATCCCTCAGGAAGGCCAATACACGCTCGAACATCGATACCTTTTCCCTGCCCGCCAAAGCCTTGCCTCAGAACAAACGAAACCGGCGCGGCGATTTTTCCGCTTCTTCTTCCGGCGCGATACCCGGATCGTCCGGCAGGGGCGGCAGCTCCGAATCCCGCCCGCCGGTTTCGGGCTCGCTGACGGCGTCCGCAACGGCCGCGACCTTCTCGCCACCATTCGCTGACGCGGGCTTATCGACGGGCGCGTCGGCAACGATGTCGATCGCCTTTTCGGCAGCTGCGGCGGCGGGCGCAGCCGTGATCGCCGGCACCGCGACATCGGCCTCGCTGTCTATCAGCTGGCCGAGGCGCTCCATCGGCGCGCGCCAGGTGAAGGCGTCGAGCTTGCCGGTGACCGGCGACACCGGCGCCCAGCGCTCGGAGATGACGCCGTCCGCCACCCAGGCCGGATCGCGCGGCGCGCGCACCGCTTTCGACAGCAGCTGCCTGACCTTGCCCTGATCGCCGGTCTCGGCCTCCTCGATATCGGCGAGCAGGAGATAGGCGCCCTCGCGGCGATCCATGCGTATCGCCGCCTCCGCCTCGCGCCGCGCGGTGGCGAAATCCTGCGCGTCGAGCGCCGCGCGCGCCACCGCCATCGACGACTCGGGATGATTCCTCTTCAATTCCTGAAGCTTCTTCGCCCGGTTGAGGCGGTCGAGCACGGCGTCGCCCGGCCTGGCATGGGTGTAGAGCTCGGCGATATCGGGATGCGGCTCGGCCTTCCAGGCAGCCTCCAGAATCTTGGAGCCTTTGCGCACGTCGTTTTGCCGGATAACCAGATCGGCGGCAATCACTGCGGCCGGCGCGAAATCGGGCGCCAGCTTGTTGGCTTCGAGCGCCGCGGTGCGGGCCGCGTTCGGATCGCTGTCGACCAGCGCCTGCGCCTTGGCCGTCAGCAGCACGGCGCGCCGGCGGTTGGCCACGTCGCGCTCGATCTGCCTGGTCGATTTCTGCGCATCGACCAGCTTCAGCGCGCCATCCCAGTCGCCGCGTTCGGTCAGTTCCTCGAGCGTCGATTCCGCCGCCCAGGCGAGCTGCGGCGCAACCGCCGCCGCGCGGCCGGCATAGTGGCGCGCGGCATTGCGGTCGCCGAGCCGCTCGGCCTCCAGATAGAGCCCCCGCAGGCCGAGCAGCCGCATCTCGGGATCGTCGAGCATGCGCTCGAACTTTTCGCGCGCGCCTTCATGGTCGCCTTCGAGCAGCGACGCCTGCGCGTCGAGGAGGTTGATCAGCGGCTCCTGGTCGGAGTTGATCAGCTTGGCGGCTTCCTTGGTCTTCTTGCGCGCCAGCGCGCCGTCGCCGGCGCCGGCGGCGATCATGCCGGTCGACAGCGCTTGGTAGCCGCGGTCGCGGCGGCGCACCCGGAAATAGCGCGAGATCGTGTAAGGGCTGTTCCACAGTGACTTGATCAGCCACCAGACGATCATCACCGCGGCGACCACGGCGACGATCGCCACTGCCGCCACCATCAGCGTGACCTGGTACTGGTAACCGTTGAAGGTGACGATCATGTCGCCCGGACGGTCGGCCAGCCAGGCAAAGCCCAGCCCCAGCGCGAAGACGACGGCGAGGAAGACAAGGAGGCGGATCATCTTGTCTCCTTACGCCTTCGTCGCGCCGGCAATCAGCGCTTCGAGCTGCTTTTCGACCTCGAGCCGCGCCTTCAGTTTGCCGGCAAAGTCGGCGCCGGCCGCCTTCGCGGCATCTGGCAGCGTGTCATATTCGCTGAGCGCCTTGGCATAGTCGCCCTGGTTGACCGCCACTTCCATGCGGGCGACGGTTTCCGGCGCGCCCTTGCCTTCGATAGCACCGACGGGCCGCACCTTGACCAGCGATTCCGCGCTCGACAGCAGACTCCGGAAGAACCCGGCATTCTGGTCGGCAGGCCTTGCCGCCTCGACCATGGCGTTGGCGGCGGCATCGGCCTCCGAGGCGATGGTGGCGCGAGTCGGCACGCCCTTCTCGGCATAGGAGCGCAGCGCCGCGAGCTCGGGCGCGTCCGGCGCGATTGCCGCGAAAGTGTCGAGCTCGGTGGCGAAGGGCGCGCCGCGGTCAAGCGCCGACTTCAGCGCCGACGCCGCGATCGCCAGCGCGATCTTGGGCTGCGAGGCCTGCGCCTCGACCTTGCCGGAAAGCTGCGATACGGACTGCTCCAGCGCCGCCACCCGGCCATCCACGGCCTTGGCCGCGTCGCCAGTCGATTTCACTTGAGCGTCGAGCCCGGCGATCTTCTCGTTGAGCGGACCGAGATCGACGGGCGCGGCATTGCCGTTCTTCTGTAGGTCGGCGACGGTCGTCTCGATCTGGCCGACCTTGTCGCCGAGCGCCTTGAGCGCGACGCCGTCGCTGCTCTGCGCAGCCAAGGATTTCAGCGCCGCGATATCCGACTTCACCTGGTCGAGCGCCGAGGACAGGCCGTCGACCTTGGCCGACGCGCCTGTGTCGCCTTTTTCCTTCAGCGCCGCGATCTCGCTTTTCAGCGAGGCGATCTCGCCATTGACGCCGTCGAGCGATCCGCCGTTCGATCCCGGCGTGCCAATCAGCCCGACCGCCTGCAGCAGGCCGGCCCCGGCAAGCGCGATCACCCCGCCGACGACGCCGGCGGCGATGGCATTGACGCCGGCTTTGCGCGGCGGCTGCGGCACGCGATCCTCGCTCTTCGTATCGCCTGGTTTCGCTGCCGAGGCGTTGGCCCCGGGCGCGGATGCATCCTCGAAATTGTAGTCGAAGCCGCGCGGCTGGCTCTTCGCCGCATCGGAACCGCTGGGATAAGGCTTTTCCGGCTCGTCGTTGCCGGTCTGGGGCTTATCGGTATGGGGCTTGTCGGTCTCGGGCTTATCTGCCGCGGCCTGGGGGGCGTCGCTATGCTCCCACGGCTCGATATCGGCCTGCTCGGCATGGATCGGCTCGTCCGGCGCTTCCGGCTGCGAAGCGGCGGCGGCTTCTTCCGCCTTCGCCTCATCTGTCTGCGCGGCCTTGGCCTTCGCGGCATCCTCGCCGGTGATTCGCGAGACGGCGCCGGGCTCGAGTTCGATGGTCACCGGCTCGCGCCGGGTCTTCGAATGTCGCATCTTCGGCGTCTTGACCATGCTTGGGCTCCGCAAAATGGCTTGGAGATGGATCAATGGGTCCAGAGCGTCAGGATGCTCTAGCACATCACCAAGCGGTGAAAAGGGGCGGTGTGATGACGCGGCCTAGCGCGGTTGCGACAAAAGCGCGAGCAACGCCTCTTCCTCAGGCTGGGACGCGACGCGGATCCTGCTGCCGGCAACCCGTTCCATCGGTTCGGCGACACGGGCCGAAAGCGCCAGGAATTGCGTTCTTTCAAAGAGATGCCGCAGCGTCGGCCGCGCCATCAGGCCGACCAGCGCAGCACTTGCCTTGGCCGAATAAAGCAGCGCGGCGTCGATCGGCCGGCCCGACAGCCGGGCGACCACATCGGCATCGCCAGGATCGATCGCTGTTGTGTCGTAACTCTCGATTGCCTGGACATGCACGCCCGCCGCCCTCAGCCGCTGCTCGAACACGGGGAAGCGGACGCGGCCGCACAGATAGACGATTGTCTTGCCGGCAAGGTCGCGCGCGATGCCGTCGGCCAACGCCTGGGCGTCGCCTGGCCCCTCCGTGACGGCGAGAAATCCCGCCGCGCGGCAGGCCTCGGCCGTCCGTTTGCCGACAGCGCGGCAAGGCAGGCCCGCAAGCGCCGCGACCAGCGGTTTCGGCGCATGCCGCACCGCATTGGCGCTGGTGACAGCGACCGCGACGGCATCGCCGCCGATGCCCGCCTCGACCGGCAAGGCGCTCGTCTCGGTCAACGGCAGCACGACAGGCTGGAATCCCAGGGCTTCGAGGCGTCGTGCCGCGCGCGATGCGCCAGGCTCCGGCCTCGTCACCAGGACGCGGACCATGTCAGGCCCAGCCGTCGAAGAACTTAGCGCCGGCCCTGGCGCGAACCGTGCGCGCGGCGTCGAGGCCGATCTCCGCCGCGTCCGCCGCCTCGCCCTCCAGCCGCACCTCATGCGATTCCGTGCCGTCGGGCGAGATGATCAGCCCGACAAAGGACAGTCTTTCGCCCGCGACCGTCGCATGGCCGGCGATCGGCGTGCGGCAGGAGCCGTCGAGGGCGGCCAGGAAGGCGCGCTCGCAGGTGAGCGCCTGACCGGTCGGCACATGATGGATCGCCGCCAGCATTTTTTTGACGTCGCGGTCGCCGATGCGGGTTTCGATGCCGATCGCGCCCTGGCCCGGCGCCGGCGGAAAGTCCTCGAGCGTCATCAGGTCGGTGACGACATGTTCGAGCCCAAGCCGCTTCAGCCCGGCATAGGCCAGGATCGTGCCCTCGGCGACGCCTTCGTCCAGCTTTCGCAGCCTCGTCTGGACATTGCCGCGGAAGATCACCACCTCGAAATCCGGCCGCATGCGGCGAAGCAGCGCCTGGCGCCGCAGCGACGACGACCCGACCGTGGCGCCATGCGGCAAGTCGGCGATCCGCTTCACCTTCTTGCCGATGAAGGCGTCGCGCGCGTCCTCGCGCGGCAGGAAGGTGGCAAGCTCCAGCCCGTCGGGCAGCACCGTCGGCATGTCCTTCGACGAATGCACCGCGATGTCGATGCGGCCGTCGAGCAGCGCTTCCTCGATTTCCTTGGTGAACAGGCCCTTGCCGCCTGCTTCCGAGAGCGGCCGGTCCTGGATGCGGTCGCCGCTGGTCGAGATGGGCACCACCTCGAACGCCTGCTCGGGCAGGCCATGCGCCCGCATCAGCCGCGCCCGCGTCTCATGCGCCTGGGCCAGCGCCAGCGGGCTGCCGCGTGTTCCGATTTTCAAAGTTTGCATGGCGCGCGGTCCGTGATAACCCCCGGGCAGTTTCGAGATCTGCCGCGCTTGTCCTATCTAGTAAACGCCGGTCAGACAATCTTCGAGGACAGCGACAATTGATCCGGGTTCTGGGCATTGAGACGAGTTGCGACGAGACGGCGGCCAGCGTGGTGGCGCTGGACGGCGCTGCCGCGCCCGAAATCCTGTCCCCAAAGATCCTATCGAATGTCGTGCTGAGCCAGATCGAGGAGCACGCGGCCTTCGGCGGCGTCGTGCCGGAGATCGCCGCGCGCGCCCATGTCGAGGCGCTGGACGGGATTGTCGAGGCGGCGCTCGAAGACTCCAAGGTGTCGCTCGACGAGGTCGACGCGATTGCCGCGACAGCGGGGCCGGGCCTGGTCGGCGGGCTGATCGTCGGCCTGATGACGGCCAAGGCGATCGCGGCCGCCGCGAACAAGCCGCTGATCGCGATCAACCATCTCGAGGGCCACGCGCTGACGGCGCGGCTGACCGATGGTCTCGACTTCCCCTATCTTCTGCTGCTCGTCTCCGGCGGCCACACCCAGATCGTCGCGGTGCGCGGCGTCGGCGATTACCAGCGCTGGGCGACGACGATCGACGACGCGCTGGGCGAAGCCTTCGACAAGACCGCCAAGATGCTCGGCCTGCCCTATCCCGGCGGTCCGAATGTCGAGAAGGCGGCGGCCGGCGGCGATGCGAACCGCTTTGCCTTCCCGCGCCCGATGAAGGGCTCGGCGCAGCCCGACTTCTCCTTCTCCGGTTTGAAGACGGCGGTGCGCCAGGCGGCAACCGCGATCGCGCCGCTGAGCGACCAGGACGTTGCCGACATCTGCGCCTCCTTCCAGGCGGCGGTGGCGGACGCGCTGGGCGATCGCGTGGGCCGCGCGCTTGCCCGCTTCCGCCGCGAATTTCCCGGCCACGCAAAGCCGGCGCTGGTCGTCGCCGGCGGCGTCGCCGCCAACCGCGCCATCAAGGCGACGCTTGAGGCGCTTTGTTCCGGGGCGGGCTTCGCCTTCGTCGCCCCGCCGCAAAAACTCTGCACCGACAATGCGGCGATGATCGCCTGGGCCGGCATCGAGCGGCTGCGCGCCGGCATTGCCGACGAAAACACTGCCGATTTCGTGCCGCGCTCGCGCTGGCCGCTCGACAGCATTTCCGCGCCTTTGGTCGGCTCGGGCCGGCGCGGTGCCAAGGCATGAGCGCGAAGGGAGCGAGCGGCAGGAGCCCGGGCAGCGGCTGGCGCGTCGCGGTGCTAGGCGGCGGCGCCTGGGGCACGGCGCTGGCGCTGGCCATGCTGCGTGCCGGCCACGATGTCCGACTCTATGCGCGCGACACCGAAACCGTCGCCGCCATCACCCGGGGCGAGAACCCGCGCTATTTGCCCGGCATCGGCATCGAACCCGGCATCGCGGCCACCAGCGACATGGCCACGGCGCTCGGCGGCGCCGACTGCGTGCTCGCCGTGACGCCGGCGCAATCGCTGCGCGCTGTGCTCGCCCATGCCCGCAACCACGTTCCTGCGGGCGTGCCGCTGGTGCTCTGCGCCAAGGGCATCGAACGCGACACCGGCGCGCTGCTGTCGGCGATCGTCGAGGAGAGCCTGCCGGGCAATCCGGTCGCGGCGCTCTCCGGTCCGAGCTTTGCCAGCGACGTCGCGCGCGGCCTGCCGACGGCCGTGGTGGTCGCCGCCCGCGAGGCGGAACTGGCGGCCGAGCTTGCCGCCCGCTTCTCGGCCGAGAACTTGCGCTGCTATTCCAGCGACGACCTGATCGGCGTCGAGATCGGCGGCGCGCTGAAGAACGTCTTCGCCATCGCCGCCGGCGCGATCACCGGCGCCGGCCTCGGCGCCAGCGCCCAGGCCGCCATGGTGACGCGCGGCTTCGTCGAGCTGCGCCGCATCGGCGCCGCCTTCGGTGCGAAACCGGAGACGCTGATGGGGCTTTCCGGCCTCGGCGACCTCTTGCTTACCTGCTCCTCGGCGCAGTCGCGCAACTTCGCCTACGGCCTGGCGCTCGGCCAGGGCAAGCCGCTTGCCGGCCTGCCGCTGGCCGAAGGTGTGCCGACGGCGGGCATCGCCGCCCGCATCGCCGCCGAGCGTGGCATCGAGGCGCCGATCATTTCCGCCGTCGCCGCCATCCTCGACGGCAAGGTGACCATCGGCCAGGCGGTGACCGCGCTGATGACACGCCCGCTCAAGACCGAAACCGACATCTGAACCATCGGAGCTGAAAAATGCTGTTTGCGTTGATTTGCAAGGACAAGCCCGGCAGCCTGCAGCTGCGCGTCGACACGCGGCCGGCGCATGCGGCGTTCCTGGAAGGCCTGATCAGCGAAGGCAAGCTTGCCTTTGCCGGTCCCTTCCTCGACGCCGACGGCAAGCCGGACGGCAGCCTGGTGATGATCGACGCGCCGGACATGGCTGGGGCCCAAGCGCTCGCCGCCGCCGACCCCTACGCCAAGGCCGGCCTGTTCGAAAGCGTCCAGATCCGTCCGTGGAACTGGGTCTTCCAGAAGCCTGCCGGCGCGTGATCGTTCGCGGCTCTCGCCGCGGCGACGGCGAGAGAGTAAGCATAGACGGGAACGCCATGCGTGGCGGCAAAGCGATGGGACAAGAAATATGAACTACTGGCTGTTCAAGTCCGAACCTTCGGTCTTTTCCTTCGAGGCGCTGAAGGCCAAGGGCAAGGCCGGCACGCAATGGGACGGCGTGCGCAACTACGCCGCCCGCAACAACATGAAGGCGATGCGGATCGGCGATCTCGGCTTCTTCTATCATTCCAATGAGGGGCTCGACATCGTCGGCATCGCCGAGGTCTGCGCGCTGGCGCACCCCGATACGACGACCGACGATCCGCGCTGGGAATGCGTCGACATCCGCGCCTATAGGGACGTGCCGAAGCCGGTGACGCTGGAACAGGTCAAGGCCAACCCCAAGCTCGCCGAGATGGCGCTGGTGCGGCTCGGCCGGCTTTCCGTGCAGCCGGTGACGCCGGCCGAATGGAAAGAGGTCTGCCGCATGGCCGAGCTCAACCCGGCGCCGTGAAACGACTTACGCCGAAAAGCGCGAAGAACTTCATCCTCGACAACACGGCGCTGATGGCGCCGCCGCATGTGCCGGAAGTGCTTCTGCACCTTGCCGACGAGGCGCATGACCTGTGGCTGCGCACCGAGGAGGAGCTGGCCGAGATCGGCCTGCCGCCGCCCTTCTGGGCCTTCGCCTGGGCCGGCGGCCAGGGTCTCGCCCGCTATGTGCTCGACCACCCGGGGACCGTTCGCGGCAGGCGCGTGCTCGACTTCGCCTCCGGCTCGGGCCTCGTCGCCATCGCCGCGATCAAAGCGGGCGCGAAGCAGGTGATCGCCGCCGACATCGACCCGTTCTGCGAGACGGCGATCGCCATCAATCTCCAAGCCAACGGCGTTGAGGCGCAATTCCTCGGCACGGATTGCGTCGGCACCGACGATGGCTGGGACGTCGTTCTTGCCGGCGATGTCTTCTACGACAAGGCTTTCGCCGACAGGCTGCTGCCCTGGCTCGGGTCTCTGAAGGCGCGCGGAGCCGAGATCCTCGTCGGCGATCCCGGCCGCGCCTACCTGCCGAAGACCGGGCTGCAATCGCTTGCCGTCTACCAGGTTCCGGTGACGCGCGTGCTGGAGGATGCCGAGGTCAAGCGCACGACCGTCTGGCGCCTCGCTTGACGCGATCGCCGAACAAGCGTTCCATCGCGTGTCGATCTGGAGGGGGGAAGCATGGATTTTTCGGTCGTGAACTGGCTGGCGGTGATCCTCGCCGCCGTCGTCGCATGGTTGTTCGGCGCCGCCTGGTATATGAGCCTGAGCAAGCTCTGGCTGAAGGCGGCCAAGCTCGACCCGGCCACCATGCAGCGCTCGGTCGTTCCCTTCGTCGTCAGTTTCATCGCCGAGCTCATCATGGCGCTCGTCCTGACGCTGGTGGTGGGGGCGATCACCGGCGGCGAGCCGAACCCGGTCGCGGGATTGCTGTTCGGCTTCGTGCTTTGGCTGGGCTTCATCGCCACCACGCTTGCCGTCAACCACCGCTATGAAGGTTTCGGCTGGGCGCTCACCCTGATCGATGCCGGCCACTGGCTGGGGGTGATGCTGATCATCGGTGCCGTCATCGGCTGGTTCGGTGCGCCGGCGGCACCGGCGGGTTGATGACAGGTCTCTATGTCGGCGTTTTCGCCACCTCGTCCAGAAGCCATTCGCGGAAGGCGATGATCCGCGCGTCGTCCTTCGCCGCCTCGGGATAGACCAGGAAATAGGCGAATTCCGGCGCGACCCTGATGCCGAGCTCGAAGGGCCGCACCAGGCGCCCCTGCGAAAGATCGTTGGCCACCATGGCAAAGTCGGCAAGCGCCACCGCGTTGCCGTCGAGCGCCGCCTGGATGGCGTCGGTCGAGGATCCGAACACCAGCGTGCGACTGTCGTCGAAATCGTCGACGCCGGCCGCATGCATCCACATGCTCCAGTTCGGCCAGGTCACGCCCTGCCGCGACCATTCGATATGCGCGAGCGTGTGGTTGAAGAGGTCACGCGGCTCCTTCAGCGGCGGACCTGACGCCAGCAGCGCCGGGCTGCACACCGGGATGATGATGTTCTCGAACAGACGATGCGCGATGATCCCCGGATATTTGCCGGTGCCGAAGCGGATACCGATATCGACATCGTCGCGCTCGAAATCCCTGACGTCGTAGGTGATGTCGAAGCGCAATTCGACGCCTGGCTTCTGCTGGCGGAAGTCGTCGACGCGCCGCATCAGCCATTTCGTCGCGAACTGGGCGTCGAGCGTCACCTTCAGCAGCGCCGTGCCGCGCGTCATCTTGCGGGCGCGGCTGACGGCGCGATTCAGCAGGTCGAGCGCATCGACCGAGGCTTCCAGCAGCACATTGCCAGCCTCCGTCAGCCGGATGGTGCGGCTGGTACGCGTGAACAGCACCAGGTCGAGCTGATCCTCGATTTCCTTGATCTGGTGGCTGACCGCCGCCGGCGTCAGGCCGAGCTCGTCGGCCGCGCGGGTGAAGTTGAGATGCCTGGCGGCCGCCTCGAACGTCCTCAGCGCCCGCGTTCCCGGCAGCAGCTTGGACATGCGATCTCCAAATAAAACTTGATGATCAGAAAAGAACTACTCGTTTCCCGTTTGTTTTTCAATCCGGCATCATGGCTTCATCGAAACACCATCAAACCGGATTTGATATCCGGAGAACACGGATAGAACCATGTCTGAGATCGCCCTGAAGCCCTGTACTCCCCTGGAATCACCCTCGGGCCTGACCCTCAGGCTGCGTTCGGTGGGCGATTGGTTGCGCCAGGCTCGCGTCGCCGCCACCTTACCTGGGGAATCCCTCGAAGACCTTTCCGATCGCGACCTGCGCGACATCGGCGGGCGGCGCCGCGACATCACAAAGGCGCTGGACCGCGAGTTCCGCGAGATCGGACTGCTGGGGACAGGTTGGCAGAAACCGGGAAAGAGGCAGTAGGAATTAGGCAGTAGGCAATAGGGAAGGAAACCTATTGCCTATTGCCTATTGCCTATTGCCTACCTCACCACCTTCACCACCGTCCTGTCCGACAGCAACGGAAGCAGTCTCGCCATGGTCCGCGCCGTCACCGCCACGCAGCCTTGCGTCGGCGTGAAGCCCGGCCGCGCCAGATGGAAGAAGATCGCGCTGCCGCGCCCGCGCCGACGCGGCGCGATGTTCCAGTCGAGCACCAGGCAGACATCGTAGAGCCGGTCGTCGCGCTTCATCCGTTCATGGCTCGCGCCATAGGGGATCTTGACCGGACGGTTGTAGTTGCGGTCGTCCGGCACCTCGCACCAGCCGAGATCCGGACCGATCGGCGTCATCGGCAGCCTTGTCCGGCGTCCGCCCGGAAAATGATCGCCCCGGAAATAGCCCGACAGGATGCGCATCGACGCCAGTGGCGTCGCGCCGTCCCCTTCATGCTTGTTGGCGGTGATGCCGCTGCGCCCCAGCGCGCAGGGGAACACCGTTTTGCCGGCTTGCAGGAAGCCTTGCGCGGGGTTGCCGGGGCGCGCTCGCACCACCAAAACGCGCAAGCCTTTCGGCAAAAATGCGTCCGCCGCATTGCGAGCGCGTTTTTTCTTGTATGATCGTGCCACGGAACAAATCACTGTGATCGGCTGTTGCGCCGGTGAGCTTCCGCATAAATGGGGGGAGGTCAACTGAATATTCTTTTTAAAACAACGGATTGATATCCATGACATCACGCACCATTCTCATCGTCGATGACGACGACGACCTGCGCGCCACTCTGGTCGAGCAGCTGGCGCTTTACGAAGAATTCGACGTCCAGCAGGAATCGACCGCCGCAAAAGGCGTTGCCGCGGCGCGCGGCGGCGTCGTCGACCTGCTCATCATGGATGTCGGCCTGCCGGATATGGACGGCCGCGAGGCGGTGAAGATCCTGCGCAAGGGCGGCTACAAGGCGCCGATCATCATGCTGACGGGCCACGACACCGATTCGGACACGATTCTGGGTCTCGAGGCCGGCGCCAACGATTATGTGACCAAGCCTTTCCGCTTCGCCGTGCTGCTCGCGCGCATCCGCGCCCAGCTTCGTCAGCATGAGCAGAGCGAGGACGCGACCTTCTCGGTCGGCCCTTACACGTTCAAGCCTAGCCAGAAGCTCTTGATCGATCCGCGCGGCGCCAAGGTGCGGCTGACCGAGAAGGAAGCCTCGATCATCAAATATCTCTACCGCGCCGACCAGAAGGTGGTCACCCGCGACGTGCTGTTGGAAGAGGTCTGGGGCTACAATTCCGGCGTCACCACGCACACGCTGGAGACCCATGTCTATCGGTTGCGCCAGAAGATCGAGCGCGATCCTTCCAATGCCGAAATTCTTGTGACAGAAAGCGGCGGCTACAAGCTGGTTCCTTAAACATTTGATGATCTAGAACAATTCCAGAAATAGTACGAAACGGTCGGGCTTGGCGGCTTCGCCGTAGCCTTCCGTCCGGAATTGAGCCAAAAGAGTTAGAGCGGTCGGGCGGGACCGCTTCGGGTACGATCCTGGTGCTGGAGGGTGATGGATCGGCTCGTTGCACGCATCGTACGATGCATGGCGGAGCGTTTCTCGCGTGCCCAGGAGGGCGCGCCGCTCCAAAGGAGGGACTGGACTGACCGCTCGGGGACACAGCTAGGATGGCGCTGGATGACGACATCCTCATCCTGTCCGGTGTGAAGCTTTTCCAGGGCTTCACGCAGGAGCAATTGCGCCTGCTCGCCTTCGGCGCCGAGACCACCGTGCTGCAGGCCGACCATAAGCTCTATCGCGAGGACGACGTCGCCGACTCTGCCTACATCGTGGTCAGCGGCTTGATCACGCTCTATCGGGAGCTAGGCGGCGAACGCGTCCCGATCGGCACTGCGGGTCCCGGCACCATGCTGAGCGAACTCGCGCTGATCGCCGACACCAACCGGCTGACCAGCGCCTCCGCCGCAGTCGATTCGGAAGTGATCCGACTGAGCCGCAAGATGTTCCACCGGATCCTGGAAGAATATCCGGAGATCGCGGTTCTGTTGCATGAGCGCATCCTGGAGGAGTTCCAGCAGATGATCGCCCGCATCGAGGAATTGGCGCCGCGCTTTACGGGGTAGCGTGGTGGTCAGGCGTCGATCGGCGCGTTCGTCATCCTAGGGTCTGCGCGCCGCTACGCGTCGCTCCGCCCCAGGACGAATCTGAGAGGCGGGCGCCCGGGGCCGCGCGTCAATCCAGATCGAACCGCGCGATCACCGGCACATGGTCGGACGGCTTCTCCCAGCCGCGCGCCGCCCGCAGGATCTCGTAGCCTTTGAAAACCGGCACCAGGTTGGCCGAGGACCAGACATGGTCGAGGCGGCGGCCGCGATTCGACGCCTCCCAGTCCTTCGCGCGATAGCTCCACCAAGTGTAGAGCTTCTGCTCTGCCGGCACGTTGAGCCGCATCAGGTCGACCCAGCCGCCGGCCTCGCGCATCGCCTCGAAATTTGTCGTCTCGACAGGCGTGTGGCTGACGACGTTGAGCAACTGCTTGTGCGACCAGACGTCGTGCTCCTGCGGCGCGATGTTCAGGTCGCCGACGAGGATCGACGCTGAGGATTCGTCTCCGCTCGCCGGCACGGAGTTCATCTCGTAGACGAAATCAAGCTTGTGGCGGAATTTGCGGTTGATCTCCGGATCCGGCTCATCGCCGCCGGCCGGCACATAGAAGTTATGCACCAGCACCGATTTGCCGCCCGCCTGTATCCTGACCGACAGATGCCGGCTGTCGTCGATTTCGCAGAACCGCCGCTTCTCGACCAGTTCGATCGGCCGGCGGGCGACCGTGGCGACGCCGTGATAGCCCTTCTGGCCATGAAACAGAATGTGCTCATAGCCTGCCTTGCGGAACGCCTTTTCCGGGAAGAGCTCGTCCGGCACCTTGGTTTCCTGCAGGCAGAGCATATCGGGCGCGTGCTCCTTCAGCAGCCGCTCGACGATCGGCATGCGCAGGCGCACGGAGTTGATGTTCCAGGTGGCGATGGTGAAGGGCATTCAGGCGAGGTCCGGCAAAGGTCGCCGATCTAGTGCCAGCCGCGCGCCGGAAAGACAAGCTCGCCTAAAGCCCTCGGCCGCTTCCGTGCCGGTTTATCCGCCAGATCGCGTCCTGGAATTCAGCTCGCGGTTCGCCGTATAGTCGATTGCGAACGTGTCGGGCGGGAAGCTGACGCCTTCCTTGGTGTTGAAGATCATCACCGTGGTGTCCTTGCCTTGCGCATCGGTGATCGTCCACTGCCGCAGATCGTAGGTCTTCGGGTCGAACATCATTGTGATCATCGCATTGCCGAAGACCGACTTGTCGGAAAGCTTGATCGTGGTGAGGTCATCCTCTTCCTTGACCGCCTTGACGCGGCCGCCCGAGAGGTCGATCCGGTCGTCGAGCAGCAGCTTCAGCGGCGTCTTCGACAGCGGGTAGAGGTCGGAGGTGTTGAGCTTCTTGTTGAGGATCACCACCGACTTGCCGTCGGAGATGACGCGGAAGTTCGAGGAGCCGTCATAATTGAAGCGGATCTTGCCCGGACGCTCCAGGAAGAACTTGCCGCCGGTCTGCTCGCCTTTCGGCCCGAACTGGACGAACTCGCCGCTCATCGACTTCACCGAGGAGAAATGGTCGGCGATCTTCTGCGCCGCCGGCGGCACCGCGGCCTGCGCGGCGGCCACGAGCTGGTAGCCCGGCACGAGGTTGAGAGCGGCGGCTCCGCCAAGCATCAGGCCGAGGCCGAGAAGCTGGCGGCGGGTGAGGGCGAATTCGGTCTGGGTCTTCATGCCGGTCACTTCCTGTGATTCGTGTCGCCGCAGTTTCTGCACTTCCACTGGGGCCTAAGTTTGGCGGATGCGCGAGAGCTCCGCCGCAAAGGCGCGGACGACTGTCCCTCGCATGAACGCGCCAGACGATCTCCGGTTGCCTGCTGGCCCGGGCTGGCGTCTCGCCGGGCCAAGGTTTGTCGAGCTTCAGGTCAGGCTGGCCTCACCTGAAGTTCGACAGACCCTAGAATTTGTCGTCTTCGGTCGGGACCAAAATCTCGCGTTTGCCGGCATGATTGGCCGGGCCGACAATGCCTTCCTTCTCCATCTTCTCGATGATCGAGGCGGCGCGGTTGTAGCCGATGCCGAGCCGGCGCTGGATGTAGCTGGTCGAGGCCTTGCCGTCGCGCAGCACAACCGCCACCGCCTGGTCGTAGGGATCGTCGGAATCCTCGAAATTGCCGCCGCCACCGCCGCCGGAACCGCCCTTGCCGGACGGACCGTCCTCGTCCTCCTCCTCGTCGTCCTCGGTGATGGCGTCGAGATATTCCGGCACGCCCTGCAGCTTCAGGTGCCCGACGACCTTCTCGACCTCGTCGTCGGAGACGAACGGGCCGTGGACGCGCTGGATACGGCCGCCGCCGGCCATGTAGAGCATGTCGCCCATGCCGAGCAGCTGCTCGGCGCCCTGCTCGCCAAGGATGGTGCGGCTGTCGATCTTCGACGTCACCTGGAAGGAGATGCGGGTCGGGAAATTGGCCTTGATCGTGCCGGTGATGACGTCGACCGACGGGCGTTGCGTCGCCATGATGACATGGATGCCGGCGGCGCGCGCCATCTGCGCCAGGCGCTGCACCGCGCCTTCGATGTCCTTGCCGGCCACCATCATCAGGTCGGCCATCTCGTCGATGATGACCACGATATAGGGCATCGGCTCGAGGTCGAGGTCCTCGGTCTCGTAGATCGCCTCGCCGGTCTGGCGGTCGAAGCCGGTCTGCACCGTGCGCGAGATCTTCTCGCCCTTTTTCTCCGCTTGCTGGACGCGCGCGTTGAAACCGTCGATGTTGCGCACGCCGACCTTGGACATCTTGCGGTAGCGGTCCTCCATCTCGCGCACGGTCCATTTCAGCGCGACGACCGCCTTTTTCGGATCGGTGACGACAGGCGTCAAAAGATGCGGGATGCCGTCATAGACCGAGAGCTCGAGCATCTTCGGGTCGATCATGATCAGCCGGCATTCCTGCGGCGTCATCCGGTAGAGCAGCGACAGGATCATGGTGTTGATGGCGACCGACTTGCCCGAGCCGGTGGTGCCGGCGACCAGCACGTGCGGCATCTTGGCGATGTCGACGATGACCGCCTCGCCATTGATGGTCTTGCCGAGCGCCAGCGCGAGCTTGGCCTTGGTCGTCTCGAAATCGCGGCTCGCCATGATTTCGCGCAGATAGACCGTCTCGCGCTTGGCGTTTGGCAATTCGATGCCGATGGCGTTGCGGCCGGGCACGACCGCGACGCGGCAGGCGATCGCGCTCATCGAGCGCGCGATGTCGTCGGAGAGGCCGATGACGCGCGAGGACTTGATGCCGGGCGCGGGCTCCAGCTCGTAGAGCGTGACGACCGGGCCGGGGCGGACATGGATGATCTCGCCCTTGACGCCGAAATCCTCCAGCACGCCTTCGAGCAGCCGCGCGTTCTGCTCCAGCGCGTCCTTCGACAGGCTCGGGTCCTTGGCGACGTTCTTCGGCTCGGACAGAAAATGCAGCGACGGCATCTCGAACGTGTCGGAACCGATGAGGGAGGTCTGCGCCTCGCGCTGGACGCGGGCGCCCGGCACCGGTCGCGCCGCCGGCGCCTCGACGCGGGTCGCGGCATCTGAGCGGAAGTTCCGCACCTTGGCCGCCGGCGCGCCGCGGCGCTGGGCAGGCGCCTCGTCGTCGAAATCGTCGAGGTCGACGTCTTCGTCCTGCTCGTCGTCGAATATATCCTGGTCGGCCGGATCGACCGAGGCGCTGCGGTCGTTGACCATGGCGGCGAAGAATTCCGGCTCGACGCGGGCACGACCGCCCGGGCTCATCCGGCTTTCGGCGAATTCGGCCGATTCGACCCGCTCGGCGGCGCGCCGCCAGGCGCTGGCCTTGGGCTCCATCGGCGGCTCGAACTCATCACGCTCCCGCCTGCGCCGCTCGGCGCGGCGGTGCAGGAAGGCGCGGAACGACAGCCACCAATGGGTGAGGGCGCCGAGCGCGAGGATCCCCTCGTCGCCTTCGTCCTCATCCTCGTCGAACAGCATCTCGTCCTGCTCGCGCGGATCGGGCGCGGCGGCGCGCTCCATCACGGCAAAGCCGTTCTTGCGGGCGATCAGCGCCGAGCCATAGGCGAACAGCCACAAGGTCGGCGCGGCGAGGATGACCGCTATGATCGTCGCGAAAAGGCCTTTCGGGTAGCCGCCGACGGCGATGCCCGGGATCTTCAGCACCATGTCGCCGAACACGCCGCCGAGCCCGGTCGGCAGCGGCCAGGTGTTGGGCGGCGTCACGCAGCCGGCGATGGCCGCGGCCAAGAGCGCGAAGCCGAACCAGGCGAAGCCGCGCTTCGGCAGTTTGTCGACGCCGCGCGCGGTGAACAGGAGAAAGCCCCAGATCACCGCCGGCACCAGCCCCGCGACCGCGGCAAGGCCGAAGAACTGCATAGCAAGGTCGGCGAACACCGCGCCGGCATAGCCCATGGCGTTGGTGACGACGTTGCTGGTGGCGTGCGAGAAGCTCGGATCGGCGACGTTCCATGTGGCCAGAGCCGCGATGCCGAAGGCGGTGAACAGGAACAGCCCGGCGCCGACCAGCCGCCCGACCTGGCGTCGCGCGAATGCCTGGATGCCGTGCC
This sequence comes from Mesorhizobium sp. J8, assembly GCF_016591715.1. Lineage (NCBI taxonomy): Bacteria > Pseudomonadati > Pseudomonadota > Alphaproteobacteria > Hyphomicrobiales > Phyllobacteriaceae > Mesorhizobium > Mesorhizobium sp. J8. The sequence continues at coordinate 6,534,843 of NZ_AP024109.1, forward strand.
CCGTATCGGTCAGCGCGAGCGGTGCTGAGGCGCCTGAACGCATGCTCTTCCCCGTGATCGTTGCCTGGCCGGGCGCATGGCGCATTCCGGCAGATTCGAGCGTCAGACTATCGGGGGGAAGGTTAAGGCCGCATTAACCATGGGTCTTTACCGGGCTTCGGCTCGAACAAAGATGGCAGGCCTCGCGACCCGCCATCCTTTGCCTGAAACGGCGAAGTGATCGGGCTCCTTGCGGACCCGACCTGCCGCAGTCACCTTCTGCCGGCGTAGGTTACGAGATTGGCGCAGAACTCGGCGTGAGGCTTGCTCATCGCCGCGTCCTGGCATTCCTTCATCATCATGTCCTGCTTGTCCTTGGGCATCGCAGCCCAGGCCGCCTTGAAGTCGGCCTCGGACTTCATGGTCTTCATGCTGGAGTCGGTGAAGAACGGGGCCATGTTGGCCGGCTCATCGAGAGCACCGGCAAGTGCAACGCCGCTGATCATCGAAAGAGCCATCGCTCCCAGGAAGATATTCTTGATGTTCATCAGGTGGTTCCTTCCCTCTTGTTTGGCGGACGCCTTGATGACGCTCGCAGTCCAGGTACGGAACCTCGCAGGCCGATGTTTCATGCAGGCGAGATCAAGTGAACGTGATCGAAAAGGCGAGGATGGCCCCCTGACAAAAAGGAGGCCCGGAAGTGTTCCGGGCCTCAAGGCGTGAGCCCCTTTCGAGAGCGTCACGACGGGATCTTGGGAGGAATTCCGGGCCGGCGGGAGGAGGATCCGCCGGCCCTTGGCGCAATTCCGAACGGTCCCGGTCCGGAATTGCGCCGAAGCAGAGAGCGAAATGAGCCTTACGGCACCACCTCGCCGTGCTGGGTGACGTCGAGACCTTCGACCTCTTCCTGGGTCGACGGACGCAGGCCGACCAGCGCCTTCACGATGTAGAGGATCACGAAGGTGGCGATCGCCGTCCACAGGATAGTGAAGACGATGCCGTAGAGCTGCTTGCCGACGGAGGCGTCCTTGCCGAGCGCGTTGATCGCCGGATCGGCGAGCGCGCCGGTGAGCAGGGCGCCGACCACGCCGCCGACGCCGTGCACGCCGAAGGCATCGAGCGAGTCGTCATAGCCCATCGCATGCTTGAGCTTGACCGCCGACAGGTAGCAGACGACGCCCGCGATGATGCCGACGATGAAGGCGCCGGTCGGGTTGACGAAGCCGGAAGCCGGCGTCACGGCGACCAGGCCGGCGACGGCGCCCGAGATGATGCCGAGAACCGAAGGCTTCTTGGCGACGATCCATTCGGCGAACATCCAGGCCAGCGCCGCCGCCGCGGTGGCGACCTGCGTGTTCATCATGGCGGCACCCGCAAGCCCGTCGGCCGCCAGTTCCGAACCGGCGTTGAAGCCGAACCAGCCGACCCACAGCAGCGAGGCGCCGATCACCGAGTAGACCAGGTTGTGCGGCGCCATGTTGGTGGTGCCGTAGCCTTCGCGCTTGCCCAGCACCAGCGCGCAGACCAGGCCCGCGACACCGGCATTGATGTGGACGACCGTGCCGCCGGCGAAGTCGAGCACGCCGGCCGAGCCGAGGAAGCCGCCGCCCCACACCCAGTGCGCGATCGGCGCATAGACGAAGACCAGCCACAGGCCCATGAAGATCAGCAGCGCCGAGAACTTCATGCGCTCGGCGAAGGCGCCGGCGATCAGCGCCGGGGTGATGATGGCGAAGGTCATCTGGAACATCGAGAACACGAATTCAGGGATGTTCGCCACGCCCGGCGCCCAAAGCGTCGCGGTGGTGATGCCGTGATGGAAGAATTTCGTGAAGCCACCGAGATAGGCGTTCGTGGCGCCGCCGTCGGAGAAGGCGAGCGAATAGCCGAACATGAACCACAGCACGGTCACCAGGCAGGTGATGGCGAAGCTCTGCATGATGGTGGCGAGCACGTTCTTCTTGCGCACCATGCCGCCGTAGAACAGCGCCAGGCCGGGGATGGTCATCATCAGCACAAGCGCCGTCGAGGTCAGCATCCACGCGGTGTTGCCGGTGTCGAGCGCGGGCGCCGGCGTGGCGGGCGCGGCAGCGGTGGCTGCCGGGGCGGCCTCCTGCGCGATGGCGGCGACGGTGCTCATGGCCACGAGTGCCAGCGAAGCGGCCGCGCGTCCCGTCGTCTTCAAGGGGGAAGGTATGTTCATTGAACTCTCCGTTGGAATGGATGGTCGCCGCTTAGAGCGCGTCGGTGTCTGTTTCGCCGGTGCGGATGCGCACCGCCTGGTCGATGCCGAAGACGAAAATCTTGCCGTCGCCGATCTGGCCGGTCTTGGCGGCCGCGGTAATGGCTTCGACGGCCTTGTCGACCATGTCGGCGCCGACGGCGACCTCGATCTTGATCTTGGGCAGGAAGCTGACCGCGTATTCCGCGCCGCGATAGATTTCCGTGTGCCCCTTCTGACGCCCGTAGCCTTTGACTTCGGTGACGGTCAGGCCCTGGATGCCGACGGCGGTGAGCGCTTCGCGCACCTCGTCGAGCTTGAACGGCTTGATGATTGCCATCACGATTTTCATAAGGTTTCACCCTTTGCTGTTGCGGTCCCCCGCGTTTGCACACCTTCACCGATCCCGAGGAGCCGGAGAGTGCACGACAGGATTCAAGCTCCGTGCCAATTGCCGAAGCAGGGTGTTAACCTGTTGTAAACAAAGGGGATGGCCGGCCGGTGCACATCATTCGCGCACGGCTTGGCAGGTATCAAAGCCTAAAAAGTGGGCAGAAAATCAAAAATGCGCGTTTTGCAGGCAAACAAGGGAAGCCGGCTCAACGTTTGAGCCGGATGAGCCCTTCCTGAGCGACGGAGGCGATCAGCGTTCCGTCGCGCGCGAACAGCGAGCCGCGGGTGAAACCGCGCGACCCTTGCGTCGACGGGCTGTCCTGGTTGTAGAGGATCCAGTCGTCAAGCGAATGGGCGCGGTGGAACCACATGGCGTGATCGAGGCTGGCGGCCTGGATGTCGCGGTCGAAGATGGCGCGGCCATGCGCGAAGGTCGAGGTGTCGAGCAGCGTCATGTCCGAGAGATAGGCGAGCACGGCCGCCTGCGTCGCGCGGTTTTCAGGCACCGGGCCGGTGGTGCGGATCCAGATGTTCTGCTGCGGCTCCAGCTTCTCGCGGCTGGTATAGTGCTTCAGCATCACCGGCTTCATCTCGATCGGCCGGTCGCGCTCCCAGTAACGCCTGATGCCTTCCGGCACCGCCTCGCCGAACTTGCCGAGTAGCTCGCGCTGGGTGAGCAGCGTGTCCGGCGCCGGCACGTCGCGCGGCATCGGCAGCTGGTGCTCGAGCCCGACCTCGTCCTGCTGGAAGGACGCCTCCAGCGAGAAGATCGCCTGTCCGTGCTGGATCGCCACGACCCGGCGCGTGGTGAAGGAGCCGCCGTCGCGGATGCGGTCGACCTCGTAGACGATGGGCAGCTTGGTGTCGCCAGGCCGCATGAAATAGCCGTGCAGCGAATGCACGTGGCGTTCCGGCTCCACGGTGCGCTGGGCAGCGACCAGGGCCTGCGCGATGGTCTGGCCGCCGAAGACGCGCTGCCAGTCGACCTTGGGGCTGCGACCACGATACAGATTGTGTTCGAGCTGCTCGAGGTCGAGAATGTCCAGAAGCTCGTCCATGGCCGCGGTCATGTTTGAAATCCTTCAAGGATGTGCCATGGCCGGTTTCGGACAGGACGCGCAGGCAGTCAAGGCCGCAGACGGCGGCCGGCCGAAGCCGCGAAAGGATAATGCCATGGTCGATCGCAAGCCGAAGGAAGCGGAAGCGAACGGGAGCCGCGAGGCGCCGCTCGACGTGCTCATCGCCGGCGCCGGCTATGTCGGCCTCACCGCCGCCGTGTCGCTGAAGCAGGCGCGCCCTAGCCTCGCCATCGCCATCGTCGATGCGGCCCCCGCCGGCGTCTGGCGGAAGGACGGCCGCGCCTCGGCCATCGCGGCGGCCGCCAGCCGCATGCTGGAGCAGCTCGGCGTCTGGGAGGAGATCGCGCCCGAAGCGCAGGCGATCACCGAAATGATCATCACCGATTCGCGCGCCGCCGACCCGGTGCGTCCGGTGTTCCTGACCTTCGACGGCGAGGTGGCGCCCGGCGAGCCTTTCGCCCACATGGTCGCCAACCGCGACCTGAACGGCGCGCTGCGCCGCCGCGCCGAAAAGCTCGGCATCGACATCATAGAGGGCATGGCGGTCAGCGCCTTCGACGCGAATGGCGCCGGCATCACCGTGCATCTGGCCGACGGCGCGACGCTCAGGGCGCGGCTGCTGGTTGCCGCCGACGGCGTCAATTCGAAGCTGCGCGACATGGCCGGCATCAAGACGGTGAAGTGGGAATACGGCCAGTCCGGCATCGTCTGCACGGTTGCGCATGAGCGCCCGCACAACGGCCGCGCCGAGGAGCATTTCCTCCCCGCCGGCCCCTTCGCCACGCTGCCGCTGAAGCCGGACAAGGACGGCACCAACCGTTCGTCGATCGTCTGGGTGGAGCGCACGGAAGATGCCAAGGCGCTGGTCGAGGGCGACGAGTTCGTCTTCGAGCACGATTTGGAGCAGCGCTTCGGCCTGAAGCTCGGCGAGATCCGCGTCGCCGACAAGCCGCGTGCCTGGCCGCTCGGCCTGACGCTCGCCCGCGCCTTCGTCGCGCCGCGCATCGCGCTCGCCGGCGACGCCGCGCACGGCATCCACCCGATTGCCGGCCAGGGCCTCAATCTCGGCTTCAAGGATGTCGCGGCGCTCGCCGAAGTGGTGGTGGAGGCCGACCGGCTCGGCCAGGATATCGGCGCCCTAGACGTGCTCGAGCGTTACCAGCAATGGCGCCGCTTCGACACGCTGCAGATGGGCGTCACCACCGACGTCCTGAACCGGCTGTTCTCCAACGACATCGGCCCGCTGCGCGCCGCGCGCGATCTCGGCCTCGGCCTGGTCGAGCGCATGCCGAAACTCAAGGATTTCTTCATCCGTCAGGCCTCGGGCCTCTCCGGCGACACGCCAAGGCTGTTGAAGGGCGAGGCGATCTGAACGATTTGCTGATTGGCGCACGCCTCTCAACTTCGTCGGGCGGAGCGACGCGAAGCGGAGCGCAGACCCGGGGATCCATTTCGTGACCTTGATCGCAGGGCGCAGAATTCTGCGCCGCCGCGGTTCTGCATCCTGAGCAGGTCGTCGCGCTTGTGCGACACGCGTCATGACCCTGGTATGTCGTAGATCGCCCTGACCTCGACGGTGCCGAGCTCGGCCAAGGGAACGCGGTCGGCGATCGCCAGCGCCTCGTCGAGATCCGCCGCCTCGACCATGAGGAAGCCCAGCAATTGCTCCTTGGTTTCGGCGAAGGGGCCGTCGGTCACCAGCCGCTTGCCCTTGCGCCGCCTGAGCGACTTCGACATCTTCACCGGCTGCAGCGCCTGAGCGACGATCAGCTTGCCCTGCCTTTCCAGTTCCCTGTCATAGGCCAGCGAGTCGGCATCGAGCTTGGCCGATTCCTGCGGGCTGAGCGCGAAGAGGTCCTTTTCCTGGCCGTAGACCAGCAGCACATATCTCATTTCGATCTTCCTTGTTGCGATGAACCATAAGATCCGGCCCGGACGGTGTCAGCCGCGCCTCTGGCTGCCCCGTGGTCGAGAAGGCACGCGGCGACCCCGATGACGGCAACCGCCACCAAAAGCCGGCCGAAGCCCGATGGCGGCAAATCCAGCCAGAAGTCTTCCTTGCGCCGCGGCTTGCCGCCTGAACGTTGCCACACCGAGAAAAACAGGTTGTCCATGCGAGCCTCCATCCGGCCGTCAAGTCGTGGCCGCCCGCAGGACGCTCCGGCCCGATCGAAGCCGACATTTTTGCACGCACCTTTCTTTGAGATTTTTTTTGACGCCTGGAGCCGGATGGTCTTCCGCCGCACCCGCGCTATAGTCTTCGGGAACGTCGGCGCCCGCCGGCGAAAACCCCGACAAGGAGGACTCCATGGACCGCACCGCAAACGCCGTCTGGAAAGGCAATCTGAAGGAAGGCAAGGGCACGCTGGACACCCAGAGCGGCACCTTGAAGGGCACGCCCTATTCATTCAAGGCGCGCTTCGAGGACGAGAGCGGGAAATCCGGCACCAACCCGGAAGAGCTGATCGCCGCCGCCCATGCCGGCTGCTACGCCATGCAGCTCTCGCATTTCCTCGCCGAAAACGGCACGCCGGCCGCCGAGCTCGACGCCAAGGCGGTGGTGACGCTGGTGCCAGGCACCGGCATCACCGGCAGCGCCATCACTTTGGTCGGCAAGGTGCCGGGCATCGACGCGGCGAAGTTCAAGGAATTGGCCGAGAAGGCCAAGGCCGAATGCCCGGTGTCGAAGGCGCTGGGAGCGATCAAGGTGTCGCTGGATGCTAGGTTGGGGTAATCGGCTTCTACCTGGCGGGGTGGCGATCCTTCGCGCCCCCTCTGCCCTGCCGGGCATCTCCCCCACAAGGGGGGAGATTGGCAGTTTTGGCGCCGGCGCTTGTCCTTCAACGCTGGAGATTGGCGAAAGCCGGCGTAACATCTGATCTCCCCCCTTGTGGGGGAGATGTCCGGCAGGACAGAGGGGGGCGCTGTCCCGCCGACGTTTCCCGCCATCAAATTCACCCGCCCAGCGCCTCGATCTTCGCCCGCAATGCCGCGACCTCTTCCTCCAGCGCCTTGACCCGCGCCTCAAGTCCGGAATCCACAGTTGTCGCCGGCGCCTGCCACGGCGCCGCCACCGTCGCCGCTTCCACGGGCCCGCTCAGCAGATGCACATAGCGCTCCTCGCGCTGCCCGGGCGCGCGTTCGAGCAAATGGATCAGCGGCGGCCTTCGCCCGATCATCAAATCGAGATTGTCGCGCAGCTCCTCGATCGAAGCGAAGCGCGCCATGCGCTCCGAACGGGCAAGCAGCTCATGCGCCGTCTGCGCGCCACGCAGGAGCAAAAGCCCGATCACCGCGATCTGCGGCGTGGTCAGCGAAAAGCGCTGCGCCATCAGATGCTCGTAACGCTCGACGCGCGAGGCAAACGCCTGACGCACCAGGCCCTTCTGCTCCAGCGTGCTCAGCGCCCGCCGCACCTCGGTCAACTCCAGCGCCATGACAGGCTCGCGCGCCGTCTTCTGGTTGGCGGCGGCGTGCGCGCCATTGAGCGTCAGCGGATAGACGTCCGGCGTCAGCTCCTTCTTCTCAATCAGCGAGCCGAGGACACGGGCCTCGACGGGTGAGAGGATGGGGAGATCTTCGCTCATTGAGTTGCCTAGCCTTCAAGGTTGGAGGGACAGCACCCCGACCTTGTAGTTGCTGTCGCCAAACCTCTTCGTCTCAGACGCGCCGCTCCACCATCATCTTCTTGATCTCCGCGATCGCCTTGGCCGGGTTCAGCCCCTTCGGGCAGGTCTGCGCGCAGTTCATGATGGTGTGGCAGCGATAGAGCCGGAACGGGTCTTCGAGGTTGTCGAGCCGCTCGCCCGTCGCCTCGTCGCGGCTGTCGATCAGCCAGCGATAGGCCTGCAGCAGGGTGGCCGGGCCGAGATAGCGGTCGCCGTTCCACCAGTAGCTCGGGCAGGACGTGGAGCAGCAGGCGCACAGGATGCATTCGTAAAGCCCGTCGAGCTTCTCGCGATCCTCATGGCTCTGCAGCCATTCCTTGGCGGGCGTCGGCGAGACCGTCTGCAGCCAGGGCTGGATCGAAGCGTGCTGGGCGTAGAAATTGGTGAGGTCGGGCACCAGATCCTTGATGACCGGCATATGCGGCAGCGGATAGATCTTCACCGCGCCGGAAATGTCTTCGGCGCCCTTGGTGCAGGCCAGTGTGTTGGAGCCGTCGATGTTCATGGCGCAGGAGCCGCAAATGCCTTCGCGGCAGGAACGGCGCAGCGTCAGCGTCGGGTCGATCTTGTTCTTGATCCACAGAAGCGCGTCCAACACCATCGGCCCGCAATCGTCCATGTCGACGAAATAGGTGTCCATGCGCGGATTTTCGTCGTCGTCCGGCGACCAGCGGTAGATGCGGTATTCGCGCAGATTGGTTGCGCCTTCCGGCTTCGGCCAGGTCTTGCCCTGCTTGATCTGCGAATTCTTGGGAAGCGTGAGTTCGACCATTACCTGCGGTCCTTTCGGATGACGAGCTTCAGCCCGGACCAGATTTCGTTGACGGCAGCGACCTTGACGTCGACCAGGTCGCGCTTCAGCGCCTCCGACCGGATGACGTCCTCGGTGACGTCTGTGGCGACCTTCGAGGCCTTCTTCGGCCAGGAGACCCAGACCATGCCGTCGCGCTTGATCGCCGTCTCGATGCCGGCCAGGCCGTCCTCGATTTCGGCGCGCTGCCGGGTGAAGGCGTGCACGGCATCGTATTTGCGGTTGCCCGAGATCGCCGACCACTTCGGCAGCCGATCGACCTTGGCGAAGGACACCGCTTCAGCCAGATCGCCCAGTTCCGGTGGCAGCGCGATGAAAGCGGCGACCATCCCGTCCTTCAGGCCGAGCTTGGCCGGGAGGGGCGTGCCGGAATATCCGGTGGCCGCGAGCGCCATGATCAGTACACCCTGGCCTTCGGCGCGATCTTGGCCAGGCTGATGCCGCCGTCCTTCTCCGCCAGCAGCGGCTCGGTGTGGACCGGCCGGTAGGTCAGCGTCACCTTGCCGTCCTCGCTCAGATGGGCAAGGGTGTGCTTGCGCCAGTTCGCGTCGTCGCGCTTGTCGAAATCCTCACGCGCATGCGCGCCCCGGCTCTCCTTGCGCGCCTCGGCACCGTAGACCGTGGTGATGGCGTTCGCCATCAGGTTTTCCAGCTCCAGCGTTTCGACCAAGTCGGAATTCCAGATCATCGAGCGGTCGGTGACCTTGAGGTCCTTTAGCTCGCCCCAGAGTTCCGAGATTCGCCTGCAGCCGTTCTCGAGCGATTCCTGCGTGCGGAACACGGCGGCGTCCTCCTGCATGGCGCGCTGCATTTTTTCGCGCAAGCTGGCGGTCGGGATCGAGCCGTTGGTGTGGCGCAGCCTGTCGAAGCGCTCCATGATCTTTTCGACCGAAGCTTCGTTGGGCGACGGGATCGCCGACTTGCGGTCGATGACCTGGCCGGCGCGGATAGCCGCCGCGCGGCCGAACACGACGAGGTCGATCAGCGAGTTCGAGCCAAGCCGGTTGGCGCCATGCACCGAAGCACAGCCAGCCTCGCCGACGGCCATCAGGCCGGGCGACACGCGGTCGGGATTCTCGGCCGTCGGGTTGAGCACCTCGCCCCAGTAATTGGTCGGCACGCCGCCCATATTGTAATGGACCGTCGGCAGCACCGGGATCGGCTCCTTGGTGAGGTCGACGCCGGCAAAGATCTTGGCCGATTCCGAGATGCCCGGCAGCCGCTCGTGCAGCACGGCCGGATCGAGATGGTCGAGATGCAGGAAGATGTGGTCCTTCTTCTTGCCGACGCCGCGGCCTTCGCGGATCTCCAGCGTCATGCAGCGCGAGACCACGTCGCGCGAGGCAAGGTCCTTGGCAGACGGCGCATAGCGCTCCATGAAGCGTTCGCCCTCCGAATTTACGAGATAGCCGCCCTCGCCGCGCGCGCCTTCGGTGATCAGGCAGCCGGCGCCGTAGATGCCGGTCGGGTGGAACTGCACGAACTCCATGTCCTGCAGCGGCAGGCCGGCCCTGGCAGCCATGCCGCCGCCGTCGCCGGTGCAGGTATGCGCCGAGGTGGCGGAGAAATAGGCGCGGCCATAGCCGCCGGTCGCCAGCACCACCATCTTGGCCGAGAAGCGGTGGATGGTGCCGTCATCGAGGTTCCAGGCCACCACGCCGGTGCAGGTGCCGTCCGGCTCCATGATCAGGTCGAGCGCGAAATATTCGATGAAGAACTGCGCGTTGTTCTTCAGGGACTGGCCGTAGAGCGTGTGCAGGATGGCGTGGCCGGTGCGGTCGGCGGCGGCGCAGGTGCGCTGCACCGGCGGACCATCGCCATAGTTCATCATGTGACCGCCGAACGGCCGCTGATAGATCTTGCCTTCCTCGGTGCGCGAGAACGGCACGCCGTAATGCTCGAGTTCGTAGACGGCGGCCGGCGCCTCGCGCACCATGTATTCCATGGCGTCGACATCGCCCAGCCAGTCCGAGCCCTTGACGGTGTCGTACATATGCCACTGCCAGGAATCCGGCCCCATGTTGGACAGCGAGGCGGCGATGCCGCCCTGCGCAGCCACGGTGTGCGAGCGCGTCGGGAACACCTTGGTGATGCAGGCGGTGCGCAGCCCCTGCTCGGCCATGCCGAGCGTGGCGCGTAGGCCGGCGCCGCCGGCGCCGACGATCACGACGTCGAATTTGTGATCGACAAAAGTGTAGGCGGAAGCCGTGCCGGCTGTATTTGCGTTGGCCAAGGCGTCAGCCTCCGAATGCGAGTTTGAGCAGGGCAAACAGCGAAGCGACGCCGACTGCCACGCAGAAGAAGGTGTTGAGGGCGATCAGCGCCAGCTTCAGGCCTTCGCCATGCACGTAATCCTCGATGATCACCTGCATGCCGATGCGCATATGATAGAGCGGTGAGATCAGCACCAGCCCGAGCATGACCACCACGAACGGGTTCGCGAGCGCCGCCCGCACCTCCGCGTAGCCGTGGCCGTTGATCGCGATCAGGAAGCCGACGAAGAACAGGATCAAAGGAATGTTGGCGATGGCGGTCAGCCGCTGGCGCCAGAAATGCCCGGTGCCTTCCCGGGCCGAACCGAGGCCGCGGACCCTCGCCAGCGGCGTGCGCATGTCCGAATTGTTGGCGGCCATCAGAATGCTCCCCGCGCCATATAGCCGGCAATCCAGATCAGAAGCGTCAGCACGATCGAACCGGCAAGCGTCGCCCAGGCGATCCTCGACGCGGTGTGTTTTTCAAGCCCTGCGCCGGTGTCCCAGATGAGGTGGCGCAGCCCGCCCAGCATGTGGTGCATCAGCGCCCAGGTGTAGCCGAAGAGAACCAGCCGGCCGAGCCAGGAGCCGAAGGCCCAGTTGACCCAGTCGAAGGCGGCCTGCGAGCTCGCGGCGGCAATCAGCCAGGCCGCCACCAGCAGCGTCCCGAAATAAAGCGCGCCGCCGGTGATACGATGGATGATCGACATCGTCATCGTGATCGGCGGCCGGTAGACCGTCAGATGCGGCGAAAGCGGCCGTTCACGTCTGGCGACTGCGCGGGTGGCTGGTGATTTGCTCATGGCTCCCCCAGTTCGGCATCCTTGAAGCCGGAATGGGAATGCGGTGTTTGCCGCCCTCATATATGGCTCCGGACAGCCGGTTTCTAATGCGCTTTTTGCACCGCGTCAAAGCCGGAAAATCGTTTTGGAAACATCATTTAGTCTGACAAATTGAGGGCCGGAGGCTTCAATCGATTAGCGGCTGTTTCGAAGCCGGCGCAATGTCTCGTTGCAGTGCAACAAAGAGCGCTATCTCCGACAGGTCTGCGGGGTCGATCCCCTCTTCATCACCAGCGCTTCGCGCCCGTCGATCACGATTGCGTCATGGGTGGCCGCTTCCTGGTAGCGACTGCTCTGGTTGGCGGGCGAGGCCGCGAATTCCTCGGCCGTGCCGTCCGGGCGGACCACGCGCAGCGACGAGCCGAGATTCTGGATGGTGATCATGCCGCCATTGCCGCATCTGTAGGTCGCCGTGCCGAGGCCGGACCGCGGCACGGTAAGGTCGGTGACGATCTTAGTCGCGGGCGCAGGCGTTGCAGGCGTCTTGGCCGTTGCAGATCCCGGGGGCGTCGCGGGTGCCGGGGCTGCCGCGGGCAACGGGGGCGTGGCAGCCGCCGGCGGTGGTGTCCCGGGGGCGCCGGACAGCGGCGCTGGGGCAGGCGAGGCGGCGGGCGGCGCGGCATTCGCCGCCTTCGGCGCGCCGTCCTGCGGCACGCAGGCCGCGGCCGCGAGAAGCAGCGGGATGGTGATCGACACCCGAACCGTGTGGCCAAAACTCATGCGCTGCCCTTTCGTGCGCGGCACGCTAGCCACGCGACGCATCAAGATCAAGCTCACCCGGAGTCAGCCGACCGCATGCCCGCCCTGCGGCGGGCGAAAACCGGACCCTCGAAAATTAACCATGTTCCTTAAGAACCGGCGCCGAAGGCCTCCCACCTCTTAACAAAGGTTAAGAAAGGGTTAATTTCCCATTCGAACCGGAATCCAGGCGCGATCATCGCGGCATCAAGGGAGAGCGACATGCGTTCGAATTCAGTGCGTGCAGGCGTTGCCGCCGCGGCGCTGGCGGGGCTGGTGACGGCGATCGCCGCTCCGGCGGAAGCCGGCTTGCGCCATCACGACCGCGTCTATGCCGATTCCTTCGGCAATCTCGTAATCGACAGCGCCGCCGGCTACAAGCGCATCATCGTCGGCGAGGGCAAGCTCGCCAAGAAACTTTCCGAATTTACCAGCGCCGGCCAGCCGGACGTCGTCTATGACGATGCGGACGAGGCCGGCGCCCCCGGCTGCTACCAGCCGCCGGTTTTGGTCAAGGGCCGCTCCTATATGTACGGGCTTTCCGACGGCGAGATGCCCAATCTCAGCCCTTGCCGTTGACGACCGCCGGCGCCGGGCGGCGCGGCGCCTGAGACGCGAACGCAGTCGCGGCCGGCATTCTTGGCTGCGTAGACCGCGGCGTCGGCTCGCCGCAAAAGTCTGCAAAACCCTCGTCGGCAGCGAGCTCGGCCACGCCGAAGCTTGCGCTGCAGCGATGCTCGGCCAGCAGGCCTTCGATCGGCAAGGCGCCGAAGGCGTTGCGCGCGCCCTCGGCAAACGGCCGCGCCGCAGTTTGGTGCCCGGCAGGATGATGGCGAATTCCTCGCCGCCGATACGGCCGCAGGGGAGCTAATAACGAACCTAGCAATCACCTACAGGGTTTTGACAGCCTGCCTCAGCCGGCAGCAAGCCGCTCGGCGACGAAGACGGTCTCGGGCCTCTCATACGAGACACGCACGCTGTCGCGGCCGTTCTTCTTGGCCTTGTAGAGCGCCTCGTCGGCGCGCCGCATCAACGGCATCAGGCCTTCCTTGCCGGAGCGGGCGGCGACGCCGAAGCTCGCGGTGACCCTGGTGCCGGGCGGCAGGCCGTCGATCGCTCCGGCCGAATAGAAGGCGCGGATCGCCTCGGCGAAAAGCCTTGCCGAGGCGAGGTCGCTGAGCGGCAGAAGCACGGCGAACTCCTCGCCGCCGATGCGGCCGGCGGCCCCGCGCGCGCCGGTGGCGGCGCGCAGCTTGGCGGCGAAGTCGGCGATCACCCGGTCGCCGGCCTCGTGGCCGTGCTGGTCGTTGAGTGCCTTGAAATGATCGAGATCGGCGAGCACCAGGGCGATGGGAAACCCGGCCTTGCCGCACTGGTCGAGCAAAAGGGCCGCCCGCTCCTCGAAGCCGCGGCGGTTGAGGATGCCGGAGAGCGGATCGGTATGGGTCTCGGCCTTCAGCGCCTTCACCACATCGAGCGCGGCGGCCGTGAACAGACTAAGCGCGATCAGCAGGGACAGCAGCGCGTGCGACAGCAGCGCCGTCGTCCAGTAAGACGAGGCATAGAGCTCGTCATAGCCCTTGAACGGTCCTTGCGCGATGATGACTGCCAGCGTCCGCACGAAGAAGTTCAACCCGGAAAGCAATGCCAGCACGAACAGGATCTTTTCCGTCGGGCCATTGCCGCGCACCACGCGCAGCTCCGCGGCGGCCAGAAGGCTGATGCCGCCGAGCGCGAAATTGACGACGAGTATCCGCCATGTCAGGTCCGGTTGAACGAACAGGAACCAGCAGAACGCGGCCATTCCGCCTCCCGCGAGCACGCCGATCGCGGCAAAGGGGACGGGCCGGCCGTGGCGCGCGACGATGGCGCCGACCAGACAGGACCCGGCAACGCAGAAACACAGATTGGAGAGGAACTTGGACGGCGCCAGGCCGACCGGAAGGGTGAAGTGCTGGAACAGGAAACCGGCCGCGGCGAGAGCATAGCTCGCCGACAGGACGGCCAGATACGGGCGATGGCGCTGATAGGACCACAGCACGAAGAACGCAGCGCCGAGCGCCAGCGCTATCGTCGGATTGAGCAGCGCTATGAGCAGACCGGTGTCCAAAGGACTGCGACTTTCCCCAACTTTACCCAAGGGGAGATGCTAGGGCTTAAGCCCAAACAAGCGGTTAAGCCTCCGATAATACGCCGTGAAGCCATGCGGAACCGGCCTGCCGGAGCGGCGTTGTCCGGCCAGGACAGCAGACGTCTGACGGGAGACGACCGAGATGGCCGGCACGATCACTTTGACGAACCACGATGACATCCGCTCCTGGGCGGCGGCGCGCGCCGGCTTCCCGGCCATCGTCGACGTCTCGCCCGAGGCCGGAACGCAGCCCATGCTGCGGCTGGTGTTCGGCCAGCAGGCCTATGAAGACACCGACCGCCCGGAACGTCCGATCAACACCGGCGGGTACGAACTTGTGGAGTGGGACGAGTGGTTCAAGATTTTTGACGAGCGGCAGCTGGCCTTGGTCGTCGCTGCCGACGAGCCCGGCCGGCGCGAGGAGTTTCACGAGATCATTCGCAGATAGATCGCTGAAAGCTAAAGGCCCGGACGTCGCGTCCGGGCCTTTGTCGAGCACGGCAGGCGGGCGCTTACTTCCAGTCGCGGATGTCGACGAAATGGCCGGCGATCGCCGCCGCCGCCGCCATGGCCGGCGACACCAGATGGGTGCGGCCCTTGAAGCCCTGCCGGCCCTCGAAATTGCGGTTCGAGGTCGAGGCGCAGCGTTCATGCGGCTTCAGCCGGTCGTCGTTCATGGCCAGGCACATCGAGCAGCCGGGCTCACGCCAGTCGAAGCCGGCGGCGATGAAGATCTTGTCCAGGCCTTCGGCCTCGGCCTGTTCCTTGACCAGGCCGGACCCCGGCACGATCATGGCGTTGACGCGCGGATTGACCTTCTTGCCCTCGACCACCTTGGCGGCGGCGCGCAGGTCCTCGATGCGGCCATTGGTGCAGGAGCCGATGAAGACGCGGTCGAGCGCGATGTCGGTGATCCTGGTTCCGGGCGTCAGCCCCATATAGTCGAGCGCGCGCAGCTTCGACGTGCGCTTGTTCTCGTCGGCGATCTCTTCCGGATTGGGCACGACGCCCTGCACCGAGACCACGTCCTCGGGCGAGGAGCCCCAGGAGACGATCGGCGGCAGTTTTTGCGCGTCGAGCACGACGACCTTGTCGAAATGCGCGCCCTCGTCCGAATGCAGCGTCTTCCAATAGGCGAGCGCGGCATCCCAGGCGGCGCCCTTCGGGGCGCGCGGCTTGTCCTTGACATAGGCGAAGGTCGTCTCGTCCGGCGCGATCAGGCCTGCGCGGGCCCCGCCCTCGATCGACATGTTGCAGATCGTCATGCGGCCTTCCATCGACAGCGAGCGGATCGCTTCGCCCGCATATTCGATGACGTAGCCGGTGCCGCCGGCGGTGCCGATCTCGCCGATGATGGCCAGGATGATGTCCTTGGCGGTGACGCCTTCCGGCAACTGGCCGTCGACGCGCACCAGCATATTCTTGGCCTTGCGCTGGATCAGTGTCTGGGTGGCGAGCACATGCTCGACCTCGGAGGTGCCGATGCCATGCGCGAGAGCGCCGAACGCGCCATGCGTGGAGGTATGGCTGTCACCGCAGACGATGGTCATGCCGGGAAGCG
The DNA here is from genome assembly GCF_016591715.1 of Mesorhizobium sp. J8. Taxonomy (NCBI): domain Bacteria; kingdom Pseudomonadati; phylum Pseudomonadota; class Alphaproteobacteria; order Hyphomicrobiales; family Phyllobacteriaceae; genus Mesorhizobium; species Mesorhizobium sp. J8. The sequence continues at coordinate 6,550,518 of NZ_AP024109.1, forward strand.
TGAAACCCTGCTCCGGCCCGATGATGTGGACGATGCCCTGGCGGACGTCGTTCTCGGAATAATAATCGATGCCGAAATCCCTGGCGTTCTTGGCCAGCGCCTCGACCTGGATGCGGCTCTCCTCGTTCTTGATGCCGAACTTGCGCTCGGGCGAGGTCGGCACGTTGTGGTCGACCACGGCCAGCGTCTTTTCCGGATGCCGGACCTTGCGGTTCGACATGCGCAGGCCCTCGAAGGCCTGCGGGCTGGTGACCTCGTGCACCAAATGGCGATCGATATAGAGCAGGCAGGTGCCGTCGTCCTGGCGGTCGACCGTATGGTCGTCGAAGATCTTGTCGTAGAGGGTGCGCGGTGCGCTCATGTGCGTAAATCCGTCGATATGAGAATGGGAAAAAGCTGCGCGGCCTTGGCCGGCGAGCGACTTCGATCAGTCGGCCAGGCTAAGTCGGCTGGTGAGCGCGCCACAGACGCGCGCGGCAAATCGCGACGGCAGGCGCTTCCTGTCCTGCAGCACGAAACCCTTGTAGGCCGGATCGCTGAAAAGCTTTTCCATGGCCGGGTAGATAGCAATGTTTTGGCTTTTCGGCAATTAGCGGCGACTTCCCCTTCTCCCCTTGCGGGAGAAGGTGGCTCGGCGCGCAGCGCCGAGACGGATGAGGGGTGTTCCAGCGGAGTGAGACGCCGGCTTTCCCTGGAGCACCCCTCATCCGGCCGCTTCGCGGCCACCTTCCCCCACAAGGGGGGAAGGGGAGGCTGGCGCTCACGTCACCTCGAACACGAACGTCTTCACCAGCGCGTCCGGATCGCCGATGGCGTAGCAACGGAACCACGGGCTTTGCTCCACCAGCCGCCACTTCCCGGCCTGCTCCAATCCATCGAACACCGCCTGAAAACCGCCGCTCTCGAACACCTGGTCGCGCACGGTGAAGATGGCGTGACCGCCGGCCTTCGTGATGCGCACCAGCTCGTGCAGGCCGGAAGCAGGCGCATGGCCGATGGTGAAGACCCCGGTCGAGAAGAAGGCGCGGAAATGCCGGTCGGGCCAGGGCAGCGGACCACCGAGCATCGCCTTCTTCAGCTCGCTATAGGCCGGCTCACCACCGGCCTGGCGGCTGCCCGCGATTTTCAGCATGTCGTCGGAAAGGTCGAGCCCTGCGATCTCGCCATAGCCCAGCGCCTTCAGCGACGGTCCCGACAGGCCGGTGCCGCAGCCGGCGTCGAGCAGCGGGCCTTCGCCGGCCGGCACGTGCCGCGCCACCCAGGCGGTGATCAGGAAAGGCAGGAGATAGCCGAGCGAGGCGGTCTCGCTGTCATAGGTCGCGGCCCAGTCGGCATAGGCCTTGGCGAGCCCTTCCGGCGAGTCGGCCGAATAGACGGAGTCCAGCGCCGCATTGGCCTTGTCGAAATTCATGGGGCGTGTCCTCCGCGATGATGAGCCGAAGGATCGTAGCGCGCCTCGAGGCTGCCGGCTATTCCTGATGCTGCCGGCGCAGCCGCTGTTCCAGCGCCCGCAGCGCCAGCGACAGGCCGACGGTCAGGATGAGATAGATATAGGCGACGATCGAATAGGTCTCGAAGAAGCGGAACGAGCCGGCGGCATAGACCTTGCCGATCTGGGTGATGTCGGCGACGCCGAGCACCGAGACCAGCGAGGAATCCTTGACCATGGCGACGAAGTCGTTGCCGAGCGGCGGCAGGATCATGCGAATCGCCTGCGGGAACACGATCAGCCTGAAACGCTGCGCCCGGCTAAGCCCGAGCGCCTTCGCCGCTTCGATCTGGCCCCTCTCGACCGACTGGATGCCGGCGCGGAACACTTCCGAGATGAAGGCCGAATAGCCGATGGTTAAAGCCATGATGGCGCGCCAGAGCAGCGAGACATCGCGCACCAGGAGCTCGCCGATCAGCCCGGCGCTCTGCAGCGGCGCGGTCAGCGCATTCCAGGCGGCGACGAAGGCCGGCGCGCCGGCGAAGGCGATCCAGAACAACAGCACCAGGATCGGCACGCCGCGGATGATCTCGACATAGAAGCGCGCGATCTGGCGCAGCCACTGCGATCCCGACAGCGCCATCAGCGCGATGCCGAGCCCAAGCGCGGAGGCTAAAGCAAAGGCGACCGCGGTGACGAAGATGGTGATGCCGATGCCTTTGGCGACCGTGGCGAAGACCTCGGCATAAAGGTCGCTGGACGCGATGGCGAGGGCAGCGACCAGTGCGAGCACGGCTGCAGCGGCCAGCCACCAGGGGAATTCGGGTTTGGCGGTGGATGTGGGCGCTGGCATCAGGCGATGCCAGCACAACCGTCTGGGCGCAATGTCTGCGCGATTTCCTGCAAACTTACCGCGCGCGACAAGACGAGCTCACTGCCCCATCTTGTAGTCGAGGAACCACTTCTTGTTGAGCTTGTCGAAGGTGCCGTCGGCCTTGAGCGCGGCGATGGCGGCATTCACCGGCTTCACCAAGTCGGAGCCCTTGGGGAAGATGAAGCCGAAATCCTCGGTGCCGAGCGGTCCGCCGATCAGCTTCAGCTTGCCTCCGGAAGCATCGACATAGCCCTGGCCGGCGGTGCCGTCGGTGAGCACGACGTCGACGTCGCCTGCCTTCAGCGCCTGCACAGTCGCGCCGAAGGTCTCGAACAGCTTGATGCGCGGGTTCTGCTCGTTGCCGTCGAGCACGCTGTAGACGGCGGTGTAGAAGGGCGTGGTGCCGGGCTGGGCGCCGATCAGCCCATCTTTGAAGGCGGCGAAGCTCTTGGCGTCGGTGAAGCGGCTTTCGTCGCCGCGCACGAGCATGAACTGCTCCGAGCGCATGTAGGGGTCGGAGAAGTCGACCTTCTCCTTGCGGTCGTCCTTGATGGTGATACCAGTCATGCCGATGTTGTACTGGTTGTCGGAAACCGCCTGGATCATCGCGTCCCAGGAGGTGTTCTGGTACTCGACCTTGAAGTTCAGCCGCTTGGCGATCTCGTCCATGGCGTCATATTCCCAGCCGATCTGCTTGCCGGTCTTCTTGTCGATGAACTGCAGCGGCGGATAGGCGTTCTCCGTCACCACCACCACCTTCTTGCCGCCGAGGTCCGGCAGGTTGTCGGCGCGCGCCGCGACAGGCGCGAGAAGCCAGGCCACCATGGCAGCCAGCAGCAGTTTCGACTTGGTCATGACAAATCTCCGAGGGTGCGACCGCGCTGCAATTTCGCGGCCGAAGAAAATCCGGCGCCGACTTTAGCTTGCCGCAAGCGCCTTGCAAACCGCTCCGCGCCACGGCAGGCCGGTGAGCACGCGATCCGATGCTCTTCGCGGATGGTTCGGAGAACGGCCTTGCTGCTTTCAACCCTGATTGGCCGTGGCTTCGCGCAACCCGGCGACCAGCCGCGTCAGCGTGCCGTGCAGGGCTTTGAGCTCGGCCCGCTCCAGCGGCATGCCGCAGCTTAGCCCGTCCTGCACGTCCTTCATCTTCGCACGCAGGCCTTCGCCCTTGGCGGTCGGCTCGACCAGCACGCGGCGTTCGTCGGCGGCATCGCGCCGCCGCGTCACCAGGCCGCCCGCTTCCATCCGCTTGATGAGCGGCGTCAGCGTCGCCGAATCGAGCCCCAGCGCCGCGCCGAGCTCACCGATCGTGCTTGGCGAATGCTGCCACAGCGCCAGCATCGCCAGATATTGCGGATAGGTGAGGCCAAGCGGATCGAGCAGCGGCCGGTAGAGCTTGGTCATCAGCCCGCTTGCCGAATAGAGCGCGAAGCAAAGCTGCTGGTCGAGGCGCGGCACCTCAAGCGCCCCGGCATCCTGCGCCGGGGCTTGCTCGGTCATTGGTTCGGTTGTCGTCGTCATGCAGCCTTTGCCGAGAGCGCCACGTCGACATTGCCCCGGATGGCGTTGGAGTAGGGGCAGATCTTGTGCGCCTCCGATACAAGCGCCTCGGCGCCCGCCTGATCAAGCCCCTTGATCTCGGCTGCCAGCGCGACGCCGAGCCGGAAGCCGCCCTGATCGTTCGGATAGAGGCTGACCGTGGAGGCGACCGAAGCGTCCTCGAGCGGCAGCTTCTGCTGGCGGGCGACGAAGCGCAACGCGCTCTCGAAGCAAGCTGCATAGCCGACCGCGAAGAGCTGCTCGGGATTGGTGGCGCCGCCCTTGCCGCCGAGTTCCTTCGGCATCGCCAGATCGACCTTGAGCAGGCCGTCGCTGGTCTCGCCGTGACCGTTGCGGCCGCCGCTGACGTGAGCCTGGGCGGTGTAGAGTGCAGGCATTTTTCGATCTCCATTGATTTGTACACGATTATTTAGTGTACAAGGTATTTGGGTGTCAATTCCCAATGTCGTTATTCACAGACGAAGCGATGCGAAGCGGAGCGCAGACCGAGGATCGAAGCGCTGCCGCAGCGTGGAATTTGAGGCGCTGACGGGACAGAAGGAGCGTGAAGGAACGCTGACCAGTCACCTTCGTCATTCTAGGGCGGAGCAAGGAGCGAAGCGACGCGCGCAGGCCCTAGAATGACGAAAACGCGAAGGCTTCGATCAAATTCCGATCGCTTGCGATAGCCACCAAAACGAAAAAAGGCGGCCGAAGCCGCCTTTCCGGAACCTGTTTCGCAAAACCTTATTCGGCGGAAGCGGCCTCGGCGGCCTTCTTCTCGGCTGCTTCCTTGGCGGCCGTCTCTGCAGCCAGCGCCTGGGCGGCGGCGACCTTCTCGGCCTCGATGCGGGCGCGCTCGGCGTTCAGCGCGTCGCGCTCCTCATCGTTCAGCTTGCGGGCGCGCACGCCGGTGTTTTCCGAAATGCGGGCCGACTTGCCGCGACGGTCGCGCAGGTAATAGAGCTTGGCGCGGCGCACCTTGCCGCGGCGCACGATCTCGACGCCCTCGACCATCGGCGAGTAGACCGGAAACACGCGCTCGACGCCTTCGCCGTAGGAAATCTTGCGGACGGTGAAATTCTCCTGGAAGCCGGAGCCGGAGCGGGCGATGACCACGCCCTCATAGGCCTGGACGCGGGTGCGGCTGCCTTCGGTGACGCGCACCTGGACGCGCACGGTGTCGCCCGGCTGGAATTCGGGAAGCTTGCGCTTGGCTTCGATCTTGGCGGCCTGTTCGGCCTCGAGCTGACGGATGAGATCCATCTCAAATATCCACTTCTTGTTCTTCCGACAGTCAGAGCGTCCTCGGCTCGCCTTGCAGTTCCATTGACCGCTCGGCTATGCCCTTTGTCGAAACATCGGGCAGGGACGGCTACACCGCACTTGTTGACGGGTCCAGAAGATCGTTCTTCCGGTTCGGGCGGCGACATACAGCCATTTTGCCGCTTTGTCACGCCCTAATGCATGTCGCCCGGAAGTGTAAGCGGTTCTGGGATGACGACATGCATCAAAAAGGACCTTCAGGCATATTTTTTGCGCTCGATGGCCCCATGACATTGACGCCGTGCCGGGTTGCGCTCGCACGGGAAGCTTTCTAAGCGGGGAAATGAGTTTTTTCGACGCCGTCCTGCTTTTCTTCGCGGGTTTTGCCTCGGGCGCCGCCAATGCGGTCGCCGGCGGAGGCACTTTCCTCACCTTCGGCGCCATGACGCTGGTCGGCCTGCCGCCGATCGTCGCCAACGCCACCTCCTCGGTGACGCAGCTGCCGGGCTACATCACCTCGACGCTCGCCTATTGGACCGATATCCGGCATTTCTGGCGCGGCGCTCTCCTGCTTTGCCTGATTTCCGCGCTCGGCGCGCTCGCCGGCTCGCTCATCCTGCTCGCGCTCTCCAACCCGTCCTTCCGCGCCCTTGTGCCATGGCTGCTCATCGCCGCCACCGCATTGTTCGCAGCCGGGCCGTGGCTGAAGCCCGCGGCGGGGCCGGAGCACCAGGCCTCGGTGGGCTCGCTCACCGGCTCGCTTGTTCAATTCGCGACTGCTATCTATGGCGGCTTCTTCGGCGCCGGCATGGGCGTGATGATGCTGGCCACCCTCGGCCTGACGCAAGCCGGCGACTACCACCGGCTCAACGCGTTGAAGAACATGCTGTCCATCGTAATCGCGGTCGTCGCCATCCTGGTCTTCGTTTCCGGAGGCGTCGTCGCCTGGCCGCAGGCGATCGTCATGATCCCGGGCGTCGCGCTCGGCGGCTATGCCGGGGTGTGGATCGCCAAGCGCGTGCCGCAGGCTGTCGTGCGCGGCTTCGTCGTGGCGATCGGCCTGCTTTTGGCGCTCTACTATTTCACCAAGGGCTAGAGCATGATCCCGAAAAGTGGGAACCGGTTTTCGGAGAAAGATCATGCTCCAACAAAGAGTGAGATCGTGAGGGCGATTCAACGAAAGCCATCACGATCTAAGGCGCGAGCAGGTCCGGCCGCCGCTCCCGCGTGAGCTTCTCGGCCTCGGCGCGCCGCCATTCGGCAATCTTCTTGTGGTTGCCGGAAATCAGCACGTCCGGGATCGCCATGCCCTCGAACTCCTGCGGCCGCGTATAATGCGGGTGCTCGAGCAGGCCGTTCTCGAAACTCTCTTCCTCGCCGGACACCGCATTGCCCATGACGCCGGGCAAAAGCCGCACCACGGCATCGAGCAGCACAAGCGCCGCCGGCTCGCCCCCCGACAGGATGAAATCGCCGATCGAGACCTCCTCTAGTCCCCGCGCGTCGATCACCCGTTGGTCGACGCCTTCGAAGCGGCCGCACAGGATGACCGCGCCCGGACCGGCGGCGAGCTCCCGCACGCGGGCCTGGGTCAGCGGTTTTCCGCGCGGGCTCATCAGCAGCCTCGGACGCTCGTCGCCAGGTGGCGAGGCGTGGTCGATGGCCTTGGCCAGCACGTCGGCGCGCATCACCATGCCGGCGCCGCCGCCGGCCGGCGTGTCGTCGACGGTGCGATGCTTGTCGGTGGCGAAATCGCGGATCTGGATCGCCTCCAGCGACCATGTGCCTGCCTCCAGGGCCCGTCCCGCCAGCGACAGGCCGAGCGCGCCCGGGAACATCTCGGGATAGAGCGTCAGCACCGAAGCGGCAAAGCTCAACGGTTGCCCCCGGCATCCTTCGGTCCGCGCGGCCTGCCCCTGGGGTCGAAGCCGGAACGGCCAGGCGCCGCCCCTTCTTCCTCATCCTCGACCAGGCCTGCCGCGAGCGGGTTGATCTCGACGAAGCCGTCGGCGATCGAGACATGCGGCACCGCCGCCTGCGTGAACGGGATCAGCACGCCCTTGCGGCCGGCAAGCGTGACGTCGAGTATGTCGCCGCCGCCGAAATTATGCACGGCGACGACCTTGCCGATGACGCCCGTATCGTCCCGGACGTCGAGGCCGATGAGATCGGCATGATAGAACTCGTCCTCCTCGCCGTCGTCGGGCAGCACCGAGCGGTCGACGAAAAGCTCCGTACCGGCCAAGGCCTCGGCGGCGTTGCGGTCGTTGACACCTTTGAAACGCACCACCACCACGGTCCCGGCAGGCCTGATATCGGTGATCTGAAAAGCGCGACCATCCTTGGCATAAAGCGGCCCGTAATCTGCCAGCGCCAGCGGATCGCCGGTGAAGGTCTTCACCCTGAGTTCGCCCTTGATGCCGTGCGCGGCACCGATGACGGCCATCTGTACGGGGTTTTCGAGCTTCGACATCGGCGGCGCTTCCTTTGCCCTGCTCTAGCGCCGTCCCGAAGCCTTTTCAATGACGGCCTCTTCACGGCTTCCTAACCTTAACGCCTGACAATGCCGTCATGCAGGAATTCCTCATCCCGGCAAAACCCGACCTCCAGGCAGCGCGCGAGACCTGGCTTAAGACGCTGGCGCATGAGCGCCGGCTCTCACCGGAGACCGTCGAGGCCTATGAGCGCGACACGCGCCAGTTCCTGCATTTCCTGACCGGACATTGCGGCGGCCCCCCCGGCATTTCCGACATCGCCGGGTTGCGCCCCGCCGACCTGCGCGGCTTCCTCGCCAAGCGCCGCAATGACGGCGCCGGCGCCCGCACGCTGGGGCGCGGCCTTGCCGGCATCCGCTCGCTGCTGCGCTTCCTCGAAAAACGCGGGATGGTCAATGCGGCGGGCGCGGCGGCATTGCGCGCGCCACGTCAGCCGAAATCGCTGCCCAAGCCGCTGACGGCAAGCGACGCGAAACAAGTCGTGGCCATGGAAGGCCAGCTCGCGGAAGAGCCTTGGATCGCCGCCCGCAACGCCGCCGTGCTGACGCTGCTCTATGGATCGGGCCTGCGCATTTCGGAAGCGCTGGGATTGACCGGCGCCGATCTGGCGACAGAAGCCGACACCGTGCTGCGTGTCACCGGCAAGGGTGGCAAGACCCGGCTGGCTCCGGTGCTTCCGGTGGCCCGCAGGGCGGTCGCCGAGTACCGCCGGCTCTGCCCTTTCCATATCGGTCCCGAGGGCTTGCTGTTCCGCGGTGCCCGCGGCGGCCCGCTCAACCCGGCCATCGTTCAGCGCGAGATGGCCAAGCTGCGCTCGGCGCTCAACCTGCCGGACACCGCGACGCCGCACGCCCTGCGCCACTCCTTCGCCACCCACCTGCTTGGCCGTGGCGGCGACCTGCGCACCATCCAGGAACTGCTCGGCCACGCCAGCCTGTCGACCACGCAGATCTACACCGGCGTCGACACGGCGAGGCTGCTCGACATCTACGAGAAGGCGCATCCAAGGGCGTGAAGCCGTCGGCGCTATCCGAAGCGGCTCGGACTTCGTCATTCCAGGGCGGAGCAAGGAGCGAACGTCAAAACTCACCGGACCGGAAACAAATTTCGTCCTCCCAATTAACCGTTTTGCCGCTTTTCGGCGCTAAGACGCTGTCCATGAAACGCGTCATCGCCATCGCCGACCGCGCGGCCCTTGTCTCGTTGAAGCTGCTCGCAGCGCTCAACGTGCTGTTTTTCCTGTCGTTCGTCGTCGTTCTGCTGCTTGCCGGCCGGGCACATGCTGAAATGGCCAATTGCGTCGGCACCGACCTTTTGGCCGCGCTGGAAAAGAACGATCCCGCCGCCTTCAAGAAAGTCGAGACTGAAGCGGGTGCGGTTCCCAACGGCGAGGGCCTGCTGTGGAAGCTGGAAAAGCCGGGCGAAAAGCCGTCCTATCTGTTCGGCACCATGCACATGACCGATACGCGCGTCACCACGCTGCCGGCAGCCGCGCAAAAGGCCTATGACGGCGCCGGCACCGTCGTCATCGAAACCACGGATGCGATGGACAAGGCCAAGATGATGGCCGCGATGGCCAGCGAACCCGGCCTGATGATGTTCACCGACAACACCACGCTGTCGTCGCTGCTGTCGCCGGACGATGCGGCGGCACTGAACAAGGGGCTCGACGCCCGCGGCATCCCCCCGGCGACGGTCGCCAAGATGAAGCCGTGGATCCTGTCGGCGATGATGGCGCTGCCGGCCTGTGAGGTGGCGCGCCAGAGCGCCGGCGCGCCCGTGCTGGACGTCAAGCTGGCTTCCGACGCCAAGGCCTCGGGCAAGGACGTCGAAGGGCTGGAGACCGCCGTCGATCAGCTGCGCGCCATGGCCTCGCTGCCGCTCGAATTCCACATGAAGAGCCTGGTCGAGACGATGAAGCTCGGTGACAAGGTGAACGACGTCAACGAGACGATGATCGTGCTCTACCAGCGCGGCCAGGTCGGCATGTTCTGGCCGCTGTTCAAAGCCGTGCTGCCGGACACGGCGGACGACAAGGCCGGCTATGCCGCCTTCGAGCAGACCATGATCACCAGCCGCAACAAGGTGATGGCAGCGCATGCCAGGCCGATTTTGGCCAAAGGCAACGTCTTCATGGCCGTCGGCGCCATGCATCTGCCCGGTCCGGAAGGACTGGTCGAGGATTTTCGCAAGGCAGGGTATACTGTTACCGCCGTCAACTGAGTCGTCTGGCGGCTGGCGGACCTGAAAACGCCGGTTTTTCAGCGCTTTCCGTCCGTCCGCGTGAAACCCGATGCGGGATCAGCGCGTTGATGGCTGTTATTTTGATGACTTTCATCCAAGGAGGACACGTTTCATGGCGAACCCTAACGACCCCTTCACCCCTTCGAGCACGCCTCCCACGTCGAGTGGCGGTGGTGGCGGCAGCGGATGGCTGATCGCCCTTGTTGTCATTATCCTGGCCATTGTTGCGTATTATGTCTTTGGCAGAAGCGGCGGCGAGCACGCCCCCGCCCCGGCTGAGCCGCCGGCCGCCAGCACGCCGGCCCCTGCGCCTGCAACGCCTGCTCCGGCACCTGAGCCTGCGCCCGCTCCGGCGCCAGCCCCGGCTCCTGCACCGGCCCCTGCGCCTGCTCCGGCACCTGCGCCTGCGCCGGCTCAATAATCGGGCTGCAGCTTCAAACCGAACGGCCCGCCGAAAGGCGGGCCGTTTGTTTCAAGGATTCTTCCGAAACCACCTACGCGTCGTCATCTCGGCTTGACCTTCCGTGCAGGTAAACGGAGCAGAACCACCCGCACTGTGACCGCTGACAAAATCGCGAGGGTATGGCCCTCTCTCTTGCTCCTAAATATGAATCGGCTTGAAGAACGTGGCCAACGCAGCTTCCTTGACCGCCTCCGACATCGTCGGATGCGCGTGGCAGGTGCGGGCGAGGTCCTCCGAGGAACCGCCGAATTCCATCAGCACCGCCGCCTCGTGGATCATCTCGCCGGCGCCGAAGCCGACGATATGGACGCCGAGCACGCGGTCGCTCGCCTTATCGGCGAGGATCTTCACGAAGCCGTCGGTATGCAGCATGGCGCGCGCGCGGCCATTGGCGCTGAACGGAAATTTCCCGACCTTGTAGTCGATGCCGACCTTCTTCAGCTCCTCCTCGGTCTTGCCGACCGAGGCGATTTCCGGGCTGGTGTAGACGACGCTCGGGATGACGTCGTAGTTCACATGGCCGGCCTGGCCGGCAATGGTCTCGGCGACCGCGACGCCCTCGTCCTCGGCCTTGTGCGCAAGCATCGGCCCGGCCACCACGTCGCCGATGGCATAGATGCCGGGCACATTGGTCCTGAGATGGCCGTCGGTCTTCACCCGGCCGCGCTCGTCGACCTCGACGCCCGCCTCCTTCAGCCCCAAGCTGTCGGCATAGGGACGGCGTCCGGTGGCGACCAGCACCACATCCGCCTCGATGGTCTCGGCCGCGCCCCCCTTGACCGGCTCGAAGGTCACGGTGGCGCCCTTCTTGGCCTTGGCCACACCGGTGACCTTGGCGCCGAGCTTGAACTCGAACCCCTGCTTGGAGAGCAGCCGCTGGAACTGCTTGGACACCTCGCCGTCCATGCCGCCGAGAATGGTGTCGAGGAACTCGACGACCGTGACCTTGGCGCCCAGCCTGGCCCACACCGAGCCGAGCTCCAACCCGATGACGCCGCCGCCGACCACCACGAGGCTGGCGGGCACCTTGGCCAGCGACAGCGCGCCGGTGGAAGACACGATCACCTTCTCGTCGAAATCGACCTTGACGCCCGGAATGCCGGCGACGTCCGAGCCGGTGGCGATGACGATGTTCTTGGTCTCGATCTCCTCGACCTTGCCGTCCTCGCCGGTCACCGAAACCTTGCCGGCGCCGACGACCTTGCCGGTGCCGCGGAAGCTGTCGATCTTGTTCTTCTTGAACAGGAAGGCGACGCCGTTGACGTTGGACGCCACCGTCGTGTCCTTATGCGCCATCATCTTCTTCAGATTGAGCTTTGGCGCCGGTATTTCGACGCCCAGCGTATCGAAGGCATGGCCGGCTTCCGCGAACATCTCGGAGGCGTAGAGCAGCGCCTTCGACGGGATGCAGCCGATGTTGAGGCAGGTGCCGCCGAAGGTGGCGTTCTTCTCGACCACCGCCGTCTTCAGGCCCAGCTGCGCCGCCTTGATGGCGCACACATAGCCGCCCGGCCCAGATCCGATGATTACGACGTCATAAGCCATAGTCTTGTCCTTTGTTTTGGCGCCTATCGGCCGCCGCTCACATTCAGGATCGCGCCCGTTATATAGGAGGCCGCATCCGACAGAAGATAGAGAACCGCGCTGGCGACTTCGTCCGCCGTGCCGGCGCGTTTCATCGGCAGCATATCCTGCATCCGCGCCACTCGATCCGGCTGGCCGCCCGACGCGTGGATCTCGGTTTCGGTGATGCCTGGGCTGACGGCATTGACGCGAATGCCTTCCAGCGCCACCTCACGCGCCAGCCCGATCGTCAGCGTATCGATCGCGCCCTTGGAGGCGGCGTAGTCGACATATTCGCCCGGCGAGCCGAGCCTGGCGGCAGCGGACGAGATGTTGACGATGGCGCCGCCCTTGCCGCCATGCCGCGTCGACATGCGCTTCACTGCCTCGCGCGCGCACAGGAACGAGCCGACGACATTGATGCGCATCATGCGCTCGACCCGCTCGACACTCATCTCGTCGACCCGCGCCTTGACGTCGACGATGCCGGCATTGTTGACGAAGGCGTCGAGCCGGCCGAAGGCGCGGTCGACGGCTTCGAACATGGCAATCACATCGGTCTCGCTGCCGACATCGCCCTTCACCGCGAAGGCATCGCCGCCGGCGGCCTTGAATTCGGCGACGAGCGCGTCCGCTGCGCCCTGGTTGGAAACGTAGTTGACCGCCACACGGTAGCCGGCCTGGTTCGCCTGGCGGCAGATGGCCGCGCCAATGCCGCGGCTGCCGCCGGTGACCAGCAGCGTCTTTTTCCCGGCGCTCATTCCTGGCAGCCTTTCAGCACGAAGATGTCCCACGGCACTTTGGAGAAGCCGGCGGGACCATAGGCCGCCGACATTTCGAGCGACGGCCCGAGATCGGGGAAAATCAGGCTTTTCGGCGCGTCGACGCCTTCCGCCGGCAGCAGGCCGACGCCGCCCTTCTCGTCGGCGCTGTAGATGACGCCTTCCCACACCGTGCAAGCGGCGAGCTCCTCGCCGGTCACGTCGCCTGTCGGGCATTTGTACATCAGCGAACCGTGCGGCCGCGCCGCCGAGCCCTCGGTCCACATCGCGATGCCGTCGAGCACGACATTGTTGTCGAGGATCATGCGGAAGGCGTTGGTGATCGTCGCCGAGGTGCCGGCCGAGGTGAAGTCGATCTCGGCGCCGCTCTGCGTATCGCCGTAGACGGCCAACTGGATCGGGCAGGCGGCCTGGGCGGCGGAAGCCGACAACAAAACCGCCGATCCAGCCATCCACCGGATTATGGGTGAGGCAAATATTCTCATCGATCGGCCTCGTTACGGCCATCGGCGTTTTCGAGCACTTCGAAGTCGGTCATCAGGAGCAGCGGTTCGCCGGATGCGTCCAACCCCCAGAAAGACCGATACGCCCCGTCGCCATAGCCAGTATCGAACATGGCTACATTGATCGGGTTGCCTTCAATCGGACTCTCGATGCAAAACCTGTCGATAGTGCACGCGACGTCGGCGAGATAGTCGTCAAGTTCCTCTTGGTCAGACATTATCGTCAGGAACGACTTGTCCATAAACGACGCAACCGCGTCATCAACGATAAATTCAAGAAATTCTGACTTATAGACAGGTGGGCGATCGGGAACGAAGGTCGCCAATTCCCAGCGTACTGGCAAGCCGGGGCCGAACCGCAAGACCGCTGCAGCAATACAGCCGTGCGCCTGAAGCAGGATGACCGGATAGCGTCCCGGCTTCACCTTACGGATGAAAGCAGGCCTGCTTAGTCCGGTGATAAGCGGATCGCAGGCAACGATTTCGCCGGTGGGCAATTCAAGCTCACCAATCGTGATGGCGGTGATTTTCCGTTCTGCCATTTCGGCAGAGCTGAGAGCGAAGACGCCGAGATTGCTGCTGATCTCGGAGGCGTCCCAATCGGCGGGCGAAGCGACCACGGGCAAGTCGGAGAAAAGCCAGACGCGTCCACGCCGAAGGAATCGGCGTACGGCATCTGACCAGCCGCTCATTGCGGATCAGCTCCGATCACAGATCGAGCACCAGCCGCTCGGGATCCTCCAGGCTTTCCTTGACGCGCACCAGGAAGGTCACCGCTTCCTTGCCGTCGACGATGCGGTGATCGTAGCTGAGCGCCAGATACATCATCGGGCGGATGACGATCTGGCCGCCGACCACCACCGGCCGGTCCTGGATCTTGTGCATGCCGAGGATGCCCGACTGCGGCGCGTTGAGGATCGGCGTCGACATCAGCGAGCCGTAAACGCCACCGTTGGAAATCGTGAACGTGCCGCCCTGCATGTCCGCCACCGACAGCTTGCCGTCGCGCGCGGCGAGGCCCAGCCGGCCGATCTCCTTCTCGATCTCGGCGATCGACATCTGGTCGGCGTCGCGCACCACCGGCACCACCAGGCCCTTGTCGGTGCCGACGGCGACGCCGACATGGGCAAAGTTCTTGTAGATGATGTCGGTGCCGTCGATCTCCGCATTGACCGCCGGGATCTCCTTCAGCGCATGCGTCACCGCCTTGGTGAAGAAGCCCATGAAGCCGAGCTTCACGCCATGCTTCTTCTCGAACACGTCCTTGTATTTGGCCCGCAGCGCCATCACCGCGCTCATATCCACCTCGTTGAAGGTGGTGAGCATGGCGGCGGTCGATTGCGCTTCCTTTAGCCGGCGCGCGATCGTCTGGCGCAGCTTGGTCATGCGCACCCGCTCCTCGCGCGGCGCATCCTCGGCCGAGGACGGCGCGCGGGCGACGACCGGCGCCGGAGCCGCCTTCGGCGTCTCGGCCGGCTGCGACGGCGCGCCCCTGGCGATGGCGTCGAGCACATCGCCCTTCAGCACCTGGCCGCGCTTGCCGGAGCCGGACAACTGATCGACCGAAAGATTGTTTTCGGCGATCAGCTTGGCCGCCGCAGGGGCAGGCGGCATGGTGCGCGGCTCGATCGGACCGGCGTCGCCGGCGACCTTGGCGGTCTCGGCCGCGGCCTGCTTGGTGGTGGACGCGGCGTCCGGGCTGGAAGCCTGCGCCACCGCCTGCGGCTTGGTGGCCGGAGCGGCGGCCGCACCGCCCGCCGAAATCGAGCCGAGCAGCGCGCCGACATTGACGGTCTCGCCTTCCTTGACGGTGATCTCGGAGAGCGTCCCGGCGCCCGCGGCGGGCACTTCCACAGTCACCTTGTCGGTTTCGAGCTCGACCAAGGGCTCATCGGCGGCGATCGTGTCGCCGACCTTCTTGAACCACTTGCCGACGGTCGCCTCGGTGACGGATTCGCCGAGAGTGGGGACGCGGATTTCGGTAGCCATTGTGCCTGTCCGTTCTCTTGTCTTCTTGAGGTCTGTTTCGTCCGGTTATTCGCCGAGAGCGTCGTCGAGCAGCGCGGCGAGCTGGCTGAGATGCTTCGACATCAACCCGGTCGCCGGCGAGGCCGAGGCCGGCCGGCCGGTATAGCGCACCCGCTGATGCTTGGCGTCGATATGCGCCAGCACCCATTCGAGATAGGGATCGATGAACGACCAGGCGCCCATGTTCTTGGGCTCCTCCTGGCACCAGACCATCTCGGCATTGCGGAAACGCGACAATTCGGTGATCAGCGCCTTGGCCGGGAACGGATAGAGCTGTTCGACGCGCAAAAGGTAGATGTCGTTGATGCCGCGCTTCTCGCGCTCCTCATAGAGGTCGTAGTAGACCTTGCCCGAGCATAGCACGACGCGGCGGATCTTGGAGTCCTTCACCAGCTTGATCGGCTGGTCGGCCAAGAGCTGCGCATCGTCCCACAACAGCCGGTGGAACGAGCTTTCGCCCGCCATCTCCGACAGCGTCGACACCGCGCGCTTGTGGCGCAGCAGCGATTTCGGCGTCATCAGGATCAGCGGCTTGCGGAAGTCGCGCTTCAGCTGCCGGCGCAGGATATGGAAATAGTTAGCCGGCGTGGTGACGTTGGCGACCTGCATGTTGTCTTCCGCGCACAGCTGCAGGAAGCGCTCCAGCCGCGCCGACGAATGCTCCGGCCCCTGGCCCTCATAGCCATGCGGCAGCAGGCAGACGAGGCCCGACATGCGGAGCCACTTGCGCTCTCCGGATGAGATGAACTGGTCGAACACCACCTGGGCGCCGTTGGCGAAGTCGCCGAACTGCGCTTCCCAGAGCGTCAGCGCGTTGGGCTCGGCCAGGCTGTAGCCATATTCGAAGCCGAGCACCGCCTCTTCCGACAGCATCGAGTTGATGACCTCGTAGCCGGCCTGCGCAGCCGAGAGGTTGTTGAGCGGGATGTAGCGGGTCTCGTCGCGCTGGTCGTAAAGCACCGAATGGCGCTGCGAGAAGGTGCCCCGCTCCGAGTCCTGGCCGGAAAGCCGGATAGGGTTGCCGTCGAGCAGGATGGCGCCGAAGGCCAGCGCCTCGGCCGTCGACCAGTCGATGCCTTCGCCCGATTCGATCGCCTGGCGGCGGTTTTCGAGGAAGCGCAGGATGGTCTTGTGCGCCTCGAAATCCTTCGGCACCTCGGTCAGCTTCTTGCCGATTTCCTTCAGCGTGCGCACCGGCACGGCGGTCTTGCCGCGCCGCTGTTCGTCCTGGTTGTCGGCGGTGCGCAGGCCCGACCATGCGCCGTCCAGCCAGTCGGCCTTGTTCGGCTTGTAATGCTGACCGACTTCCCATTCGGCTTCCAGATGCGCGCGCCAGTCGGCCCGCATCTTGTCGACCTCGGCCTGGGTGACGTGGCCTTCGGCGATCAGCCGGTCGGCATAGATCTGCACCGTCGTCTTGTGGCTGCGGATGTTGCGATACATGATCGGCTGGGTGAAGGACGGCTCGTCGCCCTCATTGTGGCCGAAGCGGCGGTAGCAGAACATGTCCACCACCACGGGCTTGTGGAACTTCATGCGGAATTCGGTCGCCACCTTGGCGGCATGCACCACCGCCTCCGGATCGTCGCCGTTGACGTGGAAAATCGGCGCTTCGATCATCTTGGCCACATCCGACGGATAGGGCGAGGAACGCGAGAAGCGCGGATTGGTGGTGAAGCCGATCTGGTTGTTGATGATGAAATGCAGTGTGCCGGCGACGCGATGGCCGCGCAGGCCGGAGAGCCCGAACATCTCGGCGATGACGCCCTGGCCGGCAAATGCCGCGTCGCCATGGAGCAGCAGCGGCATGACCTTGGCGCGTTCCGACAGCGGCACGATCTCGCCGCGCTCGCGCCCGGCGAGCTGGTCCTGCTTGGCGCGCGCCTTGCCCATCACCACAGGGTCGACGATTTCCAGATGCGAGGGGTTGGCGGTCAGCGACAGATGCACCTTGTTGCCGTCGAACTCGCGGTCCGACGAGGCGCCGAGATGGTACTTCACGTCGCCCGAGCCCTCGACGTCGTCGGGAGCGGCCGAGCCGCCCTTGAACTCGTGGAAGATGGCGCGGTGCGGCTTCGCCATCACCTGGGAGAGCACGTTGAGGCGACCGCGATGCGCCATGCCGAGCACGACCTCCTTGAGGCCGAGCTGGCCGCCGCGCTTGATGATCTGCTCCAGCGCCGGGATCAGCGCTTCACCGCCGTCGAGGCCGAAGCGCTTGGTGCCCTTGTACTTGACGTCGATATACTGCTCGAAGCCTTCCGCCTCGATCAGCTTCGACAGGATCGCCTTCTTGCCGGTGGCGGTGAAGGTGATCTCCTTGTCGGCGCCTTCGATGCGGGCCTGTATCCAGGCCTTCTCTTCCGGGTCGGAAATATGCATGAACTCGACGCCGAGCGTCGAGCAATAGGTGCGGGTCAGGATGTCCAGCATCTGCCGCACGGTGCCGAATTCGAGGCCGAGCACGTTGTCGAGGAAGATCGGCCGGTCGTAATCGGCTTCGGTGAAGCCGTAATTCTCCGGCGACAGCTCGTTATAGTCCTCGAGCGGCTTGGCGATGCCGAGCGGGTCGAGATTGGCGTGCAGGTGGCCGCGCATGCGGTAGGCGCGGATCATCATGATGGCGCGCACGGAATCGCGCGTCGCCTGGTGCACGTCGGCGTCGGAAAGCACGGCGCCGTTGACGACCGCCTTCTCCTTGACCTTCTTTTCGATCGCCTTTTCGACCAGGCCCCAATTGCCGTCGAGCGCCGAGACCAGCTCGCCATTGGCCGTGAGCGGCCAGGAAGGCTTCGCCCAGGAAGCACCCTTGGCGTTCTTGCGCACGTCGCCCGCGTCGTCCTTCAGCGCCGCGAAGAAATCCTGCCACTCCGGGTCGACCGAACCCGGATTGTCCTCATAGGCGGCATAGAGCGCGTCGATATAGTCGGCATTGCCGCCATAGAGGAACGAGGTGAGCGAGAATTGGTCGTTGGCCTGATCTTGTCTTGCCATTTTCGTCTGCGGAGCCTGGCTCCGTCTCCTAGTTTGGAGGGGAGTAGGGCAGTAGGGGAGTAAGGCAGTAAGGAAAGCGGCAATTGTCGCTGCACATCCCGTTGTTCCTATTCCCTTACTCCCTTACTGCCCTACTCCCTTACTGCCTTAACCCTTGATCGCCTCGACCAGCGTCGTGCCGAGCCGAGCCGGCGAGGGCGAAACCTTAATGCCGGCCGATTCCATCGCCGCGATCTTGTCTTCCGCGCCGCCCTTGCCGCCCGAGATCACCGCGCCCGCATGGCCCATGGTGCGGCCGGCCGGCGCGGTGCGCCCGGCGATGAAGCCCGCCATCGGTTTCTTGCGGCCGCGCTTGGCTTCGTCCTTGAGGAACTGCGCGGCGTCTTCCTCGGCCGAGCCGCCGATCTCGCCGATCATGATGATCGACTTGGTCTCGTCGTCGGCGAGGAACATCTCCAGCACATCGATGAACTCGGTGCCCTTGACCGGGTCGCCGCCGATGCCCACCGCCGTGGTCTGGCCGAGGCCGACATTGGTGGTCTGGAAGACTGCCTCATAGGTAAGCGTTCCCGAGCGCGAAACAACGCCCACCGAGCCCTTGCGGAAGATGTTGCCGGGCATGATGCCGATCTTGCATTCGTCGGGCGTCAGCACGCCCGGGCAGTTCGGTCCGATCAGCCGCGAGCTGGAACGATCGAGCCGCGCCTTGACCTTGACCATGTCCACGACCGGGATGCCCTCGGTGATGCAGACGATCAGCGGGATCTCGGCCTCGATCGCCTCGATGATCGCCTCGCCCGCGCCCGCCGGCGGCACGTAGATGACGGAGGCATTGGCGCCGGTCCTTGCCTTGCCCTCGGCGACGGTGGCGAAGATCGGCAGGCTTTCACCCTTCGAGCCGGTCCAGGTTTCGCCGCCCTTCTTCGGATGGATGCCGCCCACCATCTTGGTGCCGTGATAGGCCAGCGCCTGCTCGGTGTGGAAGGTGCCTGTCTTGCCGGTCAGACCTTGCACCAGCACCTTGGTATTCTTGTCGACGAGAATGGACATCGCGGCCCTTTTCTAAAAACCGTTGATCGTGGAAGGCGAGACGCGCCGGTAGAGCCCGCTCACCATGTCTTGCCAAACATTGCTGCTCGTGGGCTTGAACTGAAGTTTCATTCGATAGGAATCGATGTCGTCAAAATTGTAGGTCACGCGAGCCGAGCCGCGCGGCGACGACCGTTCCAGCGCAAGTTCGCCGCCGTTCCACCTGCCCGTGGCCGGTGACATCGGCACGAACCCCATCGAGTCGAACTGATGCACGGTGACGAGGCCGTTCTGCTGGTCGAAGCCGAACACATTGTGCGCGCCGAACGAGACGGTGCCGTCGCGGCGCTGGCGATAGCGCTGCACCACGAACAGGCCGCCGAACTGCGCCTCGGCCAGCACTTCCGCAGTCGCCGTGCCGGCATCGGTCCATTGCGTTGCCGCGACTTCTTCCTCGCCGCGCCAAGCGCCGACCAACGCCTGCAGGCGTTGGTGACCGTCCGAGAGGGAAGAGAAGGGCGACGCGTTCATGGCTCAAAGCCGCTTCAGGTCGGTGACGGTGAGATCACTCCGGGCATTGCCGGTGTTGACCGTCGTCGCCGGCTCGAACATCAGCACCACCGGCTCCTTGGTCAGCGAGCGCGGCCGGTGCTCGACGCCGCGCGGCACGACGACGAAGTCGCCCTCGCCGAGCTCGACCGGCCCGTCGCGGAAGTCGATGGCGATCCTGCCGCGCAGCACCAGGAAGGCCTCATCCTCATCGTCATGCGCGTGCCAGTCGAAAACCTCGCCGAACTTGGCGACCTTGGCCTGGAAATCGTTGACGTCGCCGGCGATGTGCGGATCGAAGACCTTGGCGATCTTTTGATCCGCAGCCTCGACCAGGTTTATCTTGCGCGGAGGCATCCGCTTTAGCCCTTCACCGCCTTGACGATCTTCTTGGCCGCGTCGTCGAGGTCGTCGGCCGAGACGACGTTGAGGCCGCTGTCGTTGATGATCTTCTTGCCGAGTTCGGCATTGGTGCCTTCCAAGCGCACGACCAGCGGCACCTTCAGGCCCACTTCCTTCACCGCCGCGATCACGCCCTCGGCGATGACATCGCACTTCATGATGCCGCCGAAAATGTTGATCAGGATGCCTTCGACCGCCGGATCCTTGGTGATGATCTTGAACGCCGCCGTGACCTTTTCCTTCGAGGCGCCGCCGCCGACGTCGAGGAAGTTAGCCGGCTCAGCACCATAGAGCTTGATGATGTCCATCGTCGCCATGGCAAGGCCGGCGCCGTTGACCATGCAGCCGATATTGCCGTCGAGCGCGACATAGGCGAGGTCGTATTTCGACGCCTCGATCTCCTTCTCGTCCTCTTCGGTGGTATCGCGCAATTCCACCACGTCCGGGTGGCGGAACAACGCGTTGTTGTCGAAGGACACCTTCGCGTCGAGCACGCGCAGATGCCCGTCCTTCATGACGATCAGCGGATTGACCTCGAGCAGGCTCATGTCCTTCTCGACAAAGGCCTTGTAGAGCGTCGGGAAGAGCGAGGCGCCGTCCTTGGCCGCATCGCCGTCGAGCTTCAGCGCGCCGTTGAGCGTCTTCACGTCGTCCGCCGTCACGCCTTTTTCCGGGTCGATGGCGACCGTGACGATCTTTTCCGGCGTGTCATGCGCGACCGTCTCGATGTCCATGCCGCCCTCGGTCGAGACGACGAAGGCGATGCGGCCGACCGAGCGGTCGACCAGGATCGACAGATAGAGCTCGCGGGCGATGTCGGCGCCGTCCTCGATATAGAGGCGGTTGACCTGCTTGCCGGCCGGCCCCGTCTGCTTGGTGACCAGCGTGTGGCCCAGCATCTCGTTGGCGTTGGCGACCACTTCGGCGGCCGACTTCGCCAGCCGCACACCGCCCTTGGCGTCGGGGCCGAGCTCCTTGAACTTGCCCTTGCCGCGGCCGCCGGCATGGATCTGGCTCTTCACGACATAAAGCGGGCCGGGCAATGCCTTGGCGGCGGCCTCGGCCTCGCTCGCCTTGAACACCGGAACGCCGCTTGCGACCGGCGCGCCGAAGGTCTTCAGCAGCGCCTTGGCCTGATACTCATGGATGTTCATGCGCTTGGTCTCCGGGGAGGACGGTTACTTTACCGGCGAGATTACTTGCCCGCGAGGTGCGGGGCGATTTTGGTGCAGGCCTCGGTCAGGCCCTGGACGGCCGCGACCGAATTGTCGAACATCTTCTGCTCGGCCTTGGAGAGATCGATCTCGATGACGCGCTCGACGCCGCCGGCACCGATCACCACCGGAACGCCGACATAGGTGTTCTTGACGCCATACTGGCCGGAGAGATGCGCCGCGCAGGGCAGCACGCGCTTCTTGTCCTTGAGGTAGGATTCGGCCATGGCGATCGCGGACGCCGCCGGCGCGTAGTAGGCCGAGCCGGTCTTGAGCAGGCCGACGATTTCGGCGCCGCCGTCGCGGGTGCGCTGTACGATCTGGTCGAGCTTCTCTTTCGAGGTCCAGCCCATCTTGACGAGGTCGGGCAGCGGGATGCCGGAGACGGTCGAATAGCGGATCATTGGCACCATGGAATCGCCGTGGCCGCCAAGCACGAAGGCGGTGACGTCCTCGACGGAGACCTTGAACTCTTCCGCCAGGAAATAGCGGAAACGGGCGCTGTCGAGCACGCCGGCCATGCCGACGACATGGCTGGTCGGCAGGCCGGAGAACTTCTGCAGCGCCCAGACCATCGCGTCGAGCGGGTTGGTGATGCAGATGACGAAGGCCTTCGGCGCGTACTTCTTCAGGCCGGCGCCGACCTGTTCCATGACCTTGAGGTTGATGCCGAGAAGATCGTCGCGGCTCATGCCCGGCTTGCGCGGCACGCCGGCGGTGACGATGCACACGTCCGCGCCCTCGATGCCGGCATAGTCGTTGACACCGGTCAGCCGGGAATCGAAGCCGTCGACCGGCGAGGACTGCGCGATGTCGAGGCCCTTGCCCTGCGGAATGCCCTCGGCGATATCGAACAGCACCACGTCGCCGAGATCCTTGAGGCCGATCATATGGGCCAGCGTGCCGCCGATCATGCCCGAGCCGATGAGCGCTATCTTGTTGCGTGCCATGTGAGGATGTTTTCCCTTTGTCTGTGACGAGGTCGTGACGGGGCCGGGAGGCCGAAAGGATGCGTGAAGCCGCGAGATTTGGCCGCACCCAATAACTCCGGCACGGAAGAAATTCAAACGATTATTTTGAGCCTAGTGTTTTCAATCGGTTAGATACTTCGGGAATTACGTAAACGTAAAAGTTTGCGAGCTGAATGAGGAGAATTTACACAATGAACGTCGAAATCAGAAGGCTTCATCCCGGCGATGACGCTGTTGTGATGCGAGTGGCCGACGCGGTGTTCGATGAGCCGGTACGGCCGGACCGCCTCGCCGCCTATCTCGCTTCGCCCGGCCATTTCATGATCGTGGCGATAATCGACGAAATCGTGGTGGGCCAGTGCGCCGCCGTCATCCACCGTCACCCGGACAAGGTGGGCGAGCTTTATATCGACGAGGTCGGCGTGGCGCCGCCCTTCCAGCGACGGGGTATCGCGCGAAAGCTGCTCGACGCCATGTTCGAAATCGGCCGCGAGCATGGCTGCGAAGAGGCTTGGGTCGGCACCGAGCCCGACAACGAGCCGGCGCGGGCGCTCTATGAAACGCGGAAGGAGCCGCATGGGAAGGCCGAGGATTTCGTGATGTATGTGTATCGGCTTTCAAAGTTGGTCGAAACGCCCCCGCTCTCGTCATCCTAGGGCGGAGCAAGGAGCGAAGCGACGCGCAGACCCTAGGATCCATGCGGTGACGCTAAAGCTTTGGAACGGTTCAGAATTCTGCTCCGCCGCGTTCCATGTTCGGACGTCACGGAATGGACCCTCGGGCCAAGCCTGAGGATGACGAAGGCGAGGAGGCTACCCCTGCGCCTGCCGCGCCTCCGCCACCGGCGCGGCCTGCCGCCGCTCCGCCCAGCCGTCCAGCCAGTCGCGGCTCTGCATTTCGACCAGGCGCGAGGCGGTGCGCTCGAATTCGAACACTTCGGTGCCGCGCTTGGCCGTGTAGAGGCCCTCGGGCGGCGCCGCGGCGCTCATCACCAGCCGCATATGGTGGTCGTAGAGCGTGTCGATCAAAAGGATGAAGCGCTTGGCCTCGTTGCGCTTGCCTTCGCCCAGTACCGGCACATGGTCGATGAAGATGGTCGAGAAACGGCCGGCGATCGCCAGATAGTCGCGCGCGCCGAGCGGCTTTTCGCAAAGATCGGCGAAGGAAAAGCGCGCCGCGTCGCCGGCGGCGCGCGGCACGACGAGTTGGCGGCCTTTCAGCGTCAGCGTCACCTCGCCGGTCGGCTGGCCATGCGTCATCGCCTTCCAGGCCTCGTCCAATGCACGGTCAGCCAGGGCGTCGTCGGGCGTGACATAGACCGGCTGGCGGTTGAGCTTTTCCTGCCGGTAGTCCTTGTCGGCATCGAGCGTCATCACATGGGCGTTACGCTCGAGCAGCGAGATGAACGGCAGGAAGAGCTGGCGGTTCAGCCCGTCGCGGTAGAGGTTCTCCGGCGCCACGTTGGAGGTGGCGACCAGCACCACGCCGTTGGCGAACAATGCCGAGAACAGGCGCGACAGGATCATGGCGTCGGCGATGTCGGTGACGGAGAACTCGTCGAAGCACAGCACCCAGGCTTGGTCGGCCAGCGCCCGCGCCACCGGCGGGATCGGATCGTCTTCCTTGACCGTGCCCTCCTTGCGCGCCTGACGGTGCTTCTGGATCCGGTCCTGCACATCGGCCATGAAGTCGTTGAAATGCACGCGGCGCTTGCGCCGCACCGGCAACAGCTCGAAGAACATGTCCATCAGCATGGTCTTGCCGCGACCGACGGCGCCATGGATGTAGAGGCCCTTGACCGGCTCGCGCGGCTGCCGCTTGGCCGCGAACAGCCAGCCCAGCGCGCTCGATTTATGCGCCAGCCTTTTGGCCGATATCTCGTCGATCAGCCGGTCGAGCGCGGCGACGATGCGCTCCTGCGCCGGATCGCGCTCGACCGCGCCGCTCTCGACCAGATGATCGTAGCGCTGCCTGACGGTCGCATGGGTCTGGATACCGTCACGCAGATGCATAGGTCACGTCGTTTTCTTTGAGCGGACTACTCAGGAGGAGCCCGGGTGTGCCGAGATTCAGGTCAGGCCGAGTCGAGAATGGCGGTGTCCGAAAACCGAAGCGGAGCGTACTTGAAGTACGCGAGCACCGGAGCGGAGGACGCCGCCATTCGCAGGCCGCATCACCTGAATATAGGCATACCTCACCTTGTAAGCGAGATCGGCTGCCCATTGGAAGTCTGGCCGTCGAACTTTTCGCCGCCCGACGAATAGAGCCTGGCCAGCGTGCCGCCGTTTTCGTCGTAAAGCGTCAGCTGCTTGCCGGCCACGTTCCACGACTTGATGCCGTCGATCGGCGCAGGGCAGTGCAGCGGACCGGCGCGGTAGCCGGCGCCGAACTTGGTCTGCGGCGTCGCCACCTTGCAGCTCTGCCCGGAGACATTGACGTTCCACACGCCAGCGACGCTGGCCGCGGTGAGATCGGTGGCGCCGGCTGGCGCCGTGCCGTCGGGCGGCAGCGAGGCGACCTGGGTGTTCTTCGGCGCGGTCGGGAATTGCGACGGATCGGTGGTGCCGGGAGAAGCCGGCGGCGGCAGCTGGTTTTGCGTCACGGTGCCGGACGGCGCCGGCGTCAGCGGCGCCGGCTGCTGGTCGTCCATCGACGAGAAGCGAGAGGTCGAGCAGCCGCTGGCTACCAGCGCGGCCAGCGACACGGCCAAAAGGCCACTCCGCGAAAAGGGGCGGGTCATCGAAAAAGTCATCAAAACCTCCGTCGGATCCGGCCGGGGGGAGCCATCCGCGTAATCTCCGCTCCACCAAGATGGCGAAGGTGGCAGAATTTCAACCCGATATGGTTAAAATAGGGTTTTCGAGCCGGATGTTGCAAATTTATCGCAGTAAGCGACCGGTCCGGGGCCGCGCTCGATCCGATCTTTCAAGCCGTTGAAATTTCAGTGTTAAATCCGGGCGCTCGGCACGAACACATAGCCGTCCGGGCCGACGATGTAGCATTCGCGCAGGCCATGCGGCTTGTCGATCGAGCCGGCCAGCACGATGTGGCCGAGCGCCGCCGCCTTTTGTTCGACCGCATCGGGGTCGGCGCCATAAAGGCGCAGCTCGATCCCGGCTCCGCGCGTTTCGGCGCCCGCGGTGACGCCCGTCATCGGATTGTCGAGATAGGAATGGTCGGCATGCAGCATGAAGATCGAGCCCAGAAGCTCGACCGCCGCGAAATCCTCGTCGGCATAGATGATCCTGGCGCCGAGCACGTCGCGGCAGAAAGCCTCCATCGCCGCCATGTCCGTGACCAGCAGGTTGACGCCGACCCCATGCGGCAGCGAGCGGCCGAAATCCTCGGCCTTCATCCACGGCGTCTTGGTCCGCTTCATCGCCATGACGGTTCCCCCTCTCTCCCCGATCCTAATTGAATGGGGCTTCGCCCATTGGCATTCGCCAGCAAAATGCTTGCGCCAGGCGCGCGCGTCCTTATCTCAGGAAAGACCGAGCCGGCGGGAGAGTGAATGGCCGCGAGAAGAAGATCCGCCAACCGCTATTACAGCGGCCCGCCCAGCGATCATTTCGACGGCGCCTTGTTCTTCAATCCCGGCGGCAAGCCGCCCGGGCGCTTCAGCGATCTTCTCAGATGGCAGTTCGGCGGCGAACGGGCGAAATGGCCCTCTGCCTTTCCGAGCCCCCATCCGCCGGCAAAACCGGACGGGCGGCTGGATGGCGGCGCGCTTCGGATCACCATGGTTGGCCATGCCTCCCTTCTCATCCAGACCGCCGGGCTGAACATACTGACCGATCCGATCTGGTCGGAGCGCGCCTCGCCCTTCGCCTTCGCCGGCCCGCGAAGGGTGAATGCGCCAGGCATTGCCTTTGCCGACCTGCCGCCGATCGATCTGGTCCTGGTCAGCCACAATCACTACGACCATCTCGACCTCGCCACGCTGAAGCGGCTGAAGGAGAGACACGACCCGCTGGTGCTCACGCCGCTCGGCAACGACACCATCATCGGACGTGCCGTGCCCGGCATGCGGCTCGGCGCGCATGACTGGGGCGACAGGATCGATACCGGCGCGGCCGCCATCCATGTCGAGCCGGCGCATCACTGGTCGGCGCGCGGCGGACGCGATCGCCGCATGGCGCTATGGGCGGGTTTCGTCATCGAAACAGCAGCCGGCAACATCTACTTCGCTGGTGACACCGGCTTCCACGACGGCATCAACTACCGGCTGATGGCAAAAAAGCATGGCGGTTTCCGCCTCGCCATCCTGCCGATCGGCGCCTATGAGCCGCGCTGGTTCATGGCGCCGCAGCACCAGAATCCCGAGGAGGCCGTGCAAGGCATGAAGCTCTGCAACGCGGCCTTCGCGGCCGGCTGCCACTGGGGCACCTTCCATCTCACCGATGAGCCGATCGACGAGCCGGCGCAGAAGCTGGCCGAGGCGTTGGCCGCCGAAGACCTGCCACCGGAGCGTTTCCGCGCCATGCGACCGGGAGAGCTGTGGGACGTGCCGGCCATCTACAAAGGAACCCAAACCGGTCAAACGCGTTGATCCGCCGACGCAATTTCGCCGGAGCTTCCCATGATCAGGTGGATCATCATTCTTCTCATCATTGCCGCCGCCGCGAGCCTGCTCGGCATGCCGGCTTTGGCTGGCGCGGCCGCTACCGGTGCGCGTATCCTCATCGGCATCGTGCTGATCATCTTCCTGTTGATCGTGCTCGGGGTCTTCGCCGTCACATAAGACTCGGGCCGGACTGGTAATTCCGGGCCATTTCCGCCATATAGCGGCCAAATGGAACTGGAATGACCGGTTAGATGGCAGGCACCGCCCCCTTCGCCAAGATGAACGGCATCGGCAACGAGATCATCGTTGCCGATATGCGCGGTCGTGCCGACAAGGTGACGGCGGAAGCGGCAATCGCGCTGAACGCCGACACGGCGACCAGGTTCGACCAGATCATGGCGATCCATGACGCGCGCACGCCGGGTACCGCCTATTATATCGACATCCTGAATTCCGACGGCACCAGCGCGCAGGCCTGCGGCAACGGCACGCGCTGCGTCGTCCAGGCTCTGGCCGCCGAGACCGGCCAGAAGAGCTTCACCTTCGAGACCCGCGCCGGCATCCTGAATGCTCAAGAGCATGCCGACGGCATGATCTCCGTCGACATGGGCAAGCCGCATTTCGGCTGGCAGGAAATCCCGCTTGCCGAAGAGTTCCGCGATACCCGCATGATCGAGCTGCAGATCGGCCCGATCGACGCGCCGGTGCTGCATTCGCCGTCGGCGGTATCGATGGGCAATCCGCACGCGATCTTCTGGGTCGACAACGATGTCTGGTCCTACGAGCTCGACCGCTTCGGCCCGCTGCTTGAGAACCATCCGATCTTCCCCGAGCGCGCCAACATCACCATCGCGCAGGTGACCTCGCCTGAGACGATGATCATCCGCACCTGGGAGCGCGGCGCCGGCCTCACCAAGGCCTGCGGCTCCGCCGCATGTGCTGCCGTGGTGGCGGCCGCCCGCACCAAGCGCACCGGCCGCAGCGTCTCGCTGCTGACGCCCGGCGGCGGCGAATTGCATGTCGAATGGCGCGACGACGATCACGTCATCCTGACTGGCGCCGCCGAATGGGAGTTTTCCGGTAGCTTCGATCCCACGACCGGCGCCTGGGCCCGCGACACCGAAAGCGCCGCCTGATGTCCGCTCTTGAAAAAGGCGCGCCCCAGGCGCTCGCCGGCAAGGGCATCGACGTCGTCACCTTCGGCTGCCGCCTCAACACCTATGAATCGGAAGTGATGCGCCGCGAGGCCGAGAGCGCCGGCCTCGGCGCGCTCCAGGGCGGCGCCGTCATCTTCAACACCTGCGCCGTTACCGCCGAAGCGGTGCGCCAGGCCAAGCAGGCGATCCGCAAGGCGCGCCGCGAGAACCCTGAAGCCCGCATCATCGTCACCGGCTGCGCGGCGCAGACCGAGCCGCAGAACTTCGCCGCCATGGACGAGGTCGACCTCGTGCTCGGCAATGAGGAGAAGCTCAAGGCCAATTCCTATCGCGCTTTGCCCGATTTCGGCGTCAACGACACCGAGAAGGCGCGCGTCAACGACATCTTTTCGGTGCGCGAGACGGCAAGCCACATGGTCGATGCCATCGAGGGCCGGGCGCGCGCTTTCGTGCAGGTGCAGAATGGCTGCGATCATCGCTGCACCTTCTGCATCATCCCCTATGGTCGCGGCAATTCACGCTCGGTGCCGATGGGCGCGGTGGTCGAGCAGGTCAAGCGTCTCGCCGGCAACGGCTATGCCGAGATCGTGCTCTCGGGTGTCGACATGACCAGCTTCGGCGCCGACCTGCCGGGCAGCCCGAAGCTCGGCAAGCTGGTGAAGACGATCCTGCGTCAGGTGCCGGACGTGAGGCGGCTCAGGCTGTCCTCGATCGATTCCATCGAGGCCGACGACGACCTGCTCGACGCGATCGCCACCGAACCAAGGCTGATGCCGCATCTGCATCTGTCGCTGCAATCGGGCGACGACATGATCCTGAAGCGCATGAAGCGCCGCCATCTGCGCGACCAATCGATCCGCTTCTGCGAGGACGTGCGCAAGCTGCGTCCCGGCGTCGTCTTCGGCGCCGACATCATCGCCGGCTTCCCGACCGAGACCGAGGCGATGTTCGAGAATTCGGAGAAGATCGTCGAGGAATGCGGCTTGACACATCTGCATGTCTTCCCGTTCTCGCCGCGTGAGGGTACGCCCGCCGCGCGCATGCCGCAGGTCCGCCGCGAGGTGGTGAAGGCGCGCGCCGCGAGGTTGCGCGCCGCCGGCGAGGCCGCCTATCGTCGTCATTTGTCGTCGCTTGCCGGCACCAGGCAGTCGATCCTGATCGAGCGCGACGGGCTCGGCCGTACCGAAGGTTTCACGCTGGCCGCAATCGACACCGGCGCGCCCGGCGAGATCGTCGAGGCCGTCATCAGCGGCCATGACGGCGCCCGACTGGTTGCGGCGCCCTTTGCCGCGCAAGCCGCCTGAGAACTGCGAGACGCATGGCTGGTTTCTTCAAGAAGATATTTTCGTTCGGCAGGAAAGAGGTGGTCGAGGAGCGCGTCGACGAGACCGCCCCGCTGCCGCCGATCAAATGGGACCAGCTGGACGCGCTGAAGCCGGACGCCGAGCAGGCTGCGCCGGCGGAAGTGCTGGCGCGCGAACAGGAGCCCGCGGCGGAAACTGCGCCAGCGGGCGAACCCTCTCTTGATCTAGCTCCCGCTCCGCCGCCTGAAGAGCCGAAGCCCGAGCCCGCGCCAATCATCCCGCCGACGCCCGAGCCGATCGTTCCGGCCGAGCCGGAACCGCTGCCGGAGCCTGAACCGGAAGAAGAGCCGCGACCGGCGCCAGAGAAGCCTGAGCCGCCGGCGCCCGAAGAAGTGCCGCCGGCACAACCTGAGCCTTCCCCCGCGCCGACACCAACGCCCCAACCTGCCCCGCAGGAGGTGCCAGCACCCACGCCAACTCGGCCGGACATCGAGCCTTCGCGTCCGGAACCGCAGCCTGAGCCGGCGCCGGTCGAGGTGCCGACGCCCAGCGAGGTTCCCGCCGAGACGCCTGCACCCATCGAGGTGCCGCCGGCGGAGGCGCCTTCCGTAGAACCATCCGCCGAGGCCGACGCGGAAATCGCGCCTCCCATTCGACAGCCGGCGCCCGTCGAGCCGCAGCCGATCCTTGCCGAGATCGCACCCGAGCAGGAGGCTGTGCCGTCGCCGGCAAAGCCCGCCGCCGGCAAGGTGACGGTCTCGAAAAAAGTCGAACAGAAGGCCGAGCCGCAAAAGGCGCCGGAGCCGGCGCCGCGGCGCTCCTGGTTCCAGCGCATGCGCGACGGGCTTGCCCGCTCCTCGCGCGAGCTCACCGGCAACATTGCCGGCGTTTTCACCAAGCGAAAGCTGGACGAGGACACGCTGCAGGACCTGGAGGACGTGCTGATCCGCGCCGATCTCGGCGTGGAAACGGCGCTCCGCGTCACCGACTCGCTCGCTTCCAGCCGCTATGGCCGCGACGTCTCCGACTCTGAAGTCCGCGCAGTGATGGCCGCGGAGGTGGAGAAGGTGCTGACGCCGGTGGCAAAGCCGCTCGAGCTCGACCTCAGCCACAAGCCGCATGTCATCCTGGTCGTCGGCGTCAACGGCACCGGCAAGACGACCACCATCGGCAAATTGGCCGCCAAGCTCACCGACGGCGGCCTCAAGGTGATGCTGGCCGCCGGCGACACGTTCCGCGCGGCCGCGATCGAGCAGTTGAAGATCTGGGGCGAGCGCACGAAATCGCCCGTCATTGCCACCAAGCTCGGCGCCGACGCGGCGGGCCTCGCCTATGACGCCTTCGAGAAGGCGAAGGAGGCCGGCTCGGACGTGCTGATCATCGACACGGCCGGGCGCTTGCAGAACAAGACCGAGTTGATGGCCGAGCTGGAAAAGATCGTGCGCGTGCTGGGCAAGCTCGATCCGGAAGCGCCGCACACGGTGCTGCAGACGGTCGACGCCACCACGGGCCAGAACGCGCTGAACCAGGTCGAGATCTTCCGCAACGTCGCCGGCGTCAACGGGCTGGTGATGACCAAGCTGGACGGCACGGCGCGCGGCGGTATTCTGGTGGCGATCGCCGCCAAGCACCGGCTGCCGGTCTATTTCATCGGCGTCGGCGAGCAGGTCGACGACCTCGAACCGTTTTCCGCCAGCGAATTCGCAAGAGCAATCGCGGGCGTTGCTTGATTGGCGCGCTTTTTTGAGATGGCCTGCTTTTTGGCCAGATCATGCGCAAGAAGGGTTTTTATGAACATCATCGAACGCGACCCGTCCGATCCTCGCCGCAAGCCGATCAACCCAGGCTTGAAGTTCCTGCTCGAGCTTGGTCCCGGCCTCGTGTTCTTCTTCACCACCATCCGCGGCGAGTGGCTCGCGGAGAAATTCCCGGTGCTCAGCCATCTCGGCGAGCCTATCCTCATCGCCACCGCCTTCTTCATGGTGGCGACCGCGCTTTCGCTCGGCGTCTCCTGGCTGCTCACGCGCAGCCTGCCGCTGATGCCGCTGGTCTCGGCGATCGTCGTCTTCGTCTTCGGCGCGCTGGCGCTTTACCTGCAGGACAAGACCTTCGCCTTCATGAAGCCGACCATCATCAATTCGCTGTTCGGCGTAACCCTGCTCGGCGGGCTGCTGTTCGGCCGCTCGCTGCTCGGCTACGTCTTCGATTCCGCCTTTCAGCTCGATGCAGAGGGCTGGCGCAAGCTGACCTTCCGCTGGGGCCTGTTCTTCCTGTTCCTCGCCGTGCTCAACGAGGTGGTGTGGCGCAACTTTTCCGAAGCGACCTGGCTTTATTTCAAGGTCTGGGGCACGATCCCGATCACCTTGCTGTTCACCTTCAGCCAGATGCCGCTGATCATGCGCCACTCGCTGGAGGAGAAAGCCAAGGAAGGGAAGACGGGGAATTAACGCGAAGCCTTAAAAACGCGCCCGGCGGTTGGGCTTTGAGGGGGACTGCATGGAATTCCTGACCACGCGCGACGAGCTGAGGACGATCTACAAGACCCCGCGGCCGACCGACGGCTCGATCCGCAAGGAGCTCAAAAGCCTCGACGGCCATTGCCGCTCCTTCATCGGCAAGAGCCCCTTCGTGCTGATCGGTTCCTCCGACGGCGCCGGCAATGCCGATGTGACGCCCAAGGGCGACAAGCCCGGCTTCACCGCCATCCTCGACAGCTCGACCATCGCCATTCCCGACCGGCCCGGCAACAACCGGCTGGACACGCTGGAAAACATCATCCGCAACCCGTCCGTCGGGCTGCTCTTCCTCATCCCCGGCATGAACGAAACGCTGCGCGTCAATGGCGACGCCCGCATCACCGTCGATACCGTGTTGCGCGAACGCCTGGCCGTCGACGGCAAGGAACCGCAGAGCGTGATCGTGGTGACGGTCAAGGCGGCCTATATGCATTGCGCCAAGGCCTTCATGCGCTCCGACCTCTGGAAACCGAAGACCTGGTACGATCGCGCCACGCTGCCGACGCTCGGCCAGATCATCCGCGACCAGCTGGCGCTGAGCGAAAGCGCCGGCGAGATCGATCGCGAGCTGGACGACGATTACCGCCAGACCATGTGGTAGGCTTTCCGGACGACTCAACCTTCGTCCGGCTCTCCCTTGACAGAAATCGTCGCCATATCGGGCAGCCTGCGCGCCGCCTCGACCAACTCGGCCCTGCTTGCGGCATTGGCCGCCAACGCGCCCGCGGATTGCCGTGTCCGGGTCTATGACGGCCTCGGCCGGCTGCCGATCTTCAACCCGGATGACGAGGGCGAGCGCACGCCGCCCGAAGCGGCGCGCCTGATCGAGATGATCACCCGCGCCGACGGCGTCATCGTCTCCTGCCCAGAATATGCGCATGGCGTGCCCGGTGGCATGAAGAACGCGCTCGACTGGCTGGTCTCGCGCGACGCCGCGGTCGGCAAGCCGGCGATGCTGGTGCATGCCTCGCCCCGTTCGCTCTATGCGCGGGCGGCGCTCGCCGAGATCATGCGGACGATGTCGTTGGCGATGTATGAGGAGACGCTGGAGATCGCGCTGCTGGGGAAGAAGCCGGCGGAGATAGGGGCGATCCTGGCCGAGGATGCGAACCGGCAGGCGATGCGCGGAGCGATCGAGGCTTTCTCCGGGTTCATTCGATCAAAGTGAGCGCTAACCAGCTTCGCTTGCGATCCTTCGCGCCCCCCTCTGCCCTGCCGGGCATCTCCCCCACAAGGGGGGAGATCAGCAGGTTCGGCGCCGGCGCCATTCCTGCAACGTCGGCGATTGGCGAAAGCCGAGGCGACATCTGATCTCCCCCCTTGTGGGGAGATGTCCGGCAGGACAGAGGGGGGCGCTGTCCCGCCGACCTCTCGCAACTTCCGGGCTGCGGCGTGCGACGGCCCCTACCCCTTCCGCAGCGTCTCGACGTCGGTCTTGCCGACATACCAGTCGCGGGCGTTGACCTCCTCGAACACCACCCAGACATCGTTGTTGCTGAGCCCGGTGGCTTCCATGATGGCCGACGTCACTTTCTTGGCGATGTCAGCCTTCTTGCCGGCCGGATCGGCGGCGATCACTTCCTTGACGATGCGGATGTTGACGAATGGCATTTTTCTCCCTCCCTTTGGTTAGGTCCGTGAGCACCGGAAGCGCAGAAACCGCCGGCAGATGGCCGCCGGAGCGGCATTTCCAAACAATCTCGCTCAATACGTCTTCGCCCCGTTCACCATCAGCCGCACCATATAGAGCGAGGTGGTGCCGGCGATGTAGAGGCAGTTGAGCTTGTTGCCGCCGAACACGCAGTTGGCGGTCACTTCGGGCACCTTCACCTTGCCGATCAGCGTGCCGTCCGGGTCGTAGCAATGGATGCCGTCGGCAGCGCTTGTCCAGATGCGCCCGTCCGAATCGAGCCGGAAGCCGTCGAACAGGCCGGCGGTGCAGTCGGCGAACACCTTGCCGCCCGAAACCTTCTTGCCGTGCTTGCCGACGTTGAAGACTCGCATATGCGCCGGGTTGTTCTCGCCATGCGTGCGGCCGGTGTCGACGACGTAGAGCAGGCTTTCGTCGAGCGAGAAGGCAAGCCCGTTCGGCCGCACCATGTCGGTGATGACGGCCTCGACGTCGCCGGTCTCCGGATCGACGCGATAGACATTGCAGGCGCCGATCTCGCTTTCGGCCTTGTCGCCCTCATAGTCGGTGTCGATGCCGTAGCTCGGATCGGTGAACCAGATCGAGCCGTCGGAGCGCACCACCACGTCGTTGGGCGAGTTGAGCCGCTTGCCTTTCCATTTGTCGGCGATGGTGGTGACCGAGCCGTCGTGCTCGGTGCGGCTGACGCGGCGGCCGGAATGCTCGCAGGTCACCAGCCGGCCCTGGCGGTCGACCGTGTTGCCGTTGGAATTGCCGGACGGCTGGCGGAACACGCTGACGCTGCCGTCGGTCTCGTCATAGCGCAGCATGCGGTTGTTCGGAATGTCGGACCAGACGACATAGCGGCCGGCGGCGAACCAGGCCGGTCCTTCCGCCCAGCGGCATCCGGTGAACAGCTTCTCCACCTGCGCGCTGCCGTTGAACAGGCGCGCAAAGCGCGGATCGAGAATTTCGTAATAGTCTGCGGCCGCCATACATTTTCCTCCCGGCATTCACGTGACGGGGCGGATCAAGCCAGCCCGAAGGCGATCTGGCAAGGCGGCAGCCAGCAATTTGTATGACAAAACGGATGAGAACTGCGTGAAGCGGACCGGTTTCGTATGCCACGCCGCACGCATGGCCCGTTAGCTTGCGGTTAACCGGCTATGCGCTGGCTGCAATGGTGCATTGCAACATCTTTCTTTTGCAATGCACCATTCCTATGTCATGCTCGCAATCGTCAGGGAGGAACAACCGGCCGCGCCAATGCGGCATGAAAGGAACCCTGTCATGTTCGACAATCTTGTCTCCCGCGCCCGCGCCAGCATCGCCAAGCGCCGTCATTACAACCGCCTCGTCGCCGAAATCGAGAACCTGTCCAGCCGCGATCTCGCCGATCTGCGCGCCGACCGTTCGGAAATGCTCTACCAGATCCACAAGCAGATCTACGGCTGAGCTTCGACGCTTTCGTCATCCTCGGGCTTGACCCGAGGATCCATGCCGTGACCTTCGAGCGCCGCAGCGGTGCAGGCACGCGCGCCCACAAGCGCCAGTTCTTGACCGCGGGGTTCTACGATCAACGTCACGGAATGGATTCTAGAGCAATTCCAGGAAAAGTGTGAGCGGTTTTCCGTCAGGAATTGCGTCAAAACAAAGAGATAGAGCGGTTCGCCGTTTCCGTGAAACGGTGAGACGCTCTAGGGTCTGCGCTGCGTCGCTTCGCTCCTTGCTTCGCCCTAGAATGACGATGGACGGGAGGCGCCTCAGCCCGGCGCCGACAGCGCTTTCTCGATCTGCGGCAGCAGCAGGTCGCGCGCCGACTCCGGCGTCAGCGGCCCGACATGCTTGTAGGCGATCTTGCCGTCCTTGCCGATGACGAAGGTCTCCGGCACGCCGTAGACGCCCCAGTCGATCGCCGCGCGTCCGGCCGGATCGACGCCGATCGCCTGATACGGATTGCCGAGATCGCCAAGGAAGCGGCGGGCGTTTTCCGGCTGGTCCTTGTAGTTCAGCGCGGCGAGCGTGAAGCGCTTGTCCTGCGAGAGGCCGAGAAGCACCGGATGCTCTTCCCGGCACGGCGCGCACCAGGACGCGAACACGTTGACCAGCGTCACCTTGCCGGCGAAGTCTTTTGACTCGAGTCCAGGCAGATTGGCGCCCTCGAGCGGCGGCAGGTCGGTCTGCGGCGCCGGCAGGCCGATCAGCGCCGAGGGGATTTCCGAAGCGTCACGGCCCGACAGAAGCTGCGACAGGAACAGGCCGGCCAGCCCCAGGAACACCAGCAGCGGCAAAAGCACGAACAGGCGGCGGCGCGGCGCCGGAGCTTCGGTTTCGAGGCTCATGGTTTTGCCGCTCCGGATTTGTCGGAGCGCCGCCTCACACCAGCGGCTTCGAGCGCGGCGAGCTCGCGCTTGCGCGCCCGCTGGTCGAGCAGGATCCAGCCGATCAGTCCGGCCAGGACGACGGCCGTGATGGCATAGGCGGCGGTGACGAACAGGACGTGCGCGCTCACAGCGACCGCTCCCTGCTTTTGGCCATGTCAACCGTTCCGATCATGTCTTTTCATAACCTTGCACCAGCCGGTCCGCAATTTGTCGCGGTGCCGCAGTGGGCCAACGCCTTCTTCGCCTCAATCCGTCCCATGCCGCAGCGCCAACGCCGCCGCCAAGGGACCCAGCACCGCAAGAAACAGCGTCAGCGCGGCGAGAATGAGGAATGGCTGCAGGAACGGCGCCGGATCGGCGACGGCGCCATAGCTTGCCGAAACACCGAAGATCAGCACCGGAATGGTGAGCGGCAGCACCAGCACCGAGATCAGCAGTCCGCCGCGCGGCAGCGCCACCGCCACCGCCGCACCCGCGGCGCCAATGAAGGTGATGGCCGGCGTGCCAACAAGGAGCGTCAGCGCCGTGGCGCCGATGCCGAGCGGCTCCATGTTCATGAACAGGCCGAGCAGGGGTGCGGCGACAACCAGCGGCAGCACGCTGCCCGTCCAATGCGCCAGGCATTTGGTCAGCACCGTCAGCGCCAGCATGTGCCGGTCGCCGTTGAGCACCAGCAGATCGAGCGAGCCGTCCTCGCGGTCGGCCTGGAACAGCCGATCGAGCCCGAGCAGGCAAGCAAGCAGCGCCGCGATCCACAGGATCGCCGGACCAATGCGGGCGAGCAGGTTGAGGTCCGGGCCGACGCCGAACGGGATGGTGACGATGACGGCGAGGAAGAAGATCACGCCGATCAGCGCCCCGCCGCCGGCGCGGATCGAGAGGCGGATGTCGCGCAGGAAGAGGGACCACATTACGTCGTGATCCCTTTGCAGGGTTTGCGTTCCTTCGCGCCCCCCTCTGGCCTGCCGGCCATCTCCCCCACAAGGGGGGAGATTGGCTGTTTCAGCGCCCCGCTTACTCTTTCGACGTCGACTATTGGCGAAATCGCCGGCGACGTCTGATCTCCCCCCAAGTGGGGGAGATGGCCGGCAGGCCAGAGGGGGGCGCCGTAGAGCACCGACATCAAAGAACCTGCCCCATCCCTAACACCTTCGCCCCCTCCAACCCCAGCGGCAGATGCGTGGCCGCCACCACGATCCCTCCATCGCGCAGATGCCCGTGCATCAACCCCGCGAACCGCTCCTCCGAAGCCTTGTCCAACCCCGCCGTCGGCTCGTCCAACAGCCAGACCGGCCGCCGGCTGACCAGAAGCTTGGCAATCGAGGCGCGCCGCCGCTGCCCGGTCGACAGATAGCCGAAAGGCAAATGCCCGAGCCCACCGAGCGCCACCGTCTCCAGCGCCTCCTCCACGCCCAGTCCGGACTCCCCCTGAAAAGCGCGCCAGAAGCCGAGATTCTCCTCGACGCTGAGCGCCGTCTTCATCGCGTTGAGATGGCCGAGATAATGCGCGGCTGAGGCGACCGTCGGGAAAGCCTCGCCGCCACCTTCGAATCGAACCTTTCCTTCGGCGACCGGCAACAACCCGGCGACGATCCTCAGCAGCGTCGATTTGCCCGCGCCGTTCGGTCCCGTGACGATGAGCGCCTCGCCCTTGTCGAGCGCGAAGCCGATGTTGGAGAAAACCGTCTCGCCGCCGCGCTCGCCGCCCAGATTTTCGGCGATCAGCCGCATTCTTGCCCGTCCCGAAAGCACCTTTTCGGAGCCGTTTCCGGCTCACGCAAATTCGTCTTTCGACTGTCTAGAACTATTCCAGGAAATTCTCTATATGCGGTTCATCCGTGCCAGCGGTCGGCGCGGGATCAGAATTAGCGCCGAACCAGCGCACGCGCCGCCTTGAACGGCTCGGGTTGCTTGGGAGCGGACAGCGGAAATGGCCGTACCCGCACCTTTGCGCGTGATTGCATGCCAACGGCGTCCGTTCCCTTTCAGGCTGAACAGACAAGGACGGATCGCCGTGACGAAATCCCTCGACAGTTTCAATTGCCGCCGCACCCTGACCGCAGGTGGCGCGGACTATGTTTATTTCGACCTCGTTGAGGCCGAGAAGAACGGCCTCACCGGCATCGCCCAGCTGCCCTATTCGATGAAGGTGCTGCTGGAGAACCTGCTGCGCAACGAAGATGGCCGCTCGGTCACCAAGGAATCGATCCAGGCGGTCGCCGCCTGGCTGACTGACAAGGGCACCGCCGGCGTCGAGATCGCCTACCGCCCGGCCCGCGTGCTGATGCAGGACTTTACCGGCGTGCCGGCCGTTGTCGACCTCGCCGCCATGCGCGACGGCATCAAGGCGCTCGGCGGCGACCCGGAGAAGATAAACCCGTTGGTGCCGGTCGACCTCGTCATCGACCACTCCGTCATCGTCGATGAGTTCGGCACGCCGATGGCCTTCGCCCGCAATGTCGAGCTCGAATATGAGCGCAACGAGGAGCGCTACAAATTCCTGAAATGGGGCCAGCAGGCCTTCCGCAACTTCCGCGTCGTGCCGCCCGGCACCGGCATCTGCCACCAGGTCAACCTCGAATATCTCGGCCAGGTCGTGTGGACCAATTCGGAAGACGGCGAGGCGATCGCCTATCCGGACACCTGCGTCGGCACCGATTCGCACACCACCATGATCAACGGCCTCGGCGTGCTCGGCTGGGGCGTCGGCGGCATCGAGGCCGAGGCCGCGATGCTCGGTCAGCCTGTCTCCATGCTTCTGCCGGAGGTCATCGGCTTCCGCCTCACCGGCAAGCTCAAGGAAGGCGTCACCGCCACCGATCTGGTGCTCACCGTCACCCAGATGCTGCGCAAGAAGGGCGTCGTCGGCAAGTTCGTCGAGTTCTTCGGCCCCGGCCTCTCCAACATGACGCTGGCCGACCGCGCCACCATCGGCAACATGGCGCCGGAATACGGCGCGACCTGCGGCTTCTTCCCGGTCGATTCGGAAACGCTGCGCTACCTCACCATGTCCGGCCGGGAGGAGAGCCGCATCGCCCTGGTCGAGGCCTATTCCAAGGCGCAAGGCATGTGGCGTGACGCCGGCTCCGCCGATCCGGTCTTCACCGACCTGCTCGAGCTCGACCTCGGCGACGTCGTGCCGTCGATGGCCGGCCCGAAGCGTCCCGAGGGCCGCGTCGCCCTGCAGGACATCCCCGCCGGCTTCGCCAAGGCGATGGAGACCGAGTACAAGAAGGCCGCCGAGATCTCGAAGCGCTATGCCGTCGAAGGCACCGACTACGATCTCGGCCATGGCGACGTCGTCATCGCCGCCATCACCTCCTGCACCAACACCTCCAACCCGAGCGTGCTGATCGGCGCCGGCCTCTTGGCCCGCAACGCCAACCGGCGCGGCCTGAAGCAGAAGCCATGGGTCAAGACCTCGCTCGCTCCCGGCAGCCAGGTGGTGGCCGAATATCTGGAGAAATCCGGCCTGCAGAAGGAGCTCGACCAGATCGGCTTCAACCTGGTCGGCTTCGGCTGCACCACCTGCATCGGCAATTCCGGCCCGCTGCCGGCGCCGATCTCGAAAACCATCAACGATAAGGGCCTGATCGCCGCGGCGGTGCTTTCCGGCAACCGCAACTTCGAAGGCCGCGTCTCGCCGGACGTGCAGGCGAACTACCTCGCCTCGCCGCCGCTGGTGGTGGCGCATGCGCTGGCCGGCACGGTGACCAAGGACCTCACCACCGAGCCGCTCGGCGAGGGCAGCGACGGCAAGCCGGTCTATCTCAAGGACATCTGGCCGACCTCGGCCGAGATCCAGGAGTTCATCGAGAAGAACGTCACCCGCGAGCTGTTCGCCCGCAAATATGCCGACGTCTTCAAGGGCGATGCCTACTGGCAGAAGGTCAAGGCGCCGGAAGGCCAGACCTATGCCTGGGACGATCATTCGACCTATGTGCAGAACCCGCCCTATTTCGCCGGCATGAGCCGCGCCTTCGGCAAGGTCGGCGACATCAAGGGCGCGCGCGTGCTCGGTCTCTTCGGCGACAAGATCACCACCGACCACATCTCGCCGGCGGGTTCGATCAAGGCGGCATCGCCGGCCGGCAAGTACCTCACCGAGCATGGCGTCGGCGTCGCCGACTTCAACCAGTACGGCACGCGGCGCGGCAACCACGAGGTGATGATGCGCGGCACCTTCGCCAATATCCGCATCCGCAACCACATGCTGGGCGAGAACGGGCGCGAGGGCGGCTACACGATCCATTATCCCTCGAAGGAGGAGATGTCGATCTATGACGCCGCGATGGAGTACAAGAAGGAGGGCGTGCCACTGGTGATCTTCGCCGGCGTCGAATACGGCAACGGCTCCTCGCGCGACTGGGCGGCCAAGGGCACCAATTTGCTTGGTGTGCGCGCGGTCATCGCCCAATCCTTCGAGCGCATTCACCGCTCCAATCTGGTCGGCATGGGCGTCATCCCCTTCGTCTTCGAGGAGGGCACCTCATGGGCTTCCCTCAACCTCAAGGGTGACGAGCTGGTCGAGATCGACGGCCTGGACGCGATCAAGCCGCGCCAGAAGATGGTCGCCAAGGTGACCTTCGCCGACGGCACGGTGAAGAACGTGCCGATCATCTGCCGCATCGATACGCTGGACGAGCTCGATTACTTCAAGAACGGCGGCATTTTGCAATACGTGCTCCGCGACCTGGCCGCTTAAGTAGGGAAATAAGGCAGTAGGGCAGTAAGGGAGTAGGGAAGGACGCTCCCTACTGCCCTACTGCCCTACTGCCCTGCTGCCTTTGCTTTCCCAAACCTAGCCACCGCCGCGAGCAGCACTGCCAGCATCAGCGCGTTGAAGACGTGCCAGAGAAAATGCGTGCCGAGCGGGAAGCTGGCGCAGACCAGCGGATCGATCATGCGGCAGAAGATCGAGACGACGAAGATCGCCGATCCGGCCAGATTGTACCAGCCGGCCGGGTTGTCGTTGGCCGCCACCCATGCCCCGAAGAAGGCGAGCGCCAGGAAGGGCGGCAAATAGGCCGTGGTGCCGTTCGAGGCCTGGCGCAGCCAGTCGGGCACAGCATAGGTGATCAGGCCGGCCACGGCATAGAAGGCGACGAAGACGAGGATTGCCTTGCCCCAGCCCATACCGAGGAAACGCCGCAGGTTGAAAAGCGTGTAGGCCAGCGTGAAGCCGGCGATCGGCAGGATGTCGGCCCAGATCGTGCCTTTGCTGGCGAAGGTGTGGAAGAGCGTCGAGCCGATGCCGATCGCCACCACCCACCAGGCCAGCACCTCGGCGAAAGCGCCAGTCTTGTGGCGCCGCACCTGCCAGACGCCCCACAGTCCCGCGGCAATGAAAGCCACGTTGGTCAAAGCATTAGCCGGCTCCGCCCAAAGTCCTGGCCCCGTGCGTTCGCAATAGAGATCGACAGGGGTCAGGAAAGTTTGCCACATGATGAGGATGCTGTCCCCGAATCGAACCGCGCCTTGAAATGCAACCGCCTCTCCTATTGCGGCCTTACCTGCGGCTGCAACGCCAAAAATTTCACCGCAACGTGACTTCCCGTTGACTGGCGCTTCTGCCACATATTTTAGCAATCACAACAAGGCCGGCGTCACCGGCGGGAATTGGAAAAGTCATGGCATTTCGAGGACGATTGCGGCTTGCGGCGGCGGCGCTGGCCCTTACGGCGTTGTGCGGCGTGGCCCTCGCAGCCGAGCCTGAGAAGGCCGCGACCGGCAAGCTTCAAGCCGACAATCCCCAAATCGACAGGCCCCAAATCGACAGGCCCTTGGGCGTGGTCGAACTGTTCACCAGCCAGGGCTGCAGTTCCTGTCCTCCGGCCGACGAATTCTTCGCCGAGCTCGCCGGCAAGGACGACATCATCGCGCTCGCCTACCACGTCAATTACTGGGACTATCTCGGCTGGCAGGACACGCTGAGCACCAAGGAGAACACCGAGCGCCAATATGACTATATGCGCGCCTTCGGCAGCCGCTCGGTCTACACGCCGCAAGCCGTGATCAACGGCCGCAGCCATGTCAACGGCGCCAGCCGCAAGGACGTCGACGGCGCGCTCGCCCGCATGGACAGGACCGGCGAGGGCATGCGGGTCGCCATCAAGGTCAGCCGCACCAGCGACCGCGTCATGATCGACGCCGGCGATGCCGGCGGCGGCCCGACCGACGCCCATGTGGTGATCGTCTATTTCGACCCGCCGCAGATGGTGAAGATCGGCCAGGGCGAGAACAGCGGCCGCAGCCTGACCTACTGGAACGCCGTTTCCGACATCCAGACCGCCGGCATGTGGCATGGCAAGGCGCAGCGCTACGAATTGCCGATGACCGAGATCGCCAAGAAGGGCGGCTGCGCCGTGCTGCTGCAGTCGGTCGGCAAGGACGGCATGCCCGGCCCGATCCTCGGCGCCGCCTTCATCCACAAGCCGGATCGGCTTTAGCCCCCCTTCTAGCAATTGGCTTCTCGTCCGCTAGCGCGGACCGCTTCTCACCGCAAGGAAGGGCAATCTCTGGGAGCTCGGATAGCCGGCATGCCTTGATCGGCGTGACTGATCGGCTGGCGGCTTGATTGCCACGTGGTT
Source organism: Mesorhizobium sp. J8 (assembly GCF_016591715.1). NCBI lineage: Bacteria > Pseudomonadati > Pseudomonadota > Alphaproteobacteria > Hyphomicrobiales > Phyllobacteriaceae > Mesorhizobium > Mesorhizobium sp. J8. The sequence goes on from NZ_AP024109.1 coordinate 6,593,011, forward strand.
CCCCCAATCCGTCGCTGCTTCGCAGCGCCACCTTTCCCCCCTCCGGAGGGAAAGGAAGGGAGCCTTGCGGACGAGCGTGACGGCAAAAAACCTGGCGCCTTTCCTCTCCCCCGTCGATCGGGGGAGAGCGACTATCTGGCGTGTCAAGTTGCATTTGCGAACTCGGTTCTCGCGTCGCGTGCTTTTGCGTTGAGGATGACGAGAAGTTTTCTGGCGAGTGCGATGCGGATGAGCATTTTGGGCTTTCCCGCCTGCTGCAACCGTTGAGCGAACGCTTTGAGATGCGGATCGAACTTGGCGACGATGGCCGCGACGACAAAGAGGATGCCACGCGGTCCGGCTCGTCCGCCGCGCACATGCCTGTTGCCGGCGCGCCTGCCGCTGTCGTTGGCGATAGGGGCGAGGCCCGCCAGCTTGGTGATGGCCTTGTTGGAGATGAGGCCGATCTCGGGCAGCTCGGCCATCAGGCGGGCAACAGTGCGGCCAGCCACACCCTTGAGCGAACGAAAGGCCGACCCCAGCTTGGCCCACAGTGGATCGTCGTCGATCATCGAGGCGATCTCGCCTTCCAGACGCCGCTCTTCGCGCTTGAGGAAGGCCAGCATGGCCTCGATGCTGGCGCATACCTCGGCATCGCGTGCGGCGCTTTTGCGCTGTTTGTTGATGGTGGCATCGCCGACAACCTGGCAAAGCCGCCCAACCAGCGCAGCAAGGCGCTGCTGGGAATTACTGGGCGGTGGGGTCGGAGCCGTCTTCTTGACTGCGCCATAATGGGCAATGACAGCAGCGTCGATCCGGTCGGTCTTCTCCAAATAGCCCATCGCCTCGGCAAAGCGCCGCACGCTTCTGGCATTGACCAGGGCGCATGGCATGCCGTGCGCCCACAAAAGCATGAAGCCAAGCCGCTCATAGCCGCCCGATGCCTCCATCACCGCAACGGCCGCGCCGTGGCTGCGACAGAACAGCCAAAGAGCTGCGATCCCCGTTGCATCGTTGGCGAAGCGCTCTATCGCCCCACTCGGCCAGACATGCGCGTCCAGCCAATCCTTGGAAACATCAACTCCACAAATGATCCTGTTCACGGTAACCTGCCTTGTACGTACGGTTGGAACCAAGCGACTGTTCGGTCGTGCGTGACGAAGGCGAAGATCCCAAGCTCTCCCGCGGCTGTAACCTCAGGTGGTACGGGCGACTTCGCCAAGCCAAGGTCCGGCTGGCCGGCCGGACCTTGGCTCAACCGCTTCAATCCCACGAAATCTCTCTCGTGTAGATACAAGGTGGCTCGGCGAAGCCGAGACGGAGTGGGGGTCGACCAGCGCTATATTGGATTGGGCAATGCATGCGCCAAGCTGCAATGCACACTATCGCCAAAGACCAGCCCGCTTGGAAATGTGTGCATGCCGTAGACGAGGGGAGAAGGAAAATAAAAAACCGGCGTCAGCTTGCTTCTGACGCCGGTCATTCAGGTTTTGGGATCGTCGCACCTGATTTTTCCAAGGAAAAACCGAGGTTGGTTCGATCCGACGCTGACCCGTGGGCGGGGGGCTTGGGGTTTACGAGCCGGTGCCGGACCGAACCGTCTCAGGCAACGCGGGTAAACTCGTCGGACATTGGGGCATGAGCGCGGATTATTTGTGGCAAGAATGTGGCGGAGTATCACCAATTCCAACATGCGTTTTGCAAACGTGACTGGACGTTTTGGAAACCGCGCGACCGCGCCCCGTGCCTGGCCGGCCCTTGTAAACCTGCCCTTGCAATTCCAGCATGAAAGCGCGAACCTTGGCTGGCGCATGATTCAATCGAAGGATCGAGGCATGACCGATCACAGCAGCGGGACGGAGGATGGGGAAGCATCCGGAATATTGATCCCGTTGCACGAGGCGCGCAATGCCCGCCTCGACCAGCCGGTGCGATTCGACCGGCGCGAGCTTGACCAGATCCTGAGGCTTTACGGACGCATGGTGGCGGCCAACGAATGGCGCGACTATGCAATAGACCATCTCGCTGATCGCGCTGTCTTTTCCGTCTTCCGACGGGCCAGCGAAGTGCCGCTGTTCCAGATCGTCAAGGACCCCAAGCTGGCGCGCCGACAAGGCGCTTTCGCCGTGATCGCCGCCGGCGGCCGCATCCTGAAGCGCGGCCAGGAACTCGGCCGCGTGCTCGGCGTGTTCGATGCGAAGCTGAAGGTTGTCGAGGCGTGAAGAGGAACTGGAGAATTGAAGAACTGAGGAATTGAGGCAAAGAGGCGCTACGCGCCTGATAAAATGATCTTTCTTTTCTCCAGTTCTTCAATTCTTCATGTCTTCAATCCCTCTTCAGCACCCCTGAGCCGCTCACGAAACCGCCGCTCCGGCAGCTACTCCGGATCCGGCGGCAGCGCTGCGCCGCCGTTCAGCGACAGTTGCATGAACACCGTGTCCAGCCAGCGCCCGTGCTTGTAGCCGGAGCCTTCCAGGCGCCCGGAATGGCGGAAGCCCAGCTTCTCGTGCAGCCGCACCGAGGCGCTGTCGGCATGGCCGTCGCCGATCACCGCGATGATCTGGCGGAAGCCCGCCGCGCGCGTCGTCTCGATCAAGGCACGCATCAGCGCGGAGCCCACGCCCTGCCCCTTGGCCTCGGGCGCGACATAAACCGAATCCTCGACGACGAATCGGTAGGCGGGGCGCGGCCGGAACGGTCCGGCATAGGCATAGCCGAGCACGACGCCATCCTTTTCCGCCACCAGATAGGGAAAGCCGCCCGCCGCCAGGGCATCGAATCGGTTGCCCATTTCGGCTCGGCTGGGCGGCTCCAACTCGTAGCTCGCCGTGCCGTGCGCGACCGCATCGGCGTAGATTTCGGTGATCCGGTCGAGGTCGGCCGCTGTGGCGGGTCGGATCGCAATAGTGCTCATAATTTGGGCAATTCTCTTTCCTGCCTCGATGACAGCAGAGCAATGCACAAAGAAAAGGGCGGCCGTTGGGCCGCCCTTCGCAAAGTCTGTGGTCCAGCGGAACCGGACAACGCCTTTAGCGGCGGTCGCCCATGAACTGCAGCAGGAACATGAACAGGTTGATGAAGTCGAGATAGAGCTGCAGCGCGCCCATGATCGCCTTGCGACCGGCGACGTCGGCGACGTCGCCCTCGAAATACATTTCCTTGATGCGCTGCGTGTCGTAGGCGGTGAGGCCCGCGAAGACCAGCACGCCGATCGCCGAGATGGCGAAGGCGAGCGCCGACGACTGCAGGAAAATGTTGATCAGCATCGCGATCAGCAGGCCGATCACGCCCATGATCAGGAACGAGCCGAACGCCGACAGGTCGCGCCGGGTCGTGTAGCCGTAGAGCGACAGACCGCCGAAGGCCGCGGCCGTGGCGAAGAAGGTCTGGGTGATGCTGGTGCCGGTGTAGACGAGGAAGATCGTCGACAGCGACAGGCCGACAAGGCCGGCATAGACCCAGAACGTGGTCTGCGCTGCCGCCACGCTCATCGACTGGATGCGGAACGACAGGAACATCACGGCGGCGAGCGGCGCCAGGATGACGACCCAGCGGAACGCGCTTGCATAGATGAGCTGGCCGAATCCGGTCAGCTGGCCGTCGCCCGTGACGGCGAGGTGGAAGGCGCCCCAGGCGGCAAGGCCGGTGATCAGCAGGCCAAGCCCCATGAGGTTGTAGACTTTGATCATATAGGCGCGGAGGCCCTGATCGATATCGACGCGCGCGCCGGGGGCGGCGGACGTCTGGTAGTTGCGAATGGGATCAGCCATTGGAAATCCTCTGTTGCTTCTGCCCCGTCCGGTGACAGGTCTTTGGGGACCAGGCGCCGCTGGCGGGGCTCCAGCATGCCTGCGCAAAATATGAGCGTTCTCGACGTCAAGAACAAGACGGTAACGCGCGGTAACGCTTTGTGAGAAGGCAAACGCCCGGTTTTCGGGCCTCCCGGCCGCCATTCTTACAAAGATTTAACCGGGCAGCCTGCCGGAAGGCCCGCCGATCAGAGGTTGCGCAGCACCGGCGCCGCCTTGTGGCCAAGCACCCGCCAGGTGCCGGCAAGGCCGATGCCGACCGTGACCGTCAACGAGACGAGAATGGTCGCCATGGCCACCTCAGGCATGAAATGCGACGGCAGCGTCATGATATGCGCGACCACGAACCAGGCGGCGATGCCGCCGGCAGCAAGCGCGAACAGCGCCGTCGCAAGGCCGATCAGCACATATTCCAACGAGAAAGCGATAATCAGCGTTCGTCGCGTCGCGCCGAGCGTCTTCAGCACCACCGCGTCATGGATGCGCGCCCGGTTGCCGGCGGCCAAGGCGCCGGAGAGCACCAGCACCGAGGCGATCAGCGCCACGCCGGCGGCGGCGCGGATCGCCGTGCCCAGTTGCGCCACCAGCCGGTTGACGATGTCGAGCGCGTCCTTGACGCGCACGGTCGTCACCGCCGGAAAGGCGCGGGTGACGGCGTTGAGCAGCCTTGCGTCGTCGGCCGTGGTGGCTTGCTTGTCGGTCAGCGTCGCCAGCCAGCCATGCGGCGCCCCGGCAAAGGCGTTGGGCGAGAACACCATGACGAAGTTGATGCCCATCGTCTCCCATTGCACCTGGCGGAAATTGGCGATCTTCGCCGTCACGTTGCGTCCCAGCACGTTGACGGTGACGCTGTCGCCGAGCTTCAGCCCGAGCGCCTTGCCCTCCTCGGCCGAGAACGAGACCAGCGGCTCGCCGGAATAATCCTGCGGCCACCATGTGCCTTCGGTCAGCGTCGCGTTTTCCGGTTGCCTGGCGTCATAGGTCAGGCCGCGGTCGCCGCGCAGCACCCAGGCGCCGTCGGCCGGAATCTTCACCTTGTCGACGTCGACGCCGTTGAGCGCCATGATGCGGCCGCGCAGCATCGGCACCTTGACCAGCGTTCCCCGCGGCGACTCCTTGCCGACAAGGTTGGCGAAGGCGTCGACGTCGCTGCTCTGGATATCGACGAAGAAGAAATTCGGCGCCCGTTCCGGCAGGCTGCCGGAGATTTGTCGCCGGAGATTCCCATCGATGAGCGCCAGCGTCACCAGCAGCGTCAGTCCGAGGCCGAGCGAGAGCACAACCGAGGGCGTCAGCGCGCCGGGCCGATGGATGTTGCCGAGCGCCAGCCGCAGCGAAACGGAACGTGTGCGCGGGCTCGTTCTTGCGGCCCATTGCACCAGCACGGCCACCAGCCGCAGCACCAGGAAGGCAAAGGCCGTGGCGCCGACGAAGATCGAGGCGATGCGGTAGTCGTTGGCCGAGAGGATCGCCAGCGCCGCCAGCGCGGCGACGATCGCCAGCGCCGCGCCCGCATAGGGCAGGCGCGGCAGACCGCGGCTCTCGAAACCCATCTCACGGAACAGCGCGGTCGCCGGCACGTCGCGGGCGCGGCCGAGCGGCAGGAGCGCGAAGGCCAGCGTCACCAGCAGGCCGAAGAGCGCGGCCATGGCGAGCGCGCTCGCGTAGAAGCCGCCTTGCGCCGGCACCGGAATGACCGATTGCAGAAGCGCGCTCGCCACGAAGGGCATGGCGGCGCCGAGGATCAGCCCGAGCACGATGCCGAGGCCGGCGATCAAAAGGATCTGGACCAGATAGACAGTGAAGACGAAGCCGCCCGAGGCGCCCAGGCTCTTGAAGGTGGCGATGACGCCGCGCTTGCCGTCGAGATAGGCGCGCACGGCGTTCGCCACGCCGACGCCGCCGACCACCAGCGCCGTCAGCCCGACCAGGGTGAGGAACTGCGAGAAGCGCCCGATATTGGCGGAGAGCGCGGGCGCGGCGTTGCTGCGCGTGCGGATCGACCAGCCGGCCTGCGGGAAATCTTTCGCGGCTTGTGCCTGGATATCCTTGATCCGCGCCTCCGACGTGCCATCCGGCAGCCTCACCTTATAGGCGTTCTCGACCAGGCTGCCCGGTTGCACCAGGCCGGATGCGGCGAGGCCCTGGCTGGAGATCATCAGCCGCGGCGCGAAGCCGAAACCGTCGGACACCGCGTCCGGCTCGCTGACCAGCCCCGCCCGCAGCTCGAAAGTGGCGCTGCCGAGCTTCAGCCGGTCGCCGATGTGAAGATTGAGCCGGTCGAACAAAAGGTCGGGCGCGGCGGCGCCGAACACGCCGGACCTTTCGCCGAACAACTGGTCCTTCGGCAGCGCCGGGTCGGTTTCCAGCGCGCCGTAGAGCGGATACGCGTCGTCGACGGCCTTGGCTTCGACCAGCGCCTGGTCGGAGCCGTCCTCCAGCCGCGCCATCGAGCGCATGCCGGAGGTCTGCGACACCGCCCCGAGACTGCGGATGAAGCCGAGTTCGGCATCGGAAGCGCTGCGCTGGTTGACCTGGAAGCGCAAATCGCCGCCAAGCAGCGTCTGGCCCTGATCGGCGACGCCGGCCGAAATCGCCTGCGCCACCGAATTGACGCCGCCGATGGCCGCCACGCCCAGCGCGATACAGGCCAGGAAGATCATGAAGCCCGACAGGCCGCCGCGCATTTCGCGCAGCGAGAAGCGGACGGCGAGCTTCAATGTCCGCATCAGGCCGGCACCTTGGCAGGCGCAGGCGCATCCTCGATCCGCCCCGAGCGCATCGAAACCTGGCGCGCGCAACGTCCGGCAAGCAGCGGATCATGCGTGACCAGCACCAGCGTCATGCCGCGTTCGGCCGCCTTGGCGAAGAGAAGGTCGGCAATCTGCTTTCCCGTCGCCTGGTCGAGATTGCCGGTCGGCTCGTCGGCGATGAGGATGCGCGGCGACGGCGCCAGCGCCCGCGCGATCGCCACGCGCTGCTGCTCGCCGCCGGAAAGCTCGCCCGGATAGTGCGTCAAGCGGTCGCTCAGGCCGACCGCCGCAAGCTCGCGCGCGGCCACCCCGAACGGATCGGCATGGCCGGCAAGCTCCAGCGGCACCGCGACATTCTCCAGCGCCGTCATGTTGGGGATGAGGTGGAAGGACTGGAACACGATGCCGATGTTTCGTCCCCGAAACGATGCGATCTGATCCTCGCTTTTGCCGTTGAGCAATTCGCCGGCGATCCGGACCGTGCCCGAATCGACCTTTTCCAGGCCGGCGAGAACCATCAGCAGCGTCGACTTGCCCGACCCCGAAGGGCCGACGATGCCGGTGGCTTGCCCCGCCGCCACATCGAGGCTGACGCCCTTCAGCACATGGACGGAGGACGCGCCCTCGCCGAGCGTCAGCGATACGTCCCTCAGCGCGATGACCGGTTCTGTCACAATGAAAGTGCCCTATATGTGGAAAAAGGAGACCGTCCGTGTCTCCTTCCCTGGGTTGTTCCGGTCATATGGGGCTCGCCGCATGGCATTCAAACACCGTTTTGCCGCAGCCCTCATCCTTTTCCTCGCCCTTTGCGGCGCCTTTTCGCCGGCGCGCGCCGACACCTTCACCATCGTCGGCTTCGGCGACAGCCTGATGGCGGGCTACAGCCTCGGCCCGGGCCAGGGCTTCACTGACAGGCTGCAAGCAGCCTTGAAAGCGAAAGGCCTCGACGTCACCGTCGCCAATGCCGGCGTGTCGGGCGACACCTCGAGCGGCGGGCTGGCGCGGCTCGACTGGTCGGTGCCGGACGGCACAAGGCTGGTGATCCTCGAGCTCGGCGCCAACGACATGCTGCGCGGCCTCTCGCCCGAGATTGCCGAGAAGAACCTCGACGCCATGCTCGACAAGCTGAAGCAACGCAACATTCCGGTGCTGCTCGCCGGCATGCGCGCCGCGCCCAACCTCGGCGCCGACTACCAGAAGGCCTTCGACGCCATCTATCCGCGGCTCGCCGGAAAGTACGGCGTCCCGCTCTATCCGTTCTTTCTCGACGGCGTCGCCGGCCACCCCGACCTGCAACTGGAAGACGGCCTGCATCCCAATCCCAAGGGGGTCGACGTCATGGTGGAGCGCATCCTTCCCGTGGTCGAGAAGGCGATCGCCGACAATGGGGGGCCGTCATGAGTCCGGAATGCCGCGCTTTCCGCTGGGGAAACCTTGTGGACAACAAACCGCTTGCCCCGCGCTGATATCGATGATTCGCTAGGGCCGAGAGTTTCGATTCGAGGACAGGAGGCTTCACATGCCACGTCTTTTCACCGCCCTCGAAATTCCGCGTGACGCCGCTCTCTCCTTATCCTTGCTCCGGGGCGGGCTGCCTGGAGCGCGCTGGATCGATGTCGAAAACTACCATCTGACGCTGCGCTTCATCGGCGATGTCGAGGGCCATGTCGCCGACGAGATCGCCAACGCCCTCGACAGGGTCGACCGCCCCTCGTTCCAGATGACGCTCACGGGCGTCGGCGCCTTCGGGGGCAAGAAGCCGCATGCGGTGTGGGCCGGCGTGTCGGCCTCGCCGGACCTGACGGCGCTGCAGGGCGAGATCGACCGCATCTGCCAGCGGCTCGGACTGCCGGCCGATCCGCGCAAGTTCTCGCCGCATGTGACGCTGGCGCGCCTGCGCAATGCGAGTCCGCTCGATGTCGCACAATATCTTTCGGCGCGCGGCAATTTCGCCGCGTTGCCCTTCCGCGTCGGCCGCTTCGTGCTGATGTCGTCGCGCGATTCGGTCGGCGGCGGCCCCTACATCGTCGAGGAGGCCTGGCCGCTGGTCGGCGAAACGATGGCCTCGAGCCGCTTCGCCAGCGCCTCCGATGCCTCGCGGATCATGCGGTAGACCGACGCGAAGGCCTCGGCGCCGTCATAATAGGGGTCCGGCACGTCCACGGCATTCCCCGTCGCGAAGTCCAGATAGAGATGGACCCGGTCGCGCAGGACATGCGGCGCCAGCGCCTTGAGGTCGCGCACATTCGCCCGGTCCATGCCGAGGATGAGGTCGAAGCGCGAGAAATCCTCCGGCAGCACCTTGCGCGCCCTCTGTCTTGAAATGTCGACGCCGTGCTTTGCGGCCACCGCGATCGAGCGCCGGTCCGGCTCCTGGCCGGCATGCCAGCCGCCGGTCCCGGCCGAATCGATCACAAGGCCTCTGCCGTGCTCGGCGAGCACCGCGCGAAACACGCCCTCGGCCAGCGGCGAGCGGCAGATGTTGCCGAGGCAGACGAACAGAACGGAATTTATCGGCTTTATGCTCATGCGATATGCGCCATTTGTGCATTTGCAACCCCAAAACCGCAAAGCGCCTTTGGGCGACTTGCACTATGGTGAGGGCCAACTCGAGATAGCACGGGAATCATCATGACGAGAGAAAAACTCAGCAAGGACGCGATCGCCGCCGCTCTGGCCGAGCTCGAAGGCTGGTCGCTGGCCGCCGACGGCGCTTCCATCAAACGCAGCTTTGTCTTCAAGAATTTCTCCGAAGCCTTCGCCTTCATGACGCGCGTGGCGCTGGCCGCCGAGAAGATGGATCATCACCCCGATTGGTCGAATGTCTACAAGACCGTCGACGTGACGCTGAACACCCATGACGCCGGCGGCGTGACGGCGCTGGATATCGAACTGGCCAAGCGGATGAATAGGTATTTTCACTGAGGGCGAAGGGCCTCGTGACTTCATCATTCCGGGGCGGAGCAAGGAGCGAAGCGGCAATCGTCCGCAATTGACCGAAGCCTGCGAACTTCGTCATCCACGATCGGATGGAGGTTTCGGCCAATCGCCAGGCGATGGCGATCGCCACGATGCTTCTTATGAACCAGCCCTGCCGAGTCCGATTTTCCTGGGCGACCAACCCCCGAACTCTTGCAGCAGCCCCCCGCTTTCACCACATCTTTCGCGGCGGGTCGGCACGCATGGGTTGCGCGCGGCCGCTAAGGAGCGATTGATGACGCAAGGTCCCGGTTTCGATTTCTTCGGCTTTGGCGACAAGCTCGCAGGCGAAGGCGAGGTCCGCGAGAAATTCTGGCGCACCGCCAAGAAGGCGGCGCGGCAGATTCCGTTCATGGATGAGGTCGTCGCCGCCTATTACTGCGCCATGGACAAGGACACGCCGCTGCGTGCCAAGGCCACCCTGCTCGGCGCGCTCGGCTATTTCGTCCTGCCGTTCGATTTCATTCCCGATTTCGTCGTCGGCCTCGGCTACACCGACGACCTTGCCGTGCTGACCGCGGCGATCACCGCCGTCAGCGCCCATATCACGCCCGCCCACAGGCAGGCCGCCAGGGACGCGCTGGCCGACAAGAACTGATGGCGGCGCGTTTGTAGCACGCAAATCAGCAGCGGCGAAAAGACAAACTCTTGCCGTTTTCGTGGCCTCCAACTCCGCGCCGGGACGTCGCGCCAGCCTCAATCCACAGTGGCGGCGCGGATGGTGGCGGTTTCCTGGGGTGAGTTCCTTTTCTTCGAGGACAATTCACCGTTTGGTAACCCTGATTAAATCAAAATGAAGCGACGGCAGGACGCCACGCGGCCCGCCTCCGCACCACTTGGAATACGGGAAGAACGATGCGCGGATTGATTGCTACAGTTTCCAGCCTGGTCCTGGTGGCCGCTTTCGCCGCCCCGGCGCTGGCGCAGCAGGCGACCAAGATCGGCCAGCACAATGCCTGGGGCACCTACAGCTATCAGTCGAAGGCCGGCAAAGTCTGCTATGTGCTGACCGTGCCCACCGACAAGCAGCCCCCGTCGCTCGATCATGGTGACATGTTCTTCTTCGTCAGCCAGCGGCCGGGCCAGCAGGTCTCCTACGAGCCGCAATTCATCGCCGGCTACAATTTCCAGGAAGGCTCGAAGGCCACCGTCACCATCGACAAGAAGACCTTCTCGATGTTCACCCGCGGCAAGTCGGCCTGGGTCGAGAACGCGGCGGAAGAGCCGGTGCTGATTGCCGCCATGAAGACCGGCACCGACATGAAGGTGCAGGCCAAGTCCGGCCGCGGCAACCCCACCTCCTACGTCTTCTCGCTGAAGGGCATCTCGGCCGCGCTGGCCTCCATCGCCAAGTGCAAGTAAGCCGAAACGGCATCCGATCTTGAGCACAGGGCCGGGCATCAAGTCCGGCCTTTTTGTTTGCGCGCTCAGCCCTGTGCGGGGGTTTCCGCCCTGCGTCGCCGGATCGCCTCGGCGATGAAGACGCGCGACAGCGCATGATAGAGCGGCTCGTTGGAGATGAGCCTCGCCGTGCCGTAGCCGAGCATCGCCGCGCACATCAGCGCGATCACATTGTCGTGGTTGCCGGTCATTTCCAGGATGATGACGAAGGCCGTCATCGGCGCCTGCACGACGCCGGCAAAATAGCCGGCCATGCCGAGCAGCGCCGCGGTTCCCGTGGCCGTGCCGAAGGCCAGGCCGAGCGTGCTGCCCAGCCCCGCGCCCACAGCCAGCGACGGCGCGAAGAGGCCTCCGGGAATGCCCGACACCATCGACAGGAGGCCGGCGGCGAATTTCTCGACGAAGAAGAAGGCCGGCAGCGGCGTGCCCTCGATCGCGCCGCGCGCCTGCACGTAGCCGGTGCCGAATGTCAGCCCGCCGGACGCCACGCCGATCACCGCCACGGCGAGCCCGCAGACGCCCGCCACGACCAGCGAGCGCGGCAGCGGCTGCAGCGCGTTCCAGCGCCGGATGCGGCGCATGACCTTCAGCGCCGAGAGCGAGAACAGCGCGCCGACACCGCCGCCGACGATGCCGCAGGCAAGCACCAGCGGCCAGTCGGCGGCGAAGGCGACCGTGTCCTTGGCGACGCCGAAATAGGTGTAGTTGCCGAGCAGACCCAGCGAGGCGAGGCCGGCCAGGATCACCGCCGTGAGCACCAGTCCGTTGGTGCGCGCCTCATAGGCGCGGCCCATTTCCTCGATGGCGAAGACGATGCCGGCGAGCGGCGTGTTGAAGGCGGCGGCGATGCCTGCGGCGGATCCTGCCAGGATCAGGCCGCGCGCCTGCGCCATGCCGCCCCAGCGTGCCGCCTGCAGCATCACCGAAGCGCCGACCTGCACGGTCGGACCCTCGCGGCCGATCGAGGCGCCGCAGGCGAGGCCGACGATGGTGAGCGCGATCTTGCCCACCACCAGCCTGAGCGACAGGATGCGGCTGCGATCGTCCTCGTCGCGCAGATGCCGCGCCGCGATCGCCTGCGGAATGCCGCTGCCTTGCGATCCCGGGAAGAAGGAATGCGCCAGCCAAGCACAAAGGACGAACCCAAGCGGCGTCACCACAAGCGGCAGATAGAAGCGCCAGCCGCCGCCATTGCCCGTCACCACATGGAACAGGGCCTGCGCCCGGTCGGCGAGCAGGGCGAACAGGACGCTGATCAGCCCGATCGATATGGCGCCGGCCCAGAAGACGAGGCGCGGCTGCCAGACGCGCCGCGACATCCACATGGCGTGTGAACGCCGCAGCATGCGGTATTTTCGCGATATTCCGGCCATGACCATCCTCTCGATAGTCACCGCCCTAGCACACTCGCCGGGGCGATCAACCCGCGAGGGCGGTCTGGCGCTATGCCGGCAAAGTCGGGGAACGGTGCTCGAGGATCACGGCTGGAGGGCTCGCAAAAGATGTCGCCGGATGGCGGATAACCCGCCGGCGTACCGGCCGGCGGGAGAGGTCGGCACGCGGGATGGGCGAGTCACATCGCCATTTTTTCACATTCGGCCTGGGCCTTCTTGGTCGACGTGTCGATCATGTAGGCTTTGCCCTTGGCGTCGGTGATCATCATCATGCAATGCTTGATCGGCTTGGCCATCTTCATCATCTCGGCGCTCATCTTGGCGTCCGGCATCATGGTGCCCATGTGACCGTCCGGCATGATCGCGGTCACCTGGCCGCCCTTCATCATCGTCATGGCGCCCATCGTGTCCTCAGCGAAGGCCTGCGAGGCGCAAAGACCGGCGAGGCCGGCAACAAGTGCGAACTTGATCGAGTGCATCTGAACAACTCCCATTGTTTGAGGGGCATGGTTGCCCCTTTCAGGTTCGCGGAAGCGGCTCGAATGGTTACGTCAACACGAATATGTGATCGGGTTTCATGGCGGCAGCCGGCCACGTCGCGCCCCTGGCGCAGGCCAGTCAAAATTTGTTGACCTCTGTGCCAGTCGAAATTGCTACCGCTTCGCATCGGTCGGGACATAAAGCAGTCCGGTGCGAGGGGAGGCCGGGCCGGCCGGGCCGCACGACATCCACGCCGGCGTGATCGCGGACGGCTCGCATCGGGCCGCCGCTTCCTGCGCGACGGAACTGGCGGACAATTGGAACAGCATCTCTTTGCGACAGAGCGCGACCCGCGGCTGAAGCTGATCATCCCGGCAATCGTCGCCATCGCCTTCCTGATGGAACAGCTCGATTCCACCATCCTCACAACCGCTATTCCCGCAATCGCGCAAAGCCTCGACACCACGCCGGTCCGGCTCAATCTGGCGATCACCACCTACATCCTGACCTTGGCCGTGTTCATCCCGGTCAGCGGCTGGTTCGCCGACCGGTTCGGCGCGCGAAAGATCTTCGCGCTGGCGCTCTTTACCTTCACCCTCGGCTCGGTCCTGTGCGGCGTGGCCGATAGCGTCGGCATGCTTTTGGCCATGCGCGCGCTGCAGGGGCTGGGCGGCGCCATGATGACGCCGGTCGGGCGGCTGATCCTGCTGCGTTCCTTTCCGCGCAGCGGGCTAATCACCGCCATGACCTATATGACCTTGCCGGCGATCGTCGGTCCCGTCATCGGGCCGCTGCTCGGCGGCCTCCTGACCACCTATGCCTCCTGGCGCTGGATTTTTTACGTCAACGTGCCGTTCGGCCTCATCGGCATTTTCGCCGCCTTGCGCTTCGTCGACGATTTCCAGGGCGAGGAAGCGCAGCCTTTCGATTTCGCCGGCTTCCTCATGGTGGGCGCCGGCGCGGCGCTCCTGCAGTTCGGCCTGGAGAATATCGGCAAGCCGGTGATCTCCTCGCTGGCGACCGTGCTGGTGCTGGCCGCATCGGTCCTGCTGCTCTTCGCCTTCGGCCGTTATGCGCGCCGCGTCGCCGCGCCCGCGGTCGATCTCACGCTGTTCCGATTCCGCTCCTTCTGGGTCGGCACGCTGGCCGGGGGGCTGTGCCGCATCGGCCTCAACGGCGCGCCCTTCCTGTTGCCGCTGATGCTGCAGGTCGGCTTCGGCATGAGCCCGGTCACGTCGGGGTCGCTGACCTTCGTCGGCAGCTTCGGCGCCCTGCTGATGCGGCCGCTCTTGTCGTTCTTCCTGCGGCGCTTCGGCTTCAAGGCCGTGTTGAGCGGCAGCGCCGTGGTCGGCTCCGTTGCCGTGGCGGGTTTTGCCCTGCTCGGCGCCGACACCCCGCATTGGGCGATCGGCCTTTATGTCTTTTTCTTCGGCATCGTCCGCTCGGCGCAGTTCATGTCGTCCAACACGCTCTCCTATGCCGACCTGCCGGCGGAGAAGCTCAGCCGCGCCACCAGCCTGGGCGGCGTCCTGCAGCAGCTCAGCGTCTCGCTCGGCGTCTCGATCGCCGCCATGGTGCTCGGCCTCGTCTCCGGTGAGGTGCACGCGCCGACGGCGGACCAGTTCCATTGGGCGTTCCTGCTGACGGCGGTCATTCCGCTGCTTGCCATTCCGGGTTTCTTCTTCCTGCATCCGGAAGACGGCCAGCAGGTCAGCGGCCATCGCCGGAAGGCGGAAGCTCAAGAGTAAGGCGGTGCCAGTCGAGGCTCCTCCTTCTCCCCTTGTGGGAGAAGGTGGATCGGCGCATAGCGCCGAGACGGATGAGGGGTGTTCCAGGAAACGCCAACGCCTCACTCCGCTGGAACACCCCTCATCCGGCCGAGCTTCGCTCGGCCACCTTCTCCCACAAGGGGAGAAGGGGGAACCCGCCGCATGACTCCGGCGCTCAGCTGTGCTATGCGCCGCGCTTCCTGTGCGGCCGATGCTGAAATCGGCCGCAAATCGCTTATATTGGCGCCACCATGACCGTTTCGCTTGATCTTACCGCCGAAGGCGCCCGTGACGCCTTGCGCCGCGCAGCACCCACCGAGAAGCCGTCGCTGATCGGCCTGACCCGCGCCGAGCTCGGCGAGGCGCTCATCAGTGCCGGCATCGTGCCCGAGCGCCAGGCGAAGATGCGCGCCCAGCAGCTCTGGCACTGGATGTATGTGCGCGGCGTCTCCGACTTCGCGCATATGTTCAACATCTCCAAGGAATTGCGCGCCGCGCTCGACAGGCACTTCACCGTCGCCCGGCCGGAGATCGTCGAGGAGCAGATCTCCTCCGACGGCACCCGCAAATGGCTGTTCCGCTTTCCGCCGCGCGGCGCCGGCCGCCCGGTCGAGATCGAGACCGTCTACATCCCCGAGGAGGGTCGCGGCACGCTCTGCATCTCCTCGCAGGTCGGCTGCACGCTGACCTGCTCCTTCTGCCACACCGGCACGCAGAAGCTGGTGCGCAACCTGACGACGGAAGAAATCCTGGCGCAGCTGCTGACCGCGCGCGACCGGCTCGGCGACTTCCCCGACCGCGACACGCCGGACGGCGCCATCGTGCCGGCCGAGGGCAGAAAAGTGTCCAACATCGTCATGATGGGCATGGGCGAGCCGCTCTATAATTTCGAGGCGGTGAAGAAGGCGCTGCTGATCGCGTCCGACGGCGACGGGCTTTCCCTGTCGAAGCGCCGCATCACGCTCTCGACCTCGGGCGTGGTGCCGGAGATAGCCCGCACCGGCGAGGAGATCGGCGTCATGCTGGCGATCTCGCTGCACGCCACCAATGACGACCTGCGCGACCTTTTGGTGCCGATCAACAAGAAGTTCCCGCTCAAGGAGCTGATCGCCGCCTGCAAGGCCTATCCGGGCCTCTCCAACGCCAAGCGCATCACCTTCGAATATGTGATGCTGAAGGACGTCAACGATTCGCTCGACGACGCCAAGGCGCTGGTGAAGCTCTTGAAGGGCATTCCCGCCAAGATCAACCTGATCCCTTTCAACCCGTGGCCCGGCACCAACTACCAGTGCTCGGACTGGGAGACGATCGAGAAGTTTGCCGACTACATAAACAATGCCGGCTACGCCTCGCCGATCCGCACGCCGCGCGGCCGCGACATCCTCGCCGCCTGCGGCCAGCTCAAGTCGGAATCGGAGCGGATGCGGAAAGTGGATCGCCTGGCGCTGGAAGCCATGATGATCGCGGGGCACGGCGAGGCTTGAGGCGCATCATCGCCTATCTCGTCCGCTTCGGCGTCATCCTTGTCGGCTATGTCGTCGCCTCGCTGGCGGCGAGCGCCTTCCTCAACATCCTGGTCCTGGCGCATCTAGGCTACACGCCGGCCAATCCCGAGCCGGCGGCCACCGCCTCGCTCTATTTCTCGGTGCCTTTCGTGGCGCTGTTCGTCGCCTATTTCGCCTTCATGCCGGCGGCGGTCGTCATCCTGATCGCCGAGGCGCTCGGCCGGCGCGACTGGCTGTTCTACGCGCTGGGCGGCGCCGTCATCGCCGTCGTCTTCCTTGGCTTCGTGCACAGTCTGGGCGACGCCAATTTCGATGTCACCGCGACCAACGCCAGATTGGCCGTGATCGGCTGCGGCATGGTCGGCGGCATCTTCTACTGGCTCTCCGCCGGCCGCTGGGCCGGCAGCTGGCGCCGCGAGCCGCTGCCAGATCCGGAAGCCTGACCTGCGCCTGCAAAGCGCGAGGGTCTACCTCGCCTGCGCCGTCAGGATCTTGAGCGCGAAGGCCGAGAACACGCCGCCGAACAGATAGTCGACCACGCGCGTGACGCGCGGGCTGGCCTTCATCGCCGCCGAAAACCTTTCCGCCGCCAGCACCATCGGCGCCGTCACCGGGATCGACAGCACGATGAACATCACGCCGAGGAAGAACAGTTTCCCGGACGCGTTCGGATCATGCGCGGAGACGAATTGCGGCAGGAAGGTCATGAAGAACAGGATGATCTTCGGGTTGAGCAGGTTGACGCCGAGCCCGGCCGCCCAGCTGCGGAACAAGGAGACCTGCGGCCCCGTCCGCTTCTCCGGCGAGAAGGCCGAGCCCTTGGCGATCGCCTGCCAGGCCAAGAACACCAGATAGCCGGCGCCGAAGATCTTCAAGGCCAGGAAGGCCATCGGCGAGGCGACGATCAGCGCCGAGATGCCGACCACCACCAAAGTTGTATGGATGAGCGTGCCACAGAGCGCACCGGCCATCGAGGCGAAGCCGGTGGCGCGGCCCTGGCTCAGCGTGCGCGAAACGAACAGCGTCATGTCCGGCCCGGGCGTGATCGCCAGGATGACGGTGGCGATGGAGAACTGGATGAGGGTCGAAGTGTCGGGGATGAAGGACATTGGGAGGTCCTGCGAGATGGATCGCAGACCTATAACGCAGGCTTTTCTGTTTCGCCAGCAACTGCCGTCCTGCGCGTCTTCATCTCTTGCATCGCCTGGAAACCCCGTGATACCTCGCCCGCGAAGCTCTTTTCCCGCGGAACCGCCAAAAATGTCCAAGACCAACAACGTCAAGAAAGTCGTGCTCGCCTATTCCGGCGGCCTCGACACCTCCATCATCCTGAAATGGCTGCAGACCGAGCTTGGCGCCGAGGTCGTCACCTTCACCGCCGATCTCGGCCAGGGCGGCGAGCTGGAGCCGGCGCGCCGCAAGGCCGAGATGATGGGCATCAAGGACATCCGCATCGTGGACGTGCGCGAGGAATTCGTTTCCGACTTCGTCTTCCCGATGTTTCGCGCCAATGCCGTCTATGAAGGCACCTATCTGCTCGGCACCTCGATCGCCCGGCCGCTGATCTCCAAGCACCTGGTCGAGATCGCCAGGGAGACCGGCGCCGACGCCATCGCCCATGGCGCCACCGGCAAGGGCAACGACCAGGTCCGCTTCGAATTGTCGGCTTACGCGCTGAACCCCGACATCAAGGTCATCGCGCCGTGGCGCGACTGGTCGTTCAAGTCGCGCACCGACCTCCTCAATTTTGCCGAGCAGCACCAGATCCCGGTGCCGAAGGACAAGCGCGGCGAGGCGCCCTTCTCGGTCGACGCCAACCTCCTGCATTCCTCTTCCGAGGGCAAGGTGCTGGAGGATCCGTGGAGCGAGCCGCCGGAATTCGTGCATCAGCGCACCGTCTCGCCGATGGACGCGCCCGATGTCGTCACCGAGATCGAGATCGAGTTCCTGAAGGGCGATCCGGTCGCGCTCAACGGCAAGAAGCTGTCGCCGGCCACCATGCTGGCGGCGCTGAACGACCTCGGCCGCGACAACGGCATCGGCCGCCTCGACCTGGTCGAGAACCGTTTCGTCGGCATGAAGTCGCGCGGCGTCTACGAAACCCCCGGCGGCACCATCCTGATCGCCGCCCACCGCGCGATCGAATCGATCACGCTCGACCGGGGCGCCGCGCACCTCAAGGACGAGTTCATGCCGCGCTATGCCGAGCTCATCTACAACGGCTTCTGGTTCTCACCCGAGCGCGTGATGCTGCAGGCGATGATCGACAAGAGCCAGGAAGACGTCGAAGGCACGGTGCGGCTGAAGCTCTACAAGGGCAATGTCATCGTCACCGGCCGCAAGTCGAAGAAGACGCTCTATTCCGATGCGCTGGTCACCTTCGAGGACGACCGCGGCGCCTACGACCAGAAAGACGCCGAGGGCTTTATCCGGCTGAATGGATTGAGGCTGCGGACGCTGGCGGCAAGGAACCGCAAGGGCTGAAGCTGCTGATCTCGCGCAAGGGGAGTGCTGTCCCTTCGTCATTCTAGGGCGGGGCAAGGAGCGAAGCGACGCGCGCAGACCCTAGAATGACGAAGAATACGTTGCTGCCTGTCGCCTTCGGCGACATCTCCGCCTCGAGGGAGAGATTCCCACGTACCGGCTTTCGCCAATCTCCAAGTCCACAAAAAAGCCCGGCGCAAGCCGGGCTGTTCTGCTCAATACTGATACTTGATCAATCCGCGTCGATCGCCTCGGCGATGCGGGCGATGGCCTGCTGGTAGACGCTGGCCGAATTCCAGCCGGCGATCGCGCCCATATTGGCCTCGTAGCTCGCGCCGGCATGCCAGCCATGAGCCTTGAGGAAGTTGGCGGTCGAGGCGAGCGCCGTGTTGCGGTCGCGCAGATTGCCGCTGCCGACGCCGTATTTCAGCACGTTTCCGGGCAGGAACTGGGTGTGGCCGATCTCGCCATGCATGGCGCCGACCGAGGAGGCGCTGAGCGCGCCGCGATCGACCAGCTTCAGCGCCGCGATGGCATGCGGCCTGAAATAATCCGGGCGGCGGCAGTCATAGGCCAGCGTCACGATCGCCGAAACCGTGTTCTGGTTGCCCATCGAGGCGCCGAAGCCGGTTTCCATGCCCCAGATGGCGAGCAGCACACCCGGCGGCACGCCATAAGTCCGCTCGATATTGGCGAACATCGCCGCATTCGCCTTCTTCAGCGCGCGGCCGCGCGAGATGATCGCGGATGCGCCGCGCCGCTGCATGAAAGCCTCCACGGAGCCGCTGAACGCCTTATGGATAGCGCGGTCGGCGGCGATCGTCCTGGTGGCGTAGGTAGCACCCGCCAGCGCCGACAAGCCCCTCTGGCCGACACCTTCGGCTCTGGCCTCGGCGGCAAAGTCCTGTTTCCAGGCGTCGAAGCCGGCGCCATTCTTGCCGCAGCTCGGAGCCGCCTCGGCGCCGCCCGCCAGCGCGAGCGTCGCCACCACTGCCGCCGCGAAAATCCTTCCCTTGGCAAAAAATGCCATCTCGTTCTCCTGAATTGCCTGAATCACGTCCCGGTTGTGAATTTGCCAGCGAAACGCCCGGTTGTCACCGCCCTCGCCGGGGACGTGGCACCCGACACGGGCGAAAGAAAGGCAATCCCGCTGCGATCGGCCGTCAGGTGTGGCGGTCTTGCCTCATGAAAAGACATTGACGTCCGGTCTTTGCTGCCGGTTCGGCGGGGCTTGCCGTGGTAAAGACGCGTCGCGCGGCGAAATAGCACCGGAACGCCGGATGTCGGCAGGCGTTAGAGCCCGAGTTCACCTCCACGTTCCCTGCAGGTTGATCACGCATGAAGCTGTTCGACTGCCCCAATTGCGGCCATCGCCTCTATTTCGAGAACGCCCAGTGTCTGAACTGCTCCAGCCTGGTGCTCTATGACCCCGAACGAGCGAACTTCGTGCTCAGCGGCAGAGACGGCGTTTTGCCATGCGGCAATGCCGATGAATGCGCCTGCAACTGGCGGGCCGAGGCTGGCCGGCCTTTCTGCCGCGCCTGTGCCCTCAACCAGGTCATTCCCGACCTTTCCATCGACGGCAACCGCCGGCGCTGGATCCGCGTGGAAGCGGCGAAGAAGCGCGCCGTCTATTCTCTGCTCGCCTTCGGCCTGCCGGTCGTTCCCAAGGCCGATGCCAAGGATGAGATCGGCCTTGCTTTCGACTTTCTCGCCGACCCGATCGGCGCCGGTCCAGGTGGTGAGCGCATCCTGACCGGCCATGACAACGGCTTGATCACCCTCAACGTTGCCGAGGCCGATTCCGCCGAGCGCGAAAGACGGCGCGTCGAGATGGGCGAGAACTATCGCACTCTGCTCGGCCATTTCCGTCACGAGCTCGGCCATTATTATTGGGATCGGCTGATCCGTGACGATCCCGCTCGTCTCCGGGCCTTCCGCGCGCTCTTCGGCGACGAGCAGGCCGATTACGAACAGGCCCTGAAGGCATACTACGCCAATGGCGCGCCGCCGGACTGGCAGCAACGCCACATCTCCGCCTATGCCGCATCCCATCCCTGGGAGGACTGGGCCGAGACCTGGGCGCATCATCTCCACATCGCCGACACGCTGGAAATGGTCCATGCGCTGAATTTTCCGCTGGGCCGGCTGGAGACCGTGGATGCCGATACCATCCCGCGCGGCGACACTGGTGGTCGTCTGCAGCCGGCGCCCGCCGATCCCGACCCGGCGCCGGAGCCGTTTGAAAGGATTCTGGCCCGATGGCTGGTGTTGTCGGAGGCTTCCAACTCGATCAATCGCTGCATGGGCCTGCCGGACCTTTACCCCTTCGTGATTTCGGAGGTGGCGGCGCGCAAACTGGCGTTCGTGCATGATCTTTTGACCGGCGCGCCGGAAGAGGACCGGAACAATTCGTGAGCCCGCCAAAAGCAATTTAGCCGGAACGCATAAGCCTTTGTTTCGTTGTCGAGCCCGAGGGAGCGTTGAAAAACGGAGAGAAACCATGAAACGCCTAATGCTTCCGGCACTGGCCGGTGCGCTGCTCACGATCTCGGGCGCCGCTTTTGCCGACACCCCCGTCCAGGCGGTGACCGACCTGAACGTTCGCGCTGGCCCCGGTCCGCAATATCCGGTTATCGGTGTGCTGGCGGCAGGGCAGTCGGCCACCCTTAATGGCTGCATCGAAGGCAGCAAATGGTGCACGATCGCCGAGGCGGACGGCAAGGGCTGGGTCTATTCCGACTATGTGACCGGCGATTTCGGCGGCACCCGCGTCGTCGTGACCCGCCGCCCGGCCAATGCCGACATTGCCGTCGTGGCGCCGCCGACCGACAACATCTACACCAGCGATACCTACACCGGCGCCATCGTCTCCAACGATGACGCGATCGAGTCGATCGGCAGGCCGCCGGCCGAGGTCGGCACCTATGTCGCCACGCACCGGGTCGACCCGGTCTATCTCGACGGCGAGGTGGTGACCGGCGCCACGCTGCCCGACACGGTCGAGCTGCGCGAAATCCCCGATTACCGGTATCGCTATGTCTATGTGAACAACCAGCCGGCGCTGGTCGACCCCGGCACGCGGCGCATCGTCTATGTGATGCGCTGATCGGACTTGATCGCCATGAGAAGAGCGGCCGCCAGCGATGGCGGCCGCTCTTTGTTCTTTACGCGCGGCAACCCGGACGTCGGTAATTGCGTGGTAACTGCGATCCCCTAAACCGATGTGGTGGAAAGCCTTCGGCGGGGAGCCGCGTGACGATCGAGAATGCCGCCTTCGAGGGCTATCGCCGCTCGCCGAACGAAAAGACCACTTTGCCGCGCCTGTTCCTCGGCACGGCGATCGTCGTTGCTTTCTGGATGGCAATGACGGCCCTGGTGCTGTTTGCCGGCACCTATGTCTACATCGTCTGGCGCCTGCCCGGACCCTCGACCGGGCAGTATATGCAGGACTTCCTGGCATCGCCGGTCGGAATCCTGAGCGCCCTGACCTCTTTTGCCGGCATCTGGATCGGCCTGTGGGTGGCGACGCGCTTCGTTCACGGCGAGCCGCTATCCGCGCTCTTCGGCCTCACCCGCCGTATCGCCGGCCTGGATTTCCTCAAGGGCCTGGGCGCGGTGCTGATCACATCGCTGTTCTCCGAGGTCCTGCTCTATTGGCTGCAGCCGGAGATCGCGCGCGGACCGATCGCCTTCTCGTCCTGGCTTCTCTTCCTCATCCCGATCGTTCTGCTCGCGTTCCTGCAGACCTCGTCGGAGGAAATGCTGTTTCGCGGCTATCTGCTGCGCGGCCTCGCCTGTCGCTTCCGGAGCCCGTGGATCTGGGCGCTGCTGCCGGGCCTGCTGTTCACCGCGCTGCACTGGAATACAGCCTCGACTTTTGCCATCAATGCCAGCGTCTTCGTCTCGATCGGCATCTTTGCGCTGCTGCTCACGCTGCTTGTCTATGTCACCGGCAATCTCGGCGCCGGTTTCGGCGCCCATCTCGGCAACAACCTGACCGGCTTCCTTCTGATCTCGCACCAGGAAGGCTATAACGGCTTCGCCTTGCTCAACGCCAAGCCGCTCGAAGGTCCCGGCTGGACCGGGCTGGACGCCGTTCTGATTGCCGCTATCGGCATTGTCAGCACGCTTTTGACCATGCTCCTGCTTTTGCACCGGCGCTCGCCGCTGCGGGTTGGGACGAGCAAGCAAAGTTCGCCATGAGGCGCATCGAATCGCGGCGTTTGGCCCCGGATTTGAGCCTTTGTTCTTGATGCATGTCGTTGCCGCAAGACCGCTGCGCACTTTTGCCCGACATGCATTAGCCTTGACTCCGCGGCCGTTTTCCTGTCTAGAGCCGCTGAATTTCCGCGACGAGTATCCTTCGCGAAAGCCGACCAGGACGCCAGCGCCTCTTTGAGGCCAGTGCTATAAAGAGATCCCGGAGGCCAACACCCGGCAGCGCGATGCGCCCCCGGGTGCTTTTTGGCTTTGCGCTTTGCTTGGCGACCCGGCGCGAACGCACTACCTCTCGGTTCGACCCCGAACCGAGATCAAGGACCGCAGATGTTTGAATCCCTCCAGGAGCGTCTTGGCTCCATCCTGAACGGCCTGACCGGTCGCGGCGCATTGTCCGAGGCGGATGTCTCGGCGGCGCTGCGCGAAGTGCGCCGTGCGCTGCTCGAGGCCGACGTCGCGTTGGAAGTGGTGCGCTCCTTCACCGACAAGGTGCGCGAGAAGGCGGTCGGCGCCGCGGTGCTGAAGTCGATCAAACCCGGGCAGATGGTCGTCAAGATCGTCCATGACGAGCTGGTCGACATGCTGGGCGCCGAAGGCGTCGCCATCGACCTCAACGCGCCGGCGCCCGTTGTCGTCATGATGGTCGGCCTGCAGGGCTCCGGCAAGACGACCACCTCGGCCAAGATCGCCAAGCGGCTGACCGAGCGGCAGAACAAGAAGGTCCTGATGGCCTCGCTCGACACGCGGCGTCCCGCCGCACAGGAGCAGTTGCGCCAGCTCGGCGAGCAGACCAAGGTGGCGACGCTGCCGATCATCGCCGGCCAGAGCCCGGTCGACATCGCCAAGCGCGCCGTGCAGGCGGCCAAGCTCGGCGGCCATGACGTGGTCATCCTCGACACCGCCGGCCGCACCCATATCGACGAGCCGCTGATGGTCGAGATGGCCGACATCAAGAAGGTGTCGAGCCCGCACGAGATCCTGCTGGTCGCCGACTCGCTGACCGGCCAGGATGCCGTCAATCTGGCGAAAAGCTTCGACGAACGTGTCGGCATCACCGGCCTGGTGCTCACCCGCATGGACGGCGACGGCCGCGGCGGCGCGGCGCTTTCCATGCGCGCCGTCACCGGCAAGCCGATCAAGCTCATCGGCACCGGCGAGAAGATGGACGGGCTGGAGGAATTCCATCCCAAGCGCATCGCCGACCGCATCCTCGGCATGGGCGACATCGTCTCGCTTGTCGAGAAGGCTGCCGAGACAATCGACGCCGAGCAGGCGGCGGCGATGGCCAAGAAGATGCAGTCGGGCAAGTTCGACCTGAACGACCTCGCCCAGCAGCTTCAGCAGATGTCGAAGATGGGCGGCATGGGCGGCATCATGGGCATGATGCCCGGCATGGGCAAGATGAAGGACCAGCTTGCCGCCGCCGGCTTCGACGACAAGATGTTTCGCCGCCAGCTCGCCATCATCTCCTCGATGACCAAGGCCGAGCGCGCCAACCCCGATATTCTGAAGCACTCGCGCAAGAAGCGCATCGCGGCCGGCTCCGGCACCGATGCGGCCGAGATCAACAAGCTCTTGAAGATGCATCGCGGCATGGCCGACATGATGAAGGCGATGGGCGGCAAGGGCAAAGGCGGCGGCCTCATGCGCGGCATGATGGGCGGCCTTGCCTCGAAGATGGGCCTTGGCGGCATGATGCCGGGGGGTATGGGGGGCATGCCCGACCTCTCCAAGATGGATCCCAAGCAACTCGAGGCCCTGCAGAAGCAGGCGCAGGCCGCCGGTCTCGGCAAAGGCCTGCCGGGCGGCCTTCCCGGCGGACTTCCCGGCGGCGGGCTGCCGGGCCTGCCCGGCGGCATGAAGCTTCCGGGCCTCCCGGGCGGCGGCGGGTTGCCGGGTTTGGGCAAGAAGAAGTGAGGGGGCGATGAACGAGGAGAAAGACATGGCCGACGCACGCGCCATCCTGGCCGGCTACCGCGCCTCGATCGACAACATCGACGCCGCTCTCATCCATATGCTGGCCGAACGCTTCCGCTGCACCAAGGCGGTCGGCGTGCTCAAGGCCGAGCATGGCCTGCCGCCTGCCGATCCGGCACGCGAGCAGCAGCAGATCGCCCGCCTTCGCCAGCTGGCGAAGGACGCGAATCTCGATCCGGATTTCGCGGAGAAGTTCCTGAACTTCGTCGTCCGCGAGGTGATCCGGCATCACGAACAGATCGCCGCTTCGAGCAGCGGCGCGACTAAAGACGCCGCTTCCAACGGCGCTGCCAAAGCCGGCTAATGGCCGGAAGTTAATGAACGAAATCAGAGCTTTTAGGAGAAAAGAATGGCACTGAAGATCAGACTGGCCCGCGCGGGCTCGAAGAAGCGTCCTTACTACCACGTCGTCGTCGCCGATGCCCGTTCGCCACGCGACGGCCGTTTCATCGAGGCGCTGGGTTCCTGGAACCCGCTGCTGCCGAAGGACGGCGAGCGCGTCAAGGTCGACGCCGACCGCGTCAAGCATTGGCTGTCGCACGGCGCCCAGCCGACCGACCGCGTGCTGCGCTTCCTCGACGAGGCCGGTATCGCCAAGCGCGAAGCCCGCTCGAACCCGAACAAGGCCCTGCCCGGGAAGAAGGCGCAGGAACGCGCCGCCCTGCTGAAGAAGGCGCAGGAAGACGCCGCTGCGGCGGTGGCGGCCGCGACCGCCGCGCCGGCCGAGGCTGAAGCCGCCAGCGCCGAGTAATCACGGTCTGCTTCGCGTACAAAAACGGCGGGCATTGCCCGCCGTTTTTCTTTGGGTCGGCCCGACGTCTCAATAGCCTGACGGGCATCTCGCGACGTAGACGCGCCCGTAACGGTCACGGTAGCGGCACTGGCCGGCCTCGCTGGCATGGCCGATCAATGCGCCGGCGACCGCGCCAACGGCGCCGCCGACCACCGCGCCTTGAACCGGATCACCCGCGACGGCCGCGCCGACCGCTGCGCCGCCCAGACCGCCGATCGCCGCACCTTTCTCCGTCTGCGAGCAGGCCCCCAGGGCCATCGTCAGCACCAGGATGGTAATTGCTTTCTTCATTGCTGTTCCTCTCTCAAGCGCCGTCCTCGCCGCCATGCCGTAAACTCACGAACAGCTAAATTGATCCCGGCAATGATGAAGATTGGCCGGCTATGGGCCGGCCGGATTCATGGTTCTATACGCCAACACATTGACATCGCAGGGCTTTTAGCGCTCGGCGAGGCGTCTCAGATTGTCGAGCCCGGCCTCGAAATCCTTGCCGATCAGCGCGTCGAAATTCATGAACAGGCCCATCAGCTTCGCGATGAAGGGCCTCGCGCCGCGCATCGCCCAGGTGACCGTGGTGCCGTCGCCGAACGGCGAGAGCGAGAAGTCGACGATGTTGTTGGCCCGGAACGGCTTTTCGAAATCGAGCTTGAGCGCGACCTGCGACGACGGCACCGAATTTGTGATCTCCATGCGGCCCTTGCCGGCCTTGGAGTTGCCCTCCCAGGCATAGGCAGCGCCCTTGCCGCTGTCGGCGCCGGACAGCGTGCGCCGCATCTGAGGGTCGAGCTTTTCGAAGGGCGACCATTCCGGCCAGCGCCGGAAATCGTTGATCAGCGGAAAGATCGTCTCCGCCGGCGCCTTGATGGTGGCCGAGCGTGAGACGACGAAGTCGTTCGGCCGTGTCGCGGCATAGGCGAGCACGGCGGCGATGATAAGGACAAGGATGACGAGAATGGTGGTGAACATTGTTCTCTCCTCCTATCGGCTGAACGGGATTAGCCCGCGCACCCTGGGGTCGCGCAGATAAAGACCGCCCCACAGGATAACACCGAGATAGACGCCGAACAGCGTGTGCGAGAACAGCGGATTGCCGATCCGCACATGCGTCGAAATGGCACCGCCCATATAGGCGGTGAGCAGGATGGCGCCGAGCACGGAGGTGCGCGGAACGGCATAGAGCACGGTCGAGACCAGCCCGATGACGCCGATCAGGCGCGCGACATTGGCGTCGGACGGCCAGCCGAGCTCGGTCATCGTCTGGGTGACGATGTCGAGCGGCGGCAGCTTGATGACGCCGTCGAAGATCATGAACAGGACGACGACGGCGCTGAGCGCGCGCCCGGTCCACAAGGCGCCCTTTGACGCAGGCGCGGCTTCGGAAATGCTCATGGATGTTCCCTCCTGACGGCTGCGAATGCCGGCCATTTGCCGGTTCGATCCAAGGACGGAGGAAGGGGCCGCGATCCTACACGCCTTCGTCATGCCCGGGCTTCACCCCAAGCGCCTGCGGCTATGAGAAGTAAAACTTGTCGGCCGCGATCATCTTCGGCGGCGTCTCGTTCAGCGCCTCGAACACGGAAATCTCGCAGACTCGGCAGAGGCCGTCGAGCGCAAGGTCGTTGGCCTCGATGCCGAACGGATCCTCGAGCTCTTCCGACAGCGCGTCGAGGCCGAAGAAAGTGTAGGCGATCAGCACCGTGAACAGCGGCGTCGCCCAGCCTGTGGTCGAGACCAGACCGATCGGCAGCAGCAGGCAGACGACATAGGCCGTGCGATGCACGAGCAGCGTATAAGCGAAGGGCAGGGGCGTGCCGGCGATCCGCTCGCAGCCGGCCTGGATGGCGGCGATCGCGGCCAGCCTTTCGTCGAGGATGCGGAAGCCGATCGGATCGAGCGCGCCCGCTTCGCGCCGCGCATTGGCGCGCCGGCCCATGCGGCGGACCATGTCGTCGGCGGGGTTGGTGCGGGCGGCCGCCTTGTCGGCCTCGTCGCCGATGAAGGCGCGCGCGTCCTTTATACTGTCGATCCGGCGCAATTGCCCGCGCAAGAGGTGGCAGAAGGCGAGCGCCTCCATCAGCAGCGCGCGCTGTTCGGCACGCTCGCCGATCAGGCTGGTGGTGGCGCGCGCCAGGTTGCGGATCTCGAAGACCAGCGCACCCCAGAGCTTGCGCGCCTCCCACCAACGGTCATAGGCGGCGTTGTTGCGGAACGACAGGTAGATCGACAGCGTCACGCCGACGAGCCCGAAAGGCGCGATGCTGAAAGCGCTGAGATCGAGCTGGAAATGCCGCGCCAGCATCAGGATGACCGCCGAATAGAGGGCGAAGCCGAGAATCTGCGGCAGGATGCCCGGCACCACCGAGCCGCGCATGATGAAGAACAGCTGCAGAAATGTCGGGCGCGGGCGGACGATCATCGGTGAACCTTTGCGAGCCGTTATGTCTCTACGGCGATAACGAGTTTGCGGCTCAGCCGCCAGCGACACCGCCATGTCGTTTGGGTGCCGGACCGTTGACGTTTCGAGCGGGACTGTCGAGAACGTCGCGGAGCGCCAGACGAAAGGAAGGAAGGATGAGCGGCGAGACGGACCTGCAGAAGCTGCTGGCATCGATGACGCCGCGGCTTTACCCCGATGTCCATGTCTTCGTCACGTTGGCACCTGGCATGCCGGTCCCGGCGGGGCTCGACCCCGTGATGCAATTTCGCGAGAGGGAGGGCCGTACCTTGATCGTGACGGAAGACGAGGCAAAGGCCGCCGGCCTTGCCGGCACGTTCCGCTGCCGGATGATCACGCTCGACATCCACTCCTCGCTGGAAGCCGTCGGCTTTCTCGCCGCCATCACGACGCGGCTGGCGGCAGCCGGCATGGGCGTCAATCCGGTCTCGGCCTTCTATCACGACCATCTGTTCGTGTCGGCGGAAAGAGCGGAGGAGGCGTTGGCGATATTGTGGCAGTTAGCGGCGGAAAGCGGTGCCTGAGCCACGAGAAGATGGAAGAACCGGCGCTACCCTCATCCACCCTGCTGCCTCCCCGCTGCGGAATCTCATGCCGGCGACTGGCTTGGTGTATCCTGGACGGCCATCCTGAAGCCCAGCCCGTGGGCGCATTTTCATCGCTTTTGCGCAAATGCTGCTAATGCTGTATATTGCAGCAATCAGCAACAATAGGAGGTCGCTATGCCCCGGTCAGGTGGTTCCTATTCGACGAGCGAGCTTTCCCGGAAGTCCGGCGACATTATCGCCGAGGCCCTGCGCCGTCCGGTGACGATTACCCAGCGCAACAAACCGCGTCTCGTGCTTCTCAACATCGAGGATTACGCGCGGCTGGTGCGCCAGTCGGATAGTCGCTCTGCCGGTACAATCGAGACCATGTCTGACGGCCTCTTCGCCGATTTCGAGAGCGCCGTCGAAGCCTATGCGCAGGAGGATGAAACGGGGCGGACATGAGCTACGACGAAATCCGCACGGCAACGGTCATCCGCTATCCTTCCCTCTGGGCGCCCGAAGCCCGCGCTGGCGAGACCGAGGGCCGCAAGGAACGGCCCGTCGCCGTCGGCGTGCGGATTGTACGCGCGGATGGCGATCTTGTCCTGTTCTTCCCGATCACCAGCAAGGAGCCGGAGAAGGCCCGGTTCGCGGTGGAGATCCCCGCCATCGAGAGGCGCCGCGCGGGACTCGACGCCGACCGGCGGTTGTGGGTCATCCTCGACGAGTTCAACTCCGATCTCGTCGGCAAGTCCTTCTATCTCGAACCCGAGCCGCCGATCGGACGCTTCAGCAAGGCCTTCTTCCTGCCGCTGCTGCGGGAATTCATCGTCAGGCGCAAGGCCTTCACCGAAGTCACCCGCTTCCGCTAGCCACGGCACAGCCGCGTCGTCCGTGAGCGAAAACAAACGGCCGAAGGCCGAGCCCGCGTCCGCGGGCCGCTGATCATCCGGCGCCCGCGCGGAGGGCCCGCCGCGGCAGCGGCGTACGGCCCGTGAGCGAAAACAAACGGCCGAGCCCGCGACCGCGGGCCGCCGGTCGTCCGGCGCCCCTCGCGGAGGGCCAGCCGCGGCAGCGGCGATACGGCCCGTGAGCGAAAACAAACTGCCGTCAGGCCGCCTTCTTCTTCGGCTGGATCAGGCCGCGCTCGACCAAAAGCTCGGCGATCTGCACGGCGTTCAGCGCCGCGCCCTTGCGCAGATTGTCGGAGACGACCCACATCGACAGGCCGTTGTCGACGGTCGAATCCTCGCGGATGCGCGAGATGAAGGTGGCGTCCTCACCGGCCGATTCCAGCGGCGTGATGTAGCCGCCGTTCTCGCGCTTATCGAGCACCTGGCATCCGGGCGCCTCGCGCAGGATCTCGCGCGCCTCGACCGCCGTGATCGGCTTCTCGAACTCGATGTTGACCGCTTCCGAATGGCCGATGAACACCGGCACGCGAACGCAGGTCGCCGTCAGCTTGATCTTGGGGTCGAGCATCTTCTTGGTCTCGGCCACCATCTTCCACTCTTCCTTGGTGAAGCCGTCGTCCAGGAAGACGTCGATATGCGGGATGACGTTGAAGGCGATGCGCTTGGTGAACTTCTTGACATCGACCTGGTCGGCGACAAACACCGCGCGGGTCTGGGTGAAGAGCTCGTCCATGCCTTCCTTGCCGGCGCCTGACACCGACTGGTAGGTGGCGACGACGACGCGCTTGATGGTGGCAGCGTCATGCAGCGGCTTCAGCGCCACGACCAGCTGCGCCGTCGAGCAATTCGGGTTGGCGATGATGTTCTTGCGCGAGAACAGCGCAACCGCGTCGGGGTTCACTTCCGGCACGATCAGCGGCACGTCCGGATCGTAGCGGAAGGCCGACGAGTTATCGATGACGACGCAGCCCTGCTTGCCGATCTTCGGCGACCATTCCTTGGAGACGTTGCCGCCGGCCGACATGACGCAGAGGTCGGTGTCGGAAAAGTCGTAGGTGTCGAGCGCCTTGACCTTCAGCGTGCGGTCGCCGAAGGACACTTCGGTGCCCTGGCTGCGCCGCGACGCCAGCGCCACGACCTCGCTCACCGGGAAGCCGCGCTCGTCCAGAATGTTGAGCATTTCGCGGCCCACATTGCCCGTGGCGCCGACTACCGCAACCTTGAAACTCATATGATATCTCCTGTCCCTCTCCGCTTCGTTGTTGGAGAAAACCCGCCGGCCTCATGCGGGTTTCGTCCCCCGGGCCGGACCCGGGAGAGGGTGGTTAGGCCAAGGGAATCACACCGTTTTGGTGGTGGTTTTTTTGGCCGTAGTTTTGCTGGAACGGACGAACGCGTCGAAGCGCCCGGCCCGATGTTGTGCATCGCGGCCGGGGACATCGAATGCAAGAAGAGCCATCAAAAGGCCGCGCATCGAGGATGATCCCGTTCGAAGCGGGCTTTTACGCGGTTTGCGGAAAGAGTCAATCGGCGCCCTTTTCCTTCTCCCCTTGTGGGAGAAGGTGGATCGGCGCGTTAGCGCCGAGACGGATGAGGGGTGTTCCAGCGGAGTGAGACGCTGGCTTTCCCTGGAGCACCCCTCATCCGGCCGCTTCGCGGCCACCTTCTCCCACAAGGGGAGAAGGGAAAGGCGGCGCCGCCTGCTCTGTACAACGGCGGCTGTAGCAAGTACGAACGCCCAAACTCCCTTGGCTGGCGCAGTGCCGGCCTTGTGCTCCATGACGAGCGCAGAACCCCGAATTCCGAAAGAAGAGAATGTCCAGTTTCGAAACGATTGTTCCTGCGCTGGCAGAGGCGCTGGAAAAGCGCGGTTATTCGGCGCTGACGCCGGTGCAGAAGGCGGTGCTGGAACCTGAGCTCGGCGAGGCCGACGCGCTGGTCTCGGCGCAGACCGGCTCCGGCAAGACCGTCGCCTTCGGCCTTGCCGTGGCGCCGACCCTGCTCAGCGGCGCCGAGCGTTTCGCCGCTGCCGGAGCGCCGCTGGGCCTGGTCGTGGCGCCTACGCGCGAGCTCGCGCTGCAGGTGCGGCGCGAGCTGGAATGGCTCTACGAGCTGACCGGCGCGCATATTGCCTCCTGCGTCGGCGGCATGGACATGCGCACCGAGCGGCGCGCGCTGGAGCGCGGCGCCCATATCGTCGTCGGCACACCCGGCCGGCTGCGCGACCACATCACGCGCGGCGCGCTCGACATGTCGGCGCTGAAGGCCGTGGTGCTGGACGAGGCCGACGAGATGCTCGACCTCGGTTTCCGCGAGGACCTCGAATTCATCCTCGATGCCGCGCCCTCCGGGCGCCGCACGCTGATGTTTTCCGCCACGGTGCCGCGCTCCATCGCCACGCTGGCGAAGAGCTACCAGCGCAATGCGGTGCGCATCTCGGCCGGCGGCGAGGAAAAGCAGCATCTCGACATCGAATACCGGGCGCTCTCCGTCGCGCCCGCCGATCGCGAGAACGCCATCATCAACGTGCTGCGCTATTACGAGGCCGCCAACGCGATGGTGTTCTGCAACACCCGCGCCGCCGTCAACCATCTGACGGCACGCTTCAACAACCGCAATTTCTCCGTCGTGGCGCTGTCCGGCGAGCTCAGCCAGAACGAGCGCAGCCACGCCCTGCAGGCGATGCGCGACGGCCGCGCCAAGGTCTGCATCGCGACGGATGTCGCGGCGCGCGGCATCGATCTGCCCAATCTCGATCTCGTCATCCATGCCGACCTGCCGAGCAATCCGGAGACGCTGCTGCATCGCAGCGGCCGCACCGGGCGCGCCGGGCGCAAGGGGGTGAGCGCGCTGATCGTGCCGGGCAATGCCCGCCGGCGCACCGAACGGCTGCTCGCCAATGCCGGCCTCACCGCGACCTGGGCGAGTCCGCCCTCGGCTGACGAGGTGCTGCGGCGCGACGACGAGCGCATCCTGGCCGACCCGTCCTTCGGCGAGCCGGTGAAGGAGGAGGAGCGCGGCTTCGCCGCCACCCTCCTCGAACGGCACGGCGCCGAGCTGGTGGCCGCCGCTTTCGTGCGGCTGTGCCGTGGCAGTCGTTCCGCGCCCGAGGAGCTGATCGATGTTGGCCCGTTCTCCCCGTCCAAGGAGAAATTCACGCGCCGGGAGGAAGCACCCGCTCGCCGCGACGATTTCGGCGACAGCGTCTGGTTCTCGCTCTCGGTCGGCCGCCGGCAGAATGCCGAGCCACGCTGGCTGATCCCGATGCTGTGCCGCACCGCCGGCATGTCCAAGCGCGAGATCGGCGCCATCAAGATGCAGCCGGAAGAGACCTTCGTGCAGATCGCCGCCGACTGGGCCGACCGGTTCATGGCGGCGATCGGCCCCGATCGCAAGCTGCAGGGCTCAATCGCGGTCAGGCGCATCGACGGCACGCCGGACCTGTCGCGCGCCGGCTACCAGCCGCCCAAGCCGGACAAGAAGCCGCATCGCGGCAAGCGGTCTTTCGACCAAAAAGCGGCAGACGGTGCCCGCAAGCCGAAATTCGCAAAGCGTGAGGCAACCGACCAGCACCCCTCCCTCGAGGCGAAACCCTGGGCCGGTAAGCCGGGGCAGCCGAAATTCGACAGGGCCAGGTCGGCCAAGCACAAGAAGGCGAAGAAGCGGCCGGACTAATCGCCTGCCAGAGCCTTCAGCGCAGGCCCGTTCAGCCTAAGAAAAACCTTCTGGCCATGGCGCTCAGCGCCGAGCCGGTCGTAGAAGCGCAGCGCGCCCTCGTTCCAGTCTTCGGTCGTGAGGTCGATGCGACCGATGCCCTTGCCGAGGCAATAGCCGGCGAGAAAGCCGATGAGCGCGCGGCCGACGCCCTTGTCGCGGGCGCCGTCGCGCACGAACAGGTCCTTCAGGAACATCAGCCTTTCGAGATCGATGCCTGGGTGGGCAATCGCCACCGAAGCGAGGCCGGCGGGCTCGCCATTCGCGAAGGCCAAGGCGAAATGCGGATAGGCCGGGCTCTCGTCGCCAAGCCATTGCCGCACAGTGGCCGCCGCCCTGCTGTGATCGAGCGGCGCCTGCCGGTAATGCGTGGCCATCGCACAAAGCAGGGTGGCGAGCGCTTCGGCATCGTCGACCCTCGCCCAGCGAATGCCGACGGTCATGCAATCATCCCAGGAACTTGGCGATGATGGCGTCGCCCATCTCGACGGTGCCGACTTCCTTCATGCCGGCCGAAAAGATGTCCTTGGTGCGCAGGCCGTCGTCGAGCACGCCGGCGATGGCGGCTTCGAGTCTGTCGGCTTCCGCCACCATGCCGAAGGAATAGCGCAGGCACATGGCGAAGGACGCGATCATGGCGATCGGGTTGGCGATGCCCTTGCCGGCGATATCGGGCGCCGAGCCGTGCACCGGCTCGTAGAGCGCCTTGCGCTTCTTGGTCTTGGCATCCGGCGCGCCGAGCGAGGCGGAGGGCAGCATGCCGATCGAGCCGGTGAGCATGGCGGCGATGTCGGAGAGCATGTCGCCGAACAGATTGTCGGTAACGATCACGTCGAACTGCTTCGGCCAGCGCACCAGCTGCATGCCGCCGGCGTCCGCCAGCATGTGGTCGAGCTTGACGTCGCTGTATTTGGCCTTGTGCGTCTGGCTGACGACTTCGTTCCACAGCACGCCCGACTTCATGACGTTGCGCTTTTCCATCGAGGTGACGTGGTTCCGACGCGTCCGCGCGAGCTC
This sequence comes from Mesorhizobium sp. J8, assembly GCF_016591715.1. NCBI lineage: Bacteria > Pseudomonadati > Pseudomonadota > Alphaproteobacteria > Hyphomicrobiales > Phyllobacteriaceae > Mesorhizobium > Mesorhizobium sp. J8. Next base: position 6,627,185 of record NZ_AP024109.1, read on the forward strand.
GAAGGCGACGCCGGAGATGCGCTCGATCTCGAACGTGTCGTAGACCTGGGTGTCGATGCCGCGCTTCTGGCCGTTGCCGAGATCGATGATCTGCTTCGGCTCGCCGAAATAGACGCCGCCGGTGAGCTCGCGCACGATTAGGATGTCGAGGCCCTCGACCACCTCCTGCTTGAGCGAGGAGGAAGCGGCCAGTGCCGGATAACAGATCGCGGGCCTGAGATTGGCGAACAGCTCCATGTCCTTGCGCAGGCGCAAGAGTCCGGCCTCGGGGCGCACCTCGTAAGGCACGGCATCCCATTTCGGCCCGCCCACGGCACCGAACAGCACCGCATCAGCCGCCATCGCCTTCGCCATGTCGGCGTCGGAGATCGCCGCGCCATGCGCGTCGTAGGCGCAGCCGCCGACCAAACCCTCGTCGGTGACGAAGCCGCTGCCGAGCTTGTCGTTCATGGCCTTGATCAGCTTCTTCACCTCGGCCATCGCCTCGGGGCCGATACCGTCGCCGGCGAGCAGGAAGAGATTTTTCGAAGCCATGGAGAACCGTCCCAATAGTATTTGGAGAAACCGCGGCCTTGCTAAACGCCAAGCGGGCCGGGCGCAAGAGGATGTCTCGAAGCTCGGTTCCTCGCCCCCGCCGGAGGTGGGGGAGAGCGACTATCTGGCGTGTCAAGTTGCATTTGCGAACTCGGTTCTCGCGTCGCGTGCTTTTGCGTTGAGGATGACGAGAAGTTTTCTGGCGAGTGCGATGCGGATGAGCATTTTGGGCTTTCCCGCCTGCTGCAACCGTTGAGCGAACGCTTTGAGATGCGGATCGAACTTGGCGACGATGGCCGCGACGACAAAGAGGATGCCACGCGGTCCGGCTCGTCCGCCGCGCACATGCCTGTTGCCGGCGCGCCTGCCGCTGTCGTTGGCGATAGGGGCGAGGCCCGCCAGCTTGGTGATGGCCTTGTTGGAGATGAGGCCGATCTCGGGCAGCTCGGCCATCAGGCGGGCAACAGTGCGGCCAGCCACACCCTTGAGCGAACGAAAGGCCGACCCCAGCTTGGCCCACAGTGGATCGTCGTCGATCATCGAGGCGATCTCGCCTTCCAGACGCCGCTCTTCGCGCTTGAGGAAGGCCAGCATGGCCTCGATGCTGGCGCATACCTCGGCATCGCGTGCGGCGCTTTTGCGCTGTTTGTTGATGGTGGCATCGCCGACAACCTGGCAAAGCCGCCCAACCAGCGCAGCAAGGCGCTGCTGGGAATTACTGGGCGGTGGGGTCGGAGCCGTCTTCTTGACTGCGCCATAATGGGCAATGACAGCAGCGTCGATCCGGTCGGTCTTCTCCAGATAGCCCATCGCCTCGGCAAAGCGCCGCACGCTTCTGGCATTGACCAGGGCGCATGGCATGCCGTGCGCCCACAAAAGCATGAAGCCAAGCCGCTCATAGCCGCCCGATGCCTCCATCACCGCAACGGCCGCGCCGTGGCTGCGACAGAACAGCCAAAGAGCTGCGATCCCCGTTGCATCGTTGGCGAAGCGCTCTATCGCCCCACTCGGCCAGACATGCGCGTCCAGCCAATCCTTGGAAACATCAACTCCACAAATGATCCTGTTCACGGTAACCTGCCTTGTACGTACGGTTGGAACCAAGCGACTGTTCGGTCGTGCGTGACGAAGGCGAAGATCCCAAGCTCTCCCGCGGCTGTAACCTCAGGTGGTACGGGCGACTTCGCCAAGCCAAGGTCCGGCTGGCCGGCCGGACCTTGGCTCAACCGCTTCAATCCCACGAAATCTCTCTCGTGTAGATACAAGGTGTCCGCGAAGCGGACGGAGAGGGGGCCTTCGTAGGGCGCTCCCCTCTCCGTCTCGGCTTCGCCGAGCCACCTCTCCCCACTTCGTGGGGCGAGGAACCCTAGCTACCGATGCGACAGAATATTCACCAGCCTGCCGAACGGGTCGCGCACATAGAAGCGCCGCACGCCCCAGGGTTCGTCGGCCGGGCCGTATTCGACGGCGAAGCCGGCCCTTCCCATTCCCTCAAGCGCCGCATCCACATCGTCGACCTCGATCGACAGGTCCGGCACCGGCGTGCCGGAGCCGCCCTCGGCCATGAAGCTCACCTGCACCGTCATGGTCTCGGCCGAGCCGCAAGTGAGGATCCAGCCCTGATCCATCAGGACATCAAGCCCAAGCACGTCCTGGTAAAAGCGCTTGGCCGCCGCGATGTCGGGTGTTTCGATATTGGCGACGATGCGCCTGACCTTCACCATGAGCCGCTCCTTGCCTTTGCCTGTCCTGGAAGCCCTCCGCGTTTGCCGCAACGGCCCCTATGCCGTGCGCCGCAGCGCCGTCACCTCGATCTCGATCTTCATCTCCGGCTTGTTGAGCTGGCACACGATCATCGTCGCCGCCGGGCGGATGTCGCCGAACGCCTCGCCGAGGATCGGGAAGACCACGTCAACATGGGCCTGGTCGGTGACATAGTAATGCGCCCGCACCACGTCGGCCATGTCGAAGCCACCCTCGGCCAGCGCCTTGGCGATGGTGGCGAGGCAATTGCGCGTCTGCGCCTCGACCGTGTCGGGCATGGTCATGGTGGCATAGTCGTAGCCGGTCGTGCCGGAGACGAAGCACCAGTCGCCCTGCACCACCGCGCGCGAATAGCCGGCGGTCTTCTCGAAGGGGGAGCCGGTGGAGATGAGCTTGCGCATGGGGCCTCCTCGTGATGGTTGCGCCCCCTCTAGCAGGGGAAGACGGTCTGGTCGTGGGCCAAGCCGGGCGGACCGTTGTCAGGAAAGGTAAGCGCGACATGGGTGATTGGCCGAAGCCTCCCTCCGGTCGTCATTCCTGGGCGGAGCGACGCGTAGCGGAGCGCAGACCCTAGAATGACGAAGGCACGGATGGTCGCTCTAGTTCCCCTGCGCGTCGTCATAGGCCTTCTTGATATCGTCCGGCCAGTCCTTCAGCGGCGGCCAGGCCTGCGGCTCGCCATTGTCGCCGCGGCGGGCGAAATAGACTTTCTGCTTGGCGGGGTCGACGGCCATGAAGCCGTCATTGCCGCCACAGTCATGCGGCACGCAGCCGGTGGCGTAGAAGGCGCCGGACGCCGTCTTCTCGGTGCCGCCGCCGACCAGCAGGCTGGTCGCCATGTCCGGCATGTCGTTGCCCAGCAGCGCCTGGCCGGCCTTGTAGACGGCCTCGTTGTGGAAGGCGTCGATGATGTTGTCGTATTTCGACGGGTCGACATCCTTCCAGTCGGTGCCGGGCTCCGGCGTGTAGGTCAGGTTACCCGAGGTCGTCAGCCCTTCCGCGGGCGACCATTGCAGCGCCGGTTTGGAATCGCCAGGCAACAGATAGGGCACGAAATAGATGGCGCTGTCGGACACGGCGGCCGGCGGCGCGCCGCATTCGTCCTGCTCGACCGTGGTGGTCTGGATTTCGCCGTCCTTCTTCCAGACGATGACCTTGGCCGGGCCGCATTGGTTGCCGCCGTCGCCGACATCGACCAGCGCGACGTTGACGTCGCCGATCTTGACGATCTTGTCGAAGAAGACGTCGTAATTGCTGGCCAGCTGCTTGCCGTCATAGGACAGCACCTTCTCGCCGTCCTGCTCCGGCTGCGTGATGGTGAGCTGCCCGCCCTCGAAGGGGATCGGCGCCTGCTTGTCCTCATCCGGCGAAGCCTGGTCGCTGCCCTGGTCGGCCGCGCCTTGATCGGCCGCCGGCTGGTCGGACGCGGCCGGCGCGGTGGTCTGCGCATTGGCGCCGATCGTGGCGAGAAGGATTGCCGCGGAGGCGCTGGCGGCCAGAAGCAAGCGTGTCATGACTGTCCCTCCATTCAGCCGCCACGAGCCCGGCCGCTTGCGGCCGGGTCTATCCGTTCAGTGCTTCCAGGCTGCTTAAGCCCAGGGGCGCAGCTCGGCATTCTTCTTCTCGAAGGACGCTATTGCCGCGGCCTTCTCCATGGTGAGGCCGATGTCGTCGAGGCCGTTCAAGAGGCAGTGGCGCTTGAAGTCGTCGAGGTCGAATTTGACCACGCCGCCGTCCGGCCCACGAATTTCCTTGGCTTCCAGATCGATCGACAGCGTCGCGTTGGAGCCGCGCGAGGCATCGTCCATCAGCTTGTCGAGATCTTCCGGGCTGACCGTGATCGGCAGGATGCCGTTCTTGAAGCAGTTGTTGTAGAAGATGTCGGCGAACGACGTCGAGATCACGCAGCGGATGCCGAAATCGAGCAGCGCCCAGGGCGCATGCTCGCGGCTCGAGCCGCAGCCGAAATTGTCGCCGGCCACCAGGATCTGCGCCTTGCGGTAGGCCGGCTTGTTGAGCACGAAATCCGGGTTCTCCGAACCGTCCTCATTGTAGCGCATCTCCGCGAACAGGCCGGTGCCGAGCCCGGTGCGCTTGATCGTCTTGAGATAATCCTTCGGGATGATCATGTCGGTGTCGACATTGACGATCGGCATGGGCGCTGCAACGCCGGTGAGCTTGGTGAATTTGTCCATGGTACCTGCCCGTCTTCTTGGCTTGCGGGGAATTTTGCGGGACGGTTTACACAAAGCCGGCAGCAAATGAAAGGCAACTGTTCGTGCGCGTGCATGGGCCAATATCGGACATGGCATGCACACCGAAGCTGGAACACCTCAAAAAAACGGCTTCGAAATCCTGGCCGGCTGGTGCAATCTGCGGCATGGCCGATCCTTCCAAAGTCCTCTACGCCAGCGAGCCCGCCCTCGACGTCGCGGAATTCCGCCGCGTGCTGGTCGATTCCGGTCTCGGCAAGGTCAGGCCCGTCGATGACGAGGCCCGGCTGCAGACGATGCTCGACAACGCCAATCTGGTGCTGACCGCGCGGCTCGACCGGCCGGACCGGCAACTGGTCGGCGTCGCCCGCGGCATGACCGATTTCTCCTGGGTCTGCTACATTTCCGACCTCGCCGTCTCGAAGGCGGCGCAGGGGCTCGGCGTCGGCAAGGGCCTGATGGATGAGGCGCAGCGCCAGCTCGGCCCTTCGGTCGCCATCAGCCTGATCTCGATGCCCGACGCCGTCGGCTTCTATGAGCGTATCGGGATGACGCGCATGACCGACGCCTTCTGGTTCTCCCGCAAGCGCTGACCGGAACCGCCGCCGATACCGGAGCCGACTCCTGCCTGGAACCGGCGAGCCAGATCGACCCCCACTCCGTCGAGCTTCGCTCGACACCTCTCCCCCGATCGACGGGGGAGAGGAAAGGTGCGCGCTTATGCCGGCTGGCTCCCTTCCTCTCCCTCCGGAGGGGGGAGAGCGACTATCTGGCGTGTCAAGTTGCATTTGCGAACTCGGTTCTCGCGTCGCGTGCTTTTGCGTTGAGGATGACGAGAAGTTTTCTGGCGAGTGCGATGCGGATGAGCATTTTGGGCTTTCCCGCCTGCTGCAACCGTTGAGCGAACGCTTTGAGATGCGGATCGAACTTGGCGACGATGGCCGCGACGACAAAGAGGATGCCACGCGGTCCGGCTCGTCCGCCGCGCACATGCCTGTTGCCGGCGCGCCTGCCGCTGTCGTTGGCGATAGGGGCGAGGCCCGCCAGCTTGGTGATGGCCTTGTTGGAGATGAGGCCGATCTCGGGCAGCTCGGCCATCAGGCGGGCAACAGTGCGGCCAGCCACACCCTTGAGCGAACGAAAGGCCGACCCCAGCTTGGCCCACAGTGGATCGTCGTCGATCATCGAGGCGATCTCGCCTTCCAGACGCCGCTCTTCGCGCTTGAGGAAGGCCAGCATGGCCTCGATGCTGGCGCATACCTCGGCATCGCGTGCGGCGCTTTTGCGCTGTTTGTTGATGGTGGCATCGCCGACAACCTGGCAAAGCCGCCCAACCAGCGCAGCAAGGCGCTGCTGGGAATTACTGGGCGGTGGGGTCGGAGCCGTCTTCTTGACTGCGCCATAATGGGCAATGACAGCAGCGTCGATCCGGTCGGTCTTCTCCAAATAGCCCATCGCCTCGGCAAAGCGCCGCACGCTTCTGGCATTGACCAGGGCGCATGGCATGCCGTGCGCCCACAAAAGCATGAAGCCAAGCCGCTCATAGCCGCCCGATGCCTCCATCACCGCAACGGCCGCGCCGTGGCTGCGACAGAACAGCCAAAGAGCTGCGATCCCCGTTGCATCGTTGGCGAAGCGCTCTATCGCCCCACTCGGCCAGACATGCGCGTCCAGCCAATCCTTGGAAACATCAACTCCACAAATGATCCTGTTCACGGTAACCTGCCTTGTACGTACGGTTGGAACCAAGCGACTGTTCGGTCGTGCGTGACGAAGGCGAAGATCCCAAGCTCTCCCGCGGCTGTAACCTCAGGTGGTACGGGCGACTTCGCCAAGCCAAGGTCCGGCTGGCCGGCCGGACCTTGGCTCAACCGCTTCAATCCCACGAAATCTCTCTCGTGTAGATACAAGGTGGCTCGGCGAAGCCGAGACGGAGTGGGGGAAGGCGCTGCTCAAACTCGAAGCCGCCTCAAGACATGCGCAAACCGGGAAGCAAGAAAACTCAGGCAAGCAACAATCAGGCTGCAGAATATTTTCGTCATCGCTTGACATGCAACCAAATGGTTGCATATTAAAGCCATGAGCATGGATGCCGTCTTTCGCGCTTTGGCCGACCCGACCCGTCGGCAATTGCTGGACAGCCTCCATGCCAGGAACGGGCAAACGCTGAACGCGCTCTGCGAGCACATGGATATGACGCGCCAGGCAGTGACCAAGCATCTGGCGATCCTCGAGGAGGCGAATCTCGTCACCACCATGCGCCGCGGCCGCGAGAAGGAGCACTACCTCAACCCCGTTCCGATCAACGAGATCGCCGAGCGCTGGATCGGCAAGTTCGAGCGCCATCGGCTCAATGCACTGAGCGACCTGAAGCAACGCCTGGAAAGGGAAGAGCCGTGAGCGAGAACAGCTTTGTTTATGTCACCTACATCCGCACGACGCCTGAAAAACTTTGGCAGGCGCTTACCGATCCGGAGTTCAACCGGCAGTTCTTCCTCTGCTCTTACCAGGAGAGCGACTGGAAGGTCGGCTCGAGCTGGAAGCTGGTCTTCCCCGACGGGCGCGTCGCCGACTCCGGCGAGATCCTCGAGATCGACCCGCCGAAACGCCTCGTCATCAAATGGCGCAACGAATGGATGCCTGAGGTCAGGGAGGACGGCTACACGCGCTGCACCTTCACCATCGAGCCGGACGGCGAATTGATGAAGCTCGCCGTCGTCCACGAGGCCGACGGCCCGCACCGGCTGATCCCGAACGTCTCCAGGGGCTGGCCGCTGGTGCTGGCGAGCCTCAAGAGCCTGCTTGAGACCGGCAAGGGTTTCGAGCGCCCGCCGTCAAAGGGGTGAAGGTTCGTTTCGTCAGCGAAACAATTCGGCCAGAGGTGGAATGTGATGCTTCAACTGTCCTTGCCGCAGGCCATGGCGAACGCGGACACGGTCATGGCCTCGGCCGAGCTTCCCGCCCCGCCGGACCGGGTCATCGCCGCGCTGGTCACTCGGGACGTCGAGCGCTGGTGGGCTTCGTCCGAAACCTACCGCATGACAGGGTGGAGAGCCGATCTGCGCGTCGGCGGAAGCTGGAGCGTTGTCGTGGAGACGGCCGATGGTCAACGGCTGCCCGCCGGCGGAAAATTTCTCGAGATCGAAATGCCGCGCCGCATCGTGCAGACGCGGCGCTACGACTGGGACCATCCGGCGCTCGGCCGAAAGGAAACGACGGTGGCTTACCTGCTCGAGCCGATCGGCGACGGCACGCGGCTCACCATCTGCCACGGCGGCTTCGCGGGTTTCCCCGACGCCGCGGCCGAGCACGCCGAAGGCTGGGCGCGGGTGCTCGGGTGGCTGCAGGCCCATCTCGACGCGCGGCAGACGGCCTGAAGCTATCCCTTGACCCGCAATCCTGCCTGTCCAGATTTTGGGGATGAAGAACAGCCGCTGTCTCGTGGGAACCGCCGGATGGAGCATACCGGCAGTATATAGGCCTTCTCTCCCGGCAGCCGGTTCGCAGCTTGAACGCTATGCAGCACGGCTTTCGGTCACGGAGATCAACTCATCCTTCAACAAGCCGCATCGCCTGGAAACCTATGAGTGCTGGGCTCGCTCCGTCCCGGATCATTTTCGCTTTTCCGCAAAACTCCCCAGGGCCGTGACGCATGAACGTCGCCTGGAAGGTTGCGATGATCTTCTGGACGTTTTCCTGGGCCAAGTCGAAGGGCTCGGTGCCAAGCTTTCGCTGCTCCTGGTTCAACTGCCGCCCAGCCTGCGGTTCGAACCCGAAACCGTCAAAAACTTCTTTACCATGCTGCGCGCGAAGACCGACCGGCGCCTGGTCTGCGAACCCCGTCACCCCAGTTGGTTCGATCCCGAAGCCGAGACCTTGCTGAGCCGCCTTCACGTCGGGCGCGTTGCGGCCGATCCCGCTCCCGTGCCTGCCGCGGCTATGCCTGGCGGCTGGCGCGAGCTTGCCTATTTCCGTTTCCATGGCGCGCCGCGCGTCTACTATTCGGACTACGAGGCCGATCAGCTTCGGGATATCGGCGAACGACTTGCCGAAATCAGCGCATCGGCCGCCGAGGTCTGGTGCATCTTCGACAACACGGCACGAGGATACGCGCTCGGCAATGCACTGTCGGTCGATGCGGCCGTCCGTCAGATGACGTTCAGCTCCCGGAACGCCCGTCCTTTGGCCACCCGCTCATATCCGAACGCCCTGCAGTCCACCGTGCGGTAGCCGCCATGCACGATGAGCTCGGCGATCGACTTGCCGACCGCCGGCGCCTGCTGCAGGCCGTGGCCGGAGAAGCCGTTGGCGAACAGGAAGTTCGTAACCTCCGGATGCGGGCCGATCACCGCGTTCTGGTCGAGCGTGTTGTAGTCGTAATGCCCGACCCAGGCGCGCGTCGGCTTGATCGCCTCGAAGGCCGGGATGCGGGTGGCCAAGGTCGGCCAGATCACCTCTTCGAACAGTGGCCAGTTGACGTCGAAATCCTTGGGGTCGGGCGCGACATCGCCTTCCTCCGGCTCGGCGCCGCCGGTGAGGTAGACCGAGCCTTCCGGCCGCACATAGATGCCGCTTGGATCGACCAGCAGCGGCATGTCGGCATATTTCTCGCGCGCCTCGAAGACGAAGACGTTGCGCTTGCGCGGCTCGACCGGCAACTCGAGCCCGGCGAAAGCCGCGACCTTGCCGGCGTTCGGCCCGGCGGCGTTGACGACGCTGCCGGCTTCCAGTGTCTCGCCATTGTCGAGCGAGACACTGGTTACGCGATTGCCGTCGCGTGAAATGCCGGTGGCGGAAGCGGTGATGAAATCGATCTTCTTGTCTCGCAAAGCCTTGCGGAACAGTGTCAGCAGCGCGTGCGCGTCGAACCAGCCCTCGCCGCTGCGGCCATAGGCACCGGCGGCGATGTCTTCAACCGACAGCCATGGGAAGCGGCGCGCCAGCTGCCCGGCGTCCTCGAGCAGGATGTCGGCGCCCTCGGCGACCTGCGTCTCGTGATTGGCCTTGAGGATCGGCAGCCCGGCTGCGCCGGCAAGGATGAGATAGCCACCCTCGCGAAAGCCGATATCGGCATCGGGACCAAAAGTCTCCTTCAGCCGCCGGAACAGTTTTAGCGTGAACTGTGACAGGCGGATGTTTTCCGGGATCGAGAATTGCTGGCGGATCGAGGCGAGCGACAAGGTCGTCGCCGCGTGGGAGAACTGCGGGTCGCGCTCGATCAGCGCGATCGAACCGGTAAAGCCCTCCTCGCGCAAATAGTAGGCAACCGAGGATCCGACGATGGCTCCCCCGATGATGACGATGTCGTAGCGCATTTTTTCTCCGAGCCAAGGCAAATCCCGGGAAAGCATCCGCCCGGAATTGCGTAGAAAGCCGTTCGCGTCTCACGCAACCGGCAGGTCGATCTCGAAGCGCGTGCCGGCTTCGGAGTCAACCAGCCTGATCGTGCCATCATGCGCTTTCAGGAGGGCCAGCACGATGCCGAGGCCCATGCCGGTGCCGCCGGACTCCCGCCTTGTGGTGAAGAACGGCTCGAAGATCCTGGCGCGGTTGGCGGTCGAGATGCCGTCGCCGTCGTCGCCGATCCGGACCGACGCGCGCTCGCTGTCGGCCGAGGCGCGGATCGCCACCTGCCGGGCGCCATGCCTTGCCGAATTGTCGATGAGATTGGCGAGCACGATGCCGAGATTCTCGGCCGAGATGCCGAGCTTGATATCGCCGCCGCCCTCAAGCCTCGTTTCCAGCCTCGTGTCGACCGGCAAGGATGCCAAGGCGGCATGAAGCGTCGTGCTTTCGCCGCTCGGTTCCAGGTTTTCGGCGCGCGCCAGGTCGAGCAGCCGGCGAACCAGGAGATTGAGCCGCCCGGCATCGGTGACGATGTTGTTGGAGAAGCGCTTGCGCTCGGCCTCGTCCATCGCGCCGCCGGAATCCCTCAGCAGCTCCGCCGCGCCCTGGATCGCCGTCAGCGGCGATTTCAGCTCATGCGAGACATGGGTGGCGAAGGTCTGGATGGAATCGGAGCGCGCCTGCAGCTTGGTCGCCATGTCGAGGAACGCCGTCGACAGCGCCGCCATCTCGCGCGTGCCGTGATGGGCGAGCGGCCTGATCGCCTCGCGATCGCCGGCGGCGATGCGCTTTGTCCGCTCGATCAGCGCATAGATCGGCCGGCTGACGGTGCGGATGAACACCAGCGCGATCAAGAGCGTGCCGCCGAGGATGGTGATCGCCGCCAACGTCACCTTGCCGCGTTCGCCATAGAGGTGCTTGACGATGTTGTTCGGCGTCCGCGACAGGTAGACGACGCCCGCAACCCGGCCATCGAGCTCGACCGGCATGGCGACGAAGACGCGCACCCTGGTGCCGCGGCTCACCGAATAGAGCGGCGGCGCCGGCTGGTCGGGGATCCTCAGGCGCAGCTCGCTGGCATAGAGGCCCGAAAGCGCGGTCCGTACCTCCTCGACGTCGCCGAGCGACCGGCCGACCTCGTCCCCGCCGGCAATCACCACGCCATGCGGATCGAGCAGGCGGAAGCCGGCAAGCGTCGTTTTCTGCGTTTGGTCGAGAATGCCGTCGAGCCGGGCGCCGATGGCCGCGAAGGCCGGGTCGGGGATGGCGGGAAGCGCCGCGGGGCGCATCGGCATGACATCGTCGGAGGCAAGGTCGAGCCGCGGCTCGATCGGATCGTAGGGATAGTTGTTGTCCCGCGCCGGATCGGCCGAGATCGGCGAACCCAGCCTTTCCTGGGGAATGCCGGCCGCGCGCACCTCCTGGGCATAGAGGGCCGCGACCACCGCGCCCTGCGCGATCAACTCGCCCTCGGTCTGGCGGATCAGCTGGTTCTCATAGAGCCGGAAGAAGAACAGGCCGACCAGCGGCAGCGCCATGACCACGATCAGGATGGCGATGACGACGGTGGCGAGCCGCGGCCGCCACCTTTCCTTGCTCAACCACCGCATCGGCCGAGCCGGAAGCCGACGCCATGCACCGTCGCGATCGCGTCGAGACAGCCGACCGCCGCCAGCTTGGCCCGCACGTTGCGGATGTGGCTGTCGACCGTGCGTTCCGAGACATGGATATTGGAGGCATAGGCATTGGCCATCACCGCGTCGCGGCCAAGCACATGAAGCGGGCGGGCGAGGAAGCCCTTCAGGATCGCGAATTCGATCGCCGTCAAGGTGAGCGGCCTGCCGTCGAAGCTCGCTTCATGGCTTGCCGGGACGAGCATGAGCTTGCCATGCGCGAATTGACGCTCGTCCCCCTCTTCCTCGACCGGTGCCGGCCGCGCGCGCCGCAGGATGACGTTGACGCGGGCGACCAGCTCGCGCGGACTGAACGGCTTGGTGACATAATCGTCGCCGCCCATCTCCAGCCCGAGCACCCGATCGATCTCCTCGTCGCGCGCGGATAAGAACAGCACCGGCACGTCCGATTTTTGCCTCAGCCTGCGGCAAACCTCCAACCCATCCATCTCCGGCATGCCGATGTCGAGCACGATGAGGTCGGGCGCCCGCCGCTCGACCGCCTGGAGCGCCGCGGCGCCGTTGGCGACGGCGGCCGTCTTCATGCCGGCCTTTTCCAGCGCGAAACAGATGATCTCGCGGATATGCGGGTCGTCGTCGGCGACGAGGATGTTGTGCGGCATCGATCAATAGCCCGGCGGGTAAGCTTGGGTGACGGCAGGATTAGAGCAATTCCAAGGAAAAGTGCGAAATTGTTTTCGGTCGGGAGTGGAGCGGCCTCGGGGCGAAAAGCAGGATACCCGCCCCATGGCATGGTCTTTGCGGCTCGACGAGCCACCAGCCGTCATTGCGGAGCCGGCGCGGCAGCGACCAGCGGGATGTGTGAGGTGTTCGCATGACGCCGGTTTCGCCGGCCGGTGCGGTAAGTGCGCGGCCGAATCCCGGAGCTTTTCAGCAAGGATTTGCAGATTTGGTGCAGAACAGCTCTCCTTGAGAGAGAGGCTCCGCCTTGCCTCATCCGCCGTCACCCGGCATAGATCGGCCTATGGCCCAAGAACCCTACAGCCCGCGCCGCTCGGTGCTCTACATTCCCGCCTCGAACGACAAGGCGCTCGCCAAGATCGGCTCGCTTGCCTGCGACGCCGTCATCATCGATCTCGAGGACGCCGTCCTGCCCGCCGACAAGAAAGCCGCGCGCGACAAGGTCGCCGGCATCCTGTCTGCGCGCCCCGAACGGCGCTGCGAGATGGTGGTGCGCATCAATCCTTTGGCCAGCGAGTGGGGAACCCACGACCTGTTGGCGGTGGCCAAGGCCGAGCCCGACGGCATTCTGCTGCCCAAGATCGGCACGCCGCGCGACATTCTCGAGGCCGGCGATCTGCTCGACGACAATTTCGCGCCGGACAACGTGAAACTATGGGCGATGATCGAGACGCCCAGGGCGCTGCTCAACATCGGCGCCATCGCCGAGCTCGGCCGCGATCCGGCGGCGCGCCTCAATTGTTTCGTTTCCGGAACGAATGATCTGGTGAAGGCAACCGGCATCCTGGCGACGCCCGACCGCCGCTACCTCATCCCTTGGCTGCTGCAGCTTGTGCTGGCCGCCCGCGCGGGCGGCCTCGATGTCATCGACGGCGTCGCCAACGATTTCCGCGATCTCGACGGCTTTGCCCGCGAATGCGCGGAGGCAGCTGCCATGGGCTTCGACGGCAAGTCGCTGATCCACCCCGCCCAGATCGAGCCGGCGAACCGCGCCTTTTCGCCGTCGGCGGAAGCGCTGGCCGGGGCCCGCGCTATCCGGGATGCGTTCGCGCGGCCCGAAAATGCCGGCAAGGGCGTGATCGCGCTGGACGGCAGGATGGTCGAGCGGCTGCATCTGGCGGAAGCCGAGAAACTTCTGGCGAAGGCCGCGATCATCGGCGCATGATGCGCCGGGCACGTTTTGAGGCCGGCTTTCCGCCCGGTCATGACGGATTAGGCACGACAGGACAGATCCATGAAACTCTACCGCTTCCTCACCGGCCCGGACGACGCCACCTTCTGCCACAAGGTGACCGCCGCGCTGAACAAGGGCTGGCACCTGTTCGGCTCGCCGACCTACGCCTATGACAAGAAGACCAAGTCGATGCGCTGCGGCCAGGCCGTGGTGAAAGACGTCGAAGGCCAGGAATACACAGCCGACACCAAGCTGAGCGACTGGTAGGGAAAGCGCCCCCTCACCCAGCCTCCGCTTCGCTCGGCTGACCTCTCCCCGAGGGGGGAGAGGAGACTGTTGGCGCCGGCGCCAACCTCTTCTCCCCACCGGGGAGAAGGTGGCCGCGAAGCGGCCGGATGAGGGGGAGACGCCACGAAGAACGATGCGATGACGAGGTGCTTTAAGGTGTGTTGAGATTCAGGTCAGGCCGCGCCGAAAATGGTGGTTTCCGAGAACCGGAGCGGAGCGTACTTTTCGTACGTGAGCACCGGAAGCGCAGAAAACCGCCATTTGCAGGCCGGTCTCACCTGAATATCAACACACCTTACCCCGCCGCCGCCTGCTCGGCCGCCTCCTCGATCCGTTCCATGTCGTCGTCCGACAGGCCGAAATGGTGGCCGATCTCGTGGATCAGCACGTGGGTGACGATGTCGCCCAGCGTCTCCTCGTTCTCGGCCCAGTAGTCGAGGATGGCGCGGCGGTAGAGCGTGATGCGGTTCGGCCCCTCGCCGGTCTGCGGGTTCCAGCGCTCGGCGATGCCGCGCCCCTCGAACAGGCCGAGCAGGTCGAAGGGGGTCTCCAGCGACAGATCGTCCATGATCTCGTCGGTGGGGAAATCGGCGATCTGGATGACGATCTCGCCGGTGAGCTGGCGGAACTCTTCCGGCAGATGGGCATAGGTCTCCAGCGCCAGAAGCTCCATCTCGTCCATCGACGGCGAGAGCTGGTCGTGCCAGGTGCGGGTCTTGTAGATACGGGCCATGAACTGTCCTTTGATCCCGGCATATAGGCTTTCGCGCCGGTAGAGGCAAATGAGCCGGTGGATAGGCTTCCCCGAGGGTAAAGAGTTAAGGAATAAATTCCTTGCGACTCCGCTTGACTCTCCCGGGCACCTCTGGAATCTATAGGAACATAACAGGAACAACTGCTGCCGGAAGTGAACGTCATGGCGATGAGCGCCGTGGCGCGGGAAACTGTTTTTGCCCTGCGCCGCCAGATCGCGAAGATCGAGGGAACGCTGCCCGAGCGCCTACAGGCGCCCGCGCCTGGCGTAGCCGCTGATGTTACCGGATCGGACATGACGCTTGTCCGGCGTGGCCTCGCCGTGGCTTCGGCGGACGCCTTCCTGCATACCGGCATCGAACGCCTCGACACCGCCCTTGGCGGCGGCCTGCCCAAGGCGGCGCTCAGCGAAATCCATGGCCTGGAGACCCGCGATGCCGGCGCCGTCGCCGGCTTCGCGCTGTCGCTCGTGAGCCTGATCCTCAAGGAGAAGCAGGGCGTGCCGATCCTCTGGGTCGGCACGACGGAGATCTTCCACGAGGCCGGACTTCCCTATGCCAGGGGCCTTCACGCCCTGTTCGGCATCGAGCCCGGACAATTGCTGTTTTCCGAGGCCCCAAAACTGCTCGACGCGCTGTGGATCGCCGAGGAGGCCGCCCGCATGACCGCTTTCGCCGCGGTCATCCTCGAGACCCGCGGCAGCCCGCGGCTTCTCGACCTTACCGCCACGCGCCGCCTGCATGCGCGGGCCCAAAGCGCCAACCGCCCCGTGCTGCTGCTGCGCCAGGCAGGCGAGGCCGATCCCACCGCCGCACCCGTGCGCCTCATCGTCTCGGCGGCGTCTTCGGCAAGCCGCGAGACGGTCGCCGGGCCGCTCGCCGGCTCGATCGGCCGCCCCGCTTTCAAAGTCGATATCGGCAAGAGCCGCACGGCCCTGCCCGGACAATTCACACTGGAGTGGAACCCGAATGAGCACGCTTTTACAGAAAGAACAGAGAATTCTGTCGCTGTGGTTCCCGCATCTCAGCGCGGAGCGGATCCTGCGCCAGCGTCTGGGGCGGTCCTGGCGTTCCCGGCCGTCGGATCACATGCCCCCATCTCACCCACCGCTGGTGATCAGCCATCGCGACAACAACACCCAGCGCATCGCGGCCCTCGACGAGCGGGCTGAGGCGCTCAAGCTGAAGCGCGGCATGGGCATTGCCGATGCCCGCGCCATGCACCCTTCCATCGACGTGGTCGAGGCCGACCCGGAAGCCGACCGCCGCCTGCTCGAAGGTCTTGCCGACTGGTGCGACCGCTACACGCCGCTGGTGGCGATCGACGGCGGGGACGGGCTGTTCCTCGACGTCACCGGCTGCACGCATCTCTTCGGCGGCGAGCGCGCCATGCAGGACGAGATCCTCACCCGCTTCTTCCAGCAGGGTTTCGATGTCCGCGCCGGCCTCGCCTCCACGCCGGGTGCCGCCTGGGCGGCGGCGCGCTTCCATGGCGACCGCATCGTGGCCGGGGGCGAAGAGGAGGCGCTGCTTTCGCCGCTGCCGCTGTCGGCGCTGCGCATCGCGCCGGAGACCCGTACCGGCCTGGAAAGTGTCGGCCTGCGCACCGCCGGCGCCGTGATGGCGGCGCCCCGCGCGCCGCTCGCCCGCCGCTTCGGCGCCACCTTGCTTTTGCGTCTCGACCAGGCGCTCGGCCGCCTCGACGAGGCCGTGTCGCCGCGCCTTCCCGTCGCGCCACTCTCGGTCGAGCGCCATCTTGCCGAGCCGGTCGTGCTCACCGACGACATCGAGCGGCTCGTGAGCCGGCTGGCGATCGCCTTGAAGACCGATCTCGAGCGCCGCGGCGAAGGCGCAAGGACGCTGGCGCTGCTTCTCTTTCGCGTCGACGGCGCCGTCAGCCGCATCGCCGTCGGCACCTCGCGGCCGATGCGCGAGCCGCGGTTGATCCAAAGGCTGTTCCACGAGCGGCTGGCCGCGCTGGAGCAGAGCATCGACGCCGGCTTCGGCTTCGACCTCGTGCGGCTCTCCGTGCTGTCGGTCGCCGCCTTCGACCTGGTTCAAGGCGACCTCGCCGGCGAGGCGGCCGACGACGATGCCGACATCGCGCTCTTCGCCGACCGCGTCCGCGCCCGCCTCGGCGAGGCCGCCGTGCTGAAGCCGGTGATCGTCGAGAGCCATCTGCCGGAACGCGCCGTCAAGACCGTGCCTTTCGCGGAAGCGCCGCAAAGGCGCGCCCCGGCAACCGGACGGATGGCGCCGCCGATGACCGTCTATCCGCCGGAGCGGCCGGTGCGCCTGTTCCGCTCGCCCGAGCCGATCGAGGTGCCGGCGACCGAGATCCCCGAGGGACCGCCGATGAATTTCCGCTGGCGCCGCGCGCTCTACCGCGTCGCCCGCGCCGAAGGGCCGGAGCGCATCGCCGCCGAATGGTGGCGGCAGCTGCCCGGCGAGGAAGAGGCGCCGACCCGCGACTATTACCGCATCGAGGACAGCGAGGGACGCCGCTACTGGCTCTACCGCCAGGGCCTTTACAGCAGCGCCGCGCAGGCCGCGCCGCCGCGCTGGTTCATGCATGGGGTCTTCGCATGAACGCACTGACCGCCATTCCTTATGCCGAGTTCGGCATAAGCTCGAATTTCTCCTTCCTGCGCGGCGCCTCCAAGCCGGAGGAGCTGGTGGTCACGGCGAAATTCTACGGCTTTGCCTCGATCGGCCTTGCCGACAGGAACACGGTCGCCGGCGTCGTGCGCGCCTGGCAGCAGGCCAAGGTGGAGAAGATGCCCTATCATCCCGGCTGCCGCCTGGTGTTCGGCGACGGCACGCCTGACATCCTCGCCTATCCCCGTGACCGCCAGGGCTGGGGGCATCTGTGCCGCATGCTGACCCAGGCCAATCTGCGCGACGAGACCGAGAAGGGCGCGACGCTGCTCAAGCTTGACGACCTGCTCGAATGGGGCGATCGCATGTCGCTGGCGATCCTGCCCGATCTGTCCGGCGGCGCGGAAGGTCATCTGGAATTTATTAGCCGGCTTAAAGATCGCTTCGGCGCGGCGCTCCGATTGGCCGTGGCGCCGGATTATGGCGGCAATGACCGCTTCCGCATCGAGCAGGCGGCGGCGATGGCCGATCATGCGCGCGTCCCGCTGATGGCGACGAACGACGTGCTCTACCATGCCGCCGAGCGCCGCCCGCTGCAGGATGTGCTCACCGCGATCCGCCTCAACACGCCGGTTTCCGAGGTCGGGCTGGAGCTGGCGGCGAATGCCGAGCGCCATCTGAAGCCGCCGCTGGAGATGGCGCGCCTGTTCCGCCGTCACCCTGAAGCGCTGTCGGAGACACTGCGCTTCGCCGACGAATTGACCTTCTCGCTCAGCGACCTCGAATACAACTATCCGGATGAGCCGACCGAATCCGGCCTCGGGCCGCAGGCCGAGCTCGCGCGTTTGGCCTATGAAGGGGCGGCAAGGCGCTACCCGGCCGGCATCCCTTCGCATGTCATCCAACGCATCGAGGAGGAGCTCGCCCTGATCGAGCGCCTGAATTACGCGCGCTATTTCCTGACCGTTTACGACATCGTGAAATTCGCCCGCAGCAAGGACATCCTCTGCCAGGGCCGCGGCTCCGCCGCCAATTCGGTCATCTGCTTCTGCATCGGCATCACCGAAGTCGGCCCCGACCGGATCGATGCGCTGTTCGAGCGCTTCATCTCGGAGGAGCGCAACGAGCCGCCCGATATCGACGTCGATTTCGAGCATGAGCGCCGCGACGAGGTCATCGCCTATATCTACGAGAAGTACAGCGCCAAGCGCACCGCCTTGGCCGCCGCCGTCATCAGCTATCGCGGCCGCTCCGCGCTGCGCGAGGTGGCCAAGGCCATGGGCCTGTCGGAGGATGTCCGCAGCGCGCTGTCCAGCACCATCTGGGGCTGGTCGACTTCCGAGCTCGGCGAAAAGGAAGCCAATGCCGGCGGTCTCGACCGCACCGATCCGCTGTCGCGCCAGGTGCTGGAGCGCGCCAACGAGATCATGGGCTTCCCCCGCCACCTCTCCCAGCATGTCGGCGGCTTTGTCATCACCAGGGACCGGCTCGACGAGGTCGTGCCAATCGTCAAGACGGCGATGGAGGAGCGCAAGATGGTCGAGTGGGACAAGGACGACCTCGACGCGGTGAAGATCCTCAAGGTCGACGTTCTGGCGCTCGGCATGCTGACCTGCCTGAAGCGCGCCCTGACCCTGCTCACCGATCATTATCCACGAGCTCGGGATCCATTTGGACGACCTTATGTGCTCGCGACACTTCCTGAAGAGGACGAGGACGTCTACGCCATGATCCAAAGAGCCGACACGCTCGGTGTCTTCCAGATCGAGTCGCGCGCGCAGATGTCGATGCTGCCGCGACTTAAGCCCCGTGAATTCTATGACCTCGTCATCGAAGTGGCGATCGTGCGTCCCGGCCCGATCCAGGGCGACATGGTTCATCCTTATCTGCGTAGGCGACAGAAGAAGGAGGAAGTTAACTACCCGAGCCTGGAACTTAAAAAGATTCTCGGCAAGACGCTGGGCGTACCGCTGTTCCAGGAACAGGCGATGAAGATCGCCATCGTCGCCGGCGGCTTTCGGCCGGGCGAGGCGGATGAGCTGCGCCGCGCCATGGCCACCTTCAAGCGTACCGGCACGATCGGCAATTACCGCCAGCGCATGATCGACGGCATGGTCGGCAATGGTTACGAGAGGGAGTTCGCCGAGCGCTGCTTCAAGCAGATCGAGGGTTTCGGCGAATATGGCTTCCCGGAAAGCCACGCCGCCTCCTTCGCGCTCCTGGTCTATGCCTCCTGCTGGTTCAAGACCTTCTATCCGGACGTGTTCTGCGCCGCGATCCTGAATTCCCAGCCGATGGGTTTCTATCAGCCGGCCCAGCTCGTGCGCGACGCGCGCGACCATGGCGTCGAAATCCGCGACGTCGACGTCAACCATTCCGTCTGGGATTGCACGCTGGAAGAGTCGGCCTTCGATCCATCCCGCATCCTCGAGCGCCACGCCTCGATGAGCGGCGTGATCCGGACGGCGCATGCCGTGCGGCTCGGCTTCCGCCAGATCAAGGGCCTATCCAAGGAACGCATGGAAGCCGTGGTCGCGCAGCGCGGCGACGGCTATCGGTCGGTCAGGGATGTCTGGCTGCGCTCCGGCCTCGATGTCGGCGAGATCGAAAGACTGGCTGAGGCCGACGCGTTCCGCTCGATCGGCCTCGACCGCCGGGCCGCTCTCTGGGAAGTCCGGGCGCTTGACGGCAAGAGCGCCGCCGAGAAACTGCCGCTGTTCGACCAGCCCTCGCTTCGCCTGCGCGAGCTGGAGCCGGAAACGAAACTGCCGAAAATGCCGCTCGGCGAGCATGTCGTGCACGACTACCGCTCGCTCGGCCTGTCCCTGAAGGAGCATCCCGTCGCCTTCCTGCGCGAGAGGCTGGACCGCGCCGGCGTCACCCCCAATGCCCGCCTGCCCTCGGTGCGCGACGGCCGCCGCGTCTCCGTCGCCGGGCTGGTGCTGGTGCGCCAGCGTCCCGGCAAGGGCAATGCGATCTTCCTCACGCTGGAGGACGAAAAATCGATCGCCAACGTCATCATCTGGCCGCGCGTCTTCGACCGCTTCCGTCCGGTGGTGATGGGCGCGCGCTTCATCCGCGTCACCGGCAAGCTACAGCATGAATCGGACGTCATCCACATCGTCGCCGACAGGATCGAGGACCTGACCTCCTGGCTGAGCGTGCTGCTGGAGTCCGCCAATCGTCCGGCCATCGAGCCCGCCGAACGGCCGGTTGGATCCGCCGCAAGCCGTGGCCTGCCTGTCCACCAGGATGTCGCCACGCTGTCGAGCGCCGCGCAACAGGTCATGCCGAAAGGACGGAATTTTCAGTAGGCTCAGATTGGGACTGTCGAAAGAAGGCGCGGCGCCCAAGCTGCCAATCTCCCCCTTGTGGGGGAGATGTCCGGCAGGACAGAGGGGGCGCTGTCCCGCCAGCATTTCGGACTTCCGTGCTGCAGCGGCCGACGCCTCGCTGCCGCTTGCGGAATCCCCGTCACGACGGCCCGCCGAGCCGTGGCGGCGGTGGTGTCAGCATGTCCTCGGCCGAGATCGTGCGCGCCTCCGAAGGCAGCATGATGGGGATGCCGTCGCGCACCGGATAGGCGAGTTTCGCCACGCGCGAGACCAGTTCGCTGCGCTCGGGGTCCCAGGTCAGCGGCCCCTTGGTCAGCGGGCAGGCCAGCAATTCAAGAAGCTTCGGATCGACCTCGGCTTTTCGTCCATCCCGTCCGTCCGCCATGAACCCAACCCCGTATCGGCAAACTATTGTAAACTGGACCCAAACTCGTCATCCTCGCGCGCCAGCGTCATTTCGGTGATGGCGATCAGCGTCTCGGCGCGCGTCTTCAGGTCCGGCGCTTCCAGGAGCGCCTGTTTCTCGGCCGGTCCATAGGGCGCCATCATCGACAGCGCGTTGACCAGCATGCCATTTTCGGCGCGGCTGACGCTCTCCCAGTCGGCCTCGAGGTCGTTGGCCTGCAGATAGGCGCGAAACGCCTTGAGCAGCGCCGGCCGGTCGACCTCGGCGGCGGCCGGGTCTTCCTCGAGGTCGGCTAGGAACGGCGCGATCTTGCACTGCCGGAACGGCGTTTTTGCCCCGAGTTCCTGGACGATGCGGAACCGGCACACGCCCTGCAGCGAGATCAGGTAGCGGCCGTCACCCGTCTCGGCGAGCGAGATGATGCGCCCGGCGCAGCCGACGCTGCACAGCTCCGGCTCGCCGTCGTCGCGCGACGCGCCGTCGAGGCTCGGCTGGATCATGCCGATCAGCCGCGAGCCGGCCATCGCCTGGTCGATCATCTGTAGGTAGCGGGGCTCGAAGATGTTGAGCGGCATGCGGCCGCCGGGCAGAAGCAGCGCTCCGGCGAGCGGAAACACCGGGATTGCCGTCGGCAAATCCTTGGCCAGCCGGTAGAGTGCGTTACCGACGCGCACCGCAACCCTCCCAAAGCAACGCCGGCAAGCGCATCACCCTGCAATCTCCTCTCGCACCGGCAACTCGTCTCCGCCAGCCTGCCCTTATCTGGCGCTGGCAATCCTTTGCTCAAGCCTGCCGGCCGCGAGAGCCGGCAAAAAACTTTGAGGGCAACTCCGGAAACCTTCGGCTTCCGCCCGGGATTGCGCAAAACCAAGCCTAAAGCATGTCTCCCGAAAGAGGGAACCGGGTTTCGGGTTTTCCGTGCGGAATTGCGCCGGAACAATAGCGAGGCGGTCCGGCGAATCCGTGAAACGCCGAAACCGCTTTACGAGAACAGCAGCGACGAGAGCTTGCGGCGTGCCGCGAGCGTCGCCTCGTCGGTCATTCCCCAGGCCTCGAACAGCTTCAACAGCTGCGCCCTGGCGCCGTCATCGTTCCAGCTCCGGTCGGCCTTGACGATCGCCAGCAGATTGTCGGCGGCGGCGTTGCGCTCGCCGCGCGCGTTCTGGATCATCGCCAGGTCGAAGCGCGCCTGGTGGTCGGCCGGGTTGGCGGCGAGCCGGCGCTCGAGCTCGGCCGGATTGCCGAGCGCGGCTGCTTCCGCCGCCAGCGTCATCTTGGCGCGCAGCGCCGCCAGCGCCGGCGCGTCCTTCTTGTCCTCGGGCGCCCGGGCGAGCACTGCTTCGGCGCCCGCCACGTCGCCCGCATCGAACAGGATCTCGCCCAAGCCGGCGATCGCCTCGAGTGTCTCGGGCGCCTGCTCGAGGATCGCGTCGTAGATATCGGCCGCGGTCTGCACGTCGCCGGCGGTTCGCGCCTCGGCGGCCGCGGCAAGCGCGTCCGCGATCTGCGGCGCGCCGCCGCCCTTGCCGCCGACCTTCTGGATGAACTGAGCGATCTGGCTTTCGGGGATGGCGCCCATGAAGCCGTCGACGGGCTGGCCGTCTTTGAAGGCGATGACCGCCGGGATCGACTGGATGCCGAGCTGGCCGGCGATCGAGGGATGGTCGTCGATGTTCATCTTGACCAGCTTGACCTTCCCGCCGGCGGCCTGCACCGCCTTTTCGAGCTGCGGCGTCAGCTGCTTGCAGGGCCCGCACCATGGCGCCCAGAAATCGACCAGCACCGGCTGGCGTCGCGATTCCTGGATGACGTCGGCGGCGAAGGTCGCGGTGGTCGTGTCCTTGATCAGGTCGGCCGCCGCCGGCGCCTCGCCCAGCGAAACCTTGGGCCGGTCGCCGCCATATTGCACCGTCTGGGCATACTGGCCGCCATTGCCGCCAAACGCGCCGCTATACGGATTGTTGTCGCTCATCGTGTCGCCCTTTCGGTCGCGCTCCCAGGCGTCTGCGCCCGGCGCGTCATTGTCGGATTTCGCAATCGCCTTCCATGTGGCGATCAAGCCCTGACTTTCAAGATTGTGAGACTTTCAGGATAACAGGATCGTGGCCGGTTGCCTCGACGAATCTGATCAGGTCGGCGGCGGCGATCGAGGTTGTCGCCTCATTGGTCAGCGGATGGCCATTGATGATGTCGTGGCTCATCAACGCCTCGTCGAGAACGACCTTCACTTTGCCCTCCGTGTCGTTGATCAGGCCGAAGACGGTGACCGCGCCGGGGATGACGCCGAGCAGCTCCATCAGCATCTCCGGCCTGCCGAACGACACCCGGCTGGCGGCTCCGATCAGATGGTGGATCTGCTTCAGGTCGACCACGGCCTCCTCGCCGACGGTGACGAGGAAATAATTGTCCTTCTTGTCCTTGAGGAACAGGTTCTTGGTGTGGCCACCGGGAATCTCGCCGCGCAGGGATTGCGAATCGGCGACGGTGAACAGCGGCGGGTGCCTGACCGTCGAAACGGAAATGCCGAGATCGGCAAGAAACTGGTTGAGCTCGGCTTCGGTCTTCGGCATCGGTCCTCGCGCGGTCAAAAGAGCGGTCATGCCGTTTACGGCGAACGGTGCCGTTCTCGCAAGGCCGCGCCGGGCAGGCTGGGCAACTCCAGGAGAAATGTGTGACCGTCAGGCTCGGCGCGGATAGCGTTCAGTCCGAAATGCCTCGGAACAATGCGGTCCGCCATTGCCATCAAAGGGCGGAATGCTTTGGCGATGTCGGCCTGGCTCGCAGTCGCCCGCAAGTCGCATGAAAAAGACCGTCATTTCCCTGTTGCAATCGCCGCGCTCTTCGGCCATATAGGCGCGGCTTGCGGCCCGAGGCCGTGCGAGCGGGTGTAGCTCAGGGGTAGAGCACAACCTTGCCAAGGTTGGGGTCGGGCGTTCGAATCGCCTCACCCGCTCCAGTTTCCTCACCGAGGATCAAGCAAACGAAAAGCCGCGGACCTCCGCGGCTTTTTCGCGTTTTAGGCTTTGCAGGCGAGCCCGGCCCGGCGTGGCCCCGAAGCCGCCTGGGCCGTCTGCGAGAGCCGTTTTCGCCGTTCGCTATGAATTCTGGCGAAGGGATCAAGCACATGGCCCATGCGATATTTCCTTCAGAGAGGCACGTCCGCCATCCGCGAAGTATCCGCCGCCCATCAGACTTGGGTCGCATGCCGAAGGGACTGTAGAGCCTCTTTTGCCGGGCGCCAGACAACTATATGTTGTGTGAAAGCGCCGGAATTAAATCCGGCCGGGCAGTCTCGCGGGGCGTGTCCCCGCGGTCTTTACGTGGGGCATTGCTAGGGCAATTCCGGAAAGTGAGCGGTTGAGTTCGGCGCCTTCGCCGTGACCTCCGTCCGGAATCGCGTCGATGCAACAGGCTGGGGCAAGACGGTCATGAGGTTCACGGCCCTCCAGGATCCGTGCGGCCAATGGATGGTGTATGACCTGTGGTCCGGCTACCCGGCGCAGATATCGTACATGATGCTGCTCGGACTGACGCAGGAGGAAGCGGAAGAGCTCGCCTGCCAGGCGAATGAGCTTATCTCGGCGCCGCGCCCGGCCATGCTTTCTGGATATTTCAGCTCTTCATCTATGTTTTACTGGCCCTGGCCGGAACAATCCAACCCTGTTCCGGCTTCTACGCGTGTCGCGGACGTGCGCAGCGGTTCCGGGGCGAACAGGTCAAAACCAAGATTTGGGGTGTTTCGGCGGTTCCCCGTGAGACGCTGAAACCTTCAGCTGCGCCGGACAAGGAGCGCCGATGAGGTTCGCTGCGATGCAGGATCCATGTGACGACTGGCTTGTCTATGATCTGGTTGTCGACCTCCCGGCGGAGATTCAGGGCCGGGTGCTGATCGGGTTGACGCGCGACGAAGCCGAGCAGCTTACCGACCAGGCCAATGCGGGATTCGGCGGGCCGGCTGGCAATTCGCCGGTCCCGCTCGCCAGTGTCGCCTGAGGACGCCGGATCGCCGAACCGCGATTCAACCCCTGATCACATCGGATAACGTTTGCGTGCCAGTCCATTTCAATGCTGCGCCGGCTTCCATATTTCCTTCCCGGGCCGAGAATCGCCGGCGGTGAATGGCCTGCACCGCGACACGACGTGACCGGACGGCCCTTTCGGAAAAAGCGGGTTTACCGCTTCCTCCATTACGAGGAGATGTCATCATGCGTTCTTTCATCCCAAAGATCATCGCGGCCGCCTCGATCTTCGCGGCCATACCGCTTTCGAGCGCCTATGCCGTGCACCGCCACCATAGGGCACAGGTCGACACCATGACCACGGCGTCGGTGCCTGCGGACCCGGAAGCCAGAGCCGCAACGCAGCAGCTGCTGGGCGTGAAACAAGGTATCCGTGACGCCAGGCAGGCCGGCAAGATCTCCGAGGGTCAGGCCCGCGACCTGATGCGGCAGGCGGATGCCATCCGGCCCACCGGAGGCCGTTCGGCGATCGGTGAGATCAACAATCTGGATCAGCGGCTTCAGAGTGCCACCGGCCAGGGAACCTATATGGGCGACGGCTCGGACGGCGGCTACTATCCGAACGGCTGACGAACATGCGTTCCCGGTAAGGCGGCTGCCGGTGTGATCGAGCCTTCCCCGGCCAGTTGCGTGAATCAGCGCAAACGCCGGGAATTGCTTGAAGCCGGCCCAACCTCGTCATTCTATGGCGGAGCAAGGAGCGAAGCGACGCGGCGCAGACCATAGAATCCATTCCGTGACTTCGAAGCGTTGGCGCGGCCCAGAATTCTGCTCCGTTGGACGCCTTGGCGAAGGTAACGGCATGGATTCCAGGGTCTTCGCGACGGAGCTTCGCTCCTGCTCCGCCCTGGAGTGACGATCGCGATGGGCGTTTCGGCCAGTATCCGAGGCATGCCACCTGCCAACTCTAATGATTGTGGGACTGCTGGAACCCAGCCACGTCATATTGCGACACGCTCTTCGGGTTCTTCGAATTCTGCGGCTGCTCGCCTGCGTAATGCGTCCCGGCATTGCCGTCCGGGTTGAAGGCCGAACCCGGGGCTGAGGCGGCGTGGCCCGGCGTGGCGTCGCCTGTCTGAGGCGTGCCGATGGTCTGGTTGGGCTGACCTGTCGTGCCGGTTACGGTATGGACATTGGCGGCCAAGGCGATGCCGGCGGAGGCTATGAACAAGCTTGCCGCTATCGGCGTGAGGAGATGTCTCATCATGTTCTCCCAAAGCATTGGATTTCAGGAGGGCGCTCGGGTCTTCGGAGCACCCGGCGGACATTCATGCGCCGTTAACGCTCCCGAAGCGTCATTCGTCCCGGCTCTCACGAAACGGTGATGGGCAAGCGGGGCCTGCCGGCAAGCCGCGACTGGCCGCGAAACTACGCCAGCCTTGCCCGCGTCGTCCGCGGCGTCGCCAGCAACAGGCTCGTTTCGCTGCCCGTTATGCCGGGGATCAGCCTTATGCGCCGCAGCACCGCATCGAAATCCGTCAGCGTGGCGGTGCCGAGTTCGACCACCAGGTCCCAGCGGCCGTTGGTGGTGTGGATGGTCGAGACCTCGGCGAGACCGCCCAGCGCCTTGACCACGCGGTCGGCGGCGTGGCCCTCGATCTCGATCATCATCACGCCGCGTATCTTCTGGTCGACCGCGTCGGCGCGCAGCACCACCGTGTAGCCGATGATCTCGCCGGATTTTTCCAACCGCTCCATCCGCGCCCTCACCGTGGCGCGCGAGACGCCGAGATCGACGGCGATGTCGGAGACGCTGCGCCGCGCATCGTGCCTGAGCAGCGTGACCAGTCTTTCGTCGAGCGCATCCATGATTGCCCACTTCGATCAAATCCCTTGCCCAGAATGATAGATTAATCTTCTCGAAATGCCAATTTCGCCTGTTCAAACCGCCAGCGGCTGATGATCCAATCAGCCAATCAATCGCGAGGGCTATGAGAATCATGCGCTGCAGGATCGTCGGCGCGCCGGTGCAAGACGGCGCGGGCAGGATGGGATGCGAGATGGGGCCGAGCGCGCTGCGCACGGCGGGCCTCGTCTCGGTGCTCTCGGAGCTTGGCCATGAGGTCGAGGACTGGGGCGCGATCGAGAAGGCCGCGGCGCGCCCGATGGTCCATGGCAACCTCGCGCTGAAGGCGCTGCCGGAGATTTCCGCCTGGACCGCGGCGATCGCCGAAACCGCCTACGCCGCTTCGCGGGACGCCATGCCGATCTTCCTCGGCGGCGACCATTCGATCTCCGCCGGCACAGTATCCGGTGTGGCGCGCCGCGCCGCCAAACGCGGCCGGCCGCTCTTCGTGCTGTGGCTCGACGCGCATCCGGATTTCCATACGCTCGACACCACCACCAGCGGCAATCTACATGGCGTGCCGCTCGCCTATGCCAGCGGCCAGGCCGGCTTCAAGGGCTATTTCCCGGATCTGCCGCAAGCGGTCGACCCCGCCCGCATCTGCGCCATCGGCCTGCGCAGCGTCGACCCGGCCGAGCGCCGCGCGCTCGCGGAGGCCGGCGTCACCGTGCATGACATGCGCGCCATCGACGAGCACGGCATCGCCCCGCTGCTGCGCGCCTTCCTGGCCCGCGTCGAGCAGGAGGACGGCCTCCTGCATGTGAGCCTCGACGTCGATTTCCTCGACCCCTCGATCGCACCGGCCGTCGGCACCACGGTGCCGGGCGGCGCCACCTTCCGCGAGGCGCATCTGGTGATGGAGATGCTGTCCGACAGCTGCCTCGTTTCCAGCCTCGACCTTGTCGAATTGAACCCGTTCCTCGACGAGCGCGGCCGCACCGCGACCCTGATGGTCGATCTTACCGCCAGCCTGATGGGCCGCCGCATCATGGACCGCCCGACCCGCAGCCATTCCGGAAGCCTCTGATCATGACCCAGCCTTCGCGCCTCGCCATTGTCCCCTTCGTCAGCGTCGACCGCATGATGAAGCTCGTGCTCGCCATCGGCGTCGAGCGCTTCCTCACCGAGCTGGCCAGCTATATCGAGGAGGATTTCCGCCGCTGGGAGCTGTTCGACAAGACGCCGCGCGTCGCCTCGCACAGCCATGACGGCGTCATCGAATTGATGCCGACCAGCGACGGCAAGATGTACGGCTTCAAATATGTCAACGGCCACCCGAAGAACATGCGCGAGGGCCGCCAGACGGTCACCGCCTTCGGCGTTCTTGCCGATGTCGGCTCCGGCTATCCGATGCTCTTGACCGAAATGACCATCCTGACGGCGCTGCGCACGGCGGCCACCTCCGCGGTCGCCGCCAAATATCTGGCGCCGAAGGGCAGCCAAGCCATGGCCATCATCGGCAACGGCGCCCAGTCCGAGTTCCAGGCCATCGCCTTCAAGGCCCTGCTCGGCATCGACAAGCTGCGGCTCTACGACATCGACCGTTCGGCCTCGGAAAAATGCGCCCGCAACCTGGCCGGCAAAGGCTTCGACATCACCATCTGCCCGACCGGGCAGGATGCGGTGGAAGGCGTCGACATCATCACCACGGTGACGGCGGACAAGCAGTACGCCACCATCCTCACCGACAACATGGTCGGCTCCGGCGTCCACATCAACGCCGTCGGCGGCGACTGCCCCGGGAAGACCGAGCTGCACCGCGACATCCTTCTGCGCTCCGACATCTTCGTCGAGTTCCCGCCGCAGACGCGCATCGAGGGCGAGATCCAGCAGCTCGACGCCGACCATCCGGTGACCGAGCTGTGGCGGGTGATGACCGGCCAGGCGCCGGGCCGCAAGGCGCCCGAGCAGATCACGCTGTTCGATTCCGTCGGCTTCGCCACGGAGGATTTTTCCGCGCTGCGCTATGTCCGCGATCAGCTTCAGGCCACCGGCCTCTATGAAGAGCTCGATTTGCTCGCCGACCCCGACGAGCCGCGCGACCTGTTCGGCATGCTGGAGAGGGCGGCCATACAGCCAGCGGCTTGAGGCCTGTCGCCGAGGCGGCTTCAAACAGCGCGAGACAATCGCGCTGGTCGACCCCCACTCCGTCTCGGCTTCGCCGAGCCACCTCTCCCCCGATCGACGGGGTAGAGGAAGGGCGCCGAGCCTTTTGCCGTCAACGCTCGTCCAGCAAGGCTCCCTTCCTTTCCCTCCGGAGGGGGGAAAGGTGGCGCTGCGAAGCAGCGACGGATTGGGGGAACCACCTCGCCATCAAGCCTCCGCCCGATCAGTCACGCCACTCACAGAAAATGAACGTAGACGGAGAGGGGGCAGCGCCAGCGTTGATAATGCTTGCGCCTACTCCCGCGCCGCGCAGCTTTCCCGCTCGACCAGCACCGGCGCCAGCACCTCGCGCCTTGACGGCGCTGCCGGTTCGCCCAGCCGCTCGAGCAGCAGGCTCACGGCGCGCGTGCCGATCTTCTCCACCGGCTGCGCGATCGTCGTCAGCGGCGGCCAGGTGGTGACGGCATAAGGAATGTCGTCGAAGCCGATCATCGACATGTCGTCGGGAACGTGCAATCCGCGCGAGCGCAGCACCGTCAGCGCGCCCATGGCCATCAGGTCGTTGCAGGCAAACAGAGCCGTGATGTCGGGCGCCTGGGCCATGAGCTGCTCCATCGCCAGGCGCCCGCCGGCGAAATGATAGTCGGAATCGACGATCGACGACGCCAGCAGCTCGAGGCCTGCCTCGCCAAGCGCCCGCGCGAAGCCGCGCAGGCGGGCCGGGCTGGAGCTGGAATCGCGTGGCCCGCCGATGACGCCGATCTTCTTGTGGCCGAGCCCGGCCAGGTATTTGCCGGCGAGATAGCCGCCATGGTCGTGGTCGACCAGCACCGAATCGACATTGACCGACTGGATCTCGCGGTCGAGCAGCACCGCCGGCACGCTGGGCAGCAGGCGGGCGAACACGCGCGCGTGGTCGGACGAGCCGGCGAAGATCAGCCCGTCGATCTGCTTGGCCATCAGCACCGAGAGATAGCGCTCCTCCTTCTCGGCATTGCCGTCGGAGTTGCACAGGATCACCGTGTAGCCGGAGACGAATCCGGCATCCTCGATCTGCCGCGCGACGCTGGCGAAGAACGGGTTGGAATTGTCGGGCAGCAGCAGGCCGATGGTCTTGGTCTCGCCGCGCCTGAGACTCCGCGCCACCGAGTTCGGGCTGTAGCGCAGGGCCGCGATCGCGGCGCGCACGCGCTCGGCCGTTTCCGGCTCGACATGGCGCGTATGGTTCATCACATGCGAGACGGTGGCGACGGACACCCCCGCGTGGCGTGCGACATCAGCAATCGTCGTCATGGCCTTCAGCCCCTGGTGCCCCTTAGCGGATCCTCCGCAGCAGCCTCTCCCGGTACGCGTCTAGGATGACCGCGAGCACGATGACAAGGCCGATCACGATGGGTTTGAAATTGTCGCCGACGCCGAGCAGCTGCAATCCGGTGGAAAGCACCTGCAGGATGCACGCGCCGACCAGCGTGCCGATGATCGAGCCCTTGCCGCCGCTGAGGCTGGTGCCGCCGATGATGACGGCGGCGATGGCGTTGAGCTCGTAGCCGACGCCGGCGATCGGGCTGCCGATGTTGAGGCGCAACAGATAGACCATGGCCGCGATGCCGGCGGTGAGCCCGCTGATGGTGAAGGCGGCGACCTTGTAGAAATCCGGATTGTGGCCCGACAGTCGCACCGCCTCGTCATTGGTGCCGACGGCGAAGATCATGCGGCCAAAGACGGTGAAGCGCAGCACGAACCAGCCGGCCGCGATCACCAGCACCGCCACCAGGAAGATCGACGGCAGGAAGCCGCCGATGATGAGGTTGCCGAAATCGACGAAGCTCTGCGGCAGGCCGGTGATGGTCGAATTGTCGCTGACGACGCGGGCGGCGCCGGCGGCCATGTTGAGCATGCCGAGCGTGACGATGAAGGAGGGGATCTTCCAGCGCGTCGAGATCCAGCCATTGAGGAAGCCGCACGCCGCCCCCGTCGCCATGCAGGCGAGCAGCGCCAGCGTGATCGCGACGGCCGGCGACAGGCTCTCGTTTATCATCACGGTGGCCCCGACCACCGTGCAGAGCGCCAGCACCGAGCCGACCGAAAGGTCGATGCCGCCGGTGAGGATGACGAAGGTCATGCCGGCGGCCAGCACCGTGTTGATGGCGATCTGCACGAAGATCTTCAGCGCGTTGCCGGAGGTGGCGAAATAGGGGGCGGTGGCCGAGAAGAACAGCGTGATCAGCACAAGCGCCAGCAGCACCCCGGCATCGCGCACCAGGAAGCGCAGGAATTTCGCCCGGCCGGGGGAAACAGGCGCCGAAACGATTATCTCGGACGTCTCGCTCATGGTCGCACATACTCCTGATAGGCGAGCGACAGGATACGCTCCTGGTCGAATTCGGCGCGCGGCACCTCGCCGACGATCCTGTTCTTGGAAAAGACGATGATGCGGTGGCACATGCCCATCAACTCGGGCAGGTCGGACGACACCATGACGATGCCTTTCTGCTGCGCCGCCAGCATCCACAGCAGCTGGTAGATCTCGCGCCGCGCGCCGATATCGACGCCGCGCGTCGGCTCGTCGAGGATCAGCGTCGAGGTGCCGCGGAACAGCCACTTGGCCAGCACCACCTTCTGCTGGTTGCCGCCGGAAAGGTTGCGCACCGCCTGCTCGATCGAGCTTGCCTTGACGCGCAGCTGCCCGACCAGATCGTTGGCTGCCACGGCCTCGGCCCTGCGGTTGAGCAGACCGTTGTGTGAGACCTTGCCGAGATCCGTGATGGTGATGTTCTTGTCGACGGCCATGTCGAGCAGCAGGCCCTGGCCCTTGCGGTCCTCGGTGAGCAGGCTCAAGCCGTGCCGCACCGCGTCCTTGGGCGCGGCGATCGCCACCGGCTTGCCGTCGATCTCCACGATGCCGTCGAGCTTCGGGTCGGCGCCGAACAAGGCGCGCATGGCTTCCGTGCGGCCGCTGCCGACCAGCCCGGCGACGCCGAGGATCTCGCCATGGCGGACAGTGAAGGAGATCTCCGGGGTGGAAGCGTCGCGCTTCAGATTGGCAACGCTGAGCGCCACCTTGCCCGGAACGATCGTGTCATCGAAACCATATTCGTCGGCGATGTCGCGGCCGATCATCATGCGCACGAGGTCGGGCACGGTGAGGCCGTGGAGATCACGGGTCGCGACCAGCCGGCCGTTGCGCAGCACCGTCACCCGGTCGCCGATCTCGAACACCTCGTGCAGCCGGTGCGAGATGTAGATGATGGTGACACCCCGGGCCTTCAGCCGTTTGATGATGGCAAACAGCCGCTCGATCTCGGGCGGCGTCAGCGTCGCCGTCGGCTCGTCCAGCACCAGGAGCTTCGAATCGTAGCTCAGCGCCTTGGCGATCTCGACCAGCTGCATCTGCGCCACGCCCAGCGCCTCGACGCGTATGCGCGGATCGATGTCGAGCCCGACTTCCTTGAGCAGCGCCACGGCGCGGCTGTTGAGCGCCTTGCGGTCGACGATGCCGAAGGCGCGGCGCGGCAGGCTTTCCAGCATCAGGTTCTCGGCGATGCTGAGATAGGGCAGCAGGTTCAGTTCCTGGTGCACGATGCGGATGCCGCTCTGCTGCGCGTCATGCGGCGTCTTCGGCTGGTAGGGCTGGCCGTTGAAGACGATCGTGCCCGAATCCGGCTGGTAGATACCGGCGAGCAGCTTGATCAGCGTCGACTTGCCGGCGCCGTTCTCGCCCAGGATGATGTGGGTCTCGCCGCGCGCGATCGCGAGCGACACGTCGCTCAGCGCAACGGCGCCGGGAAAGATCTTTCCAACCCCTTCAAGGGATAGAATCGCATCCATGGGCAGGCGGAATCCTAAATCGCTCATGTCCGCGGCGATAGCGGCGCTTCGCCACCGCCGCCGGAACTGTCGGCGGCGGTGACGAGCGGGACGAAGCGGATCGCCGGAAGGGAGTCCCGGCGGCTCGCTCGCCTCATGCGGTGATCAGCTTGATGTCGGTCTTGACCCAGCCGGAGAACTTCTCGCCGGCAAGCTCGCGCAGGCCGTAGTCGATGCCCATGGCCGCCATCTGCGCGCCATACTGCTCGACGGTCGCCAGCATCTTGCCGCTCTTCAAGAGCGGGCCGACGGCCGGGATGTTGTCGAAGCCGACGACCTTGATCTGGCCCGACTTGCCGGCCGCGTCGATCGCCTTGACGACGCCGAGCGCCATCGAATCGTTCGCCGCCATCACGCCCTGGATGTCGGGATGCTGGGTGAGGAAGTTGGTCATCAGCGTGTTGGCTTCCTCGGTCTCCCAATGCGCGGTCTTTGAATCGAGCAGGTCGAGGCCGTACTCCTTCACCGAATCATCGAAGCCGAGCTTGCGCTCCTTGGCGTTGTCGGCTTCCGGGTTGCCTTCGAGAATGACGACCTTGCCGCCCTTGCCCAGCGCCTTGCCGAGCGCGTCGCCGGCGAGCTTGGCGCCTGCGCGGTTGTCCGGGCCGAAGAAGGCGAGGTCGATGCCGGCCTTCTTCTTGGCCTCGGTGTCGAGCGCCACGTCGATGTTGATGACCTTGATGCCGGCCTTCAGCGCCTTGGCGATCGGCGTGACCATGGCCTTCGAATCGGCGGGCGCCACGACGATGATGTTGTAGTTCTGGGTGATGAAGTTCTCGATCGCGTCGACCTGGGCCGCGAAGTCGCGCTCGTCCTTCATGCCGACGGCGGCGAAATCGAACTTGTCCTTGTTCTTCGCCGCATAGTCCTCCGCGCCGGCCTGCATCTGCTTGAAGAACTCGTTTGCCAGCGACTTCATCACCAGCCCGACCTTTGGCTTGTCGGCCGCAAAAACCTGGCCGATCGGCAAAGCGAGCGCGCCGGCGGCAAGCGCGCTGGTCTTCAGGAATTGGCGCCGCGAGAACGGGCCAAGCCCGTGCATGTTCGAAATCTTGCTCATTAGTCTCCTCCACTTGATTGAGCCGTAATCGGTTACGTAACCGATTACGCGCCAAAGTAGAGCCGGACTTTGCCAGGTGTCAATATCGGGGCCCCCCGGTTGGGGGGTTGGCCATATTCAGCCGCGTCTTCAGCCACTTGGCCGAAAAGTCGCTGAACGCCCGCACCCTCGGATTGCCCTTAAGATCCGGATGGGAGAGCACCCACAGCTCCGAGGCGAGCTCTTCGATGGTCTCGCCTGCGGGCGACAACCGCCGCGCCGCGCCGAGATAGTCGGGCAGCAGCGCCTTGCCCCAGCCGGCCTCGGCGGCGGCAGCCGCAGCGGTGAGGCTGTTGACCCTCAGCCCGATTTCGTCCTCCCGGACGTTCGCCTTCAGCCACTGCGCCGCCGGCAGGGCGGACAAGGTCGCGTCGAAGCCGATCCATCCTTCCGACGATTCATTCCCGGCATAGGCGGCGTAGGAAAACCGCGCCACGCGCCGTCCGACCAGCGTTTCGGGCGGCGTCAGCGTCGGGCGGATGGCGATGTCCGCCTCGCGCCGGCCGAGATCGGCGAAGCTGTTGTTCACCTCCAGCGACAGCGCGATGCCGGGATGGGCCTCGCCAAAGGACTTCAGGCAGGCGCAGGCAATGTCGAGCAGCGTATCGGCGGTCGTCACATTGAGCGGCCCGACCAGCCGGTCGTCCTGCGCCGCCACGCGCCGCTCGACCTCGGCGAGGCGGTCGCGCAGTTCTTCCGCCGCATCGAGGAAGGGCTCCGCCCTGCCGGTCGGCACGAGATTGTCGCCGAGACGCTCGAACAGCATGCCGCCGGTGCGCTTCTCCAGCTCCCTCAGCCGCCGGTAGATCGTCGCGATATGGATGCCGAGCCTTACCTGCGCGCCGCGCACCCCGCCCGCCGCAGCGATCGCCGCCACCAGCCGCACATCGTCATAGTCGATCATCTTCGCATCCATGCGAATGGGGATAGCAAAATTGCTCAATGCACTCGCGTGGGTGCGAACATATATCGCGCTGCGGAAACGAACCAGCCTGCTCAGGAGAAAGACATGAGCCGCATCCTGCATATCGAGGCCTCGCCGCGCGCCGATCGCTCCTGGTCGAGCAAGGCCGCCAAGAATTTCCTCGGGCAGCTGAAAGAGCGGCTGCCGAAGGTGGAAGTCGACCACTTCAACATCTGGACCGCCATCCTGCCGAGTTTCGACGGCGCTGCGATCGACGCCAAATACGCCAGGCTTTCCGGCACGCCTTTGACCGACGCGCAGAACCGCGCCTGGAAACTGATCGGCCATTACGTGGCGCGGCTTGATGCCGCCGACGCGATCCTGATCTCTACGCCGATGTGGAATCTCGGCGTTCCCTACCGGCTGAAACATCTGTTCGACCTGGTCACGCAGCCAGGCCTGAGCTTCTCCTTCAATCCGGCGACGGGCTACACGCCGCTGCTCAGCGCCCGGCCGACCGCCGCGCTGATGGCAACCTCCGGCGACTTCACCGAAGGCCCGAGCTACGGCCGGCCGGATCTGGCGACGCCCTATCTGCGCACCGCGCTCGCCTTTATCGGGCTGAAGGACGCGGCCATCGTCCACGTCTCGCCGACCATCGGCCACCCGGAAGCGATGGAAGCCGGCGTCAGGCGAACCGAAGCCGAAGTGCGGCGCCTTGCCGCCGATTTCGCTGGGAGGCTCGCATGAGCCCCTCGCTGGCCTGGCTGCTGCTCGTCGTTTCCGGCGTCACCGACGTCGCCTGGGCGCTCGCGACCAAGAAATCGGCCGGCTTCACCGAACCGCTCTGGGCCGCCGTTTCGCTGGTGCTTCTGGTCGTCTTCATCGCGCTCTTGACCAAAGCGCTGACCGTCCTGCCGCTCGGCACCGCCTATGCGGTATGGACCGGCATCGGCGCCGTCGGCTCGCTTATCGCGGGCATCGTGCTGTTCGGCGAGAGCACCGATGCAGTGCGGCTGACCTTTGCGGCGGTGACCATTCTTGGCGTGGTTGGGTTGAAGGTGAGTTCGTGAAGCCTATCCGGAAAAGGCCCGAGCATAGGTCCGGGCGAACTCCGCGAAACTGGTCGGCTGGACACCAAAGGCGTCGTGCGTTGCGAGGTGGACGCGGGACCTCGGCCGACTGAGACGCTCTTGCAACTGTTCGTAAAGCGCATCGACAAAATCGGCGGAAGCGCCGCCGCCGAGCAACGCGCTGCGGCGTTCGTCCCAACCGATCGCGACGTATCTGACTGGCCTTCCCGTCGCGGCCGATATCCGTCCGGCCACTTCGTTCATCGTCAGCGCTTCCGGACCGGTCATGTCCAGGCTCTCGCTCTCGTGGCCTCCCTCCCGCAGCAGCCGGCAAGCGACTTTCGCGATGTCCTCGATGGCCACTGGCGCGAGCTCGATATCGGCAAAGGGCAGACGCAACTCGCCATCCCGGCTTATGGCCGCGGCCTCCCTGAGATAGACCTGCATGAACTGTGACGGCCGCAGATGCGTCCACGCCAGACCCGAGCCTTCGAGGTGGTCTTCGATCTCTTCATGCATGCGCGTGAAGCGAAATTTGGCCGGATCGAACCCGATCCCGGATTCCGCTCCGGAGAATTTGATGACATGCTGAACACCGGCCTGCCGGCACAGGTCGATGAAATTGCATTGCGTTTCGCGCATGTCCTGCGACGCCGATGAGATCAGCAGCACCCGCGAAACACCGTCAAGCGCTGCCTTGACGTCGTCGCCTGCCCGCATGTCGCCTTCGACAGTTTCGATACCCGGCAGCTTGTCGAGCCCGATGGCCGACGCCTTGCCCATGCTTCTTATCAGCGCCTTGGCCGGCACACGGCCCAGTGCCAGCTCACGAACAATCATCTGACCGCTCAAGCCGGTCGCGCCTGTCACCAATATCATTTGTCTTTCCTTTTCGCGGCCGGCGGAGTCCGCCCGGCAAAAGCCTCGCCTTGCCAAGACGCGATGGTTACCGAAAAGGATTCTCGAATGCCGAAAATTTTCCGGCCGCGGCCTCGTTGGCCGCGGCTGGATTGAGCTTCACCGCCAGCCCAACGCCGGCGCGACATGCTTCAGGATCGACTCGATGACATGGGCGTTGTAATCGACGCCCAGCTGGTTGGGCACGGTCAGCAGCAGCGTGTCGGCCTCGGCGATCGCCTCATCCTCCTTGAGCTGTTCGACCAGTTTGTGCGGCTCGGCGGCATAGGTGCGGCCGAAGACGGCCCGCTTCTCGGGCTCGATATAGCCGAAATGGTCCTCGCCCTCGCTGCCGCCGAAATAGGCGCGGTCCATGTCGTTGACGAGGGCAAAGATACTGCGGCTGACCGAGACGCGCGGCTCCCTGGCATGCCCGGCTTCCTTCCAGGCAGCGCGGTAGGCTCTTATCTGCTTGGCCTGCTGGACATGCAACGGTTCGCCGGTCTCATCGAATTTCAGCGTCGAGCTCTGCAAGTTCATGCCGAGCTTGGCCGCCCATACCGCGGTTGCGTCGGTGGCCGCGCCCCACCAGATGCGGTCACGCAAGCCGGCCGAGAAGGGTTCAAGGCGCAGCAGGCCGGGCGGGTTGGGGAACATCGGCCGCGGGTTCGGCTGGGCGAAGCCTTCGCCGCGCAGCAGGTCGAGGAAGATCTCCGAGTGCCGGCGCGCCATGTCGGCGTCGCTCTTGCCCTCTTCCGGCACGTAGCCGAAATAGCGCCAGCCATCGATCACCTGCTCGGGCGAGCCGCGGCTGATGCCGAGCTGTAGACGCCCGCCGGCAATCAGGTCAGCCGCGCCCGCATCCTCGGCCATGTAGAGCGGGTTCTCATAGCGCATGTCGATGACGGCGGTGCCGAGTTCGATGCGCTTGGTCTTGGCGCCCGCCGCGGCCAGCAGCGGAAACGGCGAGGCGAGCTGCCGGGCGAAATGGTGGACGCGGAAATAGGCGCCGTCGGCGCCGAGCTCCTCGGCCGCGACCGCGAGGTCGATCGACTGCAGCAGCGCGTCGGCGCCCGAGCGCGTCCCCGATTGCGGCGAGGGCGACCAATGCCCGAACGACAGAAATCCGATCTTCTTCATGGCTCCATTCCTGCTGGAGCGGCCCATCGACCGCTTGAACTCCTTGTTGCACCAGCAGATAGCCAGGGCAGCGCCGCTATACAACGGACACCGAATGGATACAGACCGTCAATGAGGTCCTCGAAATGTTCGGCCCCGCCTCGCTTCGAGCGGAACGGGATCGGCTCATGCTTGCCATTCTCGCCGCCGTCGGAGCGCTGTATCGTTCCCGTCACCCGATGATTCCCCAGCACTGGACGATGCCCTTGATGCATGGCCTGACGCCCATATTGTCCACCGTGACCGCCTCTTTCCTGGCCTCCTTCGTCGAGGTCGTCGAAGCCTTCACCATCGTGCTCGCCGTCGGCGTGACCCGCAGCTGGCGCCCGGCGCTGACGGGCGCGGCGCTGGCGCTCGCCCTGCTTGCGGCCCTGGTGCTCGTCTTCGGGCCGCTGCTGGCCCTCGTCCCCATCACCGTCCTGCAATTCGTCGTCGGCGTGCTCCTGATCCTGTTCGGCATGCGCTGGCTGCGCAAAGCGATCCTGCGCAGCGCCGGCGTCATCGCGCTGCATGACGAGGAACAGGCCTTTTCCAGGGAGACGGCGGCGCTACAGCGGCAGGCCGCCGACCGCCGCGCCGACTATCTGGCGGCGGTCGCGTCGTTCAAGGCGGTGCTGCTCGAGGGCGTCGAAGTGGTGTTCATCGTCATCGCCGTCGGCGCCGCGCATGGCCAGACGCTCTATGCCGGCCTCGGCGCGCTGGCAGCCTTCGTGCTGGTGATGCTGATCGGCCTTGCCGTGCACCGGCCCCTGGCGCGCGTGCCTGAGAATTCGCTGAAATTCATGGTCGGGCTGATGCTGACCAGTTTCGGCGTGTTCTGGACCGGCGAAGGCCTCGGCGCTGAATGGCCGGGCGAGGACCTCGCGCTGCTCGCCATCTTCGTTGTCATTGCCGCCGCATCCTTCGCCATCGTTCGCTGGCTGCGCGGCACTTACCCGGCGGCCACGCAAGGAGTTGCCCGATGAGCGTGATCCGTCTCGTCTTCAAGGAACTGATCGGCATGTTCGTCGACGACGGCAGCCTGGCGCTGCTGGCGCTGATCCTGATCGCGCTGATCACCGCCGCGGTGAAATTGCTGGCGCTGCCGCCGCTCGTCGGCGGCGTCCTGCTTCTCGCCGGTTGCCTGGCAATTCTTCTGGAGAGCACGCGCCGCGCCGCGCGCAGTAAGGCGCGGTGATCGCGTAACGCTGGAGATTGGCGGAAGCTTCGCAGCTTCGTCATTCCAGGGCGGAGCAGCCGCGAAGCGGCGTCGCGGAGACCCTGGAATCCATGCCGTGCCCTCAGCCGTGGAATGCACCGAGGCTGAATTCTGCACCGTTGTGACGCTTCAAGGTAATGGCATGATCCTATGGTCTGCGCGCGTCGCTTCGCTCCTTGCTCCGCCATAGGATGACGATCGCGATGGGCGTTTCAGCCAATCTCCAAGGTATGGCGCTTGCCGGCAAACATATAGCCGCCAGTCAAACCCGCGCCGGGAACCTAATAGACCGTGAAAAGCGTCGGCAGGTCTCCGCTGAGGCGCAGATACTCGACAGCCTCGATGATCGGAAACAAAGCCAGGAAATAGAGGCCGTCGCGGAACGTGTTCCGCAGCGCGCTCGTCGAAAACAGCCACTGCGCCTCGTCGCGGTAAAGCAGCGGGTTCGGCCAGAAGGACGGCGTGCGCTCGGCATAGGCCGCGTAAGCCGCGCCGAACTTGCCGGCGAGATATTCGGCCTCCTTGCGCGCGGTGAAACGGAAGACGAGGAAGCTCGCCAGGCCGAGCACGATGGCCGCCAGCGCCGAACCGAACATCAGCCCGGTACCGGCCGCACCGAGGGTCGAGAAGAAATAGAGCGGATTGCGGGTCATCGAGAACGGGCCGGAGACGATCAGCTCGTCATTCTTCCTGCCGCCGACGAACAGGATGCTCCAGAGCCGGCCGAGGAAGCAGGCCAGCACCATCAGAAAACCGATCGTCTCGACGATCTCATGCCCCTTCGACCCTTCGGCCAGCGCCGGCTTGCTGAACAAAAGCAGGATCACGGCAAGGACGGCGGCCACCTGCACGACGATCAGGCGCTTGTGCTGGTCGAACGCTTTCGGCGCCGATTTGAGGGACGTGTAGGCCATTCTTTCTCACCGCTCCGGCGCCGCGGGGGCACCAAGGCTTCTCTAGCTTCTCTGTCACGTGATGGCGAGGGCCGGCGGGTGTTTTTGGCTGACCTTACGAATTTGTAAGAGCGCGGACAGGCTGCGGTGAATTCGCCTGCCTAGCCTGTCGATCGCCGCCAAATGCGATTTTCAGGCGGCAAATGGATCGTCGGAGAGACCGGAATGAACATCGCCATGACCGCGACAGTCCTTGAACACGATTCCGAGTTGAACCGGGTCCCGGACGTCACCCTCGATTTCTGGCTGATCAAGATCATGGCGGTGACCATGGGCGAGACCGCGGCCGACTATCTGGCCGTCAATCTCGGCCTTGGCCTCGCCGTCACCTCGCTCATCATGACCGGGGTCCTGGTTGTCGCGCTCGCCCTGCAATTCGCGCGGAAGCGCTACGTGCCCTGGGCCTATTGGCTGGCGGTCGTGCTGATCAGCATCGTCGGCACCTTGGTCGCCGACAATCTCGTCGACAATTTCGGCGTGCGGCTGGAGACGACGACGATCGTCTTCTCGGTCGCCCTCGCCCTGACCTTCGTCGCCTGGTACGCCAGCGAAAAGACGCTCTCGATCCACACCATCTTCACCACCCGGCGCGAGATCTTCTACTGGCTGGCGATCCTCTTCACCTTTTCGCTCGGAACGGCCGCCGGCGATCTGGTGGCCGAACGCTTCGACCTGGGCTATCTCGCCACCGGCCTCATCTTCGGCGGCGTGATCGCGGCGATTACCCTCGCCTGGTTCTTCCTTGGCCTCAACGCCACCCTCGCCTTCTGGCTCGCCTATATCCTGACCCGCCCGTTCGGCGCATCCTTCGGCGACCTGCTGTCGCAGCCGGTGGCGTATGGCGGCATGGGCTTCGGCACCACCTCCACCAGCCTGACCTTCCTCGGCTGCATCGTGATCATCGTTCTTTACATGACGCTGAAGAGGCTGATCGATGAGGACGAACAGGCCCTGCTCGATTAAAGCACTTCTCGCAAAAATGTGTTGCGGCCTTCGCCCCGGCAACGCGTAAAAACAGATGGTTAGAGCAATTCCATCAACGGGTGGCGCGGGATTTCCCTCCGGAACCGGGCCAAACGAGGACATAGAAGCCAGCCAAGAAAAGCCGCAGCCGGCGCTACCATGCCGGTGAGGTTGAGGCGGCAAGGACAGCGATGCGACTTCTGCTTGTTGAAGACGATCCGAGAACCGCCGACTATATCGTCAGGGGACTGACCGAGGCCGGCCATGTCTGCGATTTGCTGCGCGACGGTCATGACGGCCTGTTCGCAGCGACACGCAACGCCTATGACGTGATCGTCGCCGACCGCATGGTGCCCGGCCTCGACGGCCTGTCGATGATCAAGGCGGTGCGCGCCGCCGGCATCCGCACGCCGACCATCTTCCTGACCTCGATCGGCGGCGTCGACGACCGCGTCGAGGGTCTCGAAGCGGGTGGCGACGACTATCTGGTCAAGCCCTTCGCCTTTTCCGAGCTGCTTGCGCGCATAAACGCGCTCGGCCGCCGTCCGGCGGCGCAGGAGCAGAAGACGGCTTTGCGCGTCGCCGATCTCGAGATGGACCTGATTCAGCGCCGGGTAACCCGGCAGGGCCAGCCGATCGACCTGCAGCCGCGCGAATTCAGCCTGCTCGAAGTGCTGATGCGCGGCGAGGGCCGCGTCATCACCCGCACCATGCTCCTGGAGCGCGTCTGGGATTTTCATTTCGACCCCAAGACCAGCGTCGTCGAAACGCATATCAGCCGGCTGAGAGCCAAGGTCGACAGGCCGTTCGACGTGCCGCTGATCCACACCGTGCGCAACACCGGCTACAGCCTGCATGTTCCGACTTGAAGCGGTTCGGCGTTTGATAGGTTCTACGACCTGCTTTAACTCTCCGTTTTCACGCAATTCCGGATGGAAATGCGCTATAGGCTTTTCCTGGAATTGCCGCGGGAGGTTTGGACGCATGCGCGGCTCCGGGATCGGCGCATCGGTCATGGATCTGGGATGAGCGAGGCACGCTCCCGCCTGCTGCGCAGCACGCCGTTCAGGCTGGCGCTGACCTTCGCCTTCCTGTTCCTGCTGGCCTTCATCCTGTCCGGCGCGGTCGTCTATCAATTGATGAGCGCCTCGCTCGCCAGGCAGCTCGATCAGTCGATCAAGGAGACCTATTCGCTCATCGCGGCGACCTATTCCGAGAGCGACGAGGAGGACCTCACCAGCGCGGTGAGGGACCACGCCCAGTTCAGCCAGGACAAGGACGAGATTTTTTCGCTCACCGACAAGGGCGGCAACCGCCTCGCGGGCGATTTCACCGCCTCCGGCCTGCCGGACGGCTTTTCCGTGTTCGCCGTCGACTTGCCGGGCGTGCCGCCCGGCACCGAGTATCGCGCCTATTCCGGTACGGTCGGCGACAACAATTTGACGGTCGCCTTCTCGCTTTCGGAAACCGAGGATCTCGAACGGATCGTGTTGATGAGCTTCGGCTGGGCGACGCTGTTCATCACCGTTCTGGCGGTTGGCGGCGGCGCCGTGCTTGCCTCGCGCGTGCAGCGGCGCCTCGACGGCATCGCCAACACCATGGACGACGTCTCGCATGGCCGGCTCGACGCGCGCATACCCCTGATCGGCAGCGGCGACGACATCGACGCCGTCTCGGCCCAGGTGAATGCGGCGCTTGAGCGGCTGTCGGCCCTGGTCGACGGCATGCGCGAGGTGAGCGCCAACATCGCCCATGATCTCAAGACGCCGCTCAACCGGCTGCAGATGATCCTGGAATCCGCTGCCGACAAGACGGTGTCGGGGGAGGACATCGCCGCCGAGCTGATCGACGCCCGCGCCGAAAGCCAGCAGATCAACAGCACCTTCGACGCGCTTCTGCGCATCGCCCAGATCGAGGCCGGCGCCCGCAAGGCGCGCTTCGTCGATCTCGATGTCGGGCCGGTGGTCGAGACCATCGGCGAGGTTTATGCCGATGTCGCGGAGGACGACGGCAAATCCCTGTCGACGACAGTCGTTCCGGGCACGAAATGGTATGTGCACGGCGACCGTGACCTGCTGATGCAGATGCTCGCCAATCTGGTCGAGAACGCGCTGAGACACTGCCCGCCGGGCACCGCGATCGAGCTTTCCGTGACCGGCGAAGGCGGCCATGTCCTCATCCACGTCCGCGACAACGGCCCGGGCATTCCCGCCG
The DNA here is from genome assembly GCF_016591715.1 of Mesorhizobium sp. J8. Taxonomy (NCBI): domain Bacteria; kingdom Pseudomonadati; phylum Pseudomonadota; class Alphaproteobacteria; order Hyphomicrobiales; family Phyllobacteriaceae; genus Mesorhizobium; species Mesorhizobium sp. J8. Next base: position 6,670,288 of record NZ_AP024109.1, read on the forward strand.
AGGAGCGCGAAAAAGTGTTCCGCCGGCTCTACCGGCTGGATGCCAGCCGCACCACGCCGGGCAGCGGTCTGGGGCTCAGCCTCGTCAAGGCCGTGGCCGACCTGCATGGCGCCGCGATAACGCTCGAGGATCGCAATCCCGGTCTTGGCGTGACCGTCAGCCTTCCCGCGGTGCGAACGCCGGTGACCTGAGGCGGGACCCTCCCACCCTGGGGCGCCTTACGCATCTGTATAACCCCAGCCAGCCGCTCAAAACTCCGGTGCGATAGCGCTCCTCTGAAGGGGGAAGATTTGGCGCTACCGGTCCACCCGCGTCGACAGGATAATCGACGACGATGTCCGCTCCACGCCCTCCATCGCGCCGATCCTGTCGAGCAGCGCGTCGAGATCGCGGATCGACGGCGCGTCGACGATGACGATCATGTCGAAATTGCCGCTCACCGAATGCACGGTACGCACCGGCGGCATCGCCTCGAGACTGCGCACCACCTTGTCGGCGAGCTTCGGCGTCACGGTGAGCAGCACATGCGCCTTGACCAGGCCCTGCTCGTAGTCCGGCGACAGCCTGACCCCATAGCCCGTGATGATGCCGCGCTGCTCCAACCGTTCGATGCGGCTCTGCACCGTGGTGCGCGACACGCCGAGCTGCCGCGCCAGCTCGGCGGTCGAGGCCCGCGCATTGGCGCGCAAGAGGGAAAGCAAGGCCTGTTCGGCTTCACTGATCATTTCGACGAAATCTTTCGGCAAATCGCCTAAAATTCAGCGTCATATTGCTATATTCCACGCTTCCTTTCGACAGGCAAGCTGCGATGATTCCCGCCGAATTGGCGCAAACCGAGATTGCGGGGAATTGATCATGAAGAACATCGTTGTCGTCGGCGCCGGCAAGATCGGCTCGACCATTGCGGAAATGCTGAGCGCCTCGGGCGACTATCGCGTCACGCTCGTCGACCGCTCCGCCGCCCAGCTCGCCGCCGCCGAGCTGCCGGCCGGCGTCGAGACTAAGGAGCTGGACATCGCTGCTGCGGGCGAGCTGGAAAAGATCCTTGCCGGCAAGTTCGCCGTCTTGAGCGCCGCGCCCTTCCACCTCACCACCCGCATCGCCGACGCGGCGGCCGCCACCGGCGTGCATTATCTCGATCTCACCGAGGACGTGGTCTCGACCCGCCGGGTGAAGGAGCTGGCGCGGGAGGCCAGGAGCGCCTTCATTCCGCAATGCGGCTTGGCGCCGGGCTTCATCTCGATCGTCGCCAACGATCTCGCCAGCCGTTTTGACACCTTGGAAAGCGTGCGCATGCGCGTCGGCGCGCTGCCGCAATATCCGTCCAACGCGCTGAACTACAATCTCACCTGGAGCACCGACGGCGTCATCAACGAATATTGCGAGCCCTGCGAGGCGATCGTCGAGGGCGAATTGATCGAAGTGCCGCCGCTGGAAGAGCGCGAGGAGTTCTCGCTCGACGGCGTCACCTATGAGGCCTTCAACACTTCGGGCGGCCTCGGCACCTTGGCAGAGACGCTGAAGGGCAAGGTGCGCACGCTGAACTACCGCACCATCCGCTACCCCGGCCACGCCGCGATCATGAAGGCGCTGCTCAACGACCTAGGGCTCCGCCACCGCCGCGACGTGCTGAAGGACATCTTCGAGAGCGCCCTGCCGGCGACGATGCAGGACGTGGTCATCGTCTTCGTCACCGTCTCGGGCCGCCGCAACGGCCGCCTGCTGCAGGAGACCTACGCCAACAAGATCTATTCGCAGCGGGTCGGCAACATCGTGCGCAGCGCCATCCAGATCACCACCGCCTCCGGCATTTGCGCCGTGCTCGACATGCTGGCCGACGGCTCGCTGCCCACCAAGGGTTTCGTGCGCCAGGAAGACATCGCGCTGGACGCCTTCCTCGCCAACCGCTTCGGCCGCGCCTACGCCCAGCACGAGATGGCGAGCCGGCTGGCGGGGTGAGCGGCGCCGTCTTCTCCTTCTCCCCTTGTGGGAGAAGGTGGATCGGCGCGTAGCGCCGAGACGGATGAGGGGTGCTCCAGCGGAGTGAGACGTCGGCTTTCCCTGGAACACCCCTCATCCGTCGCCTTCGGCGACACCTTCTCCCACAAGGGGAGAAGGGGGAACCGCCTCAAACATGCAGCGCATGGCCCAGCGCCTTCAACGCTGCTTCCTGAAAACCTTCGCCCTGCGTGGGATGCGCGTGGATCGTGCCGGCGATGTCCTCCAGCCGCGCGCCCATCTCCAGCGCCAGGCCGAAGGCCGCCGACAGTTCCGACACGCCCTGCCCGACCGCCTGGATGCCCAGCACCAGGTGATTGTCCGCGCGCGCCACCACCCGTACGAAGCCGTCCTCGCCTTGTTTGGTCATGGCGCGGCCGTTGGCGGCAAACGGGAACTGGCCGATCTTGATCTCACCGGCGAGCGCCTTCGCCTCCTCGGGTGACAGGCCGGCGGTGACCAGCTCCGGATCGGTGAAGCAGATCGCCGGAATGGCGCGCTTGTCCCAGCTTCTTTTGTGGCCGGCGACGATCTCGGCCACCATCTCGCCCTGCGCCATGGCGCGATGCGCCAGCATCGGCTCGCCGGTCACGTCGCCGATGGCGTAGATGCCTCGCATGGAAGTACGGCACTGGTCGTCGATGCGGATGAATTTGCCCGCCATGTCGAGGTCGATCTGCTCCAACCCCCAGCCTTCGGTCAGCGGCTTGCGGCCGACCGTGACAAGAATCTTGTCGGCGGCGATCTTGGCGTTCTTGCCGTCAGCCGTCTCGACCAGCAGCGCATCGCCCTTGCCCGCCTGTCCCTGGGTCGACAAGCCTTTGGCCTTCGCGCCGGTCATGACCTCGACGCCGAGCTCGCCGAGCCGTTTGAGCACCGGCCGCGTCAGTTCGGCGTCATATTGCGCGAGCACCCGCGACAGCGCTTCGACCACGGTGACTTTCGAACCCATCTTCGCGAAGGCCATGCCGAGCTCCAGCCCGATATAGCCGCCACCGATGACCGCGAGCTTCTTCGGCACCTCGCTCAGCGCCAGCGCCTCGGTTGACGAAATGACCGGGCCGCCGAAGGGGAGGAACGGCAATTCGACCGGGGCCGATCCCGTGGCGATCACCACCATTTCGGCCCGGATCACCTGCGTGCCGGTCTCGGTCTCGACCTCGACGGTCTTGCCGTCCCGGAACGTCGCCCAGCCCTGCACGGTCTTGACCTTGGCCTTCTTCAGCAATCCGGCGACCCCGCTGTTGAGCCGGCTAACTATGCCGTCCTTCCAAGCGACGGTGCGAGCCAGGTCGAGCGTCGGCGCGGCGACCTTGATGCCGAGCGGATCCTTGCCGCCGGCCACACGCGCTATTTTCTCGAACTCCTCCGCCGCATGGATCAGCGCCTTGGAGGGAATGCAGCCGACATTGAGGCAGGTGCCGCCCGGTTTGCCGGCTTCGACGATGACCGTGTCGACGCCGAGCTGTCCGGCGCGGATGGCGCAGACATAACCGCCCGGGCCGGCGCCGATGACGAGCAGCTTGCAGGAGATTTCTTTCATGGGTCACACTATTTTGGTTGGGGGAAACCCCCTCATCTGGCCGCTTCGCGGCCACCTTCTCCCCAAGGGGAGAAGAGGACAGCGGAGGCGCCGGCGACCACCTCTCCCCTCGGGGAGAGGTCGGATCGCCCCGAATTGCCCTCCGCAATTCGGTTGGCAATCCGGGTGAGGGGGTGCGACCATTGTCATTCAATCCACAAAAATCAGCGCCGGCGTTTCCAGCAGCGCCTTGATGCGCTGGACGAAAACCGCGGCGTCCCAGCCATCGATCACGCGGTGGTCGAAGCTGGACGACAGGTTCATCATCTTGCGCGGGATGAACTGCGTGCCGTCCCACACCGGCCGCACCATGATCTTGTTGACGCCGATGATCGCCACTTCCGGATAGTTGATGACCGGCGTGGTCGCCACGCCGCCCATGGCGCCGAGCGAGGTGATGGTGATGGTCGAGCCGGAAAGCTCCTCGCGGCTCGCCGTACCGGCCTTCGCCGCATCGGCGAGCCGGTTGACCTCGGTGGCGCAGTCCCACAGGTCGCGCGCCTCGGCGTGCTTCACCACCGGCACCACCAGCCCGTTCGGCGTCTGAGCGGCGATGCCGATATGGATGCCCTCATGCTGGTGGATGATGCCGGCATCGTCGTCGAACAGCGCGTTGAGGTTGGGCTGCTCGGCGATCGCCTTCACCATCGCCCGCATCAGGAAAGGGAGCAGCGTCAGCTTCGGGCGATCTCCACGCTTCTCCTTGTTCAGCGTCGCGCGCAATTCCTCCAGCGCGGTGACGTCGATCTCCTCGACATAGGTGATGTGCGGGATGCGCGATTTCGCCAGCGACATCTTTTCGGCGATCTTTCGCCTGAGCCCCACGACCTTGATGTCCTCGACGCCATCCTTGCGCGCAAGTCCGGTGGCGCGGGCCAGCTGCGGGCCCCGCGCGACGAAGGCATCGATGTCCTCATGGCTGATGCGCCCGGCCGGGCCACTGCCCGGCACCTGACGCAGATCGATGCCGGCTTCCTTGGCGCGCAGGCGGACGGCGGGCGAAGCGAGCGGCTTCTCGCCTTCCGCGCGCGGCGCGCCGGACACTGAGGGGCGCGCGGCCCTTGGCGCGGCTGCCGGCGAAATCTGGGCCGGCGGGTCGGCTGGCTTTGGTGCAGGCTTCGGGCTGCTCGGTTGCGGTTCCGCTTTCGGCTCGGCCGGCTTGGCTGGAGCCTCGGGCTTCGGCGCGTCGCCGCCACCGATGTTCGTCTTCACATTGCCTTCGCCGGCTACCTTCAGCCGCACGATCGGCGAGCCGATCGCCACCGTGTCGCCGATCTCGGCGCCGAGCCACAGGATCTCGCCATCGACCGGCGAGGGGATCTCGACGGTCGCCTTGTCGGTCATGACGGCTGCAAGAACCGTGTCCTCGCGCACCAGGTCGCCGACCTTGACATGCCACTCGACAAGCTCGGCCTCGGCTACGCCCTCGCCGACATCGGGAAGCTTGATGACATGTTCGCCCATCTCAGGCCTCCCTAAGCTTCCAATGTTTCAAGCAAGGCGCGCCCGACCCGCGCCGGGCCGGGGAAATAGTCCCATTCCTGCGCATGCGGATACGGCGTGTCCCAGCCGGCGACGCGCGCCACCGGCGCCTCCAGGTGGTAGAAGCAGTTCTCCTGCACCAGGGACACCAGCTCGGCGCCGAATCCGGAGGTCAGCGTCGCCTCATGCACGACGACGCAGCGTCCGGTCTTCTTCACCGAGGCGACGATCGTGTCGAGATCGAGCGGCAGCAGAGTCCTGAGGTCGATGACCTCGGCGTCCACGCCGGTCTCCTCGGCGGCAGCCTGCGCCACATAGACCATCGTGCCGTAAGCGAGGACGCTGACCGCCGAGCCCTGGCGGCGGATCGCCGCCTTGCCGAGCGGGATCGTGTAATGGCCGTCGGCAACCTCGCCGAGCTCATGCTTCGACCAGGGCGTCACCGGCTTGTCGTGATGGCCGTCGAACGGCCCGTTATAGAGCCGCTTCGGCTCGAGGAAGATCACCGGGTGCGGATCCTCGATCGCCGCGATCAGCAGGCCCTTGGCGTCGTGCGGATTGGAGGGCACGATCACCTTCAGGCCGGAGACATGGGTGAACAGCGCTTCAGGGCTCTGGCTGTGCGTCTGGCCGCCGAAGATGCCGCCGCCGGTCGGCATGCGCACCACGATCGGGCAGGTGAAGTCGCCGTTCGAGCGGTAACGCAGCCGCGCCGCCTCCGAGACGATCTGGTCGTAGGCCGGATAAACATAGTCGGCAAACTGCACCTCGACACAAGGGCGCAGCCCGTAGGCGGCCATGCCGATGGCCGAGCCGACGATGCCGGACTCGCTGATCGGCGCGTCGAAGCAGCGGCTCTTGCCGTATTTGGCCTGCAGGCCTTGCGTGGCGCGGAAGACGCCGCCGAAGAAGCCGACATCCTCGCCGTATACGACAACGCGCTCGTCGCGCGCCATCGACACGTCCATGGCATCGCGGATCGCCTCGATCATGGTGCGTCTGGGCATGGTTCAGACCCCTGCCTGCTGGCGCTGCCGCCTCAGATGCGGCGGCATCTCGGCATAGACGCCCTCGAACATGTCGCGCGTCGACGGCTTGCCGCCGGCATGAAGCGTGCCATGGCTTTCGGCCTCCTTCTGCGCCGCGATCACCGTCTCGAGGATCTCGGCCTCCGCCTGGGTGTGGCGGTCCTCGGACCAGGCGCCCTTGTGGATGAGGTGGTTCTTCAGCCGGATGACCGGATCGCCGAGCGGCCAGGCGTCGGATTCGGCTTTCGGCCGGTAGGCCGACGGATCGTCGGAGGTCGAATGCGCGCCGACGCGGTAGGTGACATATTCGACCAGCGTCGGCCCGAGATTGCGGCGCGCCCGCTCCACCGCCCATTTCGCCACCGCCTGGACGGCGAGATAGTCGTTGCCGTCGACACGCAGCGAAGGAATGCCGAAGCCGAGGCCGCGCGCGGCGAACGTGCCGGAGCCGCCGCGCGCGATGCCCTGGAAGGTCGAGATCGCCCACTGGTTGTTGACGACGTTGAGCACGACGGGCGCCTTGTAGGTCGAGGCGAAGACCAGCGCCGCATGAAAATCGGACTCCGCCGTCGAGCCGTCGCCGATCCAGGCGGCGGCGATGCGCGAATCGTTGGAGATCGCCGAAGCCATCGCCCAGCCGACCGCCTGAATGTATTGCGTCGCCAGATTGCCCGAGATCGAGAAGAAGCCGTGCTCCTTCGAGGAATACATCACCGGCAGTTGCCGGCCCTTCAGCGGGTCGGCCTCGTTGGAATAGATCTGGTTCATCATCGCGACCATCGGATAGCCGTCGGCGATGAGAAGTCCGGCTTGCCGATAGGTCGGGAAATTCATGTCGCCCGGCTGAAGCGCCTTGCGGAAGGCGCAGCTCACCGCCTCCTCGCCGAGATGCTGCATGTAGAACGAGGTCTTGCCCTGGCGCTGCGCCATCTGCATGCGGGCGTCGAAGGTCCTGAGCGTCATCATGTGGCGCAGGCCTTCGAGCAGTTCCTCGTCGCTGAGCAGCCCCGCCCACGGGCCGACCGCCTCGCCGGCGCGGTTCAGCACCCGGATGATGGAAAAGGCCATGTCGCGGATGGCGCGCGGATCGACGTCGATCTCGGGACGCGGCACCGAGCCGGCCTTGGGGATGGTCACATTCGAGAAGTCGGGCGTGCCGCCGGGCCGCACCTCGGGCTCGGGCACATGAAACCGCAACATTCCAGCATCGGCCATGAGCTCACATCCTCCAATGTTGCCGGTGCGATAGTGGCACATCCGCGCCGCCAGACCAGTGCGATTTCACCGGGCTTCGGCACGGCCCTCCTCCCCGGCCGTCGGCCTCGGCCGGCCGATGCGGCGCGCAGGCTCAAGATGCAGATATGGCGACGAAATTTCTTGTCGATGTTTTTGAGTTGCGCGCAATTTGGCGGAAGTTTGCGGTGTGGTTGCTGTCATTTAACGCAAGCGACGGTGAGGCTAGGCGCGGCCTCCCCTTCTCCCCTTGTGGGAGAAGGTGGATCGGCGCGCAGCGCCGAGACGGATGAGGGGTGTTCCAGCGGAGTGAGACGCTGGTGCCATCTGGAGCACCCCTCATCCGGCCGCTTCGCGGCCACCTTCTCCCACAAGGGGAGAAGGAAGAGACGCTGCCCGCCGCTTCTCCGTTCACTCGCCCCCCGCCTCATGCTAACTCACCCGGCATGGCACAGAAGAAAGGATACGAGGTCGATTCGTGGCTGGCGCGGCCCGATCCCGCCATGGGTATCGTCCTGCTTTACGGTCCAGACCGCGGCCTTGTCGCCGAGCGGGCGAAAGCCTTCGCCGCGAAAACCGGCCTGCCGCTGGATGACCCATTCTCGGTGGTGAAGCTCGACGGCGCCGAGGTCGACCGCGACGAGGGCCGGCTGCTCGACGAGGCGCGCACCGTGCCGATGTTTTCCGACCGGCGGCTGCTTTGGGTGCGCAATGCCAGCGGCCAGAAGGCGCTGGCCGACGACATCAAGGCTCTGACGAATGAACCGGCGAAGGATGCGATCATCCTCATCGAGGCAGGCGACCTGAAGAAAGGCACGGGCCTCAGGGCCATCGTCGAGGCCGCCGCCAACGCGATCGCTCTGCCCTGCTACGCCGACGAAGCCCGCGACCTCGATACGGTGATCGACGACGAATTGCGCAAGGCCGGCATGTCGATGACGCTGGACGCCCGCCAGGCGCTGCGCCGCAATCTCGGCGGCGACCGCCTCGCCTCGCGCGGCGAGATCGAGAAGCTGGTGCTCTATGCGCACGGCCAGAAGGAAATCGACGTCGATGACGTCAATGCCTTGTCGGGGGATGTCTCCGGCGCTTCCTTCGACGCCGCGGTCGACGCCATGCTGGACGGCAGGATCGGCGACTTCGACATCGCCTTCAATCGCCACTGCCAATCCGGCGGCCACCCTTTCCTGGTGCTGTCCTCGGCGATGCGGCAATTGCAGGCGATCCAGGTGATGCGCGGCCAGATGGAGAGCGGCGGTCGCAACGCGGCCTCGGTCGTCGCCGGCGCCCGCCCGCCCGTCTTCTTCTCGCGCCGCAAGCTGGTGGAGAAGACGCTGGAGCGCTGGAACGTCGAGGCGCTTGGCCGCGCGCTCGGCCGGCTGCAGACGGCCGTGCTGCAAACGCGCAAGCGGCCGGATTTGTCGGAAGCGCTGGCCAGGCAGGCGCTGCTGGGGATCGCGATCGAGAGCGCGCGGCTAGGGCAGAGGTAGGCAATCAGCCGATCTCCCCTTGTGGAGAGATGTCCGGCAGGACAAAGGGGCGCGCTCCTCTGTCCAGCTATGGCATCTCCTCGTATGGGAGGGATTTGCAGCTCCCATTATCCTCGCCACCCGCCCGCGCAAACAAAAAAGGGCCAGCGTAACGCCAGCCCTTTCATTGTCTATCACCGATATATCAGTCGTATCCAGCTCTAAGCCAAAACCTCAGCCACCGCCAAATACCGTGTCGGGTCAGTAACCTACCGCTCGTCCTTCAGCCGCCGGCAGAGTTCGTCGAGCTGCTCGAGCGAGCGGTAATCGACGCGCAGCGTGCCGCCCTTGGCCTTGTGCTCGATGCTGACGATCATGCCGAGCGTGTCGGTCATCAGCTTCTCCAGCGCCAGCGTGTCGGGGTCCTTCTCGGGCGTGCCCGAGGCAGGCTTCGCCTTGGCCGGCGTCGGACCGGCGGGCATCTGCGCCAACGCCTCGGCCTGGCGCACGGAAAGCCCCTCCTTGACGATGCGCTTGGCAAGCCCGGCCGGGTCCTCGGCCGTGACCAGCGTGCGGGCATGGCCAGCCGACAGGTCGCCATCGACCAGCATCGAGTGGATGACGGGCGGCAGCTTCAGCAGTCTGAGCGTGTTGGCGACATGGCTGCGGCTCTTGCCGATCACCTGGCCGAGATCGGCCTGGGTGTAGCCATGCTCGTCGATGAGCTGCTGGTAGCCTTGCGCCTCTTCGACCGGATTGAGGTCGGCGCGCTGCACGTTCTCGATGATCGCCAGTTCCAGCGCGGTGCGGTCGTTGACGTCGCGCACGATCAGCGGGATCTCGGTCAGGCCGGCGCGCTGCGCCGCCCGCCAGCGCCGCTCGCCGGCGATGATCTCGTAGCGGCCGGGCTGCGAAGGCGAGGGACGCGCCACGACCGGCTGCACAACGCCATGCTCGCGGATCGACTGGGCAAGGTCGGTGAGCTCGGCGTCGCCGAAATGCCGGCGCGGGTTTTTCGGGTTCGGGCTGACGAATTCGATCGGCACCTTGCCGTCCGCCGCCACGACCGCGCTCGGCTTTTCCGGCGCCGCCGGACGGTCGATTTCGCCGATCAGCGCCGCGAGGCCACGGCCCAGTCTTTTTCTTGATTGGTCTTCGCTCATTATAATGTCCAGATCGTTTCGGAATCGAATTGGCTGATTAACCAAATTCGGCGGTTGCCTATGCTCAGGCGGCGCGCAGTTTGCGCTCGCGGCGGATCACCTCGGAGGCGAGCTGCAGATAGGCCTGGCTGCCCGAGCATTTCAGGTCATAGAGGATCGCCGGCTTGCCGTAGGACGGCGCTTCGGAAACGCGCACATTGCGCGGGATGATCGTCTCATAGACCTTGTCGCCCATATGAGTGCGCACATCCTGCACCACCTGGTTGGCGAGGTTGTTGCGCCCGTCATACATGGTGAGCACGATGCCCTGGATGGTAAGGTCCGGATTGATCGTGTTGCGGACCTGCTCCACCGTTTCCAGCAACTGGCTGAGGCCTTCGAGCGCGAAGAACTCGCATTGCAGCGGCACGAGAACGGAATCGGCTGCTGCCATTGAATTCAAAGTCAAAAGGTTGAGCGAGGGCGGGCAGTCGATCAGCACATAGCCGAACGGCGCCGAACGCTCGGCCGCGGCACGCAACGCGTTGCGCAGCCTGAGCACGCGGTCGGGCGCCGAGGCGATCTCCATCTCGATGCCGAGCAGGTCGAGCGTCGAGGGCACGATGGAGAGGCCCGGCACCGCCGTCGGCACGGCGGCTGCTTCCAGCTCGAGCTCGCCGGTCAGCACGTCATAGGACGAGACGGTGCGGTCCTTGCGGTCGATACCGAGGCCGGTGCTGGCATTGCCCTGCGGATCGAGGTCGACGATCAGCACGCGCTCGCCGATCGCAGCCAGCGCCGTGGCCAGGTTGATGGCCGTCGTCGTCTTGCCGACGCCGCCCTTCTGGTTGGCGACGGTGATGATACGCGGTGCTGTGCTCATGGGTCTATGCCAGTAATTCATTGCTGTTTCGCCGGACGCAAATCGCTGATTTCGAGGATGACACCATGTGGGTCGGTCATGCTCGAATGTTCTACCAGATCGAAGGCCCAGCGGTGAGTGCTTTCTTCCACTTCGGCGCGGTAATCCCGGCCTTTATGGAATAGCGCGCGCGCCCCTTTCACAAGCCAGGGTGCGGCCAGGTCGAGCAGGCTCGGGAGTGCCGCCAGCGCCCGCGCCGTGACGATTTCGGGTTCTGAAACAAGCGCATAGCTATCGTCGATGCGCCTGGCTAGAACGCGCGCCGGCAAATCGAACTGGCCGACGACCGACTGCAGGAACGACGCCTTCTTGCGGTTGCTCTCGACAAGATCGATCGATGCGCCGGGACGCTCTTTGAGGAGGAAGCCGAGCACCAATCCAGGAAACCCACCACCTGAGCCGAGATCGACCCAGCGTGTGGCGGTATGCGCGATTCGCGCGAGCTGGGCGCTGTCCAGGATATGCCGGCGCCAGACGTCGTCTAGCGTCGACGGCGCCGCCAGATTGATGCTGCGGTTCCATTTCAGGAACAGCTGTTCGAAGTCCTGCAGCCGCCCGAATGTTTCACGTGAAACCGGACCTGCCGCTTCCTGCAGGTCCACCCATGCATCCGCACTCACGCCACCGACCTTCGCGCGGCAAGCTCGGCGTTGCGGACATGCGCGACGATGATGGCAAGCGCCGCCGGCGTCATGCCTTCCATGCGTTGCGCATCAGCGATCGAACGCGGCCGGCGCGTTTTCATCTTCTGCTTCAGTTCGTTTGACAGGCCCGGCACATCGGAGAAATCGATTGTCTCCGGAATGAGCCGCGACTCCTCATGCCGGATCTGCGCCACGTCGGCCTGCTGGCGCTCGAGGTAAACCGAATATTTCGCTTCCGTTTCGAGCCGCTCTGCGGTCTTGGCGTCGAGCATGGCGAAACGCGGCTCCATGCGGGTGAGCCGGGCCATATCGACGCCCGGATACGCCAAGAGCTCATAGGCCGAACGCCGAACGCCATCCCGGTTGATCTCCAGCCCGAGGCGCGCTGCCTCGTTCGGCGTCCAAGCGACCAACTTGGCCAAGGCACGGGCCTCGTCGAGCTTCCGCGCCATGCCGCCGAAACGCCGCTGCCGTTCCGACGATACGATGCCCAGGTTATCAGCCAGCGGCGTCAGCCGCTCGTCGGCATTGTCGGCGCGCAGCGAAAGCCGGAACTCGGCACGCGAGGTGAACATACGATAGGGCTCGGCGATGCCCCGGCTGGTCAGATCGTCGACCATCACGCCGATATAGGCTTCGGTGCGGCTGAGCACGACGTCGGCGCCGCCGGCTGCCTTGCGCGCCGCGTTGAGCCCGGCGAGCAGCCCTTGCGCGCCTGCCTCTTCATATCCGGTCGTGCCGTTGATCTGCCCGGCCAGGAACAGGCCAGCAACGCGCTTCGTCTCCAGCGTCGTCTTGAGCTCACGTGGATCGACATGGTCATATTCGATGGCGTAGCCCGGCTGCAGCACGGTGGCCTTTTCGAGCCCCGGAATGGTCTTCAAGATGTCGAGTTGCACATCCTCCGGCAGCGAGGTCGAAATGCCGTTCGGATAGACGGTGTCGTCGTCGAGCCCTTCCGGCTCGAGAAAGATCTGATGGCCTTCACGGTCGCCGAACTTGACGATCTTGTCCTCGATCGATGGACAATAGCGCGGCCCGACCCCCTCGATCGAACCGGAATACATGGCCGAGCGGCCGAGATTGGCGCGGATCAGCTCATGCGTCGCCGGCATGGTCCGGGTGATGCCGCAGTGGATCTGCGGATTGGCGATCGCGTCGGTCATCAGCGAGAACGGCACCGGATCCTCGTCCGCGGCTTGGGAATCCAGCGAGGCCCAGTCGATGGTGCGGCCGTCGAGGCGAGGGGGCGTTCCGGTCTTCAGGCGACCGAGCTTGAAACCCGCGCGCGCCATCGTCGCCGACAGGCCGTGGCTTGCCTGCTCGTCCATGCGCCCGGCGACGATCTTCCTATCGCCGATGTGGATCAGCCCGCGCAGGAAAGTCCCGGTGGTCAGAACGACGGCGCCGCAGGCCAGCCGCCGGTTGCCGGAAACCAGCACGGCTGCGACGCGACCGTTTTCGATCTCAAGGTCAAGAACTTCGCCCTCGATCACGTCGAGATCGTTCTGCTGCCGAATCGCTTCCTGCATGGCCAGGCGATAAAGCTTGCGGTCGGCCTGGGTGCGCGGCCCCCGCACGGCGGGGCCCTTACGCCGGTTGAGCAGGCGGAACTGGATACCGGCGGCATCGGCGATGCGGCCCATCAACCCATCCATGGCGTCGATCTCCCGCACGAGATGGCCCTTGCCGAGACCCCCGATCGCGGGATTGCAGGACATGACGCCAATCGTATCGAAGCGCAGCGTGACCAGCGCGGTCCGGGCGCCGGCGCGCGCGGCAGCACTTGCCGCCTCGCATCCGGCATGGCCGCCGCCCACCACCACCACATCATAGTGATCGGTCATTTTCCAAGAATCCGCTTTCAGAGATGGATTGACACATGTCCCCGACGCCGGCCGCTGTCAAGAAGAGGTGGATCGTTTCACGTGAAACAATGAATGGCTAGCTTTCACATGCCGCCGGCGTGTTTCACGTGAATCATTGCGGGGTAGGCAAAGTCCGTGTTTCACGTGAATCACTTACCAATGCAGAACTGCGAAAAGATGACGTCCAGCAGATCCTCGACGTCGACGGCGCCGACGATGCGTCCGAGGCGCTCGGCGGCCAGCCGCAAATCCTCGGCGCGCAACTCCGGGCTGTGCCCTGACAGCGCCGCCCGCAGGAAAACCGATGCTTCCCCAAGCAGTTCGACATGGCGCAGTCTGGATGGCAGGACATCACCCGCCTCGCCAACCACAAGGGCGGCACGGGTCCCGATCTCGTCCAGCAGCCGATCCAGGCCGCTGCCGTCCTTGGAAGAAATCACCAGGTCATAAGCACCGACGCCGGCATCGGCGATATCCGACTTGGTTCCGATACTAAGCAGCGGGATCCCGCTTGGGACATTGCCGACCGAAACCGGGTCGGCCATATCCTCCAGCAACAGGACCAGATCCGCCCCTTCCGCTTTGGCGCGCGCCCGCTCGATCCCGATCGACTCGACCTTGCCCGGAGCCTCACGCAGCCCGGCCGTGTCGACAAGCCGGACCTTCAGCCCGTTGAGGTCCATGACGACCTCAAGCAGATCGCGCGTCGTGCCTGGCTCGTCGGTGACGATCGCGGCCTCGCGCCGCGCCAAGGCATTGAACAGGCTGGATTTGCCGGCATTCGGCGCACCGAGGATCACCACTTCGAAACCGTCGCGGATGATCTCCGCGGCCTTGAACCCATCGATGTGCCGTTCGATCTCGCCAACCATCGCCGACACGTCCGACCAGACCGTCCCCGAAACGGAACCCGGCACGTCCTCCTCGTCGGCGAAGTCGATATCCGCTTCGATCATGGCCCGGGCATGGATCAGCCGTCGGCGCCAGCCTGAGTAGAGTTCGCTCTGCGCGCCCTCGGCATTGCGCACCGCGAAGCGGCGCTGCGCTTCCGTCTCCGCATTGACCAAATCGGCCAGCGCTTCCGTCTCGACCAGATCCAGGCGGCCATTCAGAAAGGCGCGCCTGGTGAATTCCCCCGGCTCGGCATGCCTGACGCCTTCGAAGCTGGTGATCGTCTCCAGCATCTTGGCCGCGACCGCGCGGCTGCCATGGACCTGGAACTCGGCGACGTCCTCGCCGGTGAAGCTGCCGGGCCCCGGAAAAAACAGCACGAGCCCGTGGTCGATCGTCGAGCCGTCCGCCGCCCTGAGCTTCCGCAAATTGGTAAACCGATCCTTAACAGGCCCGGCGATCGTTTCGACCACGAATCGAGTCACAGGGCCGGAAATGCGGATCACCGCGATCCCGGCGGGGAGGCGGCCGCTGGAAAGCGCTGCGATCGAATCCTTCGAAGCCATTGGCGAAACCATTTGCCGGACCTGCCGAACCGCCTAGATTAGAGGATAGAGCATGTCGGCCGCTTCACGCCTATCGCCATCATGCTCCGGCCTTGCCCCATCGAACCCGAATGCCGAGCCGCCAAACGTGACCTTGCCCGCGCGAAACCTGCTTGCCGACGAAGCCAGCCCCTATCTGCGGCAGCACAGCGACAATCCCGTCCATTGGCGCGGCTGGTCGCCGGCCGCCCTTGCCGAAGCCAAGGAGCTGGGCCGGCCTATATTGCTCTCCATCGGCTACGCCGCCTGCCACTGGTGCCATGTCATGGCCCATGAAAGCTTCGAAAACGACGCCGTGGCGGCCGTCATGAACCGGCTCTACGTGAATATCAAGGTCGATCGCGAGGAACGGCCGGACATCGACCAGATCTATATGGCCGCGCTCCATGCCATGGGCGAGCAGGGCGGCTGGCCGCTGACCATGTTCCTGACGCCCGACGGCAAGCCTTTTTGGGGCGGCACTTATTTTCCGCGCGAGGCGCGTTACGGGCGGCCTGGTTTCATCCAGGTGCTGGAAGCGGTCGACAAGGCCTGGCGCGAGAAAAAGCAGAGCCTCGCCGAAAGCGGCGACGGGCTGACCGCCCATGTCGAGCAGCGGCTGGCTGGCGCCAAAGGCAAGGCGCTGCTCGATCGCGACACGCTGGCCGATCTCGCCGGCCGCATCGACGGCATGATCGACCGCGACCTCGGCGGCCTGAAAGGCGCGCCGAAATTCCCCAACGCGCCCTTCATGCACACGCTTTGGCTCTCCTGGCTGCGCGACGGCCAGGTGAACCACCGCGACGCCGTGCTCTCCAGCCTCGAGAAGATGCTTGCCGGCGGCATCTACGATCACGTCGGCGGCGGCCTCAGCCGCTATTCGACTGACGCCGAATGGCTGGTGCCGCATTTCGAGAAGATGCTTTACGACAATGCCCAGCTGATCCGCCTGTGCAACTGGGCATTTGCTGCCACCGGAAACGACCTGTTCCGGGTCCGAATCGAAGAAACCGTCGCCTGGCTGCTGCGCGAGATGCGGGTCGAGGGCGGCGCCTTCGCCGCCAGCCTCGACGCCGACAGCGATGGCGAGGAGGGGCTTTTCTACACGTGGAGCCGCGAGGAAGTCGAAGCCGCGCTTGGCGGCGATGCCTCGACCTTCTTCGACTATTTCGAGCTCGCCGCGCCGCATGGCTGGGAAGGCAAGCCGATCATCCGCCAGACCGAAGCCCAGCAAAGTCGGGGCATTGCCGACTACGGTCAGCTTGCTCCTTTGAAAGCGAAGCTCCTGGCTGTTCGCGAACAGCGCGTCAGGCCCGGCCGTGACGGCAAGGCGCTCACCGACTGGAACGGACTGGTGATTGCGGCACTCGCCGAGGCGGGCCGTTCGCTCGGGCGCCGCGACTGGATCGACGCCGCGGCCAAGGCCTTCGCTCATATTGTGCAGGCCGGGCAGGACGGCCGGCTGCCGCATTCCATGCTGGGCGCGAAGAAACTCTTTCCGGCGCTGTCCAGCGACTATGCCGCCATGGCCAATGCGGCGATCGCGCTGTTCGAGGCAACGGGCGATCCGGCCTTTTCGGATCGCGCCAGGCACTTCATCGGCGAGCTCGACCGCTGGCACCTGGACAGCGACAAGACCGGCTACTGGCTGACGGCGTCGGACAGCGGCGACGTTCCGATCCGCATCCGCGGCGATGTCGATGAAGCGATCCCCTCGGCCACCAACCAGATTGTCGAGGCGCTGGTGCGGCTCTCATCGCTCACCGGCGATCTCAATCTCTGGGAAAAGGCCTGGACGACCGCCGAGCATGCCATGGGCCGCGCATCCCAGCAGGCCTACGGCCAGGCCGGCATCGTCAACGCCTGTGTCCTCGCGCTCGAGCCGTTGAAGCTCGTCATTATAGACCAGCCAGAGTCCCCAAGCCTCGTTCCGGTTGCGAATCGGAATCCCGATCCGCGTCGGGTCGATATCATCGTGCCGATCGGTACGGAGGCGAATCGACCGCTCCTGCCGGGCGGTGTGCTGCCGCCGACGGACAAGGCAGGCGCCTGGTTCTGCAGCGGGCAGGTGTGCCTGCCGGCGGTGACGGATGCGGCGGAGTTGGAAAAGCTGTTGCGGCGACGCGCCTTTCCTTCTCCCCCTGTGGGAGAAGGTGTCGCCGAAGGCGACGGATGAGGGGTGCTCCAGGGAAAGCCAGCGCCTCACTCCGCTGGAACACCCCTCATCCGTCTCGGCGCTACGCGCCGATCCACCTTCCCCCACAAGGGGGGAAGGGGAAGCGCCCCGATCACGTATTCATCGAATCGAAGAAGTCAGCGTTGGTTTTGGTCTGCTTGAGCTTGTCGATGAGGAACTCGATCGCGTCGGTCGTGCCCATCGGCGCCAGGATGCGGCGCAGCACGAAGATCTTCTGCAGGTCCGCCCGCGGAACGAGCAGGTCTTCCTTGCGGGTGCCCGATTTGAGGATGTCCATCGCCGGGTAGATGCGCTTGTCGGCCACCTTGCGGTCGAGCTGGATTTCGCAGTTGCCGGTACCCTTGAACTCTTCGAAGATGACTTCGTCCATGCGGCTGCCGGTGTCGATCAGCGCGGTGGCGATGATGGTCAGCGAGCCGCCTTCCTCGATGTTGCGGGCGGCGCCGAAGAAGCGCTTCGGCCGCTGCAGCGCGTTGGCGTCGACACCGCCGGTCAGCACCTTGCCGGATGACGGCACGACGGTGTTGTAGGCGCGGCCGAGGCGCGTGATCGAATCGAGCAGAATGACCACGTCGCGGCCATGCTCGACCAGGCGCTTCGCCTTCTCGATCACCATTTCGGCGACCTGCACGTGGCGCGCCGCCGGCTCGTCGAAGGTCGAGGAAATCACCTCGCCCTTCACCGAGCGCTGCATGTCGGTCACTTCCTCAGGACGCTCGTCGATCAGAAGCACGATCAGGTAGCATTCGGGATGGTTGGCGGTGATCGAATGGGCAATGTTCTGCATCAGCACCGTCTTGCCGGTGCGCGGCTGCGCGTTGATCAGCGCGCGCTGGCCCTTGCCGATCGGCGCCACCAGGTCGATCACGCGCGGCGAGATATCCTTCGAGGTCGGATTGTCGACCTCCATCTTCAGCCGCTTGGTCGGATAAAGCGGCGTCAGATTGTCGAAGTGGATCTTGTGCCGGATCTTTTCCGGATCGTCGAAATTGATGGTGTTGACCTTGAGCAGCGCGAAATAGCGCTCGCCCTCTTTCGGGCTGCGGATCGGTCCTTCGACCGTGTCGCCAGTCTTGAGCGAAAAGCGCCGGATCTGCGACGGCGAGATGTAGATGTCGTCGGGGCCCGGCAGGTAGTTGGCGTTCGCCGAGCGCAGGAAGCCGAAACCGTCCTGCAGCACCTCGACGACGCCGTCGCCGATGATCTCGATATCCTGAGCGGCGAGCTTCTTCAGGATCGCGAACATCAGCTCCTGCTTGCGCATGACGCTGGCGTTCTCCACCTCGAGCGATTCGGCATAAGCGATCAGCTCTGGCGGCTTCTTGTTCTTGAACTCTGCGAGTTTCATTTCTTGCATTAGATAGACTCTGGGTAGGCTTTTGGGAGAAAAATCGGCTGAATACGACAAATGCCGGGCGCGGCCGAAAGCGAGTGAAAGGGGCGGCGCATGACGGGAAGGAAGACCCGTCTTTTATCGTCGGTCGCGTGAAAGAGCAAGCCGCCTTTTGCGGATCCTGGCAGGGTCGGGGAAGCTGAAACGTGGCCCTCGAAACGATCTTTCGGAAGGCCGCGTTCCTGATCTAGAACGGCTTCACGATCACCAGGATGACGATGACGATCATCAGCAATGTGGGGATCTCGTTGACGATCCGCCAGTGCCTCGCCGGTTTTTCGTTCTTGTCCTCGGCGAATTTCCTGCCCGCGGCGGCGAGATAGCCATGCAGGCCCGACAAGACGAGCACCAGCGCGATCTTGGCATGCAGCCAGCCGCCTTCGAAGTGGAATATCTTCCAGGCCATCCAAAGCCCGAACACCCAGGTCACGATCATCGCCGGATTGATGATGCCGCGTAGCAGCCTCCGCTCCATCACCTTGAAGGTTTCGGACTGCACCGAGCCCTTCTCGGCATCGGCGTGATAGACGAAGAGCCTGGGCAGATAGAGCATGCCGGCCATCCAGGCGATGACCGCAATCACATGGATCGCCTTGGCCCAGGGATAAAAACCTTCGCCGGCGACGAAATAGAGCAGCGCCGTCAGCACGACGAGCACGGCAATGCCGACCGCCATGCGCTTCATCGCCTGGCTCGTGCTGTTCTCGTTGCTCATCGGTGGCTCCTCACCATTTTCACCATCGCCTCGACATGCGCCACCGGCGTCTCCGGCGTGATGCCGTGGCCGAGATTGAAGACCAGCGGTCCGCCGCCCAAAGTCATCAGAATGGCATCGACGCCGTCGGCCAGCGCCTTGCCGCCGGCGACCAGGCGCAGCGGATCGAGATTGCCTTGCACCGCGCCGTCGCGCTGCAAGTCCTTCGCCATCGACAAAGGCACGGTCCAGTCGAGGCCGAGGCCGGCGATGCCGGTCTTCTTCCTGTAGTCGCGATAGCGCTCGCCGGCGCCCTTGGGAAAACCGATCACCGGCACATCGGGATGCACCGCCTTCACTTGACGCACGATCTCGGCCACCGGCTCGACACAGAAATCCTCGAAGGACGGTTCATCCAGCACGCCTGACCAGGAATCGAAAATCTGCACCGCATCGGCGCCGGCTTCGATCTGGCGGATGAGATAGGCGGCCGAATGATCGGCCAGTGTCTTCAAAAGCCTCGCGAAGGCCTCGGGCTCGCGATAGGCGAAAAGCCGGGCAGGGCCCTGGTCGGGCGTGCCGTGGCCGGCGATCATATAGGTCGCCACCGTCCAGGGCGCGCCGCAGAAGCCGAGCAGCGTCGTCTCGTCGGGTAGCTTCGCGCGCAGCCGGCGCACGGTCTCGTAGACCGGTTCGAGATTCACGTGAAACACATCGCTGTTCAACGCCGGGATCTCGGCGACCGAGATCGGCTTCAGGACCGGCCCGCGGCCTTCCTCGAAACGAACCTCGCGCCCGAGCGCATTGGGCACGACGAGGATGTCGGAGAACAGGATCGAGGCATCGAAGCCGAAGCGCTCGATCGGCTGCAGCGTCACCTCGACGGCGAGGTCCGGGTCATAGCAGAGATCGAGGAAGGATCCGGCCCGCTTCCTTGTCTCGCGATATTCGGGAAGATAGCGGCCTGCCTGACGCATCATCCAAAGCGGCGGCGGTGAAACCGTCTCGCCCTTGAGGACGTCGAGCACGATCCGTTTCCCAGCCATCCAGCGCTGCCCTCTCCGGTCCTTCAAATCAAATATCTATTTTAAAAGAGTCTTCTGATTCTAAGAGTCTGTTGGTTGTGATGGTTGCGACCTGTCCAGCCTGCGGCTCGAAAAGGCCAGTCAGCATATTGTCGCGTGCTCGCTTTCGCAATTTGGAAGGTTCTGGGGACGAAGCGGATTCAGGGTTTGGAGTCAAAAGCTTGGGCTTTCCGTTCCGAACTGCGTGCTGTGGATGAAACCGGCCAAGAAAAATTGATCCCCGATTTTGTCCCCAGCGCCGCGACAAAGCCTACAGCGGGTCGAATTGTGGACAAGTGGCCATCTGATACACTCGCTTTTTTACCCAAGGCCCGCCCATCCGGCCTTGTCCACAATTGCCCACAGCCTGGACCCACCCCTT